>JADFXM010000121.1 GCA_015233565.1 Candidatus Rifleibacteriota bacterium
GGAAATCCGACATTTTCGGAAAACTCAAAGACATCTTTGACACTTGATAATTCTTTCCATCTTGGCTGGTCTATTTCAAGTTCATCGAGCATTGCGGAAAAAACGTGCCTATTCTCTGCTTTATCTATTGAAACAGGGGATGTCCCTAATATTCTTACCTTCTGTTCATGCAAACGCATTGCCAGGTTGTTTGGAATTTGCCCACCCATCGAAAGGATTAATCCCCTCGGGTTTTCAAAGTCAACAATATCCATTACCCGCTCAAATGATAATTCTTCAAAATATAATCTATCGCAAATATCGTAGTCAGTACTGACTGTTTCGGGATTATAATTTATCATTACCGAGCGATGTCCCTCTTTTTTAATTGTATTGATCGCATTAACACAGCACCAGTCGAACTCAACGCTGCTGCCAATCCTGTAAGCACCGGATCCTAATACGATAACGGACTGCTTATCTTTTTCAAAAGTAATATCATTTTCAGCACCACTGTACGTCACGTAAAGATAATTTGTTTTAGCCGGATACTCTGCAGCAACCGTGTCAATTTGTTTAACAACTGGTACAATATTATTTTTCTTTCTATATTCCCTGATTTTAATTGCATCCTTGCCAATGCTGGCCGAATCGCTTCTTAAAACAAATCGTGCAATTTGGAAATCAGAGAACCCCGCTTGTTTTGCTTCTATTAATAACTCTTTTGGGACGGATTCTATATTATCAAAGCTCGTCAGATCATTCTTAATATCGATTATTATTTTCAGTTTAACCAAAAACCATTTATCAATTTTTGTTAATTCATTTATCCTGTCAACTGAATCACCTCTTTCCAAGGCGTCAGCAATTGCAAATATTCTTAAATCGGTTGGGTTGGAAAGCTCTTTGTCAATATCTTCAAATGACATGTCTTTATTGCCGATAAAGCCATGCATCCCCTGCCCTATCATTCTTAGCCCCTTTTGAATAACTTCTTCAAAGGTCCGACCGATTGCCATTACTTCACCAACACTTTTCATGCTGCTTCCAATTTCTTTTGACACCCCATGGAATTTATTTAAGTCCCAGCGGGGAATTTTGCAGACAATATAATCTAATGCCGGCTCAAAAAAAGCGGAAGTCGTTTTTGTAATGCTGTTTTTTAATTCATGGAGTCCATAACCAAGCCCCAACTTGGTGGCCACAAATGCAAGGGGGTAGCCGGTTGCCTTGGATGCCAAAGCACTTGATCGGGATAAGCGGGCATTTAACTCAATAACCCTGTATTCTTCGGAGTTTGGATCAAGAGCATATTGTACATTACATTCACCGATTATTCCGACGTGTCTGGCAATTTTAATGGCAATTTCTCTTAACTTGTGATATTCCACGTTGGAAAGTGTTTGAGATGGTGCGACAACAATGCTTTCACCAGTGTGAATTCCAAGCGGATCAAAGTTTTCCATGTTGCAAACAGCAATACAGTTGTTATACTTATCGCGAACGATTTCATACTCCACCTCTTTCCACCCTTTTAAAGACTCTTCAAGAAGAATTTGGTCGGAATAAGAAAATGCTTTGGATGCAAGTGATTGTAATTCTTTTTCGTCATTACAAAATCCGCTTCCAAGTCCACCAAGAGTATACGCAGCTCTGACTATCAGTGGATAGCCGAGACTTTTAGCCGCTGCATTAGCATCATCCAGATTATTAACCGCAACGCTTCTAGCGGATTTTACGGAAATCTGGTCAAGTTTTTGTACAAACAATTCTCTATCTTCTGTATCAATAATAGCTTGGATAGGCGTTCCTAAAACCCGAATTTTATGTTTTTCAAGCACCTTCTTTTTATGAAGAGCAATTCCGCAGTTCAACGCAGTTTGTCCGCCAAAGGCTAAAAGCAAGCCGTCGGCTTTTTCTTTTTCAATAATTTTTTCAACAAAGTAAGGATTTACAGGAAGAAAATAAATTTTATCCGAAATTCCTTCAGAAGTTTGAATTGTAGCAATATTGGGATTTATCAGAACTGTTTTTATTCCTTCTTCTTTCAACGCCTTCAACGCCTGAGAGCCGGAATAATCAAATTCCCCGGCTTCACCAATTTTTAGAGCACCTGAGCCAAGAACTATTACTTTTTTTATGCTTTTATCCATGTTACTCATCTGTTCTGATTCACCCCCCGCATGGGGATTCATTTTGTTTTTTTATCAGCGATAAAAATTCATCAAACAAATATTCTGTATCTGTAGGACCACTGGATGCTTCCGGATGAAACTGAACCGCAAAAAAAGGTTTGGAAATGTGCTTAATTCCTTCGCAGGTGTTGTCATTCAGATTAACGAACATTGGTGCCCAGTCTCTTTGCATTGATTTCATATCAATTGCAAAACCATGATTTTGGGAAGTTATGTAACACCTATCTGTACCAACATTCAGAACAGGCTGATTGTGACTTCGGTGGCCATATTTTAATTTGAATGTATCTGCACCGGAGGCCAGCGCGAGAATTTGGCATCCGAGACAAATACCGAATATTGGTTTTCCAATGGTCAAAGCTATTTTGACATGCTCAATAGTTTTTGTTGACTTCTTTGGGTCACCTGGCCCATTTGAGATAAATAGACCATCAAAATCATCATTCAAAAAATTATATTCCGCCGGGACTTTTATTACCGTACAATCACGTTTAATAAAGCATCTAATGATGTTATTCTTGCAACCACAATCAACAAGAATTATTTTTGTTTTCCCTTTTCCATAAATCTGAACTTCTTTTGTGGAAATTGAGTTAACTAAATCATCTTTGTTTGGATCCCAGAATTCAACATCCTTTTCATTGAAAATAACTTTTCCGGGCATGGCTCCTTTTTCTCGCAAAATCTTCGTTAATGCGCGAGTATCGATACCATAAATTCCTGGGACTTTATTCTCTTTTAACCATGTGGCCAGACTTTTATTGGAATTCCAGTGGCTATAATAAAAAGAATAATCTGAAATAACAAGCGCTGTTATCCTCATTTTATCGGATTCAAAATATCTTGATAATCCGTTCTCTTTTTCGTCATCAGGAACGCCGTAGTTGCCAATTAAAGGGTAATTGGCAACAAGAATCTGCCCGGTGTACGAAGGATCCGAAAGATTTTCCGGATAACCAGTCATTGCGGTATTAAAAACAACTTCACCTGCTACTGACTTATTGAATCCAAATGATTTTCCAACAAATTCAGTTCCATCTTCCAAAACAAGTTTAATTTTATTATTTTGCATCGTATTCTTAAAAATTAAAATCCCACAAAACCCCGGATATAATTTGGGAATTCTGTTTTTTCATGGAGGTTTTCATCCTTTATGCTTCACTTTCAGTTGCCGAAGTGCCTCCTCCAGTGGTATCCGTTGCAATTCAATCTTTAGCCTCGCAGAACCTTCGAATGCTTTCGGGAATCAAAAAATTGCAAATTTAAGGCGGAGGAAAAAAGCAGACTATTTGTTTGCTAGATTAAATTGATTGATTTGTTTCCGAACACTTTCTGGTGCGGTTCCCCCGTGACTCTTTCGTCTGTTTACACATGAATCGATTGATAGTATTTCGAGAATACCTTCATGAATTCGAGGTTCAACGGTTTTCATAACGGACAAGTCAAGTCCCTTCAAATCGCATCCATGGTCCTCCGCTTTCTGGACTATTTTAGCACTAATGGCATGAGCGTTTCTGAACGGAATATTCAGTTGGCAGACCAGCCAATCGGCCAGATCTGTCGCCTCAGGAAAACCGATCCTTGCCGCCTGAAGCATATTTTCAGAATGAACCTGCATTTCACTAATCATTCCCTGCATAGCGCAAAGACCGAGATTAAGACTATCATGCGCATCAAATACCGGTTCCTTGTCTTCCTGCATGTCTTTCGAGTATGCCAATGGAAGCCCTTTCATGACAACCAGAAGCGATGTCAGATCACCTATAATCCGACCCGTTTTGGCACGTATTAATTCTGCCGCATCAGGATTTTTTTTCTGCGGCATTATTGAGCTGCCGGTTGTGAAAGCATCTGGTAAAGTGATAAACCGAAACTGAGGTGAGCACCAGAGAATCATCTCTTCTGCAAAGCGAGAAAGATGAATCGCCGAAATTGACGCTGCTGCAAGGTAATCAAGAGCAAAATCCCGATCGGAAACTGTGTCAAGCGAATTTCCGGTCGGTCGGTCAAATCCAAGTCCTTCCGATGTCTGATTTCGATCAATAGGAAAAGTGGTTCCAGCAAGGGCGGCTACACCAAGGGGACATTCATTCATCCTTCGTCTTGCGTCGGCGAATCTTGACCGGTCACGACCAAACATTTCGCAATAAGCCATCAAATGATGACCTAGCGTGATAGGTTGCGCAGCCTGTAAATGGGTGTATCCCGGCATGATTGTGCCAGTGTGAACAGTTGCCTGCGCCACTAGTGCTTTTTGCAAAGAAAGAAGTGAGTCGCTGGTCTGGTCAATAGAATCGCGAACCCACAGCTTAAAATCTGTAACAACTTGATCGTTTCGAGATCTTGCAGTATGCAGTTTTCCAGCAGGAGCGCCAATGATTTGCGCCAAACGATTTTCAATATTCATATGAATATCTTCAAGATCAGTCTTAAACTGAAAACTGCCTGACGCAATTTCCCCTTCGATTTGATCTAGACCATTGAGAATCTTTGTACCATCCTCTGAATTTATAATTTTGCAAGACACAAGCATGCTGCAATGTGCCCGGGAAGCTTGAATATCCTGATGAGCCAGACGCTTATCAAAAGAAATCGAAGAGTTAATTTTCTGCATTATTTCCGAAGGGCTGGATGTAAAACGCCCTCCCCACATCGGATTTGATTTATTTTCGTTCATGTTTGTATTATTTTTTATTTTTTTTCATGATTTTGTGGTGGGCCATCAATCTGATCGCATTTACCTTGATAAACCCCTGTGAGTCCATTTGATCATAACCACCCTCCTTATCCATTGATGAAATATCCTGATCGTACAATGAACTGTCGCTTACTCTGGCGACAGGATAAGCAGTTCCCTTGTACAATTTCAGAATTACTGTCCCGTCAATAACTTCCTGACTCTTGTTTATTGCGGACATCAAAAAATCCATTTCCGGGCTGAACCAAAAACCATTGTAAATGAGTTCGGAAATTTTTGCGGTTAACATGTCCCTCAATCTCATAACTTCGCGGTCCATGGCTATTCCTTCAAGGTCCAGATGGGCTGCATGCAGAATTGTACCACCAGGTGTTTCATATACCCCTCTGGATTTAATACCTATGAAACGATTTTCCACCATATCCAGTCTTCCGATTCCATTGCAACTGCCGAGTTCGTTGAGAAATTGAAACAACTCAAGTGGGTCTGTTTTTACTTCTTTGGTGTCGAGGTTCTCAACTTGAACAGGTATTCCGTCCTTGAAAGTGATGCTAATTCTGGTGGCTTGATCAGGCGATTTTTCCGGCGAGACAGTTCTTGAATATACGTCTTCAGCGCACTCCATTGCCGGGTCTTCCAGAATTCCAGCTTCGTGACTGATATGAAGAAGATTGTCGTCTTCGCTATAAGGCTTGGACTTTGATGCAGTCACCGGAATACCATGCTTCATGGCGTAGTCAAGCATATCGGATCTTCCTTTGAAATCATTCAGAAATTCTCTCATTTTCCAGGGTGCAAGCACTTTAATGTCGGGTTTCAGAGCATAATACGCCAGCTCGAAACGAACCTGATCATTTCCCTTCCCTGTTGCCCCATGTGATACATAATTTGCGTTTTCCTTAATGGCAATATCTATTTGGTGTTTGGCAATTACCGGACGAGCAATAGATGTACCAAGCAAATACCTTCCCTCATAAAGCGCATTAGCTTTAAAAGCAGGGAAAATGAAATCTGTCACAAATTCACGCTTTAAATCTTCAATATACACTTTTGAAGCCCCGATTTTAAGGGCTTTCTCTTTTGCTTTCAAAAAATCTTCCTTTTGTCCAACATCTCCTATGAAAGCAATAACCTCAAAACCTTTTTCTATCAACCACTTAAGGATAATAGAAGTATCTAAACCACCAGAATATGCCAAAACAACTTTTTTATTTTCCACTTTTGCTCCTTCATTCCTGATGAAATCCCAGCAACAAACAGTAAATTCATATTGACCTTGGCAATTAATCATACAATTCAAAAAAAATCGCGAAAAATTAATTTTTCCAAATTTTCTGCACTTGCGTTGGTGCAGGTTTATAAGTCAAGTATTTTTACTCTTTTCGCCGATGGAATCCCATTGATATTTCAATCTTTCAATCTTTCAATCTTTCATTCTTTAGCTTCGCAAAACAATAACATGGTAATTTCAAGGGTACAATGCTCATTAAACAAATTGCTTAATTATTGAAGAGGGTACATTCTTCTTGTCCATTCAAAATTTTCCGACTTTACCACTTTATTCTCGTAAAACCCCTATGTATTTTCAAAGGTTCATTTTTCTCGCGGATAATAGCATATTACCCAAGCGTCTTCATGGAGTTGGTAAGTTTTTAACCCCCTGCAGAGACGGAATTTTGTTAAAATATTGCACAAAAAGCTCCTTGAAGTTTAATTTTGTTAAAATAAAGAAACTTAGAGCAACTCCTGTACCAAATTTTGCTAAAATTTTGGTGATCTATGATAACTTGGTTTCCAAGCTGTTTTACCCAATTAAAAAAAATTGCCCCGTATTCAATTTCTGCCAAGCCATTTCATTTTCCAAAAAAACAATCCTTCGGATTGTTGAAAAGTTAGTCAGATTTTGTTCGAAACTTAACCAGATGTTTCAAGGAACCTAATCAATTTCTTTTTACTTAAACTTAAGCTCAAGGTCATAGACTGTCGGAAAAGCCAGTAAATTTAATTCATTACAAAGTTGTTCGCTGTTGATGCGGGAACGTAGGACGAAAAATAGGGTGGGTACACAAAAAAAGTGGATTTTTGGGAATTTTTCGGGGCGTTTCGTTAGCATTCTGTTAATAACAAAATTTTTTAAGTCTTGTTTACTTGATTTTACAGGTAAACTTTGAGACAATCAAATTCTGAAAGGATTGCCTAGACCTTCATCCCAGAATTCCAGAAAAACAATTCCTGTGACATTCGAAGTGGTTTTACTCGAAAGCGAACCCTTAGATATTATTCCATAAGGAGACAAAAATGCCCTATAATCGTTATTTTCAGGTGTTTGTACTAGTATTTTTAATGTTCCCGGGATTCGTTTTCTCTCAGGGCACTTCAACTCAATGGCTTAGACTGCCAGATTCTTCCCATATACCCTATACTGGATTGGATTATAGTTCATTCCGCAATCGTGCAGGAAAAGTGAACGAAAGGAATAATTTGTCGCTCAATTCTTCTGTTAGCAGGAACGAATGCCAAAATCGAATGAAAAAGATTCAATTGAGTCTCACATTGTACAATCGTGATCATCTGGAAAATTGTATAGTTGAAATAAATTCAGAAACTTTAAATAGGCTTCTTACCAGTAAATATCTGAATGGCAATTCCACCTGCCCGAGTAATGGAGTATATTCCAGCTCAGGAAATTTGATGTTGAATGGAAAAATTACATGCAGCATTCATGGTGAAATGACAAAGCCTTCAGGAAATGCAATGGTTAGCCAACCTGGAGAAATATGTAATAGGAATATCAAAATCCTTCTTGGAGCCATTGAGATGTACAATTTGGATAATCCAAAAATGATCTCACAACTCACCGACGAAACAATTAAAGTGCTTATCAAAGGCGGGTATCTGAAAAAAGAGTTATTCTGCCCGGAAAATGGGAAGTATGTCTGTGAAGGCGATCTGACAAGGGATGGAACAGTCAAGTGCAGCGTTCATGCGGCGAAAGCGGAATCGACTGGAAGTGGAACAGGAAACCCTTCTAATGACGTGTGTTGTAAAAATCTGGTAAGTATTTTAGGCGCCATAGAAATGTACAATTGTGACAACACACCCGGCATTTCCACAATAACTCCTGATACTCTCAACATGCTCGTCAGAGGCCACTATTTGAAGGAAGAGCTCTCGTGTCCCGAAAAAGGCGAGTATTATAGCGAAGGCGATCTGAGCAAAGATGGTAAAATCAAATGCCGAGTTCACGATATTTCCGTACAAGTCGAACATTGCACATCATCTGAAGCGAACAATTCAGAGGCAATAAAGAATTTCAACGAAGGTCAACGACGCACCGAAGAAATGTTTCAGAAAGCACTTGAAAAAGGAATAATCATAGAGAGAAATTGCCCTGTTCCTCCTGAACACCAAGGCTATCCGGATGAAAAGAAAAAATAATGAAGTTTGACGATTATTGGCTGGGCTTTTGAGTATTGTTCTTTCACAAATAACCCTAATTTTTTACAGATTCCCTGAAGGCAAAAACGGAGAAACAAAGTCGCTCCAATAGAAATCAAACCACTGCTCTTCTCCAGACGCTTATTATTCTTCCCAGTATGAAAAATCCACTTTTCAATTCAATAGTTTCGATCGGAAATGATTTATAGGCCGAATTGTCACAAATTATTTCCATTCGCTGATCAGGAAGCGGTTGAATCCTTCTGAAATAGAGCTGTGCCTGAGTCTGAACTGCATAGAGCCCTCCCGATTCAGCTGATTTTTTCTGGAGATCGACCAAAACAATGTCTCCCGACTTTAGCGTCGGTTCCATCGTATCATCGCTTATTTTGGAAAATGCCAGATCGTTGAAATTTCGATCAAACTCCCGGCACAGAAGTTCCTTGTCAAGCTTCAAATTCCCTAGAACATCTTTGAGAAGAAGAAAATGAGGATGTTTACTCCCTGAATAACATTCTCGTTCAGGCTCAGAAGTTGATTTAGGGGAAAACTCATCCAATTTGGAGAAATTTTGATTGGCTGGGGAGTCGACAATAAAAAGATTATCCAACGAAATGTCGAGTTCTTTTGCCAATTCGGGTAAAAGATAATCCGGAATGGAACGTTCCCCGGAAATATAACGATATAAATTGGTTCCGGAGATTTTAAGCTTCTTTGCAAGAGCTTGCTTCCCGCCGACTTTCGATGCCAATTTCCCAATTTTTTCACCTAAACGTTTGGAAAAATCAGCATTTTTCCTGCGAGAATTTACATTTTTATCAGATTTCTTTACATTTTCAGATTTCATTATTTTTTCCAAAACGGAGAGATTTTAAGAAGAAAAAAATTGACATTTCCCACCAAACTGGTGTAGATTTTCACCAAATCGGTAAACATCTTAAATAGAACGTGTTTGCTAATTTATAAGTATATGCTTTTTTTTTGCTCATTTCAATATGGAGATGCAGGAATTATCCATTAATAATTGGGGTTACTCTCCTTGTTCTTCATCTAATGTTTTTTTCTAACTTCGATTCTGCTTATTCGAATTTTGCCATGAAATCTTGAAACCAAATCATGGAGGGCCTCTG
>JADFXM010000122.1 GCA_015233565.1 Candidatus Rifleibacteriota bacterium
GTCTGATGGTTTCAAATTATTGCGGCAAGTGGCTTGTTCTCAACCAGCGTTACCAAAATTAATTGAAACAAAAAAATGTATCAGTTTATCTGAGAAAAAGCGTAACAGTTTTGCTGAGCGCTATAGACCTCAGCTGTTTCAGGCAAAGGGCCTTTTTTAATAAGAGCTTTCGCTAGTTGTGAAGCTTCTGGCGTATAAGTGATCGAGCGAACGGAAGCGATTATTTCTTGTCTTTTTTTTACTAATCTAGCGTTTCCCATACTTATTTCACGTTCGACAAAGGCTGAAATCGTAAGATCGAATTTATGTCTATGGTGATGCCACCAATCTGAAGTGATTTTCTGATGAGCAGCTATAATTAAATCAGGGCTGGGGTCAGCGACAAGATAGCTGATCACTGATGTTTCGAGATAAACAGATTTTTTCACCAACTTGCGCTCCTCTTTAAGCCTTTCTATCTACTGGTTTACGTTTGCTACTAAGATTTCACCAAGGAGTTTACTTATAAACTGCTGCTTTGATGGGGGCATTTGTTTAATAGCGTCAAATTGCCTTTCAAGTTTGGTTTTTGGTCCTCGTTTCCGTTGCTCCTCATCCTCAATTCCAAGAAGCGCTTCAACCGAAATACCAAACAATTGAGTTAGTTCAATTAGAATATGAGAAGGTAAATACGGGGCTTCTCGTTCATAAAAAGAAACCGTAGTCTGGGGGATTTTTAACGCTTCGGCGACTTCTGCTTGTGTCAAACCAGCAGCCTTCCGAAAACTGGCTAGGCGAATACCAAGTTCATTTGGTTTGTTATCTGATCTTCTGGGCATATTGCTATTATAAAACCAATTTTCAAACATTTGAAAACACCTCCAATTTTCTCTTGATTTATAACAGTATACTGTTATAATTATAAAGCAATTATTTGACGATAAAAAGAAAAAATTTCACTTGACAACTTTTTTAGGAGGTTCCCATATGCCCCGAATCGCTCCCGAAGAATTAGAACGACTGAAGCGTGAAATTCCCATTCAACGGCTGGCCGAGGCGCTGGAAATCAAGCTTCAACCCCACGGAAAAGATCTTCTTGGCTTGTGTCCATTTCACGAAGACCACAAACCAAGCCTGGTGATTACACCGTCAAAGAATCTCTGGAATTGTTTAGGGGCATGTGGAACCGGTGGAACGGTCATTGATTGGGTGATGAAAGCAGAAGGTGTGAGTTTTCGTCATGCGGTGGAAATACTACGGGAAGGGGTGATTCCCAGCAATAAACCAACTGGGAAACCGATTAAATTCGCAACAATTCCCAAACTTCCGCCTCCAATAGATTTCAACGCTGAAGAACAAGAACTACTTCGGCAAACCGTAGAATACTATCACCAAACCTTGAAACAAAGCCCGGAAGCACTTTCTTACCTGGAAAAACGAGAACTGAAAAATGATGAAATGATGGACCATTTCAAAGTCGGCTATGCTAACCGTACGCTTGGCTTCAGACTTCCGGATAAAAACCGCCAAACAGGCGCGGCGGTCCGCGAGAAACTCGCGAAACTTGGAATTCTTCGCGACACTGGCCACGAGCATTTCAATGGTGCATTAGTGTTCCCCATCTTTGATGAGAACAACCAGGTGACAGAAATCTACGGCAGGAAAATTCTTGATCATTTACGAACCGGAACAGTTTATCATCTTTATCTTCCTGGTCCTCACAAAGGAGTTTTCAACTTCCAAGCTCTGAAAACATCTAAAGAAATAATTCTTTGCGAAGCTATCATCGACGCTTTAACCTTTTGGTGCGCAGGTTTCCGCAATGTCACAGCTTCCTACGGGGTGAACGGCTTCACACCGGATCACCTGGCCGCTTTCAAAAAACATGGCGTTGAAAAGGTTCTCATCGCTTACGACCGCGACAAAGCAGGTGACAAGGCCGCTGAAGAACTTTCCAAACAACTTATCGAAGAAGGTTTCGAATGCTCCCGAATCCTTTTTCCTCATGGCATGGACGCAAACGAATACGCATTGAAGGAGAAATCACCTGAAAAGTCGCTTGATGTGCTTATCAGAAACGCTGTTTGGCTCGGCAAGGGAAACCGGCAAGCAATCGACACTTCCGAAGCTCTGAATGCTCCAATCATTTCAGAAAGAGAGGAAAAACCTTATGTTTCCAAGATCGATACTGAGTCAAATATGGAGAAAAAAATTACAGAGACGTCATCAACGCCAGAAATACCCATCCAAACAGCTAAAGAAAAAGTCAGCGTTTTACCGCCTGACACAAAATATACGTTACAACCTTCATCGGTTCCCCTTGACTATGTTGCCGGGGATGCTGAAGTCATAATTCGAATAACTGATCGTCGTTGGCGAATTCGTGGCCTTGCAAAGAACATGAGCTACGACCAGCTCAAAGTGAACATACATGTTTCCCAGGGTGAGCGCTTTCACGTTGATACCTTCGATCTTTATTCGGCAAGATGTAGAACGGTTTTTATTAAACAAACTTGTGAAGAATTACGGCTAAAAGAAGAAGTTATAAAGCTTGACCTTGGAAAAGTTCTTCTGAAACTCGAAGAGCTTCAAGATCAACAAATCAAATCACTTCTTGAGCCAAAAGAAAAGGAAGTTGTGTTAACCCCTGAAGAGCGTAAAGAAGCTTTGGAAGTGCTTCAAAGCCCCAATATTTTACAAAGAGTCTTAGCCGACTTTGAAAAATGCGGTGTCGTTGGTGAGGAAACCAATAAGCTCATCGGCTATTTAGCCGCTGTGTCTCGAAAGCTTGAAAATCCACTTGCAGTCATCATTCAATCATCTTCCGCCGCTGGCAAAACCTCACTCATGGAAGCCGTTTTGGCTTTTATGCCTGATGAAGAGCGAGTAAAGTATTCTGCAATGACCGGCCAATCACTATTTTACATGGGTGAAACCAACCTTAAGCACAAGATTCTGGCAATAGTCGAAGAAGAAGGCGCGGAACGCGCTTCTTATGCCCTCAAGCTGTTACAAAGCGAAGGGGAGCTTACCATCGCTTCTACCGGTAAAGACCCATCCACAGGAAGACTCGTTACCAATGAATACCACGTCGAAGGGCCTGTAATGATCTTCGTTACAACTACCAACATCGATATCGACGAGGAATTACAAAACCGTTGTATCATGCTTTCTGTCGATGAAAGCCGCGAACAAACACGAGCCATTCATCGAATACAACGTGAAAAGCGTACATTGGCCGGGTTTCTCGCTCGTTCAGAGCGTCCCGAAATTCTGAAGCTTCATAAGAACGTTCAACGCCTCTTGAAGCCAATTCCAGTAATTAACCCATATTCAAATCTGCTTACATTTCTTGATGACAAAACCAGATTGCGCCGTGACCATGAGAAATACTTAAATCTCATTGACGCAATAGCTTTAATTCACCAGTTTCAAAGAAAACCAGAGCCGGTAATCAGGAAAGGCAAAACAGTTCAAAGTCTTCTTGTGACTTTTAATGATATCGAGATTGCGAACCGCCTGGCTCATGAAGTTCTGGGTCGTAGTTTAGATGAGCTTCCGCCGCAAACCCGCCGTTTTCTCATGCTGCTAGATGAAATGGTTCTGGAAGCTTGTAAAGAAAAAAAGCTTGAAAGACAAGAATACCGCTTTTATCGATCAGAACTCATTGAAAAACTAGGCTGGAGCTATGATCAAATCAGGGTTCACTTGGAAAGGCTCATTGAACGTGAATATGTTTTAGCTCATTACGGTGGTCGTGGACAGCGTTTCATGTATGAACTCATTTATGATGGCAAAGGCAAAGATGGAAAGCTTTTCTTGCCGGGTTTGATTGATATCGAAGCCCTAAAACGTGAAGAATCCAATGCTACGATTTCAACTTTGTGGGGGTTAAAGGATGGGTTGGGGGGTCCATTGGGGGGCCATTGGGGTAGGTTTGGGGAGGGGTTGGGATGTCAAGAAAACTCTGATAGTAAAAGTGTTTCAGAGGAAAAAACTGAAACTTTCGAAAAAAACGCACGTATCTGGATACAACCAAAACCGGTATCATATCCTAATTTTCGTCATAACCCTATTTTCCCTTTACCTTTAGCAGCTAAAAAGGAAGGCGCGGGTCTTCGAGGGGTTTTGTAATGAGCAAAAAGCAGGATTCAGCATGGGAAACTGATGAACCACAGGGCTTTAGCCATCTTTTTAAATCTTTTTTCGATTGGATGAAAATCAGAAATTTTTCAAATCACACTCTTTCATTGCGGGAAAGAAATCTGCGCTTCTTTTTTCAATGGCTTGCAGAGCGTAATCTTACGCGGCCAGATCAAATTACCAACTCTATTTTAGAGCGTTACCAGCGCTTTATTTATTATAACAATAGCTCTCGAGGTAAACTTCTAAGCGTTCAAAGCCAATATACCCGCCTTCAGTCAATCAAATCTTTTTTTCGTTGGCTGACACGAAATAAGTATTTATCTTCAAATCCAGCTGCTGATCTTGTTTTACCAAAACTGGAAAAAAGACTTCCAAGAGATATTCTGACAATTTCTGAGGTTGAAAAAATCATGATGATTCCGGATATTACAAAACCTTTGGGCTTGCGAGACAGGGCGATTTTAGAAACTCTTTATTCTACTGGCATGCGGCGGTCAGAGCTTATAAACTTGCGTCTTTACGATTTGAACCATGGTACCGGCACTGTCTCAATTCGTCTGGGCAAAGGAAAAAAAGACAGAGTAATTCCAATCGGTGAGCGCGCATTAGCCTGGACACGAAAATACATTGAGGAATCCAGGCCAAATCTTGTGATAGAACCTGATGAAAGATTCATTTTTCTGGCTTCTAACGGAACTTCCTTATGTGATAGAACTCTTGGGGTAATAGTCAGAAACATTCTGATTGAATCCGGAGTCGGGAAACACGGATCGTGCCATCTTTTTCGCCACACAATGGCGACTTTAATGCTGGAAGGCGGTGCTGACATTCGTTTTATTCAGCAAATGCTCGGCCACGCGCAACTAACGACCACTGAAATATACACTCAAGTTTCCATACTAAAGCTTCGTGAAATTTTCTTAGCTACGCATCCAGGCGCCAGACTGAAGAAAAATCAAAAATTTTCTTCTTTAGCTGCTGATGAAACTGCTGATGAAGAAGAGAAAAAAGTTTCCGAATAGAAAGTCCATAAGGTGATGGTTTTTCTGAAATCAATGACATTGTCTAGTGCAAGTCTGGGTAGGAAAATCCAGCAATTCTCGGCGAGTATTTCTGCCGATTATTGGCACAAATTTTCACCTTCTCACAAAGAAGAAACCACATTTCTAGAAAATGGCTTCTCAAGCCAATCTAAACATTGACCGAGAATTGCTGAGGAAAACCGCTCTTCGGCAATCTTAGAGAACCTTATCAAAAAAGTCCGAAAATGAAAGAATTGATAAGCGCTTCCAGCGCTTTATTTTTTTAGCTGCTAAAAGAAAAATGCACTACATAAAACCAATCGACTAACTCCCGAAACTCGCTTTTCAAGACACTTTTTAAGCTCTTTCTTTTAGTCGCTAAATGCTTTATAATCTTCTTCGAACAAATAAAAGGCGAAATATTCAGGCATGAAATTCCGATTACAAAAATTGCTTCTCTGGGTTTTCCTCGCGTTAACCCTGATTCCATCTTCTCTTTTCGCCTGCATGTCAGAAAACTCACGTCAAGGGTCAACGACAGTTCTTTCCCTTTTTTCACCAGGGGAAGAGTCTCCAAAACCAACACAGGCAACCAGGTTTCCTGGCATATTTACGTCAATATTGCATCAGGTTTCCGATACGTGGTGGTATGGGAAATACTATGCTGCTACACTTTCGCCGCATCTTTATACCGGCAGAAGGTTTAGTCCGGTTACGGGGTTGTACAACCTACGGAATAGGTATTACCAGCCGAAATACGGCAGATTCTACAGCAGCGATCCAATCGGATTCTTGGGGGGACAGAATCGATATGGGTATGCCAGAAACAACCCGATGCGCTGGGTGGATCCTTTTGGGTTATGCACTGCGCAATTAAATTATCCAGCACTGGCACCAAGTGTTCCTGATCCGCGGGCTCAAACTCAAAGAGAATTTTTTATTGGCCCAGTTAGTGGAAAACCAATTTCAGTTGAAGAACAACAAGAGATAAATCGAAATTTACAATTTGATTCTTCTCCTGATCTCACATCTCTTTATAATAACAACACTTTGGATACCAGTGCCAAGGGGCGTGGCGTAAAAATCATGGGTAATACCATGATGGTAGTACAAACTGGCTTTGCTCTTAGAGGGTTAATTTCTAGTCTAGGTGCAGAAACCTCGATCCTAGGTTCCCAAGGGGCAAATACTCCTTTATGGCGTGCTGTAAACCCCACAGAACTTGCAGATATTCAAAAGCAGGGCTTGTTTCGAAACCTTGGCTCCGCAGAAGGCAAATATTTTTCTACCACTGCCGATGGTGCTTCATCTTATGCAAAACAAGCTTATTATGGTTTTAAGGATCCTCCCTATACCCTTATTAAAACTGAAGCTCCAAAAGACCTTTTAGAAAAATTGGGGGTTACGACAGTGGACAGGAATGTCCCAGCTGTTGTAGTTCCCAATGAGGCTTTGCCCTTGCTAAAACCTCAGGTGCTCAATTATTTTCCGCTTCCGCCACGTTGAGATATACATGAATCCCGATATTATCGCAGAAATACGGTTTAAAACAAGTGAAGAAGGTGGTCGAAAAACGGCTGTTGGTGGATCTAATGCCGCTGTGGATTTCTATGGGTGTCCGTTTATTGTTGACGGCAAAGCGTTTGACTGTCGGTTGCTTTTGGGGGGGCAACTGCTTGAACTCGGCCAAACCTACCATGTTCCAGTGAAATTTTTAAATTCACAGTTTGTTTTGGGCAAGCTGTTTGAGGGAAAAGAATTCATCCTTTGGGAGGGGAAGCCTATAGGTTCCGGAAAAGTTCTTAGGATTGTAAGTGTGGAAGATTAAAAGACATACTCTTTAACTATTTCAGCCCCCCATTCACTCGTTAAAAACTTCGTGGGCCAAAACCGGCTTAAACACAGTTTTCGGTCCATTCGGTGCGCCAGGGTTGTTTCGGGAATCGGGGGCCGCCGGACTTAATTGATTCCGGCAAATTAAGACATTAATCGGTGCGGTTGGTTAGGCGATTTTGGCGAAAACGCTTTTCATGTGGCAAGATGTCCTACCAATCATCCGCTGCACCAGGCTCGCGTTGCTAGCTGGTGAGCTCGATATTGTGCTGATTAAACTGGCGTTTAGTGCCGAACTAGAACCAAAAGGCCATCGTTTCGGGTTTTTCGGCCATCCTTTCAATTTTTTTTTAGTAGCGATTTTCATCGTTGGGAAACTCAACCGTTGATCCGAAGCCGTTTTAAAGCTGAAATCGGGTGTGTGGCAGTTTAATATTCACCACAATCAACATTGGTTGGAAAAAGGCAAGAAAAACCCAAAGCTTTTGAATCGGTAGCGCCCAGTCAGGGAGCCCTGACTGTAAGGCGCTTAAAAGCATTTTTAAAACTTATCTCCGCACTCAAGTTTGCAACCAACGCCCGCAAGCTGCGGGGTAAGCGTCTATTTAAACCCTAGTTGAACTATCAATTCGGTTGTGATTTTCCAAATCCATAAATTTGGAAAGTCTGTTCCGATCCAGATTTTGTGGCAACAAAGCTTTGATTTCCTCTCTCGAAGTTGCCTGGGGCAATTCGGTAAAAAGAAAACGTAAGTAAGCATAAGGCTCCAGGCCATTTTCCTTGGCTGTTTCAATAATGGAATACAGAGTTGCAGTTGCGTGTGCTCCTCGAGGAGAAGCTGCGAATAGCCAGTTTTTTCTGCCCAGAGCTATTGGCCGAATGGCATTCTCGACCAGATTATTATCTATATGCAATCTTCCATCCTCCAGATAAACATTCAATTCCTTCCAGAGGTTTAAAGTATAACTGATTGCCTTTCCCAATAGGCTTTTCGGAGGAGTTGTTCTTTCCTTTTTCTCCAGGAACGATTTGAATTCAACCAACAAGGGTCTAGCTTCAAGATTGCGAGTTTCAAAACGCGCCTCCGGAGTAAGATTTTGTTCGTCGGCTCTTCGTTCTATTTCATACAAACTTCCTATATATTCCAGAGCCTCCTGGGCAACTCCACTTTTTTTGGCTCCTTTCACTACATCGACGAATTTTCTCCGAACATGGGCCATGCATGCGAGATGAATTATGCTATCACGCTTTCCGATCAGCTTATAGCCAATATATCCATCCGTCTGGAGATATCCCCGATAGTTTTTAAGAAGCTCTTTCGGGACACTACTTCCACGTGACGGATAGTATCGAAAAACAATTGTTGGATGATTGGGGTCCCCCCCTCGACATGCCCAAAAATATGAGAGGGTCGTATTTGTCCGGCCCGGTTCATTAAGCACCTGGACGGGGGTCTCATCCATTCCTAAGATTGGACCTTCTGTAATTTTTTCTAATAAAAGGTTGGCGATAATTTCACAAGCCGAGGCAACTTGAAGCACCCATTTACAGAGAGTTCCGCGACCAATGTTCACACCCAAACGACGAAACTGTTGTTCCTGTCGATAAAGTGGAAGAGCGTCAGCATATTTGGCAACAACCACATGTGCAAGAAGACCAGCACTGGCAATGCCCTTTGGAATAATCTGGACTGGAAGAGGAGCGATTTTAACGGCTCCTTCCGGATCTTCGATTCCCTCGCAACCGGGGCAGGCATATTTTAAACGAATTTGGCGTAATACTCGCATCTGAGCAGGTATAACATCCATTCGTTCGCTGCTTTCCTGCCCGATCTTTACAAGACTTTCACCACAGCACTTGCAAATTTTTTCTTCATCACAGATTTTCATGGAAAGAAACCAGGGCTAAAATATTAAGAGGATGATAATCCAGAAAAAATTATTTTTCGATTATTCAAAGAAGATATTTTTGTGCTTTGAAATTTTTGTAAAGCTGTCAATA
>JADFXM010000123.1 GCA_015233565.1 Candidatus Rifleibacteriota bacterium
TTGAGATGCTTTCGGGTTGGGGTTACCCCACCTTCTTTGCTGCCAACTCCAAGTGGTTAGAGGTAATCGAAACATCATGAAAGAAATTTACTCCTGCCGTTTTTTGCATGGGTAAGTGAACGGTTACTAATCGGATTGGACTTTTTCGAAAAATCATATCTCCATGGAAGTGGTTCTAGGACTGTTTACATTAAGGGAATTGATCGTCCAAGATTGATAGAAGAAGTTAAAGCGTTACTGAGCCAATTCAATATTTCAGTTAAATCTGTCAATTTTTCCAAGGATGTTCAAAATAATGAAATTGAAATTGAAACTATCGCAAAAGTTCTTTACGACCAGGACATGGACCGAATTATCGGCGCACTTTCTAAGGTAGACGGAATCAATAGATTCAAGGTAAGGTGAAGATTGTATTTTTATTTTCATCGATCGGCTTAGGTTGGAGAAAAAAAAATGTTTAATATGACCGTATCATACCAGGAGATCATTCTTAGGGCTGCTGTGGTCTACGTTTTTCTTATAGTGCTTCTACGATTAACAGGAAAACGCCAGGTAGGACAACTGGCTCCATTTGATCTTGTACTTTTGCTCGTTCTGGCAAATGCCGTGCAAAACTCCATGAATGCAGGTGACAATTCCCTCATGGGGGGATTAATTTCCGCAACAACTTTGGTTATTCTGAATTACATTTTTGGATTTGCCACATACAAAAGTAAATGGCTGGAAAAAATAATTGAAGGGCACCCTCAGGTACTCATTCATAATGGCAAACTCTACGAAACTGTTTTAAAAAATGCTCAATTGACTCACCATGAGCTTAGTTCAGCACTCCGACAAGCTGGATGCACAACAATTGAAGAAGTACATTCAGCCATCCTTGAAAACAATGGAACGATAAGTGTTGTACCGAAAAAAATGAAAAATGGGGAATAAAGCACTCTGGGAAAACCAATTCCATAACTCCTGATTCATGCACAAATTGATCAACATTTCGGAGAAATATCTCGGAAAATAGAAGGGCGCGTTTTGCATATAAATTGGCTTTATTGTTGCGTTTTTAACCTCAAAAGGTGCCATACGAATTCTTCCTGAGTCAGGAAATCTGAATTTCTAATACCAATCCCAAAAAATATGTGCATAACCCCAAGAACATTGATCTGATCAAAATGAAGTTGGATCGGTATATTTTCCAAGAGAACACGGAACTTTCATGAAAATCAGGAGCCTTTATTGGATAGTTGAAGCATTCATTTCTGTCAGACCCAACTCCAATTTACGAAGACCTAAAGCACGAAATAGGTCGGATGAACGAACTAATTGAAATTGGTATAATTTCCAAATTTGAGAGAGGTTTTATGAAAATTTTGGTGAAAATTTGTTTGGAGGGTAAATGGTACAAGAAACAGAGCGATTGATTTTTCGGAAATTTGCTCCCACCGATCTTGAGGCAGTCTATCCAATTTTTTCAAGCCCTGAAGTTATGAAATACTCAGTAACAGGCGCCTTGGACAAGTCTGGAACAAAAGAACGACTTTTCGAAGTAATTAAAAGCTACCAGGACAATGGATTTGGGAAATACGCTGTAATCGAAAAAGCAAGCAATCTCCTTATTGGATATTGCGGACTTGAAAAACCGATGGAAAAGGATTTCCTACAGCCCGAACTGGGATACAGATTCGTCCATAAATCCTGGGGGAAAGGCTATGCAACAGAGTCTGCATCAGCAATCGTGGAGACCGCCTTTCAGGAGTACAAGCTCGCCGAAATTATTGGTTTTGGCGAACCGGAGAATGTGAACTCCATAAAAGTCTTGCTTAAAGTTGGAATGTGCTATTGGAAGGATGCGAAATATTTCAACAAATCCGTAAAAGTATTCATAATGACTGCGGAGGATTTTAGAAAACTGAAGAAATAACTCTGTCTACCACAGAAAATATTGTTTTTGGAAATTGCAGCACTCTTGAACACTTTTGTTCGTGCAGATCCATGAAATAGAATTTCCAAAACATTTTCAAAATTCCACTCAGAAATTTTCGTTGGAATTTACCCTCTTGAGCGCCTGTTGAACAAATCTTTTGTTATCTTCCGAAATTTGCCCTTTCAAGCGGTTTTGAAGATATTCAATCGCTTCAGCCCTTTTTCCAAGTGCTGCAAGTGTATACGCTATGAAATTGTCAATGTAATCCGGACGATTTGAAAATTCGGAAACCATCGTAAAATGTTCCAGAGCTTTTTTAAGATCGCGTTTTGGCCCATGGAAGTTTTTGAAATTGAAGGCCTGGACACCTATTTGTTGATGGATTTCCCAGCTCATTGGGTTGTGTTCCGTTGCCTTTTCAAGAAGTGCCAGAGATTCATCATGTAGTTTGTTTACCTGGTCAAGAATGTATGCCTTCAAGAGCCATGCTTCAATGAAATGCGGATCGATCCTCGGGATTAGATCTAAATAAAAATTAACGCGGTGCCAAAGGCCTTTGTGGGAATCCTCGTCCATTTGTACCCATAAGAGATTCGCAGCCAGTTCTGCAAGGCCCAGATGATCCAGGATTAGTATCATCCCCATGTTTACATTTTTCTGATCGGGATCGCCCAGTGAACTTTCGTGTTCATGGTCATGATCGGCCCCATGTTCGTGCTCATCTTCGTGGCAATGCCGTTGTTCTCTCGGCTGATCATGCTCTTCTCCTGAGCTTGAATTCTCGTTTCCGGAAGAATTTCCATTTAAAGAGCTCTTACTTCCTCCCTTCAAAGCTGAATTCAGCGGGGAATTTAGAGGAGAATGATTCAAAATATGAGCATAAGAAATATTTACACCCGGAGGTTTTGGTACAACTTCGTCGATGTCATTCTGGCTCAGGTAGGCAATCTTTTCCGTCGACTTTAGCGGCTTGATTTCATGGCTCCAGGCCCTTTCAAACCCATTCCGGACAAACGCTAGCAAAATCAGGAAAATAAGTGCAACAAAAAAACTCTTGCTGATTTTCATAGATCCCGTCTCTCAAAAATCATGGTCGCCATAAAAACTGTAACCGATATGTAAAGCACAGTATAGGCCAATGCCCAACCAAGGAGCGTTGGAGAAATTGAAAGGCTTTTCAGAATTTTCGCTTTAACGTTGAATAATTCAAAATTGGGAACTATTAGAAAAACAGCTTTTTTCAGCATGGAAAGCATCGGGATTTCCAATTCTTCCACCAAATGTCCTATGTGTTCCGAAAGGTTCCCTATCACAACAAGGAAAAAAGTAAAAGAAAAACTAAGTACCATTGAATCAGAAAGCGAAAAAAGTAGAACTAGCGCCGAAACTATTGAAAATTCCATACACATAAAGATTAGTATCCAGGCAACCGGAGTCCAGATTGTTCCGAATTTGATGAACAGCAGACCCGCAAAAATGGCGATCATGATTAAAATGTTAACCCCGGTCGAAATTGTAACACCTAAAAACTTGCCAATGTAATATTCAGACCTGCTGATAGGAAGAGTTAAAACGGCATATGCAGTTTTCCTGTTCAAATCGTCTCTGATCGAAGTTGCTCCAATAAAGAGTGTCATTAATAAGCCGAAAAGATTTATTACTGAAATTCCAACATCCTGGATCATTTTGTATTCCAAATCAGGAGTCGTCGCAAAATGCCCGAAAAGGTTAAAAAGTCCAGATGCAATCAACAGAAAAATCAGGTGCAATGAGATAACTTTGTGCCTGAAAACATCTATCAAAGTTTGTTTGGCGATCAATAAAACTTTTCTATTCACTCGATGTCACTCCTTTAGGCGCTTTTTGCGATTATTTCCCTGAAAATTGAATCCAGGATACTTTTGTTTCTCCCAGCTTCAACTATCGTTATTCCAGAATTACAAAGGAGTCGAATAGCTTTTTGAAATTCCTCCTCATAATCAAAAATAATCTCAGTTAACTCAGAACTCAATGATTGAATTTTCGCTTTTCCATCAATTTTTTCTTTCCAGGACAAATCGGAGTTGCTTAATCTAACCACGATTCTGAATTTTTCCATTCCCTGCAATTCTGCCAAACTGCAAAATTTCAGAATCTTTCCTTCGCTCATTATGCCAACTTCGTCACAGATTTCAGAAATAATCGATACAGAATGCGAATTGAGAAGAATTGTTATTCCTCTATCCTTTTTGAGTAATAACAACAGATCCATCAGATTTTTTTGTCCGATAGGATCAAGTCCAGTGGAAGGTTCGTCCAGAAGTACAAGCCTTGGGTCACCAAGAAGCACTCTGGCAATATCCACTCTTTGCCGCATTCCTTTGGAAAGATGAGCCAGGAAAAGTGATTCGGAGCCACTCATGTCAACGATTTTGAGGCAATCAATTTGTTTTTGTACAACATTTTTCATGGCGAGCAAATTAGCGTGAAATGTAAGATATTCGCCAATCGTGAGATACTCCGGATGGGAAACAACTTCCGGAAGAAATGCCATTCCTTTACGGGATAAAGGATTACTTACACTAATTCCAAAAATTTCAGCAGTTCCGATCGTGGGTTGGGATAGACCAGTCAGTAACTTGAAAAATGTCGTTTTTCCGGCACCGTTGGGTCCTACCATTGCAAAAACATGGCCTTCTTCAATGTTAAGAGTCACTTCATCAATCAAAGTCTGTGGCTTCAGAAGTCCAATTCTTTTTGTAAGTTTTTTTGTTGAAATTGCATACATTATGACTACCCCCATTTTTCAAAAGAAAAACCGATGCTCAACCTTCTTATACTGTTCCCCAAAAAATTTCAAGTACCAAATTTGCAGAAAGCTGGCAAAATATGTCATGTTTCATTGCCAAAAATGCCGCCCTGAATGTATGAAAAAATACCAAAAATCAGAAAAAAAAATCCAAGCACGATATAGGTCGGATGAACGAACTAATTGAAATTGGTATGAGATCAACTTCCACAAAAATTTTAGCTGAAGATCTATATCAAAGCAAGCTTGCGCTTCATCAATCGAAAAAATGGCATTAAATTTAAATCCCCAAGATATCTGAACTTGAAGATTTGGAATGTTCTCCAAATGTCCAACATTGCTGGTAATAACAATGTAATCATTAATCAAAGCAATTGACGAAATCAGCAAATCAGAATCTTGAGTTGACTTTCCCCGCTTCTTTAATTCGGCTTTCAACCGACCAAAACCGTTTGCGGATGCTTCACTGTCAGAAAAGACGGTTTCGATGAAAAATGAATTATTTCCCCGTCTTCACCGGCCCGAACGTTACCGGCAGCCAGACAAACCCGCGCCCTTCGGCACGGATACGGCCAATTCCCGGAAACGCCAGGTGGGCGCCCGCCATAAGCAAATGCTCACGGGCTATTCTGGCAAAAAGCGCTATTCGCGTTTCAATGGCCCTCGTAATGTCGACGTCAAAGCGGACGCCAATCGACGGTCGGGGAAATTGAGCAGCTGCATTGTGAATGCAGTCTCCAACAAACATAATTTCCTGCCGCCCGGAACTAAGCAGATAGACTGTGTGTCCAATAGTGTGACCATACGCAGCCTCAGCTTTCAAATCAGGAAAAAGCTCTGTACCTGGCTCGAAGGTTTTCCATGCATCGAACTTCTGATAGGCAGCGGCAATAGCCCGAACCCGGGCGAATGATTTTCTTTTTTCGGGACGGACTTTGGCCGCGTTTTCCGCTGACAACCAGAAGTCGTTTTCCGCTCTCGACAAAAAGACGACAGCATTCGGGAAGCTTCGTTCTCCGTTACGATTTAGCAAGCCACCGATGTGATCCCCATGAGCGTGCGTCAGGAGAACGGCGTCGATCTCTGCTGCCTGGTAGCCTGATTCCCGAAGGTTCTCCAAGAGAGAGGAACTTTCGGAACCGCTTCCATTACCATTTCCGGTATCGATAAGGATGAGTTTTTTTCCCGTGTTAATCAGAAAAGCATTGACCGAAGCCGGGGCTTCAGCCGAAAGAATTCCCGCTCGGTCCCATAGCATCTTGATAAGAAGAGGGGTCGTGTTACGTAGGATAGCCGGTTCGAATGAAATCGAACCGTCCAGCAACGCAGTCACTTCGACCTCACCAACCATCAGGCGGAAGAATCCAGGAGCCTGGTTTCCTTTAATGGGGGAAGATCCCCAGACCATTGAAACCATGCTGAAAAGACATAAGCTCATCATCAAAAAAGAAATAGAATTATGTTTTATAGATCTTTTCAAGAATATTCCCCCTGAAGTCTTTCGGAATTGTCCAATATTCCGGTTCGATATTGGTCGGTCCTATATACCCCAATCCGACGCGGCAAAAGGACGTAAACTATCTGAGAACATCTCTTTTAAAGCCCTCTTGCCAAGCGTCAGGACCTCCTGGAATAATGAAACTTTCGCAGAGGCTATAGCTAAAATCGCGTTCTGAGTTGCTGAATCTCTTACGGAATTGCTGGCAAGAAGTATAAAATCATCCGCAGTAGAAGCTTTCTCGGCGCCTTTGAGAAGGATTGCGTCCCTGAGGGCTAAAGATTCGACCTGATTGGCGAGCTTAACAAAATCAGCGGCACTGTGAGCATTGCGACAAATTTCATTTACTTCCTCGGCGGATGGGGGTTCATTTGAAGTTACAGCCGGTTGTGTTGTGTTTTCAGACGTTTGCGCTTTGGTTTCAACACTTACTGAAGCTACTTCATCGAAGGGACCACAGAACGCAGGTATAGAACAGAACACAGACATAATAAGCATTCCAAGGAATACCATTCTCATAATAAACCCCCTTATCTCTGTTCAGAGCACTCTTACGGTTAAACTAGAAGAAATTAAATTTCCTCTAAAGCAAATTTATTTAAAATGGTATTGATAAACTTGTTTTCCGTTAACAAAGATTTTATCAAGATAATGAAGCGTGACTTCGAAGACGCCATCGGCCCTTTTCTTCCCTTCCACGTTACCCATAACCCTGATTTCCTGCCCATTTTTGAAAGCATCGAAAACCTTTCCAAGTTCAAAATTTGGCTGCCCCTCAGGGGAACTAGCCCATGCCCTGCCGAAAGTTTGCATATCGACAGCTTTGGCGTTAAGCTTCAAAAAATCTACAAGTTCTTTGTCGTTGAGTTTCTCTGAATCTGGAACGGAACAATGTTCATAGGTGGGAAGGTTGACGTTTGTAATTTCACCGGTAATCCGATCAAGCGAATAAAGCTTTGCCCCTGAAAGCATTTTCCCGGCAAGACTGATCGTTTTTTTCATATCAAGAATCCGAAATTCAATTGGAATTGCAAGGGCCCACAAAGCATTTCCTGCAAGCAAAAAGAATAGAACGGTTACAAATGGAAACAGAATTTTATTCTTCATTTTTTCCTCCCGATAATACTAATTCTATTAGTTTACCCTCCAAAATTGATCTTGTCAAACAATGGCCCGGACGAACATCACCCATTACAATGAATATGAAAATCAAAGTGATTGCCACAGGAACCTGCCATTTCTCCGACCAAGGAAAGGGACATTAATTTCCCAAAATCAGAATGACAAACTATGAATAATCAAATTATGGCTTTCGTTAATTTATCCTAATTCCAGACCTAGGTGAACGCTTACTTTAAATTTAACATTTCCATGGTCGATCTCGAAGAATGCATAGATTGCCTCTAAGACACTCGCCGAAGTCTTGCTTCTATCTATATTCATCCCAACTCTTGATAGAAATGTCATTTAAATTAATTGTACAAATTGCATGAATAAATGCCTTTGCGAGTTGGGGGTTTGTAATTAGTGGAATGTTATAGTCTATAGAATTGCGACGTATGATGTAATCATTATTTAATTCATTTGCAGAAAGGTTTTTGGGGATGTTTATCACCAGATCTATTTTTTTTTCTTTTAAATAAACCAGTGTATTTGGTTCTCTATTTTCATCAGGCCAAAAAAGCACAGTTGCATCAACTCCATTTTTCACTAGAAAGTCATGCGTTCCATGTGTCGCATATATTTCAAAACCCTTGCTTTTAAGCAACTTTACGGAATCCAACAAAGCTACTTTAGATTCGATTGGCCCGGTGGAGAGCAAAATGTTTCTCTCCGGCACAGTGTAGCCAACTGAGATCATTGATTTCAATAAAGTTTCATAATAGCCTTCCCCGATGCATCCAACTTCTCCGGTAGAAACCATATCGACTCCAATAACCGGATCGGCTTTATGCAGCCGGGAAAAGGAAAATTGCGGAGCTTTTATTCCAAGATAATCTAAGTCGAAGATGGATTTGTCTACTTTTCTAACATTTTTGCCAAGCATAACCTTTGTGGCTATTTCAATAAAATTGGTTTTTAAAACTTTCGACACGAAGGGGAAGCTTCTTGACGCCCGAAGATTGCATTCGATAACCATTACCTCATTATCTTTGGCAAGAAACTGCATATTAAAAGGGCCTGTGATATTAAGTTCTTTGGCAACCCTTTTTGTAATTTTTTTTATTCTTCTAACGGTTTCAAAATAAATTTTTTGTGGAGGAAAAACAATTGTAGCATCGCCGGAATGAACCCCGGCAAATTCAATATGCTCGGAAATAGCATAAGCGACAATTTCACCTCTATTTCCAACTGCATCTATTTCAATTTCTTTTGCATTTTGAATGAATTCAGACACCACAACTGGATACTGCTTTGAAACTTTCCTGGCCAGTGAAAGAAAATGTTCTAATTCACCGACATTTGAAACAATATTCATTGCAGCTCCGGAAAGGACATATGAAGGTCGAACCAGCAAAGGAAATCCGACATTTTCGGAAAACTCAAAGACATCTTTGACACTTGATAATTCTTTCCATCTTGGCTGGTCTATTTCAAGTTCATCGAGCATTGCGGAAAAAACGTGCCTATTCTCTGCTTTATCTA
>JADFXM010000124.1 GCA_015233565.1 Candidatus Rifleibacteriota bacterium
TGTCGTATTATTTTGACATATGTCAAATTAGTCCACCGAAAATTTGATAACCCCTGAAAATAGCTTTAACAAACGCTTTTTAAGTTTGTTTGCATCTGGTAACAGAAATGTTGGGTTTACCCCCAGTTGTTGATTTTGCGTTTATAAGAAGAAAAGGATATACTAATAAAAGTGGGGTTAACCCACTAGGAGAAAAAAATGAAAGAAAATATTGTTTTGAAAGTTGATGAGAAGGGCCGTCTTACATTTCCATTAAAGATGCGGAAAGATTATCACATTGAACCTGGAGATGTTTTTTTTGTGAAACCTGAGCAAACAGGAATTCATCTTGCTAAAGTCGAAAACCCTTTTGACGTGCTTGCTGAATATGCCTTGCATGAATACAAAGAGGGAAATACCATGGAATTACGGGCCTTCGCTAAAAAAAACAACATTAAGATCAAGAAATGATGAAAGAACTTTTTCGAATTGAATTGGATCCGCTTTCACAAAAAGATCTGAAAGGCTTTCCCTACAACCGCGAAGAGATAGTTGAAGAGATTCTTAAACTAGAAGAGAAACCAACAAAGGGCCATGATCTGAAAGGAAACTTGCAAGGTATAAAGTCCTTAGAGTTTCGAATTAAGGGAAGCGGGGATTACCGAGCAGCGTATTTGCTTTTAGAGGAAGACAAAGTTTGTTTGGTTTTTGCAGTTGGCACTCATGAAAACTTTTATGATCTTGTTTCAAAACGAGTAAAATTAGTAAAGCCGCTGTTAGAAAAGGTTCGAAAAGCCAATCGGGAGAAAAGCAATAAGAAACCAAAACATTAAACGCTCTTTTTAATCTGTTAGGTATAGCCCCTTTTTGATCTCCTTTTCCACCAGAGTGATCTACAGGCTCCTTCCCGTTGAAAAACCACTGGTTATCCAGTAAAAAGAAAATTCTCTTCTAAAGGCCCTTTTCGGTTGAAGTTAACGCATATGTCCATTCAGGGTGCCATGATTGTATGGCGCTCTAAAAGTCTCGCAATGCTGGTATAATTTTAAGGTAATACGTCGATATTAGTGAAAGCCATGAAAAACAAAAAAAGAGCTTGGATTACCAAACCAAAGAATCTCAGCGTATTTGGTTTTGATGAGAAGATTGAATTTGCCGCTAAAGCCGTTAAAACAACCGAAGATGGTGAAATTGACATTTCGGATTTAATCGAGTGGCGTAAGCCCTCGAAAGCGACAGGGAATACTTTTTCAATATCATTCAAAAATCGTGAATCTGCCACAGTTGCTATATATTTGGCAGGTGTTTGGAAGGCTTCAGTCAAGTTGAAAATAGTTTGTAAAGCCTGCGATCTTAAACCTGCTCTATCCGATGACGAAATGTTACTTGCAAGAATTATCATGGCAGAGGGCGCGTCATGTTCGGTCGAAGAGCGTCGAACAATTGGTTACGTCGTAGTCAACCGGTATCGGTTTTTTCCCAACCATTTTAAGGCAACACTGAAAGACGTTATTTATTTGAACGGATTTGATGGAATCCACAATAAGCTTTTTAAGCTACTCGGTTCAAAGCACGATATTGCCGAAAAACTTGATTATGAACAGTGCCGTCGGTACAGAGAAACTCTCCTCATTGCGCGAGAAATACTTGGCGATGGAGAATCCGCGCTCGAGCAGTTGTTTGTCGAAGATGGAAAGCACGCATTTTTTATGAACCAAGCTGCTAATCACCCCCCAGATGGTAAAAATTCACCACTAATTCACAGCAATACTACATCTCATTGGGAGCACTCATTTTATGGATATGCACCAAACACTAACCAGGCATTTCTATGCCTATAAAGGCTCTAAGAACCTTCATGATCTAAAAGAGGAGGCAGTAATGATCCGAAACAAATTGAAATTGCTCTTTTTTAGTCTCTTCGTTTTGACCGCATCCATGGGGTTTTCTCAAGGCTTAAATGCTGAGTGGGATTCTCTCGATCAGCAAGCTTGGTCGCTTTGTGAAAATGGGAAGTATAGCCAAGCAATAGCTATTCGCAAGAAAGTACTTGAAATTGCCGAGAAAAACAATAGCACCGACCATAAATATGTTGCAATTAGCCTAAACAACCTCGCTTTAGCCTACAAGGATCAAGAACAATATGTTCTGGCTGAGTCACTTTTGAAACAGGCACTGACAATCAATGAGAAAGCCAGTAACCCTAACCCTCACAGCCTTGCAATAGTATTAAATAACCTCGCAGCAGTGTACCAGTGTCAAAAAAAGTATGCACTTGCTGAGCCGCTTTACAAGCATGAAATAGCAATCATGGAGAAAGCTCTTGGTCCGAACCACCCAGATGTTGCAAATTGCTTGATTAGCCTAGCTGGGTTATATAAATCGCAAGGTTGCTTTGCATTGGCTGAGCCACTTTATCAGCACGCGCTAACTATTCAAGAGAAGGCCCTTGGTCCAAAGCATTCTGATGTTATATCGAGTCTGAACACACTCGCATTCTTCTATCAAACTCAAAAGCATTATGCACAAGCTGAGGCGCTTTACAAGCGTGCGTTAGATATTCAAGAGAAGGTTCATGAGCCAGAACAGTTTCCTATTTCAACGACTCTTTCCAATCTCGCGGGATTGTATGAGTCTCAAGGACAATATTCGAAAGCAGAATCAATCTTCAAGCGTGCATTGATCATTGATGAGAAAATTTATGGGCCAGATCATCCGATAGTCGTAGAAGACCTTGGCAATCTCGCCGAATTGTATGATTCCCACGGACGGCATGCGTCAGCCAAAACTCTCTTCGCACGTGCGAAAACTATCAATGATAAGGCCTTTTCTCAGGATAACCCCTAATACTTACAAGCCTGCAAAAGCTGATTCTGATGTGATATAGCAAGTTGTATTCGCCCGCGATTCTTCTTATCCTATTTTTTTGCACATATGGTACAAATATTTTCTTAACAAATTTTTGTGCTGCACTAGGTTTGAAATGTTTTGCTTTAGAATAATTTTTCGATATTTTAGGAATTTTTATTTATTTTTCGGAAAGCGGAATTATTTTAATAATATTTACCTAAAAAAATATTTTCTTTTGTTTTTTACTCTTTACAACAATTTCTAAGAAATCAATAAGATATTTTTCTAATGCTTTTGGAACGTTGATGAACAACGGCTCTCCTATTGTCCTATTTTGTCAGTCTTTTCGAGAAATTTCGTAACTATCATTCTAATGGCACTGGCTCGTGTTATTGGTAAACCGGGATTGTCCCGTTTCATTTTTCTAATGAAGCGCTCAAGTTTTTCTAAGAGGTCAGCTTGAATTCTGAAAGCTATTAACGTTGAAGAAACACTTGTTGGAGGCGGTTCTTGAGGCTCAGGCTTCTTTTGTTTACGCATTGTCATAAGTTATTAGCTCCTTTAACACATTAGTATCTTATATATATTTAATTATACAAAATATAATACATTTAACAAATGTATATCACTTTATGTAGCATAGTTAGCACTAATTATGCTCTTAATGACCTTGGGGTGCCATTTCGAAGAATGTTTGGGCTTTAAACCTTTTTTTGCAAGTTCAAAAGCTATTTTGCGAAGAGACAAATTCTTGGAATGAAGCCTTAGAATGAGCTTAATAGCTTTTTGTTCATTGGAATTTTCCAGAAGCGTCTGTTTGTCTGAGGCCAAATCAAAGCCGAAAGGAATGTTCCCGGCTCTTTTGCCTTGCCTGCGCTTCTCTTTAAGAGCAAAGGCGGTTCTTTCGGAAATGGTGTCGCGTTCCATTTGAGCAAAAGCCGCAGTGATTGTTAAAAAGAATCGCCCCAGGGCTGATTTGGTATCTATCTTTTCCTGAATGGAGTGAAAAGCCACGTTGTGCTTTTCGAAACTGGATATCAGATTAAGAGTGTCTATTACACTTCTTGAAAGGCGGTCAAGCTTGTAAACTATTACTGCTTGAATTTCTCTGTTTTCTACAGCTTTTAAAAGCTCCTGAAGCCCTTCTCTTTCGGTGTTTTTGGCTGATATGGCGCTATCTTGAATCACTTTGATTAGATCTATATCAGTAAGCTTTGCGTAAGCTTCTATCTTTCTTTTCTGCCCGGAAAGAGAGAGGCCGCTTTTAGCTTGTTCCTCTGAACTTACGCGAATATAACCATACGCTTGTAATGGATTGCTTTTCATTTCTAAACCCCAGCTTCATTTCGGAGTATTATATCATTTTCCTGTTACCAAACGACCTGTGGGTAACAAAAAAATATTAAAAAATCCTTTTGCAATGCGGTAAAATTACATATTAAGAGATCCGAAAATACCCATCGGTTCGGCAGTTTTTAAAGAAGGTTTTGGTGTTAGGTTCGAGTTTTTCAAGAAAAACGACAAGACACCATTTATCGGGATCATCAAGAAAAGCAATTGAGGGAACAAAGATGGCTTGAACTGATGTGGTATTTCTAAGAAATGTAGCAGTAGATCGAGCGATCTTTTTATCAGCAAAACAACCAGGAAATTTTGTCAAAGAAAGCGCTTTGCACAAGGCTCGGTTTCTAAGATCCAGGGTATAAGAAAGTTCTATTTTGAAGCGATAAACTTTTCGCCTTTGAGTTTTCTTAGCAAGACCTGGAGAACGGTCGATTTGAAAATGCCGTGCATACTCAGCAAGAGCAACATCTTTTTCTTGGGCAAGATAAAGGGTTGGTTCTCCAAGTGTATTCCAGCGATTTTCAGAACTTTTGCCGCACCAAGTAAAATCAAGTGGGTCAAAAGTTTGACCTTTTTTCGGTTCGGGAAGATGTCGAACAGCATAACCGGACCACGGCACTATAAAAGAGGATATTGGCATTAGAATCCCAAACCCTCAAAATCGGCGGCTAAAGCGCTTATAATGCTATCATATTCGCCAATTGAGATAAGTTGATAGGCTGTATGGCCATTGAAAATAGGTTGAGGTTTGGAAAGAAATTCTTGCAAACCTTCAGCAGTATAGACTTTTAAACCAATGTCTACTATTTCCTTTAACTTGTGAATTCGTAAAATCTGACTTGAATTTCTTGGGATGTTCACACGCTCTTCCCAACGAGCTATAGTTCGTGAACTCACTTGAAGTAATTGGCCCAGTTTTTCAGTCGAAAGGCCCAAAGATTCTCGAATAGAAGAGGTTAGATTATCCTCTAGTTCTTTATGATTGAGCATTTTACGCGTTAAAACTGTTTTTTTTTGATTTGTAAGAGTTGTTAACATTTTATCATCTCCTATTTTTAATATAAGTAATTGTCTTGACATATGTCAAGACAATTATATTGAGATTGTCTTATTTTCCTTGGTTTTGTCTTTCTCTTAATGATTGACAGATATTTATATATTGCCGCCAATCTTTTCCTGATTTTGATTTGATACAGTTCCCTTCCTAAAAACCCTAAAGTGTTTCGGTTTGAAACAAGCGTGTTTTGCGAGATAAACAGAGCATTGATTTGGCAGCGAGCGAGGCAAGGGGTTTTAGCGAGTAATGGAAATATATCGTTTAAGCAAAATAGCCAGGAACGATTATCAACCTTGCCTCGCGGGGCTCAGAAGAATCGCAGAAGGGCGCGCAATGATTTGTTTATGGCAATAATGTGCGGGCGCCCGTAAACAACGGGACTTTCGGCGAAGTAACTGTATAGCTTTATATGCTGTTGGAGATATCTTTTTACTTTACCTTCGGAAAGGGGCTCTGGGAGCCCCCAAAAATGGTTTTTATTTTTGGGGGGCGGGGTCGCGTCGGACAGGGCATCGGACCAAGAAAAAACTACGGTTGGAAGCATTGTCATGGCGGTTCGCGCCATAGAAGACGTTTGGATTACACAAGAGCCCAACACCCGCGCAGGTTTGGTAGGGTCGAGACCAGGCGCGATATTTCCCTTTCGGAAAACCCGTTTCCTGTTCCCGCCACATCAAACCGTGCATGAGGTTTTCCCTCACACGGCTTTCCGACCATCTTCACCTGCTGGTTTTCGAATGACGCCGCCGCAATACCCTTTGAGATAGAAAGGTTCCACTTTCATCGAATCCCACCATTCGCAGAATTTCTGTTTAGCCGCTCTGGAACGTCTGTTTCCACGACGCCAGAAGTTCTTCCATAAACGACTTCTGACATATCGATCCAACGTTTGAAGTTGTTTCGTAGCATTACCTCGTCGGAAGTATCCGCACCACCCCCGTATTACCGGGGTCAGATTTCCTAATATCTCTTCCAACGGAATTCGAAGCCACCGAACACTCGCAATATCGTGGATTTTCAAACAAATGGCTTTCATCGCTTTCCGACTTGGCCACATGAGTGGAGCTTTCTTCCCACTCAATCGACTTTGGCCTTTGTGAAAATGAAACCCAAGGAAGTCAAAACCGGCCTCGTTCAAATTCACTATCCCGCTCTTTTCCGGATGAAGCTCCAGTTTCAAGCGCTTCAGGATCCCCTGTATCGCTTTCATAGCCTCCTCCGCTTGCCAGCGGTGATAGCACACAATGACGAAATCATCACAATAACGCACAAGCTTTCCCAAATGTGAGAAATCTCGCATCCAAAACATGTCCAGGACATGCAAGTAAATGTTGGCCAGAAGCGGACTTATGACCCCTCCTTGCGGAGAGCCGTCCTCCACAGCCTTCCACTCACCTGCTTCCATGACTCCTGACTTCAACCATCCGCGAATTAGCTTTAAGACTCTACGATCGCAGATTCGCCGAGCTACCAGCGACATGAGCAAGTCATGATCCAGGTTATCAAAGAAACCCCGAATATCTGCGTCCACGACTTGCCAGCCATAAACCAGATCATCTTTTACTTGCTGTATCGCCTGTACCGCACTGCGCTTTGGTCGAAATCCATAGGAACAATCCTGGAAGTTAGCTTCGAATACAGGTTCAATGACAATTCGACATGCTTGTTGAACGATTCTGTCTCGAACCGTGGGAATACCCAGCGGTCTTTGACCTCCATTGGCTTTGGGAATATACACGCGCTTCACTGGAAGCGGTCTATATGTTCCCTCTTTCAGCTCCCGTTGGATGGCATCCAGAAACTCGATGACTCCTCCCTCTTCGATCATATCCAAGGTTTGGCCATCGGTTCCGGCGCCACCATCGTTTGCTCTCACTTCTATCCAGGCCCGCCAAAGAATATCGGGCCGGTAGATGCGGTCATACAGCGCATGAAAGCGCCGATTGCGACTCTTCTTGGCCGCAAAGTAAAGCTTGCGCTGGAGTTCTCGTGTTGAATCTACCAGGTGTGGTTGGCCTTTTCGGGCATGCACCATCACTTACCTCCTCGCTGAGCATGATGGAAGTAGAGCCCCTTCCCTCGAATGGTTTGTCTTGATCTATTCGTGACTGGTATTATGGGCTCATCCGACTTCTCATAAAGCGCCTCCCTGGACTTCGCGCAATGCTTATACCAGAGATTCCGAAGGATGTGAGCCTTCGACTCTGTGAGATCTCTATTGATCCGTCGTAAACTATCACAACATTCCGCTCCCCCTACGCCGGAGGGTTCTTCAGGGCTGATTTTCAGGATCACTAGCCCTTTCCACGGCCTTCGCCCCATTATGACGGGCTCGGCTCCCTCTCTTATAACAGATTCTCTTCATGATACGGACTGTTGCTTTGTCACTCCTTCACGGAGTAATCCTTTCGCTTCGGCACACCAGGTCACCCCAGAGCACCGGAAATTAACTACCCGGCTTCCTGACAATTACCGGGACCGGACTTTCACCGGCAAGCTTACGACAGCTTTTCAGTACACACCATAATATACCTGTTATGTAAAGTCTTGCCCTGCCGTTGTTTGGCAGGGCGAGACCGAGGGGGTGGGTTGGCAAGATCGACATAGGTAGGCTGTCACCAGCTTTCCCTGTCACACCACCGTACATGCGGGTCCGCATACGGCGGTTCGGCGAGTTTAACGGCATGTGATCACTAGCCTCGGAAGTCCCTGTTTCTCGAAGAATTTTGTCGGAAAAGCAAGTGCATGGCAGGTGAGCTGGAAGTACGCCACGGGCCTGCTGTACTCGCTGCGGTCTTTGCCGCAACAATCTTGTTCACGTCCCGTTTCCGCAATTCTATGAATCTACGCCTACCATTTTGCCATGCCTTCCAGATCAAGCTCCTCAGCCGGTGCCTCATCCATCTCTCCAGCTCTGCCAAAGTCGCTGGTGTTTGGCAAAAGCCAAAATACTCAAGCCATCCCCTTAGGTAGAGCTTAAGATCGTGAATGATTTTCAACCAGCCTACTGAGCGAGTTCGTCTGGTAAGGAATCGAATTCTAGTTTCGAATCGGGCCAGAGCCTTGGGCGCAATCCGCCTCTTGGCATCCCTCCCTTTACCAAAACTGAACCCAAGGAATTTTCGGTCCCCTGGGTTAGCAACCGCACTTTTCTTCTCATTAACCCGTAGTTTCAGCTTTTGAGTGATAAAGCACCTTACCGATTCCATGACCCGTTCTCCAGCGCGTTGGCTACATACGTATATGTTGGCGTCGTCCGCATAGCGGACGAATCGGCGCCCACGCCTTTCCAGCTCTTTATCCAACTCATCCAAGACAATGTTGGATAGAAGCGGGGAGAGCGGGGCACCTTGTGGAGTCCCTTCAGTC
>JADFXM010000125.1 GCA_015233565.1 Candidatus Rifleibacteriota bacterium
ACATCCATGCCCTCATTTTAAAACAACCAAGATCAATGTACAATAGCCAAAAAGAAAAATTTGTAAAATTATTTCACGAGGAGGTTTTTTCAAAGTAATTTAACCGGGAGAGACTGAACGCTTACAATTTTTTAATGTATTCCAAAACCCCATAATTCTCAGTTTTTGAAGCTTGATTTGGCACACCACCAAACCCACCGTCTATAAAAAAAACCCTGCCTCGCGGGGAGAAAATCAAAGTACCACCACCATGTTCAGCTCCCAAAAAATGTATTTCTAAAAACCCTTTAAATGATCGATGCCCCGACAGAACTTCAAAGGTTTTGGAATTTATAACTCCTGCCCAAATTAGCAAAAAGCAAAGAAACAGTGTAAGAAAAAATACCAACTTTTTTGAATTAGAGAAAAAGTCGTCCCTGAAACCGTAATTACTTTCCACCTATCACCTCAAACTACCTAACCTCAACCAAATCGGAAATTTTGCCAAGTAAATTTTCAGTAATTCCTGAGATTTCAAGCAAATCATCCAATTTGCGAATCTTCCCTTTTTCCTTTCTAAATTCTATAATTAACGTTGCAAGCTTTTTCCCAATTCCAGGGAGGGTTTCAATTTCAGCTTCCGAGGCAAAATTTAAATCCATTTTTTCAAACCGTTTTTCCTTATCTACTTTATATATTCCGCCTCTTTCCATAATCTTTTCAAGCTTTTTTTTGGTTATTCCTTTAATAAATAAAAGTTCTGAAATATCATGGAAAGCCCCAACTTTTTCACGCATTTCAATAATTTTTTCAGCAAGTTTTTGTCCAATCTTAAGTTCCATTAGTTGCTTTTCATCTGAAGAGTTGATATTAATCATCTTCGCTTCAGTAGCCAGTTGTGGACCTTTTTGAGCAACTTTTTTAGGAGTAAGATTCTCAATTATTAAAATTTTTGTCTCAGCCTCTTTTTCACTCACGACAAAAGCCTGATAACGAAAAAGTAAGATATAAAACCCAATAATAATCCCTATAAAAAAAAGGCCTGAACAAACTTTCTCCGAATTGGAAAATTTAAGCATAACAGGTATCATTTCGCTCTAACCAACTAAGGGAAATGCTTAAATACTGTAATCCATTATTTGCAGACTTTTGCAGATCTTTGAAAATTACCTTTTGAACGCCCTTTCGTACCCTAAAATTTTTTTCCGAAAAGAAACCTTCGTTTAAATTGAAAAACCTTTCAAAATCGCCATCCATGGCGTTCTGAAAGGAATTCAATCTTCCTGTCGAGCACCACGGTTTACGGGACTTTTTTTTCCAAAAGATCCGTAGTGCTTCACGATTGTCTTTCAAGCAAAGTTCCAAAATAATTTAGAAATAAAAACTGCAAAACTCAACAATTAGTTACCTGTTTGCCTTTCTACGGCCCGAAAAACCCTTTAAATTACTGATCATTGTATGATCGGAATTTTCACATCTTTCCCCCAGGTATTATCATCGTAATGCATTACTGCATCAATTTCCTTTATTGGAAATGAAGATTTCTTTAATGGTCCAAATTCGCATTCGAAAGTGCCTGAAGAAGTTTTTATCATAGGGCTTTCAACCGCCTTGCTATCTCCCCAAATTTGGGTTTCTGACGGCCATAAAACTGTCGGAGGAAGAATCCAGTTGTTGATTCCCCAATGAAGTTTACCTGACTTCCCGGAAATAAACTTTACAGTCGCATCATTATCCGGAGAGGTTGGATCCCAGGATAAATCACTCCCACCAGGATTATTATTGTTTCCCACATAAACATTCATAATCGGAGAATTGGCAACATTTCCGGCCTGGTCGGTTGCAGAAACGTAATAATCAACGATTCCATCTTTTTTTCCTTTAACTTCCGCTGAAAATTCCTGAGCTTTCAAGACCGGCAGAGGATTAGTTTTTGCTGGAATATCTTTTCCGGACATGGGAATTTTTTCCCAATTTTCCCCACCAAAAATTTTACAGGACAAATCAGAATTCTTTTTTCCAGGATGGAATCTAACATTAAGGGATACATCTTTAAGTCCCCCAAAATCATAAGCGTAGGTCCAGACCGTAAAATCACTCTTTTCAGGTTGATTTCCCCATTCGAAACCTCCAGGATTATAGGGCTCTCGTTGAGGGAGATAGATTGCTGGAACAGTAGTGTCTTTTACCTTAGAGGAAATCTGCGGCAAAAGGATGTTTTCAGCCTCATTACAAGCCCTTGCCGGGTGAGAATCCCACATTTCGGTACCGTCCCAATATTCGTAACAACTGGTCTGTGAAACCATCATAAATCTTTCTGCGGCCTTCAACAGATTTTTGTCAACATTCTGATCCTTGGCGGTTTGAAGAATATTTCGACACGCAGTCATCACTCCCCATGAATTTCGGTCGGGAGAATAACCTGTTTCTGGCTTAGGATCTCCATTCCATTTTAGAAATTCTGGATCTCCGTTGTCTGCTCCTGCCCATGATCCGGGCTCTACATGGATCACATCGTTTTTCTCAGGAGGAAATTGGTCAAGATAGTCCTGGATAGTTGTACAAACAAACCGGTCTCCGTTGGATTTAAGCCATTCAATAAAACGATAGAAATTTGCATGATAATAACTATCCGTTCCACCGCCATAGTTGTCGCCATCGTGATGAAGAACAAGTAAAATTGGATGCTTTGGGTCATTGTTTTCATTTTCAAACTGCGACATCACCATCTCATAATTTAGTGCCCCAAATCCTCCACGGCCATCTTCGTTTCCGAGATATCTTTCAGTGGGAACTCCGATTATTCTTGCATTTTTCCCTTCTTTGGTAATTAATGCCTTTCCGGTTGCAGGATCAATATACTCAAGAAAATGAGGTCTTTCAGCCCAAGCTGAAACCTTTGAGGGGGCCCATAGACCGTTTAGCTGCAACCAATCCCCAGGATTTGAATTCACCTGGTCAGAGCCATTTGGAGGATAAAGGTTTTCCCCTTTAACCCAAGGGTAATTTTTACAAGCCCGGTTAAGATGTATGTTATCAACCATGACCCACTCAATTCCCTCATCAACTAATGCCGGTATCATCCATTCTGCAAAAGCATTTTCTGGGGGAAAAATCCCTTTGGAGTATGGAATCTCGTTGCCAAACGTTTTTTGAACAATTTCCTTATGAGCGGAAATTTGCCTGCGAATATCTTCATATCCAATTAAGGCCATCAAAGGATGGTGATATCCAAATGCAACCATATCGAGCCTGGGATTTCCGCGTGCTGTTTTCAATAACCTTCCCTGATGGTAAAAAGAAGACCAATTTTTAAAACTACCTATTCCGGAAAGGGAATTTAAGTTTTCAATCAAGGATCCTGAGAAACTCACCTGTGCACCAGCATCAGAAAGAGCTGCATCATCAAGTGATTTCACTGCATCAAACGGCCAGGATGTATAAGGGCCACTTCTCGAATAAAAAACATCAAATAAATTGAACGAGTAAACACCCTTGTTTTGGGTAGTTATTATATCTTCGTATGGCCAATAGATTGGTTGATGCATATGCCAATGAAAGGAAATGTAAATGGGAACTTTGTTTTTGTTTAGTTTTTTTTCAGATTTAGAAACTGATTTCTGGGCTAAAATGGAATCTGGGGTGTCCCAGGAACGAAGAATTGATTCGATTTGACTCTTTTTTTCATTTTCTTTATTTAAGCTGAGAAAAATCAGCTTAGATCTAATTGACATCGATAAAGGGATGAATTGTTTCTTGGAAGGATCAGATTCGGAAAGTGAAGCGGTAAATTCAGAGTATTTCCGAATTACGCTTAAATCATCCTTTTCAAGACTTGCAGAGATTTCACTGATAATTTCTTTCTTTAAAAATTCTATTCTTTCTGAACAGGCGGCAAAATCATCATTAATCTTTCCTATTTCTGGGGAGATACTTGCAGTTCTTTTTTCCAGACCTTTATCAAGATTAATTGATTCACCAAATAAATTCTTCAACTCAACTAGTTCATTTTCAATTGAGAAAGCAGATTTCGATAAAAAAACAAAAAGGAAAAAAATAAAAATAGGAACAATTTTTTTTCTATTCACTAAATGCCTCCAAATTTTTTTTGAAGTTAACAGAAAAAACATAAAATGAGAAGTAAAAATAAAAATTAAACATTCGTCAAAAAAAACGTAGTGTTCATTTTTTAGACATTTTAACAATCTGAAGGTGTTGACAAAGAATTAAGAAACGATTACATTTCTTGATTATGCGAAAAAAATTACATAATATCTATTCAGTATTTTTTGTTATTTTTTTGTTATTTTTACTCACCAAATCTTCTTTGGAAGGCAAAGGGGGAGTAGTTCTCGATGACGATTCCGGATTAATGCTGGATATTCCCGAGCCCCCGGAAGCAGGGAACGAATTACCATCGCCAATCCCAGTAATTTATCAATTTACCGAATCGTTAATGGGCGGAGAATTCGATAAATGCTTATCTCTTTTTCATACTGAAACACTTTTAGCAATTGGTTTTCCTGGACAAATTAAATCGCTCATGGAACCGGATTATAAAGAATTGATTTCATACCATACTCAGGTAATAAGAAATGAGATCCGTTTCCTGTCGAAAGTACTGAATCGCTATGCAAAAGGCTCTGAATTAAAATATTCCAATCCACGTTTTCAAAATTCTCAATGTAAAGTTGTTGTAAAGCTTGTCACAGTTAGGGGAAGTTATGAACTAAGCATTTATTCGCGGTTTGTTGATAATAAATGGCAAGTTTATGATTATGTTCTTAATTCCAAAAGGTTTAGTGAAGTTTTCAGAAAAAACGTGGGAGGAATGAAAGTTGAAGAGTATATTGCACTAATTAAACCTTTTTTTGCCCCTCTAAAGCTAAAGGAATTTGAAAACCCCGAATTTGGAATAGCAATGAAATTGCCTGAAACCTTTTCCATCAAGGAAAAAGTAAGTCCGGCTCTTCTACTTTCTGCTTCTGGATTTGATAACCAATTTCTCCTGCATGTTCAAGCAGCGGTCTATGATAAAGCCAAACCGTTAAAAGAAGTTGCAGTTGAAATCAAAAAGACCATCATGCCTTTTAAACCTAAGCTGTACGACCAATGGAAAACTGAACTCGCCGGGGTGGAAATCGGCCACGTCCTATTTCAATTTACCAAAAACCAAAAGGTTCTTCATACGCACATGGTTATCATTCCTCTTAAGGAAAAACTAATCGTGCTGAATTTTTATCATAACTCTCTTCCTCTTTTGAAAAATATGACCAATATCAGAGAGGCAATTCTTGAATCATTGCGGTTACCGAAAATAGAGGCTACTGCAGGTGAAATCTCTATTCCATCAGAAGATCTGAGCCTCCCAACGCAAACAGGAACCCAACAATCACCTACAGTGACGGTTTCACCACTTGGACCTACTCCCACTCCTCCTGAAAATGGTCCACCGACAAATATGGCATCGAACTATGGTGCCCCACCTCCCGACAACCAAAATCCTCCTCAACCAACATATTCCTATGACGGTCCACCATCTACCGATGGCGCTCCTCCGCCTGATTCAGGTGCTCCCCCTGATTCAGGGCCTCCGCCAGATTATTCAGCCCCCCCCCCACCTGCAAATGACAACCAACCACCACCTCCTCCCCCTCCAGGTGAAGATGTCCCTCCTCAGGAATCCCCAACCCCGGAATATAATTCTAATCCACCTCCTCCACCATCTGACCAAGGAGTAATAGGCGGGCCATCTCCCTCCAACCAGGGAAACGGCGGTCCTCCCCCACCAGATCAGGGTGGCGACGGATCTCCTCCAATGCCCGCGGGGCAACAGAATGGCGATGATATTCCACCCTCTCCTCCTGATGGCGGAGCGCCAGTGCCTCCCGATGGGCCTCAGCCCCCTCCCGGATCCAACAACAATAACGGCGGAGAAAATATACCTCCTCCCCCAGATCAATCCGGTGGTGAAGTAAATTTTTGAGTCTTCCCCACTTTTAATGCTTTTATTACTCGAAGTTCAGTTGATAGAGAAACTCTGTTGAGGGTACAAGGACAAACGTTTCCTTGTTTTCTTCGAATTTTAACTCTCCTCAATGAACGCATTTTGGCCAATCAGCTAGAACGTGTTCCTCTTTAAAGCTGATCTTCCACGATTCGTACATAAATGGAGGTAACTTCTAATACCAATTTCAATTAGTTCGTTCATCCGACCTATTTCGTGCTTCAGGTCTGCGTAAATTGGAGTTGGGTTGACAGAGAACAGAATGCTCCAACATCAAGTAAGGGCTCCTTATTTTCACGAAAATTACGTGTTTTCTTGAAAAGTATACAGACCCTACTTCACTTTGATCAAATCGATGTTCTTGAGGTGATGCACATATTTTTCGGGATTGGTATAATAATGAAATGGAAATCATAAATTCATTTGAGGTTCCACCACCATTGTAGGCAGCGAAGGTCTTAAAAGTGGCTTTTGGCAAACTCCATTGCCCCAGAGTTGCCAACGCATTTTTTTTTGCTTCTCTTAAACGCTGATTGGGGGATAAATTGGGGGGTCTTAAGTTTTGTCCTAGAACTTCCGTAATAAAAAAGTTCGGCCTTGTGTAAATTTACAGCCGAACTTTAAATTAGATTCACTACTTCAAAAAAAACCATCAAGCTAATTTAACAACCGTCTTTCCCCATCTGATGGCAATCAGACCCCAAGACAAACCTCCTCCAAAGCCAACAAGCAAAACTAAATCCCCTTCTTTTATTCTCCCCTGGCTCAAGGCTTCATGCAAACCAATTGGGATAGTTCCTGCCACTGTATTTCCATATTTTTCAAGGTTGCAGAAAAACTTTTCCATCGGGCAATCAAATCTTTTTGCCGCCGACTCAATTATCCTAATATTTGCTTGATGAGGGATTATTAGAGAAACATCATTTAAAGTAAGTCTATTTCTATGAAGGACTTCTTCAATCATATCCCCGACAATTTTCGTCGAAAACTTAAATACTTCTTTGCCATTTATTTTTACGAAATGTAGCCTATCTTCAACTGTTTTAAGAGTAGTAGGCATTCCTGTTCCACCTGCGGGAATTATTATATGCTCAGAACCTGAGCCATCTGCGCCCAAAAGAACGTCAAATATTCCTTCATCCCCTTCAACAGGTCCAAGAACTATGGCTCCAGCCCCATCGCCAAAAAGAACACAGGTATTTCTATCTGTGAAATCCAGAACTTTAGATAATATATCCCCCCCAATTACTAGAACGTAATCGCAAAAACCAGAAGCGATCAATGATGAGCCTAGGGTCGTCCCATAGGTGAAACCGGAGCAAGCAACTTCCAGATCCATTGCCGCAGCATTTTTACAACCAAGTTTGTTCTGAATGATACAGGCAGTCGCGGAAATTAGACGGTCCGGAGTAAAAGTAGCCAATATTACCATTCCTATTTTGTCCGGAGAGACTCCAGAATTTTTTAATGCCATTTCAGCTGCTGGAATCGCAAGGTCAGAAACCTTCTGATGTGGTTCAACAAATCTTCTTTCCCGTATTCCGGTTCGCGTTATTATCCATTCGTCAGTCGTATCAACCATTTTTTCCAAATCGAAATTTGTCACTCTCTTCTCAGGAAGGAACATCCCTGTGCCCAGAATTCCAGCTCTTCTCAATTGTTTCATTAAAAAACCTCCGTTGGAAACAAATTCCCTTCGATAAAAAAGTCTAACCCATCATTTTGTAGAAAATCCTCTAAATGATTTTCGCGTACCGCGACTTCTGGTATTTTTGCGATGAGAAAAACGTTCATCTTCAAAAAATGCTATTGGGGTAATCCACCTTTTGACTCCCTGAGAATTGCTACGACATCACAAAAAGGTTTCGGGGAAAAAATGCGATTTTACATATTGTACAACGAATCAACTCCGAAGAAATCAGATGAAACCATTAGCCAAAAATAGAGTATTTTCAATTTGATGAAAACGGGAAAATCTAATCCAATTTTGCAATAAAGTCAAGGAAATATTCGATAGCAGGGCAAACCCATTTAAATTCCTGAAACAAACATGAATAGTGTAAAATTTGAGAAAAAAATTACCTGTGTCCAAATTTCTGAGACTAGTTTAAATAGTAGATCTTGATGGTTTTGGTGCGTTTGCCCTGAAGGTGTGAAAAAATAGAAAAAAATATTTTTCTATTGTACCTTTTGCGTTTACGTGCTATCATAATTCAAAGAACAAAACCCGTTTTATATTTTTTAGGAAAATTTATGAAAGTTTCTCAATCTCAATTTTCAATTCCAGGTCAGGAAAATGAAACCCTTTCTCAAGAA
>JADFXM010000126.1 GCA_015233565.1 Candidatus Rifleibacteriota bacterium
GCTTGTTCTGCAATATGCTGGAAAGTTATTATGATCTAAATGCCAGTGCCGACTTTGACAGACTTTTCAAGGGTTTAAAAATGCACAATAACCCAACTTCGCTTCGAAATTCTTATCTCATTTGGAAATTGGATTTTTCCGAAATAGACACAAGTCAGGGAATTGAGCATATTTACAATGTTTTTATTGAAAAGATCAGAAGTTCAATTCTGTCATTAATCTCCAGAAAATATTCCGATATCTTCAAAAAAATAGAATTCAACGGATTAAAAAGAGAACGCTACCTCGAATATTTTCGCAATGAAAAAATCATGGAGAACCAGGAATTATCCATTTAGCTATTTAGGCTCTTCGAAAGGATGTTTTTGAATTTTTTTTCTCTTTCGTTGTCGTTTTTTTTAAAAATTTCAAGCCAGATTATCAAAAAATTAGTAAATAAAAGTTGCTTTGCCTGCTTGTACCAGAAACTCTTTTATGCTTTAATACCTAATATGACCTTAGAAAGTTCGCCATTTACTCTCAAAAACCTCATTTCGACTGCTCGTGATTATTTTTGCTTGGTTCCCGAGTATCGAACCGGAAATATTAAATATTCTATTGAAGATTCACTATTGTCAGCGCTTGGTATGTTTTTCTTTCAAGAACCGTCTTTGCTCGCATTTCAAGAAGAACTTAAAGAAAGCGCTGGGGATGATAACCTTCATACACTTTTTGAAGTATCTAAAATTCCAAAAACCTCTCAATTTCGTCGTATTATAGATGAGGTTAAACCAGAAAATTTATTTCCAATATTTGACGCATACTTTAAAATTCTTTCTCAAAACAAATTTCTACAGCGCTTTCAAATTCTAAGTGGAAGATATTTATTTGTCCTGGATGGGACAGAATATTTCACTTCAAATGCCGATGAAAAGCCTTGCGACAGATGTCTACAGCGAGAGCTCAAAGATGGAAAAATCCAATATTATCATCAACTTGTTCAAGGCTCTTTTATGAAAGCAGGCGCTTCAGCGGTGATTCCATTTGCGCCAGAGGAAATTTGCCTTCAAGATGGCTCAACAAAACAAGACTGCGAAGTTAATGCCGCCAAGCGACTAATTACAAGACTCCATTCAAGCCACCCCCATCTAGATATCATTATAAATGGCGATGACATTTACTCACGAGTTCCAATGGTGAAACATACGTTGGAAAATAAGTTTAGCTTTATTTTTGTTGCGAAAGAAACTAGTCATGCGCATTTATACGAATGGCTTTCTGAATTGAGAAAGTTAGACTACACAAGTAAATACGAGAAAAAAGATCTTGAAGGAAACCTTCAACAATTTGAGTGGTGTTGTAATGTTCCATTGCGAAGTGACGATAAGCTCATGGTTAATTGGCTTTCCTATACTGTCTATAACAAGCAAGGGGAGAGAACATATTTCAATACATGGGTGACAAATGTAACTCCAACAAAGCAAAACATCGAAGAGTTAGCAAATGCTGGTCGCACGAAGTGGAAAATTGAAAACGAAAACTTCAACATATTAAAAAACTATGGATATCACCTGGAACACAGCTTTGGTCACGGAGAGAAAAACTTATCTTTTAACTTTGTAGTTTTGAATCTTCTTGCCTTTTTTTTGCACCATGTTCAACGATTAGCAGTGCCATTGTTTCAGCTAGCGCGAGCAAAAGCCAGGACTGGGTATAATTTCTTTGAAAAACTTCGTTCCGCAATAGATTTTTTTGTTTGGGAAAGCTGGGAAAGTCTCTTAGAATGGGTTTTCATTAAGAGAAAACCAGTAAGAGCGCCACCATGAATCAATTTCAAGGTTTCATGGAACGAATCGATTAAGCGGAATCGAAGTTAGCGGAAAATCATGGAAGAAATAGGAGAAAAAGAGCAACCCCAAGTTTCAATGGATAATTCCTGATATTTTACTTTTCCTCTTGCAAGAGAATATGGCGCAGAGTAGAATAGAATTGTTCATCTAATTAATTACCAACACAATATTTTCGGGGAATTCCTCCGCAATACCTTACCAAAACCCAGGGATTTTATCGAAGATAATTTATATAGAGGAGAGCAACATTATCCTAAGAACTTCTATCCAAAAGCACTTTATAAAATTAACAGGATCTGTTCTTTTCAAAAAAAGTATTTGCAATTAGGGAAATTTTGGATATATTTTTATTAAGCATAGAAATTTTGGATTTTTCTGGGTTACTTTGATCATCAGAAACAGAGTTTATCACATGGTCAGACCAATCAGGGGCATGTTCACAAATTTGAGGAGAGATGAAATGCAAAGGTTGATTTCATGGCGAAGAGGGCAGGCGCTGGTCGAATTTGCCTTGGTGCTGTCGCTCGGCGGGCTACTCTTTTTTGGAGGACTAGTAGAATTTGGCTTTCTGATGAACAATCTGCTTTCCCTCCAGCGATTAAACGATTACATAGCTCAGAAAGTCGCCCTTTTATCCACTTGTCCCAGCGCTACAACAATCCAAAGTGGTATTTCAAACAGCTATGATGCGCTTTATCCGTGCGTAAGTCTCGATCCTGCAAAAATTTCTGTACAGGTTCTAACAACGACCTTATCCACACCATCAAGCGCTACCAGCGAGTTGCGTTCGGTACAATTAACTTACACTTCTCCTTTGATCACCCCCATGTTTCAAGCCATTTCCACTTATGTTCCAATCATCACAGGAGCTGGTTATGTCCATTAAACAGTTTAGATTTGCAAAATCCAAAAATAGACCACGAGGACAAAGTCTGGTGGAAATGGCATTGGTTCTTCCATTAGTATTAGTTTTTATCCTTGGCTTCATTGACCTCTCGCTGGCTTTTCACGTTTATTCCACAGTAAATTTTCAATGTGTCGCAGCGGCAACTGTTGCGAGAACACGCGTTTCGGGAATTCCCTCCACGTACACATCTTCAACCCACGCTCCTCTCACAGATGTTCAGAATCAGTTTTGGTATTACAAGTCTCCTCTTCTGACAACATCTTCATATGACTCAGGCAATCCAGTAGTTGAAGGTGTCGGAACATCCTCCAGCTCCGTTCGCGTCAGCGCCGTCGCTCATTACAAACCTTTTTGCCCAATCTGGGGGATTGCACAGCTAGGCGCGGACATTCCGTTAAGTGGAACAGCATATTTTCAAAAAGAATAAGGAGAAGGGCTGGTATGGTAAGAATATTGGGAAGAAGAATCTCACGCAAAGGCTTTGTAATGGTACTCGCAGCATTGCTAACAGCAGTCGGCATGCCAGCCATCATTGGTTTAACAACAGATGTTGGCTGGTCATATTACCAAAACTTAAAATTAAACTCAGCAGTTAATGCCGCCTGGAAAGCTGGCCAGGATGAATACCAACGCCTGCTATGGAATGTTATTCCGCCAGCCACAGATCTCAATGCCTCTCAAACCTCGCTATTGAAGAATTATATTTTTACTGTTTTCAAAAGCAACCTTCCGGCAAGTGATGCGGCAAGCTGGTCCGTCACTCTGAATGGTGATTCTTCTTCGGTTTCCCCTTTCACACTCAACATTAATTTATCTTCCGCTACCTCATCAACCCAAGGCAATGTTGTTTTGCAAGCTAGATCACAATATGATTTGTTTTTTATGCGCATGTTAAACATTCAAAATTCACAAGTCTATGCTAGCCGTGGAGATCACGTCTACAGCAATGGAAGCAGCGATTCCTACTCCGCATCTCAAACTTTCCCTATTCCTCTCGGAATTCCCTTTGGTGTAACGCAGGATTTTGGGGCCTCTTATACATGCGCCACCTTCCCCTGGGATCCCACAAACTACGCAACCAGTACTCCAACTGGCACGGCCGTTGGAACTGCTTTCAAAGTGGGCAACGAATACATATTAAAACTCGGAACGTACACTCCAATCGCCCACACCGTTTCATGGGGCTCAGATACCTATCTTGGCGCTCCGATGAAAATACTTGTACCAATGGTTCCTCAAAACGGCAACGCAGATAATATAACCACCAACAATGGAGACCAATGCGGACAGTCTTCGGATAACGCCTATATCAAAGCCTATGGGGTAGCCTATTGGTGTTTGAAAATCGACGGAAATGATTCAGCCCCTTTTCTGCCTGTTGAGTGGCTCCTCGGATTTAAAGGAGGCGCTTTTTTGTTGCCATTCGGAGATGCAGGAACTTCCATAAGTTCACAATGCGCAAAAGGCGCCATTCTAGCGAAACAATTGACAACGCGTTCAATAAATTTTCGAATCATAGTACAAGCTACCTCCTCTGCCGTGATCAATCAGACAATTTGCGATGAACTTGGGAAACAAGGTATAGCAACGAACTCTAATATTCAGGTTACCATGTATTCTAAAGCCCTTCAGGACATTTACGATGCCGTTGGCACACACACCCTTGAACTGGACGGCGCCTCCGGGTATCGATTTCCGGTCGGAGTTTATTCTTCTCAACCCGATCCAGACCCGGTTGAGTTGGTTTTACAAGCTGCCGAAATTCCCTATGGGAACTATCATCCGGGTCGATTTGAAACCTATAACAGCGCTTTGTGCAATCAAATTTTTGACAATGACGTTATTAATGGAGCTTTAGACAACTACACTTGGCTTCATATGCACCACGAAGATTTCACCGGCTTCTGCGGGGGATGCGATAATCTGAATAATACCTGCCAGGATTTTTCTACATTCTTGTCGGCCAACAGTTCATCTACCAGCCAATTTTGCCCGGCATGCACGCAGTATTATTTTCTCTCCCCTGTAGGCTGGACCTCACCGAAATCGTTTACTCTTGATCCTACTCACGGTACCGTAAATTTGCCCCTTACAGTAACAACTTCGACTCATACAGCGACTTCAGCAATAACGGGAACAAATACCGCTACTCAAACTTCAACCGGCACGCAAACAGCCAGGAATTCGTCCACATCCACCTGTACCAGCACTTATTCAGGCAATGGAATTGGCACTGTGACCGAAAGTTGTACTGGCACCGGAACCAAAACCGGGACTGGCTCTGTTACCGGAACCAAAACCGGAACCTGCTCTGCGAATGGCACGCAAACCGGAACTTGCTCTGCTAACGGCACACAAACCGGAACTTGCTCTGCTAACGGCACAAAAACTGCAACTGGTTCTGCTAATGGCACCGGTACATCTCACCAAACTCAAACCTATACCAGTGGAACACAAACCAGAACCAGAACTGACACCTACACTCAAACTCAGGCTTTAACCTCCACCGTTTCGCAAACTCAGACTCAAACTTGCACTGTTTCGCAGACTCAAACTCAAACTTGCACTGTTTCGCAGACTCAAACTCAAACTTGCACTGTTTCACAAACTCAAACTCAAACTTGCACCGTTTCACAGACTCAAACACAAACACGCACCAACACGCAAACCGACACAATAACTCAAACCGATACCAATTCAGACACTTTTACCAAGACCCAAACAACCACAGTCACAGGCACCAACGCTACAACATGTACCTCAACCAATTCCTGCACACAAACTTATACAGACACTCAGTCATGCACTGCCGTTAATTACACATCTTCCACAACCACATCAACTTGCGTTAAAGTTTCCACCCCATGTTCGGTGAGCATAGGAAGAAGCATTGTAGCAAAAAGCGGGAACTACTATTTCGGAAATGATTCGATACCTCTTTCCACCCCGTCCATTAAAATGGGCACATGGACAATGAACATTGACTTTCCAATGTATTGTCAGATCTCAACTCCAACGACGAATTGTACGAGATTCACTTTTCAGGCCAATTTGCCTGATGGGTCTACCCCTATTTGTATGAACTATGGACTCAGATGCGCAGATCGACAAATAGGAAGCTCAAACTGGTATAACAACGCAAAAAAGGGTATTGACGCATATGGAACCTGGTATCTGGATTATTTTCAGACCAATCCCAATGGGGTACCATCAACGCCTATTTGTAATACCAGCACAAGCGGTTCGATGGCCTGCAAATCTTACCCTCGTTGTCAACTTGCAAGAACTATGTGGAATACGGCAACAAATAATGGGTTTGTAGATGATTTTTACAATTGGTCAACGGCAGGAAACTTCACCAACTCCACATATTCTTTCATGCTTACAAGGAAATTTTTGATAAGCGGAGCAATTCCAAACGACTCATCAAGCTTGGCAATGCCTGATGACAGCGATATCGTTAAATACCCTAGCAGAGTTTCAAAAATGAAATTCGCGCTCGCCAGATTGATTCGAAACCATGTCGCAAAGGGTGGATTTTTGTATGCCCAATGTTTTGCCCCAGAGACACTGGATATGACTCTGTGGCAAGCGCGGGAATACGAAAACCTGCGAGGGACAAACGCAGACTCAACGATAAGACCAGCAAGCTATACTCCACCAACAGGCAATACCTACGCTGAATGTTTTGCTTTTACCGGATTTAACAATGCAGAATTCTGCGCTTATTACAGCACCATGCATTATTCCACAATTAACACAAAACAATCAGCGTCTTTTAACTTGTCAGATAATTTTGATCCGCGTTGTCAAAATCATACTTCTCCCTGTTCCGGGAATTCCGGATATACAGCCTCATTTGATAGTTCGAAAGTCAAAAGTACCGTAAAAATTCTTGGAACAGACTCCAGCGGCTATGTCGGATACCTCTCAGGAGACGTTAATGGAAAGGGGGCCTTTTGTTTCCTTGGAGGCCACTTTTTACCCGATATCCAGACAGAACGCCTCGTTCTGAATAACCTACTTCTCGGCGCCGTTACTTCGAAAACAGTTGCCGGTTGGGCCGGTGGAGGCGGTGGAAACACTTCAACCATTACTGGGAAAGTCAAGTATAACTTCGGTGTCATCGACCCGGATAACACCGTTACTTCAGGCGCCAATGCCAGTAGCACTGACGAAGATCCCGATTACCAGAGCCGTCTGGCAAATGGTGGCGCCTCAGCTACCGCCCAGCCGATTCAAGCTGATTACCGAATGCTAACCGACCCTGGAAATTACGCAACCCAGACGAACCAGACCATCTGGAGCCTTACGCACGACGCAAGCGGCAATTGTTTAACCAAACGAAAGTTAACTTCTTCTGACGGTGTTTCACCATATGTTCCCCCCTTTGGAGACTTGTACGGCGCCAATCCAGGCGCCAGAGTCGCGGTTCCAATCACAGATATTCCACCATCTATGCAAACCGGTATCAATGCTACAGCCTCAACAATCTATGATTTACAAAGCCGCGACAACCCAGGTGGCGCATATACCTCATCACAATATAATTTCACAGCGTCGCCCAGAATCATTGGCTTTGCTGAATTTGAGCTTATCGCCACAGACACATATATTCGGGCAGACTCAACCAGAACAGAAGCCCTGGACGACCCCTACAGTTATCTCGGTCCAATTCTGGACGGACAGATTCGTGGGATATTCATTCGCTATATTCAGGTACCAGGCGCTAATCCACTTTCTCAATAAATAACAACATTAAGTCGGGTGATATTGATGCTGACCAGAAAACAACACCGGCGTCATTTATCACCCACGTTTTTGTGTCAAACGGATATTCTTCGGGAAGTTATTCTCTTACAATCAACATAGGAACAGGAGTTTCCAACCTTCCGGGGCATCTTGAAGTAATTGCAAATTCAAATTTCGATTTGTTTTAGGGTTCGCTATTTTTCAAATTACTCTATGCGAAAACTCTGGCCGGATCAGCGGAACTTTGTTAAGATACGTTGTCAATCCCGCCAAAGTAGCATCCAGTTGAACTACCCCCTCGGCCCTCATCCGGCCTTCGGCCACCTTCTCCCACTCACGCGGGAGAAGGCAATACCCACTCACGCGGGCGCGGGCAACCCACCATCGCCCGTGCGCGGGAGAGGGATGTCGGCTAAGCGAGACAGGGTGAGGTCGCTTTCCGCTTCAGAATTATCATCGTAACATCATCTTCGAATTCCGATGAATTATGATGTTTTCTCAGATCCCGTAAGATCTCATTCCCGATCTCGGCAGGTGTAAGATGTCTTGTCAATTGCAACAATTTGCCAAGCCTTCCAAAGGAAAACATTTCTTTCTTCTCATTTAAAGCTTCAACTATTCCGTCGGAATAAATGATAAGGGCGTCTCCCGGCGCCAACTGAATCTGTTCGGTTTTGTATATGAATTTTCTGGTGATCACCCCAAGGGGGTAACCAATCTGGTTGATTTCAATGACTCCCGACTCTTTAGCAAGCAT
>JADFXM010000127.1 GCA_015233565.1 Candidatus Rifleibacteriota bacterium
TTGAGGTTTTTCGCGTGATCTTCACGATAAGTGTCACGTGAAGATTCACGTTCACGTGGGAGGAAAAAAATGTATTTTTTTGTAAAAAGTTACTTGCACTAGGGGGACCTCGTTGCTATAAGGAAGATAGAAATATAAAAAAAAATCAAACAGGAGCAGAAAATGTTTAAATTGCAGCTATCGACCGATGTTTCGACAATTGTTTCGTTGCATGTTCAAATCCCGCCAGTATTAGCAAACAAATTGGACAAATATTTTTCGAAGTTTCAGAACATGATTCCAGGTGTTCAATTATCTAAAGCTGATGCAATAAGGTCACTTCTCACTAAAGCAATTGATGAGGATACTTACGATACACAGCGTGCCATTGATATTGATGAAATACGCCAGACCGAAATAGGGTGGGAAGATCATGACAAAGTGATGATGGAAATAGAGAAAGAAGAAAAGTTAAAAAGTTTTCCGAAGATTGATGGTTGAATAGATGACAAAGGTTTAAATTTAAATCATTGAATTTTGAAAAACATATTACCAAAATTGTCTTTTTTGAAAGTCACTGTTGATCAGTATTTCCGTGATTTTGATTTTTCTTGTTATTCCGTTTTCAATTCAATTGTTTATTAATAACGCTTTCAGGCCTTATGTAACACTTTGCCATTCTGTTACATAAGACCAAATCAAAATCTTTTTCATTTATGTAACAAATTGTTTGATTTTTGTGTATAATAAAAATACAATTTGTTACATAACGAGGGGAGTATAAAAATGGGTAAATGTTGCAGACCTCTGAACGAGCAAGAGATTCAAACTTGCAAAGAAAAATTTTCAGAAATTCCCAGGGCAATGTTAGTTCTTGGCGCAACATACGGTTTGAGACTTAGTGAGACATTGCAATTGAAGTTCACTGATTTTGCTGGAAGTGAGTTATTCATAAAATCAAAGAAGGGCTCCGAACGAGTTAGCTTACCAGTTACTTCACAAGTAAAAGAAACTATTGAAGCACTGCGTAAATACTATGCGAATCTGAAAGTTGCCCTTCGTAAAGATTCTCACCTTTTTCTGGGGAAAAAAAGTTATTTAACCGGCAAATCAATCAGTAGAATTCAGGCTTACCGAATAATGGAAGATGAGCTGTTGAAGGTTGGGATTGACTATAAAACGGAAAAAGTATCGTTTCATAGCTTCAGAAAAGTGTTTGCAAATAAGATATTTAAAGCAACAAACTATAATTTGCTCGAAACTTCGAAATATACAAGGCATAAGAACATTTCAAATACTCAATATTATTTGGAAAAATCTAAAGGATTCGAATTAATTAAAGGAATGGAGGTTTGATAGGCATGCATTTACATTTATCTGTACCTGAAGATTTTCATCATGCTTTAAAAGAAATGGCCAGGAAGAGCGGCAAAACAATGAGCGAATTGGTTATTTCCTCTCTTTCCTGTGAACTTAAAAAAGATTGTGAGCTGTGTCAAAAATATCCCAATTTAAGTAAAGAGACTTTAAAATCTATCCAAGATTCGGAAAAGGGTATTGGAGTAAAAGAATTTGGTTCTGTTGAAGAGATGTTTGAACACTTGAAAATATGAAATATACATCTCAGACATCGAATCAGTTTGAAAAAGACGTTAAAAAAGTTAAGAAACAAGGTAAAGATATTGAACTTTTAAAAGGAATCATGCTGATTTTATTAAACGGAGATCCGCTTGACGCCAAATACAAAGATCATGATTTAAGAGGAAATTGGAAAGGTTATCGAGAATTGCATATAGAGCCAGATTGGTTATTAATTTACAAAAGGTTTGAGGTTGAACTGATAATTAGATTTGAAAGAACTGGAAGTCATTCTGAATTATTCTCAAAATAAATAACGAATAGTTAGCGCCAAAATAAGACTTTCATCATCGGTTGAAATCCTTTTCCAGAAACACTTTTTCTTTTGTGCCGTATATTATCACTTTACAAAATTATAACATAAGTTTATCTTGAAAAATAAGAAAAAAATTAGATTGATTAGCAAAACAAGGAGACATACTGATGAAGCGGTTAACAGTTATTTTAAAAGATGATATACATCATCAGTTGAAGCTTGAAGCAGTGAAAAGAGATAAAAACATGAGTGATCTTGTGACACAATGGATTGAGGATGGCTTAAAACGATTGCAGGAAAGCAAAAAGAAATAACGTATGTTATAAAATACGGTTATATATTTGGAAGGATAACAGATGAATCTGAAAAAACTTACAATGCTAATACCTGCTGAAATTCACAAAAAATTGAAACTATCCGGTGTAAATACCGGGCAAACCATGACAGACATTGTTTTATCGTCTATAAATAGATACTTGGCAGAAAATGACACGGGGGGGGGAAGAGCAGAAATCTTTTTCTGAAAAGAAATTTCTCAATGGAAAACTCAAAGAACCAGCTTTCAAACTGGTGGATGTTTCCTCAATCAGAGCCAATAAAGTTACACGCAAAAAAAACAAAGCAGTTGAAGAACTGCAGGAATCTATTTTAAAAATTGGTTTATTAAAACCAGTTATTGTTTATCAGACAGGTATTGATGAATACGAGTTGCTTTCAAATACAGAGGAATTTCAAGCAGTTACCAGGGCAAAAGAAGAAGCCCCACGGAAAAGAGAGATGGTAAATGCCTTTATTGTAACAGAAACCACTATAAATGAGGCTAAGAATCAGATTGAACTTTTAAAGAGAATACAGGACAGATAAGCTTGTGATCAGTTCAACAGCTTTTCCTCACTCAAACCAAATTCTTTTTGTATCTTCAATGATTTGAAAAACACGACCATCATCAAAACCGGTTGTTCTTCCTGACAAATTTTCAATCCATCTTGATGGAATTTTCTTCTTTCCGTGTAATGCTCCCATTATCGCACCTACGATTGAAGCGACAGAATCATTATCTTTTGTATCATTAACTGCTCTGATTATTGCTTCTTCAAATGAGTGTGCATACCGCATTAAAATATATAATACGCTGGGAAAGGTTTCCAAGATATAAGCGCCGGAATACCATTTGTTACAAGCATCAACAACGGAAACGTTGTTTTTATAAGCTTCGGTTACCGTTTTTTCAACAAAATCGCTTAAAGTTCCAGTCCAATTAGGATAATTGGGATTTTCTCTTAATTCATAAATAGTTTTTGTTTCAACATCTCTTAATGTTTCTAAAGCTGTATTTAACCACCATTCAGCTTTTGGAATTGATGTTATTTGCATTACTTCAAACAGCAATTTAACAAAAGTAATACATGAAGAGGTTGAAGCTGAATCATTGTGGGTAACCATTGCAGCAATAGCGGTGTCAGCCCACAAATTAATTGAAGGTTTTCTCAAATGAGGAATAATTATGGGAGCTATTCTCATCAATGCTCCGTTTCCGGCCTTGTGGGGGCCAGATTCAAACCATTTCTTTTTAAGGTCTTTGTAATTTTTAATGAATTCTCGAACAGTGGAGCCTATCCCGAAAATACGAGATGAACAAAATCTTTTTGCAAGATTATCCGGAATGAGTCCCTTGTCCAAGTTTATTTGATCCAAAGTCCACATCGCCAACTGTGTGTCATCTGAAGGCAAACCTTTTTTCAAATCTTTGTTGTGTTTATTTGGAAGATAATCACAGATTTCACCAAACCTTTCTTTTCTCCCTTGTGGAAACAAAGCTTCCGAGGTATTACCCAATGAATCACCGATACAAAGACCTAATAGCATTCCCTCTATTCGATCAAATGATATTGGACTAGATAGTTGAGGTTGTGTCTGGAAAATCTTTCCATTGTTAATGCGAATGGCATTTTTTTCGAAAAGATCACCAAGGACGCTTGAATTGTTAATCAATTGCACAAGCGACTCGACTTTTACAGGATTCTGATTCTTTAATCGTTTCGGTCAACCACTCATGAATACTAGCGTTTTCTTGAAATTCAACAAAATCAACGTTAAAGGTGACGATTCCATTTCTACTTGTACCAAACCGAATATCTTCTGTGTTTAGTCTCTCAACTGTTTTTTGAAAGTTTGTTTTTGCTGGTTTTATCTCGATAAAAGCACGCTTTTTGTTTCGTTGAGCAATCCAAATGCGTGCGGTTCCAGCAATAGTAAGCGCAATTTTTGATTTAAAGTATTTAAAAGCTACGTCAATACCCATTTTTTTTAGTTTTTGTTTGTACCAAACAGCATATTCTAAAATATCAGGGTTTTGTTTTTTCCAATCTTGTTCGTTATATTGGCGGAACATGTCACTATCATCAGGTTCCTCATACGAATCAATTAGCTTTGTAAAGTGAAGTGCTTTTTTATCACCAATTTGTACAATATTTACCTGTATACCTATAATAGGCACCGATTGACTGAGAAGATTAACAACTTGAAAGAAACGGGATGTAATTGTTTCGGCAATTAACACAGCCGTATGACTGCGGTTAGGCCAACGCCTCTTTTCACTTTCCCAATATTCAATTGTACGAATAATATGAGATTCGTCTGTTTCGCCAAGTTGAATTTCAACCTCATACATGGAATCATCATCATTTTTTAAGAGAAGGTCTAATCGCCCCCCCTGTGGTTGAACTATTTCGTTACCCGCTAATTGAAGATTCCCAAGACCCAAAATTGTTGGATCTTTGTAAATAATCTCATGGAGCCAACGCTCGTCTTTTTCACATTCTTTAATAGAAAGCGTTTTTGTAATCGGAAAATCATTCATAAGGTCACTACTCATAAAATTGTCTCCCACTTATATTTTTATCTAAAACAACCAACTTCACTAAGATTTAACAAATTATTTTTTTTTGTTTGAAAGCATTTACATATCCTCTACACGTTTTTATTTCTTTCTTCTTTTACCATCTTGTAACTAATCTTTGGATTTCCTGACCCAATAGTAGAATTTTCGATAGAATAAACTTTCCCAGGCTTCAATGTGTCTAAAAAATTCCAATGTTCGCGGGCTTCTGTATGGCTTTGCTTTGGTAATCGAAACATTCGACAAATTGTAAAAGCACCAGTAGGCACCCCATAAACATCACATTTTCCTGGATTGCAACGATTAAAAGCACATTCAACACAACAAATATGACCGCCGTTTGGCATAATCTCCTCCTCTCTATTTTTAAGACCTCTATGACCACTATAACAGATATATAAACACCGGCAAGTTCTAATTAGATAAGCATTTGGAAGATATAAAGGATATAAACAATATAAAAAGGTTTTTTATGAACTAATCTAAAAAAGAAAATTTATTTCAACATGGTTTTCTTATACAACTGTTTTTTCTGGCAAATCCTCTTTGTTATGACTTCAGAACCCATGAAACACAGTTAAGCACTCCTCCGCCTTTTGCTAAATCCGCGCAATTCACTGAAATTGCAGCACTATTTGGGAAACACTGTTTAATAACATACAATGCCTGGTTATCAATAGGAAGGTTATAAGCTGGAACTAAGATCACGTTGTCGGTTTGAAGAAAATTGATATAATTTCCACCGGCTGAAGGCTCTCCATCATATATTTCATCAGATGGTTGATAAGGAATTTTAACTAATTTCAGGTTTGCCTCTGAAAAGATTTCATTCAAAACACTCCCATATTTTGGATCAACTAAAGAATAGTCGTTTACCAATAGCAAATTAGAATCCACAAATCGAGCAACACCATCGACATGACCGGTTATATCTCCAGGTTCTGAAGGAATAATAATAAGCTGTTCAAGATTTAAAAGGGATTTTACTTCTTCTTTCAAAAGCTCTGATGAAAAATTGGAGTTATCTCTAAATATTTGTTCGGTAATTATACATTTTCGACCATGAAGAACGACATTGCCACCATCTAAAATGATTTCAGAGACAACCGTTCCTGTTAAAAATGGTAACGAAAGAATTGTTTCTTCAGATGTTACAAGATTCTCCTTTTTCCCCTGAAGATAATTGGGAAAATATCGAAACTTCATAAATTTACTTGAAGCAGTTTGAACAGGCATATAATCCCGACACCAAATATCTTTTGTATCTGGAATCAAGGCAAACGAAACGTCATGTTCTTCAAGAAATTTGGTTATTTCGAAAAAGAGTGACGGAAACCTCAACGGAAGCAAATTAGAAAAATAAACTGTTTCCATTTTCTTCATTTCTTCGTCTTTTTGGCTAACCTTAGCTTAAATTTTACCACATATTCTTTTTTTACAATTGCGAAAAAAAATCCCACGTAAATAACTATCAATAAAGATATTCCTCTTTAAAAAAATAATTAAAAAAAAAATCAAAAAAACAAAAACTCGCCGGTATATAGATAAACTTTAAAAAATTGGAGAAAAAAAACATGATCAATTTTCCTCAACCAACACCTCACGTTTTTAGAGAAATCTTAAACACAAAGGGGGTTAGCCTTTGGCAATTAAAAAAACTGTTAAAAACAAAGCTTGTGAAAGAGCCCTCGGAATCCCAACTTTCAAGCTGGTTGCGAGGGAAAATTACTATGCCTAATCACGTTGAAGAAGCTATTGGTCAGATTTTGAAGGAAATGGAGTCATGAAAAAAAACAAAACTTTTTAACAAAACGCAAAAAGTATGATAAAATACAACAGGCTAAAATTCAAAAACCGCCCTACTTTTGCGAAGGATGGCGGTTTTTGAAATATGTTAGTCGATAGCTTTTTGCTTTCTGGAACTAAGTATATCAAAACTAATTCCAGGATGCAATTTCTATCGGCTGGATCTTAAAATTTTATAAGGAGACCAGCAGTAATGCTTAATGAAATATCAAAATTTAATAATATTCCCTCTTGCATCCAAAACACTAATCAATGGATTATTTGGAGAAAAGAAAAAAGAGAAAATGGAAAAATTGGTAAACCACCAATAGATTTTGACGGAAAACTCCTTTCGGGATGGGAAAAACCAGAAAAACAACTCACTTTCGACACAGCAATTCAATGTTTAAAAGAAAAAAAACCTTTAAATGTCGCCGGTGTTGGAATTGCATTCAATGGAACAGAAGAATTCACGGCGCTTGACCTGGATGATTGTTTTGAAAATGGAAAATTAAAGCCGTGGGCGCGAAAAATTGTTGACGCTTTAGATAGTTATACAGAAATTTCACCAAGTGGTAATGGATTAAGGATTTTCGTTCGGGGAAAAATACAAAATGCACAACCACACTCCAAAAAAGATAAACTTGAAATATTTACTTCAAACGGTTTCGTAACAGTGACAGGAAATATTTTCGAAAATCGAAAAGAAATTAGAGAAAATATTTCAGCACTAACAGCAATTTACAAAGAATACTTTCAAAAAAAAGAACAACAAACACAGAGGGGGGAAAATCTAAAAAAATTCGTTTCTCTTCCTTCTGTATCTAACATAACTCCCGAAGAAATTATCAAGATTATTGAACACTCAAAGCAAGCTAGCAAGTTTCAACGGTTATTCAGCGGTGATATTTCAAACTATAAAGGCGATTCTTCTGCGGCTGACTTGGCACTTTGTAGGATAATAGCTTTTTACAGTAAAGATCACTCAACAATTGAAGCTGTACTTAATCAGTCAGAACTGGCTAAACGAGAAAAATGGCAAAAAAGACCAAAATATCTCAAGGACACTATTGAAAAAGCTATTGCTAGTTGTACCGGACAATACGAAAGAAAATATACAACTGAGAAACAAAAAACAAATGAGAGTTCAACAAAAACACTAGAACAAGAACTCGAATCAATATATTTGCCAATCAGAAACACTGACAAAGGAAATGCTGAGCGTTTTCAAGCTGTTTTCGAGAACCAGGTTGTTCACACTCCAGAATTGGGTTGGATTGTTTGGAATGGCAAATATTGGCAGGTCGATGAAAGAGCGGCTCAAAAAAAATTCAAACACGCTGTAACAGAAGAACTTTATAAGGAAATAGAAACAGCAACAAAAGAAAGAAAAAAAGATAAGATTGAAGCATTTTGTAAATGGTTAAAACAATCTCAAACAGCAAAAATTGTACAATCAGGGCTTATTTGGGCAAAATCCAACGATTGTTTCCGAAAAAACATATCAGACTTTGACAAAGATATTTATACTTTTAATCTGGAAAATGGAACAATAGACTTGAAAACTGGAATGTTCAAAAAGCATAATCCAAAAGATAAAATTACAAAAATTTCAAATGTTCAATATGATAAAACCGCAACCTGTCC
>JADFXM010000128.1 GCA_015233565.1 Candidatus Rifleibacteriota bacterium
TACGATCAACATTCGCTACATTAGACCAATAAACGTTGTAGGAGGTTGCGCCAATGGTATCCGCCCAGGAAAGGGAAATTTTTTCGATATCAGGATTTGCAGAAACAAGTTTGGGAGCATCCGGAATGAGATCGGGTGAAAGTTAGAGCGCATCACTGAACCACTGTGCGGCAGACACGGAAACCCAGGTCTGTGCCACCCCAACTTGGGTTGGTTTCACCACGATAGGCCGAACGTGAATAGGACGGGTCATTGTTATAGCGACCACCCCGAAAAACACGATTATTAACAGTGGTTGGGCCTCTGGGGTCTACCGCCGGGGAAACCGAATAATAGTCGCTTTTGTAATAATCCCAACACCATTCGTTGCTATTTCCAATAATATCAAACAAGCCCCACGCATTGGGCAATTTTCCGCCAACATCATTTGCATAGGATAACCAAGCATAGGTGCTATCAAAAGTTGAACCCCAGAAGTAATCCCCAGTGCTACCTGCCCTGCAAGCGTATTCAAATTCTGCTTCTGTCGGAAGTCTGAAGCCCTCTGCAGTAAAGTTGCATTGAACGTTATCGCCCGAACCTGAATAACACTTCTCCAAGCCCTTTAGTTCACTTAGTCGATTGCAAAAAGCAATTGCATCAAACCAACTCACACTATCAACCGGTTTGTTTGGGCCTTTATAATTAGACGGGTTGCCACTTAAAACGCAAGTATACTGAATCTGGGTGACTTCTGTTTTGGCCATATAAAATGGAGTGGAAATTGTAACTGTATGTACAGGTCTTTCATCTTGATTTGTACTCATTGCACCCATCGCAAAACTTCCAGCTGGAATCAGCGCAAACGTCATTGAAGCTTCATTATTTCCAAGCACAACTACCGCTGGATCCGGCAAGGTTGGGTCGGTCGAACCAGGGAATCGAACTACGCTTCCTGAAGTAAGCGAATAAAGTTCTTTGGCGCGTCCCAAAACCAGCGAAGTGTCTCTGAACTTTCCAACTTGTATCCAAGCCATCATGATTGCTACATCTGATGTGTCGATTTTGCCGTCATCATTGAAATCATCATAGGGAACCTCGGGAAGATTTGTTATTATCCCGGTGGCGCGTGGGTAAATTTCCAGCGCTTTGTTTTCTACCAAAGTGGTGTCGCTGGAACGATTCGTCTGTATCCAGGCTAGCATGTAGGCTATATCAACCGTGTTCATAATTCCGTCGCGGTTAAAATCGCCCCGATAACGTTGTCCGGAAGTTAACGCACGAATTTGAGTGGTAGCCAACGGTTGAAAATTTGCATCGAAAATCTCAACTTTCGCGGAATCCGGAAGTGGGTTGGAAAATTCTATTTTGGAGAATGTTGCGACTTCAAAAATATCTGTCCCGGGATAGGCCAACACAAGACCGTTAAAAGGAATTGCTGCTTTTGTGAGAACCTTATTTTCTCCTGAAATAGTTTTTACAACTGCCGAGGTTTCAAAATTTGTCGGAACGTTGGAAAGGCGGACTTGAATTCCTATTGAATCAATACCTGAATACACTTTCGAAAAACCAACTGAAGAAACCAGATTCACAGGGGAGGAATCAAGAGGGGAATTATTTCCTTCACTGTTGGAGTTTCGACAACCAGCGAAACCCAAAATAGTAATCATCAAACCAACGATTAGTAGGGCCATTTTGTTTGTCTTCATTCTCTTTTATCCTTTCAACATTTAGGGTACAATATATTCAGCCAAAGAAATTCCTGCTTCGGGGGAAAAAACAGCGGCCTTAGCGCCTGATGGAAGGTGTGTTGAAAATACCAGTGTATCAAAATCTCTCAAAATTCTGGGTTGAGAGTTGGAAACCCCAAGCAAAAGTCTATGAAAATAGGGATAAGAAAGTGTTGCACTTTTCGACAGCACTACCGATTCGCAGGTTGTATCATCAATCAACAATGCTGTGGTTGTAAAACTTTCTGGTACATTTGTTACAATTACCTGCAAATTTTGGTCAGCTTTTGATATTGTCTTTCCTAGCGGTAAGAATTGATAGCCCCCACCGGGAATGTTAACCGTAGCCAGCGATTTTCTCGTTTCAGGGTTATAAACTTCAACTCGAGCTCCATTTGGAATTGCCTTAGAGAATATCAGCGAGTCAAAGTCATTCAAATCACGTATTTTAGCTTCTGCCGGTGCCAGCACCAGCCGCTGAAAATATGGGAAAGAAAACACAGCACTTTTCAGGAACTTCACTTCCTCAAGTGAATTCAAGTCTGTAAGACACAAACTTGCGTCAAAGTCGCTTGAAACATTGGAGATAATTACCTGGGTGTTCTGATCTAGCCCTGTGAGAGCTTTTCCGAGGCTGACTTTGAAAAAATTTCCTCCCGGGACATCTACTGAAGCTACAGTTTTTCCGTTTTCAGCGTCAAAAATGTTAACTCTGGCGCCTGCCGGAATACCATTCGTAAATGTGAGGGAAGAAAAGGAGCTAATTACTCTGAGCGTTGCTCCTTTAACCCCTAATACCAAACGTCGAAAATTTGGATAAGAAAGAACAGGGCTGCCGGAAAGTACGATCTTCTCGCTGGTGGTGCTATCGGTGACTTGTGTTTCCGTAGAAAAATTTTCCGGTACGTTGGTTATTATCACCTGCATGTTCTGGTTCAAGCCTGAAATAGTTTTTCCAAAAGCGATTTCAGTGGTACCATCGACGAATGGAACGGCAGAAACCACCGAGGAAAGTGGCGATTCACTTCCACTGCCTGTTATTGCGGATATTGCATAGTAATAGGTAACTCCATTCGAAAGTCCGGTATGAGAATATGGGTTTGAAATGCCCGTAACTTTGTTCGAAGCGAATGTGACATTTGAAGAGACTGACCAGTACATGTTATAACTGGTTGCTCCAACCAAATTATTCCAGGAGATCGTTGTTTTTGTGTTTCCTGGCACGACTGTAAGATTTCCAGGTTTTGCAGGAACTTGATTCAGAGTTGTGCTTACCTGCTCAGAAGCAGGTGATTCGCCACTTGAATTTGCGGAAGTTATCACATAATAGTATTTTTGGCCATTCGTCAGGTTTATTTGGACATAAGGGCTTGTAACAGCGGAAATTTTTGTGCCATTTGCTGGAGTAACTCCGGCAGAAGTTGCCCAGTAAATATTGTAATTTGTCGCCCCGGAAACAGAATTCCAGGAAACTGTAACTTTTCCATCATCCGGAATCAGGGTAACATTAGTCGGAGCGGCTGGGATTGGAGTTTTCGAAGGAATTGCGCTGCATTGATCGGATTCCAGTGACTCACTTGTTCCGTCAAATGCAGTTAAGACATAATAATATGAAGTGCCATTAGTAAGCCCGGTCTGCAAGTATGGAGAGGAAACGAGTAGCCGATTGCCGACCGTGCGATTCACGCCTGGTTGAGTTTTCCAATAGAGATTATATCCGGTTGCTCCCACGACATTGTTCCACGAGAGAGCCATTTTGCCATCACTCGGAATGGCTGACAATCCGGTTGGAGCTGGCAAACTTGGGGTAGTACCTGCTTGTTGTGAATTGGCTGACTCCCCTTGGGGGGTTACGGCAGTTACGAAGTAATAGTAACCGTTTCCATTTGTTAAACCGGAATGAATATAGGGCGATGAGACATTCTTTATGCTGTTGGCATTGGCTCTCAGAAAATTGGAAGAATTCGACCAATAGAGATTGTAGGAAGTCGCTTGATCGACAGGGTTCCATGTAATAGATATTTCCCGATTTCCCGGAATAACTTGTACATTTTCTGGAATCGGCACTATCGGAGTAGTTTTTGGAGTGGCACTCACGACAAATGAATTTGCTGATTCTCCGGCAGAATTTACTGCTGTAACGAAATAGTAATATGTCTTGCTACTTGAGAGCAGATCGTGGATAAAAGAATTATTAGTTACTGTAACTTTATTTCCGGAAATACGATCAACATTCGCTACATTAGACCAATAAACGTTGTAGGAGGTTGCGCCAATGGTATCCGCCCAGGAAAGGGAAATTTTTTCGATATCAGGATTTGCAGAAACAAGTTTGGGAGCATCCGGAATTTTTATTGTTGGATTGTTATAGGAAAATGAATATCCCCATTCGTCATTATCCAGCAGATTTGTCTCTCCATAGGCAATTTGGAAATATCCTTGTTCACCCCAACCGGTACCCCACGAATTCCGAGCCAACCAGCACAATTTGGAGTCGTCCCAGCCATATAAGACAATTGCATGGCCACCCGCCTTGTTTCCCGCGACATGCCTATAAACACCGGTTAAATAGTAAAAGAAATCGCTGTAAACAGTCATGCTGGACATTAGTGGTCCTTGCATCAATGCTTGTTTCATTCCTACAATACCTTTGACAGCTTGATAATCAAACAATTTAAATTTGTTGGAAGAGGGGGGAGGTTCCCGGTAATTCGGAATAGAGGAATATGGGCACTGTTCCTCAGAAACTACCCCGTTGTTTTTCAAATAGTCTGCGCAGTCAAGCAAATTCCAGCCAAGTTGTAAGTTCCGGTTGCCATTATTTCCACTGAAAAATAATGAATACTCCGATAAATCCGGGTTTTGAATATTTGCTTGAATTTTCATCATTGCTTCCATAACGCCGCAACCGGCAAAAGCAACACATGTGCCATACGGTCCCTGGTTTCGAATTGGAGAAAGCCAATTTTTTAGATCCTTATCACGCCATGAAAATGCACTGGGGGGTGCGATATCTGCTCGAGTTGAAAAAAGTGGGCCATGAGTGAGCAAACCATGCGTTGGTGAACTACATCCTGCAAGTGGGAAAAAATTTTCACCCCAGGATTTCGTTACCGAAGTTTCGCCTGCAATCCAAAAAGTGGTTGGAGAATCCGGAAGAGCGCCTGTTTTAACCAAATCAATCTGGGCTTGTCGAATTTTTTCTGGAGTGATTGCCTGGGTGGGTGGGTTTAAATAAGTAATGAATTGGTTGAGGGCATCTTGAGGAAATGTTGCTGATGTGGGTTCAAGGGTATCAACCCGGGACTTAACTGTAGTAGCAAATTTAGTTTTAACGTTTGCAAACAGTGTGGGATTCAAAACCACATATTCAACTATCTCTGCAACCACATCATCTTTAATTTTAGAACCAATAGGTGCAATGCTTATCGTGTTTGATGCATTTGAAACCAAATCTGCCGCGCCATGGAAATCAGTAAAACTTTGAATGTTGCCACCGTTGATGAAGGCATAAGCAATACATGTAGTAGCAGGTATTTTGGTAAACGAAGCGACAGCGCTGCCATTGGAGGCAACCTGTACTGTTTGCTCATAAGAAAACGTCGGGGAAGCAAGATTATTAATGTTTACTGTGGTCAATCTGAAAGTAACAGTCGGGGGTATTGCACCTGCACGAACTTCAGGTGAGATTTTCAAATTGTCAGTTGTAAGGCCCGCAAAATCAGAGTGAAATGAAGAATTTGGCAATACAATTCGGAATGAAACCTGCGGGGCTATTTTTTCGTCAATTATTGGAGTCGATGAAATGAAGCCAGCGTCTTCGTTTGCAGGGTTTCTGCTTTGCCAACAACCTGTTTGAAAGCAAACCCCGATTAACAGAGTAAACAAAAACAGCAAGATAACGTGCTTTTTCATTATTCCTCCAAAATTTTATTTACGAATAATTGTATTTCCCCAAATATTGACCTGAAGAGCCTAGAAAATAAGGCCTCATATGAAATCAGGTGATGATTTTTTCGATTTTCGTCAGTAGAAAAAACATTGAACTCAACTCTCGAAAAAAGCTTGCCGAAGAAAAAACTGTATCTTTGAAATGATCAGGTTATTACTGAACGACCCCTGAGCAGACAACTTTTTGAGAAACACTCCCTATATTGGTCGTTATTGAATTCCTTTAATTCTAATGGTCAATTTTATACAATATTGCATGTAGCTCTGAAGATCATTACTACTGAACGCTTACTTTCAGAGCGTTCAATATTTCAAGCTGACCTCGGGTAACGAATACGACAACGCTTAGGTTGCTTATGACCACAGCCCCGCCGCCACTGCTAGTTGTTCCGTGGTAATCAGTGGGAACGGTATAAGTATAAGTTTTACTTACTTTGGAACCGGCTGTTGTAGGTTCGGTAATTGGATCACCCCAGTTCCCTGACGAAATCATATCCCGTAAGACGTTGTTTTGTTCATAGTTATTGGCTAAATAAGGGTCAGGAAGCGAATAATCTTTTTGGCTGGACAACAGCTTATCTTGTGATAAAGAAACGTTGAGATTATTTGCAACAGTTTCCGCGGCAGTGTAGTACAAATCAACTTTTACCGTTAGTATTCTGGTTGCAGTTGCCAAAAGAGCTTTTGCTACAATATTTACCGGCGCTGGCAAAGTCATGGCTTTTGCAGCGGCCGTGGACCAATCCCAATAGTTCATGACAATGAGGCTACTGGTGGCATTCAAAGGGGAGACCCCTAATTCTGAGCATTTCATTCGATTCATTGTTCCTGAAGGATACGCGTGAGTGTTAGCCTGAAGGTTGATTGCCTCTCCTTGAGTGGTAGTAAAATCACCATAACCATAATATGGACTCGCGAATGGTCCTGAATGTGTAGCCAAAACAATGAATTTCCCTGGATTAGCATCCAAAATAGCTTTTGCTGCAATATGACCATAAGGACATGCGCCACATCCCACTCCTGTAAAATCCTCCAGTAATGCAACTCTGTTCATAGGAAATGTGTTAATAAAAGCGGCTGTCGAATCCTGATAAATAGTTGGCGACCCGAGTGACAACCCGGTCACTACAGTTTTTACTTTATCCACAAGTCCCCTGGAAACTGACGCTAGGGTGGTGGGGCTTGCGATCAAATCTTCGATAACGTGGGAAATGACATCAGCGGCGCAACCCGAACCTTTTGCAACAACCTCCAACTGATTCGATCCTGTTGCGAGGTCGGCAGCGCCGTGGAAATCACTGATTGAGGCGATCGTGCCTCTAGCAATGTGAATATCGGCTAGAGCCGGAAGCACCGGCACGGCTTCGAAAGTGGTTGAAGCTGCCCCTGATTGAGACACTTGAACATCCCTACTGAAGGTTATTGTGGGACTTGCCGAGTTACCGAGGTTTACAAGGACGAGTTTGAAGGTAACTGTTGGCGTCTGGGTTGCAACAAAGGCGCGTATATTCGAATACGATAGACTTTCAGACTTCGTTTGGGGTAGAATGACCTGAAGCTTTACTGATGCTGTATTTTCAGAGCCGATTGGCGTTATCGAAACATTATTTACCGCTATTCCCGGGCTTTCCGGATTGTTCTCGAAAAACCGGCATCCGGCCATTGAAAGAACGAGTACTAGAACAAAAAAACTACAAAATGGGATCATGTGAAACAATACGGAATTTCTCACAAAAGCACCTCCCGATAGTTATCTTGAAAAAAATAAAACCGAAAACTTCGTAACCCAACATTAACAATAAAACCGATCTTTAGTGAGCTTTGTACTCGCGTCAGTTAATTCCATTAATTATGATTTTCACTGAGGTGCCGCCCATATCCGTCATAGGCAAAACCTGAAGTTTGTCGGATGAGGTTTTTAAGGCAGGGTAAATGAGTTCGCCCGCTTTTTGAACATCACTTAGAGCAATGGGGGTTATGTCGCCGAAAT
>JADFXM010000129.1 GCA_015233565.1 Candidatus Rifleibacteriota bacterium
GTCTGATGGTTTCAAATTATTGCGGCAAGTGGCTTGTTCTCAACCAGCGTTACCAAAATTAATTGAAACAAAAAAATGTATCAGTTTATCTGAGAAAAAGCGTAACAGTTTTGCTGAGCGCTATAGATCTGGATTTAGGGGTATCTAATTTCCATGAAAATCTGTGCTGATTCAAATCTTCTAGGGACTTCTTTTTCTGAAAATCCGTTCATTTCGCTTTCAGTGAATTTGAAGCCACCATCATCAACAACGGTTCCGGAGAATGCTACCAGTGCTTTGGTATCTTTGTAATTTTTTTCTTTAATGTAACGATCAAATTCTTGCTTATATCGCACGGCATGAAGCCGAGAGCGGGTAACTACCATTGCCTTGGCTCGACCACCGATCAGATTGCGAACATGGTTGCGGAAATACTCGACCATTATTTCAGTCTTCTGCGCCAAATTATGCGGATGCAGTTCAACAAATCTGGCGATAGCTTGAACCGCTTTGCGTTTCTCGACTTCAGGATCATCCTGAATAGCTTTACTGAGACGAAAATATGTTTTATATGTTGTGTAATTCTTCAGGATGTCGAGAATAAAACCCTCTTCAATGGCTTGTCGCATCGAATATAGATGGAAGGGTTTTGGCTTTCCATCTGAGCCAGGCAATCCGAATAACTTCAAAGTCTTGAATTTTGGCGTGGCAGTAAAAGCGTAGAAGCTAATGTTCTTCTTTTGCCCACGTGATTCAATGGTTTTAAAAATCTCTTCTTCGATAGGATCATAATCTGGAATTGCAGCTTCTTCTTTTTCTGCTTCTTCAAGGGTCTTGGCACCCAGCACCCGCCGTAAATTGGCAGCAGATTCTCCGCTTTGTGAGCTATGCGCTTCATCGACAATGACTGCATATCTCCGATCAGGCATGCCAATGGTTTTTTCCATGACAAAGGAAAATTTTTGGAGTGTAGTAATAATAATGCGTGTGCCATTTTTCAAAGCATCAGCAAGCTGCTGAGAATTCTCATCGATTTTCTGTACAACGCCCTGTTTGTGCTCAAACTGGTAAATTGTGTCTTGAAGCTGCTTATCAAGTATTCGGCGATCTGTAATAACAATTATGAATCGAAAACAAGTTTGTCCTGTTCATCATGCAGATTAGCGAGGCGATGCGCAAGCCAGGCAATGGTATTGCTTTTCCCGGAACCAGCGGAATGTTGGATCAGGTAATTCTTTCCGCCAGCGCTTCTGGAATCTGCAATAAGTTTCCGGACAGCATCAAGCTGATGGAAACGTGGAAAAACTACGCGCTCACTTTTATCGTCTTTCTGTACATGAATAAAGCGAGCCAGTATATCAAGCCAGCTCTCCCGACTCCAAATGTATTCCCACAGATAAGATGTTTTATAACCATTAGGATTCGGTGGATTTCCTTTCCCGCCATTATCGCCAAGGTTAAATGGCAAGAAACGAGTTTTCTTTCCTTCCAAGCGCGTGGTCATAAACACCAAATCAGGATCAACAGCAAAATGAACCAGTGTCCTAGCTTTGAATTTAAACAAAGGTTCATTGGGATCGCGGGTGTCCTGGTATTGTTTGATGGCGTTATCAACCGTTTGCTTTGTAAAGGGATTCTTCAGTTCAATTGAAGCTACTGGCAAGCCATTTATCGAGAGCAAGACATCAACAGAGTTTTCATTTTTTTGGGAATAATGCACCTGACGGGTCATTGTCAGAACATTTTTAGAATACAAGGAAATAGTTTCCGGGTTCAATCCACTTGCAGGTTTGAAATATGCCAGTCGAATCTTTACACCGTGATCTGTAAGACCTTTTCTCAATACATCAAGCATCCCGCGCTGGTCGCATTCTTTTGCGATATATCTGATCACTTTATTGGAAACCTCAGTGCCATAAACATCAACCAGCTTCTGCCATTCTTTTGGCTGGCTGTCTTTTATGAATTCAATAAGTGTTTCAGGATCAAGCGCAAGTTCTCGGTTAAACACATCAGCATTTCCCCGAACATACCCGCCTTTTGTCAGAAGGCTTTCTTCAATGGCATTCTCAAAACCTTTTTCGGTGTGATTAACAGGCATTATTTGTTAAGACCCTTCATTTTCAAGTTTGAATTCAAATAGGTTTCAGATTGTGGTTTTCATAAGTGGTTCGAAACCTGCTTGAGCAAAATGTTTATCACAAGTAAGAGCCTGAGTGAGATGATTCTCCTTCATGACCACGAACGAGCAACAATCAACGAGGCTCCAGTCTTTGTCAGAATGCTTTTTAAAAAGTTGAAAAGCTTTTTTGAAAAGTTCCTGGGACAAATTTACTATTTCCACATCTTCGGAAGCAATAAACTGTTCAATAACATCGATAGCTTCCTGCTTGAATCCTTTTGCTAATGCATTGCCGATTTCAAGAAGAACTGCATCGGTGACAATCAGTGGTTGGGTCTCATATTTAGCTGAAAGTTTGCATGCGATCGAGTGATATGAATCTTTTGCGTTTAGCAGAGCAATAATAAATGCCGTATCAACGAACAGGGGTTTTTGCATGCTTTTCTCCGTTGAGGTAGGCATCATGGTTTTCTGCAAAATCACTTGGGGCTTCGATTTTAATTTGGGAAAGTGATTTCAAAAGGCTGGTTTTTTTTGTCGATTTTTTGCCTTTTACAAGGGTTTTAATGATTTCATACAGTTTTTCTAAATCGGTTTCTTCTAGTTGATCAAGCGCTCGAAGCACTAACTGTTTTGTTGTCATAATTTTTCCCTTCAATTTTGTACATCAATTTTGCCGGTGACAGCGGCGGAAATAAGGGTGGTGCGGTATTCTTGGAGAAGGAAAAATTGCCTTTTAATTTTTTCTATTTGTGAACATAGGTCTTTTCCTGTTTCACTTAAGAATCTTACAATTTTGAGTTGGTCATTTATTGGCGGTATCACAACCTGAAGGTTTTGGGCTGTTTCAATATTAAAATGCTGTTGAATTGCGCCACCAGAACCTGCACCAAATTGTTCTTTTGCAAAACAGGAATTCAACAAATATACCAAGAAATCTGAGACAACGGTTTTGGATTGCCGAATTATTATTAGGTCAATACAGTTGGCACCATCAAACCTTTCATCGATCTGTGCTGTGGTTCCTGGTTGTCCAGTGCGAACGGCAACAATGTCGCCAAGATAAATCTTTGATTTTGAAAGTTCGTCGTTGCTTTCTTTGCTTATAAATACTAAATCTTCATTGGTTAGATAACCCTCTTTAACATTCAGCGAACGAAGGCAGGGGACACCACTTTCAACGTAGTATTTTGAAGGTGTAATAACTATTCCAACAGAAATACTTGGTGAAACAAATTTTAGCGGCTTGACAGTCCAATTCTCAGGAATTTTTGGCAGCCATGCAAGGCCACTAAATCTCATGGGTGCATCTTTGTTGAGACCTTTGGTCACGGCGTGGCTGATGAGGGCTTGGCGCTTTTCGTTGAGAAGTTCAATTTGGCGCTCTTTCTTGGCGATCAGGTCGTCAATTAATGTTATCTTTCGATCCAAAAATCCAATTATTGCTTTCTGCTCATCAATAGAGGGGAACCAAAAGGGCAATATTCCAAGATCAGAAGAATTTATTGCCGGATAGCTCACTCCAACTGAGTGGGCGGAAACCGCTTGAATAAATGGTTCGGAACTAACAATGTAATACAAAAATTGAGGGCTTAAGTCTTTTCTGTTTGGTCGCAAGACTGCAAAACCCGTTGATGCAATAAGATTTGGCTCAGCGAAATCAATAAATGCGACGGCTTTCAAGTAAGTCCGAACCGTTGAAAGAATTGTATCACCAGACCTTACAACCCTTCGAGCTCGACTCGGCGCATTCTCAAAAAGCATCTCATTCGGTTCTTTTACTTGTCCTAGTGAATTCACATTGCCAATATCAACGTATTTGATGGATAAATTATGGGGTGTAGACTCTGGCAAAGCCTCGGAATTAATTTTTACCGAATGCTTCAATGGCTTCAATTGCCATTCATTAGGCAAAGATTTTATCCATTGATATTTGGTCTTTCGCATTAAACCTGCTTTGGTTTTCATTTTCCCCCACTTTTTTTAACCCATGAAATTTTGGGTTTCACCTTGTTGTCAAAGCTTGCCCGGGCAAGTTTTATGGCATCATGCAATTTTTTCCGTAAAACATCCATTGGCGGCAGTTCGGTCAGATACTCAGCAACATGTATGCCGGATTTGCCAAGTTCCATCAGCTCAACAACTTCGTTTGATTTTTCGGCACAAAGGATGATACCTATTGGAGATTCTTCATCGGGCTGTCGTTCATACTTGTCTAGCCATCGCAGATACAATTCCATCTGGCCTTTGTGCGCAGGTTCGAATGAACCATATTTAAGTTCGATGGCAATAAGGCGACGGAGTTTCCTGTGGTAAAAAAGTAGGTCGAGGTAGAAATCATCTTTTCCGATTTGAATGCGCTTTTGTCTTGCGACAAAGGTGAATCCTGCACCAAGTTCCATAAGAAATGAAGCCATCTCGCGAAGAATCGCCGCTTCGATGTCTTTCTCTCCATAGCTGTCATGCAATTGCAGAAAATCAAGAACGTAAGGATCACGAAAAATAAGATCAGGAGTAAGCTTGTCTTCTTCCCGCAATTCATCGATTTCTTTGTTGATTACATTTTCTGGTTTCTTTGCTACCGCAGTGCGCTCAAAGAGCAAGGTTCCAATTTTCGTTTGTAAAGTGCGGGTGCTCCACTTTTCAATTCGACACATCTCAGCATAGAATTCGCGTTGAAGATGGTTTTTAAGATAAATAATACTTAGAAAATGCGTCCATGATAATTGTCTCATCAGTGCTGAGACAATTTGAAAATCAGGGAATACTTCGGCAAATCGTATCATGTGGAGCAAGCTTTTTACGCTGAATCCTCGTCCATAGTCTCTCACTAATTTTGCACTCAGTGTGTGCAAAATCTTCTCTCCATATTCAGCGCGTTGTTCTTTGAGGATTTCGCTCCGAATCCGTTGGCCAATATTCCAATATAAAGTCACTAAACCAGCATTAACAGCCTGACTTACCTTCAGACGAGCTTGTTCAATCAACTCGCGCAAATCTGACAACAATGCCTGGTTATTGATTGCAGTTGGCTCCACGACCAACTCATCCTTGACAGGCTTTGTTGCTTTTCTTACTTTCGCCGGCGCAAGCTTTTTGGGACTCATTCCAAGACCTTCTTTAACATGCCCTGGATTTCATTTTCAAGAGCGACAATTTCTTCTTCGATTACTTCAAGTGGTCTCAATGGCTGATACTTATAAAAATGCCGTGTAAAAGGAATTTCATAACCCTTCTTGGTTTTGTCATGATCGATCCAGGCATCTGGAACATGAGGTAATACTTCCCGTTTGAAGTATTCATTGATATCATCTTTCAACGGAACACTTTCATAATCACGCAAATCAGGATCTGGTTCAGGGTTTCCTTTGGCGTCACAACAGATATCGGCAGTCTCGTCGCGCTCACTCAACGATGTCAGGGTCGTTTTTAACAATGCAGCCGGAACTTCAACTCCGTTTTGCTTGAAAGTTTTTTTCAGTAGTTTAGTGAATTCATCACGGTTTTTATGCGGTTCCTGGCCGGAAATGTTAGTTAATGTTTTTATGACAGCATCTTGCAACTGAATGCCAGTCTTTATCTCATCTTCTCCGGCTTGTCCCTTCTTTTTGGATTTCCCGAGGTTCACAAAAACACTGGTTTCTTTTAACCTGGACAATCGATCCGAATTGACAACAAAATTAAGGCGCAATGGCCGTTCAACAGTAATGCGCCAATATCCGAAATCATCATTATCGAAAATTTTGGAAGTTTCAGAAGCCTGGAAATCGCCAAGTGATCTGGTAATTTCATCTATTTTGTCGACTGGAATTTCATTGCGCTTGTTGCCCAGGCTTTTACGCATCTTCTGAAAATAAAATGTGGCGTTTACAAGTTGGACTTTTCCCTTGCGATGTTTTGGTTTTCTATTGGTCACAACCCAAATATAGGTGGAAATACCTGTGTTATAAAACAATTGGTCTGGCAAGCCAACAATAGCTTCCAGCATGTCATTTTCGATGATCCATCTTCGGATCTCTGATTCACCGGAACCAGCGCCGCCGGTAAAAAGTGGCGAGCCGTTGAATACTATTGCCAGACGTGAACCATCAGATTTGAATTTGCTGACCATGTGTTGCAGAAACAAGAGCGAGCCATCACTGACTCTGGGCAAACCAGCGCCGAAACGACCAGCATGGCCTTTGGTTGAATGCTCATCTATGATTTCTTTTTCAACCTTCCTCCATTCGACACCAAAAGGAGGATTAGAAAGGAAATAATCAAACTTCTCGCTTGGCAAACCATCAGCGGTAAAACTATTTCCAAAATGAATATGAGTTGGGTCTTGCCCTTTGAGCATCATGTCACTTTTACAGATCGCGTATGATTCAGGGTTAAGCTCTTGCCCAAAGACTTGAAGCTTTGCTTCAGGGTTCAGTTCGCGCAAATAGGCTTCCGCCACTGAAAGCATTCCGCCGGTACCAGAGGCTGGGTCATACCGAGTTCTGATAACACCTGGTTTGGTCAGAGCATCACGGTCTTCACAAAATAACAAATTGACCATGAGCCGAATTACTTCGCGGGGCGTAAAGTGCTCCCCGGCTGTTTCATTAGATTGTTCTGAAAACCGCCTGATAAGCTCTTCAAAAATATAACCCATCTCAATATTCGAGACCTGATCAGGATGAAGATCTATTTCACAAAACTTAGAAACAATAAGGTACAAAAGATTTGCTTTATCAAGACGGTCAATTTGTTCCGGTAAATTGAATTTATCAATGAAAATCTCACGGATGTTTGTTGAAAAACCATTCAAATAATTATTGATATTCGCGCCAATATGCTCAGAATCACCCTTAAGCTTACTAAAGGTAAATGGACTCAGATTATGAAACATCTGTTCTGAAGCACGGTTCAATAATTTTTCCCTTATTTTGTCATCAGCATTGGCCGGAAGTTCGTTTATTTTCTTCAAAACGGCTTCCTTGGTTGGTTCCAATACCCAGTCAAGGCGGCGAAGAACTGTAAATGGCAAAACCACTTTGCCATATTCACTTTGTTTGTAGTCCCCGCGCAACAATTCTGCGACTGACCAGATAAAGCCTGCTTTATCCTGAAAATTCACTTTGTTTCCTCGTATTAATAGGATTAGCGCTGAAAATCACTGTTGGAGACATATTGTATCACAAACAAGGCGAAGACGTAAAAAGTTAACCTCGGCTTGGTATAACCAATCTATGGTAATGCTTCGGGTAGTCTTTAAAGTATTGGATAATGATTTCTACCTTAACAAAATGAACGATTAAAAAAGATTCTATTCTTTCTTCAGGACTAAAACATGAAAATAACCAAAAATTAAAAGACCTGTGAGGTTCTTGCAAAATTAGTAATTATCCCGAAAATTAAAGTACCCAATTTTGCTAAAAGATGGCACAATGGTGACTCATTCATTCCGTTCAAAAACAAAGGAGTCACCAAATGGGCCAATTGCTT
>JADFXM010000012.1 GCA_015233565.1 Candidatus Rifleibacteriota bacterium
TTTTTCCAGAAGCATTTTCTATTCGCTTCGAACCTGACCGAACCTGGCTCTTGATGAGAAATATGGTTCCAGTGGGAATTTTTGCAATCAGCCAGAAAGATAATTCTGAAAATGTCGAGACTTTCATGAAAATTAAGGAGCCCTTACTGGATGGTTGAAGCTTTCATTTCCGTCAGACCCAACTCCAATTTCCTCAGACCTGAAGCACGAATTAGGTCGGATGAGCGAACTAATTGAAATTGGTATAATATGCAAAACTCCTCATTTTGTATTCTCATTCTGAACCGAATTCTTTGCCTTAATAAGGAGTATTTATGACAAATTTGAAAGAAACATCGCTTCCCAAAGTTGATTGGGAAGAATGGTACCGATATCCATGGCATCGAAATGGAACAGCGGCAGACGAAAAGAATCAGGCCAGTTTTTTGAACGAAAAGTCTGAAACATTTGCCCAAAAAGCACATAATCCTGTGCACCCTCGCGACGTTGAAGATCTTCTGACCGCTTTACCTGGGATCCAAATGAGCGCGTCCTTGACGTTCAGACTGTCGGAAAACCCCTAAAATTGGATAATTCCATGTACCAACCCGTTTTTTCGCTCCGCTTTCGCGCATCAAACCAACGTCGTTTTGTACCGAATTCAATGTACCGGACTTTTCCGACAGCCTTGTTGGCACCAGACTTGGAGCATTCGCAAATTTACTAATTATCAAGCGCCCATTTTATTGGTTTTTCGAAGACCTTCAGGAAGGTGTACAAGTTTTTGCCAATCGTCTGAAAATTGAAAATGATCAGCCTCGTCTGGCGATTCTTCGTTCTCATTTACAGGAACGCTTGGTCAGAGGGCAACAAATTTTCAAGCTGGTTTATCCGGTCTCCCAAGCATTCTTTTGGTGGGAAAACGAATAGCTCGAAAAGAAATAATTGATAAGATAATGCACTTTGATAGTGATTGTGCTATGATAAATCGTCGGAATTGGTTGTGATAACGATGAATATACGTTTTTTTCAATAAAATTTTGCTACATTAGCAGCTTTTAGGAATAAATGTACAGATGGAAAAAATAATAAAAAACACAACTCACGAAAAACAGGCACTTGAGGATCGGCTTTTCTGGAGAAATCAGACTCCCGATGAGAGGCTTGACATGGTCGAAAAGCTGCGTTTGGAGGCAGGAAAATTTTTGTATGAATATCCAGCAAGATTTCAAAGAGTTATTAGCGTTACTAGAAGAACATAGCGTCGACTATATGATTGTAGGGGGATATGCCGTTGCTTTTCACGGCTTTCCAAGATTCACCAAGGATATCGACATTTTTTTTGATCCCTCCGAAAACAATGTAAAAAAAATCATTCAAGCGCTGGAAAAATTTGGATTCTCAAGAGAAAACCTTGAGGAAAAAGTCTTTATCAGCGAAGGGAACATTGTTACTTTTGGGGTAGCTCCGATCAGAGTTGATTTAATAAATCAAATAGATGGTGTTCTGTTTGCAGAAGCAAAACCCGGAAGAGTTCGTGGAAAATATGGTGACCTTGAGGTTTACTTTATTGGAAAAGACGATCTTTTGAAGAACAAGAAAGCAACCAAGAGAGCAAAAGATAAAGCAGATGTCGAGGAATTGCTTTAGTATTTGCAAAACAAAAGCTTCCCTTATGAGGGCTAGCCGCGACTGTAACAAGAAAACTTTTTCTCTATGACTTTAGAAATGCTCTGGACCGCGAGAATCTATTTTTGGCAGCAAAATTGTTCTATCCTTGTCCGTTAGCCATGACTGATTTTTATGGTCAAAAATTCTGGCAACAACCCGATCTTTGTAAAGATAGAGCGAAGTGGTCCACAGGCCATCATGCGATACTATATCGGAAAACTAGCTGTCCATACGGCTTTTCCCATCAAGTCGCAATTGTTAATTACCTGAACGCGGCCAAGGAATAGATTCATTGGGTCATATGCTGCAGGATTATTTGGGCTTAAATGGAGATGTCCTGAAACCCACATGAAAACCTGAGGATTTTTTGCAATAATATCGGTGACAATACCCAAATTGGAAAAAGCAGAAAGTACTATCCTTTTTAAAGGCCATTTTTTCCTGAAAATCATGATCTTTTGCGCTGGGATAAATTCAATGTGACTTTCCGAAGTTCGCCCTCCTTGGCTCCTTTCAGAGAATGGCACTCCTGGTAAAAAACCTGGACGAAAAAGCCTGAAATGGGTAGTGATAAAATCAAGTTTCAAGTTTCATAACAGCATGAGTTCGGGCCAGAATGTCGCTCAATTCATTTTCATTTGTACAAACAGGGAGGAACAGATAAATGACATTTCCAATGGCTCTTAGAATTATTCCATTCGACAGCCCGGTTGAGTATATTTTCCTCATATACTCACTTCCATTTGGAATTGGGATTCCGGATGTCTTGTTTTGTACAAGTTCAATCGCCAATACAGTTCCGATCGTGCGAACATCCCCGACAAATTCGTAGCCAGCAAATACCTCAATCTCGGAATTCAGGCGGGCCGCAATTTTTTTAACGTTTTCCAAAGACTTCTCTTCTTCAAATATTTTAAGGTTGGCAATTGCCGCGGCGCATCCGATTGGGTTTCCTGTAAATGTGTGCCCATGGTAGAAAGTTTTGCCGCTTCCGACAGGGCCTAAAAATGCTTCAAAAACTTCCCTGGTGGTCATGGTCACGGCAAGTGGAAGAATTCCTCCGGTTAACCCTTTAGACAAGCACAAAAAATCAGGAGACACGCCACAAAGTTGGCAGGCAAACATTTCCCCGACCCTTCCAAATGCTACCGCCACTTCGTCCAGAATCAAGTGGACATTGTATTCTTTCGCCAGCCTTGCCGTTTTAGAAACGTAATCCGCCGGATAAATCAGCATGCCGCCAGCGCCCATGAGAATCGGCTCAATAATTATACCGGCTACAGTTTCAGAATGCTCACACAACAGCTTTTCCAATTCATTAAAACAGTCCATTGAGCAATTCGAGGGAGTTTTGCTTTCCGGGCATCGATAGCAATAAGGGCTTGGAGCTTTCAATGAATGAAACATGAGCGGGAAAAAAGGTTGTACGAACAAATCAACACCGCTGACGCTCATGCATCCGACCGTGTCGCCATGATATCCCCTGTCAAGCGATATGAAACGATTTTTCTGAGATTGTCCAGTATTTTTCCAGTATTGTACAGACATTTTCAATGCTGTTTCCACTGCAGTTGAACCATTGTCCGAATAAAAGAGTCTTTCAAGTGGCTTCGGGGTCAAAGCGGCAAGTCGTGATGAAAGCTCAATTACCGGTTCATGCGTGAATCCGGCGAACATAATATGATCGAGTCTGGAAATCTGCTGTTGAACGGCTTCCACGATTCTGGGATGGCAATGCCCATGAATGTTGCACCACCAGCTGGAAATTGTATCATAGTAAAAGTTTCCATCGACCGAAAACAGTTTAATACCCTGAGCTTTTTCAATAAGCAAAGGGGGATTGCTTATAAGGGCCTCCATCTGGGTATAGGGATGCCAGTTATACTGCAAATCTTCTTTAAGCATGCCATTCATTTTTTTTGCCTCACTTGCCTCAAAAGATTTTCGCCGATTGATTGAAATTGACTGGACAAATCTTCATACGTTCCAATTTCCTTAATCTGACCCAAAACTGGTACTTTAGTGATTTTTGAAATAATATTTATGTTGTCACGCAATATTACACCCTCATCCCTACTCGCCCCATCACTCTTCATCGCCGTAGGCGAGGAAGTCCTTTCTCCAACCTCGGGCGCGTGAGAGGGGAAATTGTTATAAATAAGCCCGGCTATTTCCATGCCGCGTGATCGCAAAGCTTCTATTGTCAGAAGAGTGTGGTTGATGCATCCGAGTTTGTTCTGCACAACAATGACAGATGGAATAGCGAGCTTTTGAACAATATCTATCAATAAAACATTTTCTGTTACTGGTACAAGGACGCCACCAGAACCTTCTACTATAACAAAATCATACATTTCCTTCAAAGTTAAATAAGATTGCTCTATCACTGAAATATCAATCGAAATATTTTCGAGGAATGCGGCAAGATGAGGAGAAGCTGGGAATTTAAGTTTGTAGGGACACCTCAGACTTGCAAGTTTTTCAGCAGAAATCGGCTTCTCGTTAAATTCCAAACCATGTTCCGCCAGATCATCGTCACGTTCGCATCCCGTCTGAATCCATTTTTGTGAAACAACATCGATTCCGCAGTTGCGCATGAATTTAGCAAGCGTTCTACAGACGATGGTTTTGCCTGCACCGGTATCGATTCCTGTTACAAATATACTCATATTTCTAAAGAAGCAAGTATATCAATATCCCTATTCACTAACAACGCAAATCTGAAGCAGCAACAAAGAGTGAATTCATATTGACATTGGCACTAACCACACAATTCAAAAAATAAATCCGCGAAAAATTGTTTTTTCCAAATTTTCTGCACTTGCGTTGATATAGGTTTATAAATCAAGTATTTTTACTCTTTTTCGCTGATCTGAAGACTGTTGCATATATACTGAAAGACTGCCACCGAAACACATATGTAGAAAGAGCTTTGGAGTTTTTCAAACAAGTGTTCTTTATGCTTTCTTTTCTCTACACCTCTGTGCCCAATTTTAAGTAAGCAGAGTTGCTTCAGTGTCCAACATTACTGCGGGAAAAAGTTTTGCCTCTGTCATTTGTCTTTTCCCTAGCTTGCGATAAAATAGAACACCTGATATGAAGCTATAATTTCGCCATATTTTTCCTTGTAAATTTTATCGAGGCTTTCAAGAAGCTTTTTTGTCCAGGCAATTCTTTGAGCGCCTGTTTTTCTGTTTGTACCAGTTAATTTAATATTTTTGAGTAAATCAAATACTGACGAAAATTTTTGAAAAAAAATATTTTCGTGTACTATACATTTCTTAAAGTTAGTTTCCAGTATTGCTTTAATTTCGGTTTTTTTAAGAAATTTATCGCTCGAAAGAATTTCAGTCTTGCTGGTCAGTTCTGAAAGGCTTTCCCGAAGTTCCCGATAAGTTTGGGGCCCATAATATGAAAAAGCTATTTTTCCTGAAGGATTCAGCATTTTGTTTTGTTGCTCAATTACATCACGGAAATTTAAAAACCAATGAAATGCTGCATTAGATATTATCATATCATATTTTCCGCTTTTGAAACTCTCAGCTTCGTCAACGAAAAAAGTAATCTCATTTGATGTGATCCTGGATTTGGCTGAATCGACCATTTCTTTTGAATGATCAAAAGCAGTAATAAGCGCTCGTGGGAATCTCTCTGACAAAAGCCTTGTAAATAATCCCGTTCCGCATCCAGGTTCGAGAATAGATTCGGGGTCTTCAGATAAGAGAAGTGAAATAAGTTCACACGCAGAAGCTTTCTGAACACAAGCATTCAAGTCGTATGTGGAAGCGGCTCTTGAAAAACTCTTGTTGTCACTCATTCAAAATTCCGTTCACAGTCTTGGAAAATTCAGGATTAAGAAAAACCGCATGAGATGAATTAATCAACACCTTTAGTGTCACCCACTGAGCTTTCAAAATAAAATTTTCCATTTCCTGAACAGGGGCGACAACATCCCTGAATCCATGAATCAAAAAAGAAGGGAAAGGACCCGGATTCTCATATTCGAGTTTCAATTTTCCGAGAAGTTCAAGTGAAGCTGACAATTGTGAGTTATCCATTTCTGCAAGATATTGCGAAAGTAGGTATTTATGGAATTCATTGTAGTCAGATTTTTGGGCTGGAAGAAAACATTGTCTGTAAAAGTTTTTTAAAAACCCATCACGGTCTGCCAAAAGCTTTCTGCGTGTTTCTTCTATCAATTCGTGAGGGTATTCGGGCCTCATTCCGCAAAGAACCAGATTTTTAACAAGGCCAGGATAGGACTTCGCAAACCTGGCCGAAATAAAACCGCCAAGCGACCATCCTAAGATAGTGGCCTTCCCGATTTTATTTTTAACAAAATAGGTTGCAAGACGCTCTTCAATTCCTTCTTCAAAAGGATCCGGCGGAAATATTAAATTGGCTTCGAGGTGAAGATTTTCAAAAATCCGGTAATCAGTAGCCCAACCTGGAAAAACAACAACATCAGGATAATTCACGGAAAGCCCCGATCAAAGTTGAAATGGCTGTTTCAGAATGAGCCAGGCTCAATGAAATCCTGAGACGTGCAGAAGCTTCCGGTACTGTTGGGGGCCTCACCGGAACAACCTTCAAGCCTTTTTCTTTTAATTTGTCAGAATACATGACAGAATCTTTGGAACCGCCTATAATAACAGGAATTATCTGGCTTTCCCCACAAATTTTCCAGCCGAACCCGGAAATTGTTTTACGAAGGTTGTTCGCTTTTTCAAGCAAACTTCGGCCAAGCCCGGGAGTCTCCTGACAAATTTCCAATGAAGCAATGTTCGCTGCGATTATTGATGGTGGTAAAGCAGTCGAAAAAATAAAACTTCGCGCAAAATTCACCAAATAATCGATTACCAGACGCGAAGAAGCCAAATAGGCGCCAAACCCGCCAAGAGCTTTGCTGAAAGTTCCCATTACAAATTCCACCCTTTCATTAAGGCCTTCACTGAAAACCAAACCTTCCCCGTGATTTCCAAAAACCCCTGTCGCATGAGCTTCATCAACCATCATCCAGCAATTGAACTGTTCTTTCAACTCCACAAGTGATTTAAGCGGAGCCAGGTCACCGTCCATGCTGAAAACTGATTCTGTCACAATCAAAGTCTGTTCAAACTTCGAACGTTCTTTTGCAAGCAGATCCTTCAGGTGATCAACATCATTGTGCCTAAAGCGAAATAATTTTGCGCCGGATAGTTCTATTCCGTCAAGTTGACTGGCGTGGCAGGCCCGATCAGCTAATATTGCATCATGACGATTACAAATAGCAGGAATAATGCCAATATTGGCCTGATATCCGGAGTTAAAAATCAGGGCTTTCTCTTTCCCTTTAAAACAAGCTATTTTCTCTTCAAGCGCATGATGAATATCGAGATCACCACTCATCAGCCTAGACGCACCACTTCCGGCACCGTAGGTTTCGAGAGCTTTAACAACGCTTTTAAACAATCTCTTATCGTTTGAAAAACCCAGATAATCGTTGGAAGAAAAATCGATAAGCTTCCTTCCATTCTGTTGAATAACTCCGGAATTCCTAAAAGTGCAAGGGGAAAGTGAACGGAGAGTTCCTTCTTCCAGACGCTTTTTCAGAAGTTTTTCGAATCGTTCCATGCGTAGATAATTTCTTTTATCATTGCCTGATCTTCCGTAACAGACCTCCCACGGGTGGTCAGATACCCCCCCATCAGCATCCCATTAGCGCCAGCCAGAAATGCCATTCCTTGAAAATCCTTCAAAACAACTTCTCTGCCAGCCGCAATCTTAATGGTTTTATTCCCAAAAATCAGGCGGAAAATGGAAACAGTTTTCAGAACTTCAGAAACATGGATAGGAAATTCGTTAGCAAGTGGAGTGCCTGGGATTGGAACCAATACATTTATTGGAACGCAATCCACATTCAGATCTTTCAAAGTAAATGCCATCGAAATTCTGTCCTCGCGGCTCTCCCCCATTCCAATGATCCCGCCGCTGCAAACAGAAAGTCCAGCTTTGAAAGCAGCTTGAATTGTATGAATTCTGTCTTCAAAAGTGTGTGAAGTAACAATTTTAGTGAAGTACTTCTGGGAAGTTTCAAGGTTATGATGGTAACGGGTCAATCCTGCATCTTTCAGGGCAGTGAACTGCTCGAAATCCAGGCATCCAAGAGATGCGCAAATTTCAATCCCGACTTCATTCTTAATCTCTTCGACAACCTCGATGATGCATGCAAGCTCTTCATTGGAAAGTTCTCTTCCGCTGGTGACTATTCCAAATCGTTTGCTTCCAACCTCGCTTGCTTTTCTTGCCGCTGCAACAATTTCACCTTTCCCTAACAATGGATATCGGGGAGCATCAGTAAGAAAATGAGCTGATTGGGCGCAAAACTTGCAGTCTTCTGTACATGATCCTGACTTGGCATTACAAATGGTACAAATATCCAAATAATTGGCTTTGTTTTCACGCCTGACACGATCAGCCATCACAACAAGTTCAGCAAGCGGAAGTTCATACATCTCAAGATATTCTTTTGTAAGTTTTATAATAGATACGATTCCCTTCATATTCAAAATTCGTTTTACTGCGTAAAAGCCTTTTCAATGCCCAGACAAAGCTAATCATTTCCGCTCTGCCATTTGAATACCTCTGCGAAAGTCTTCCTCTTCAATAACAATTATGATAACAGTCAAGCTATTCTTTGTAAAGTCTGGGTTTCACTTTTACATCAGTGAATCGATTTCTCACTACTACGAAACGACCATATCCCGTTAGAAGCTGTCGAAAAATCTCGGAACATTTTGTTCGGTACAAAACGGCTCGCATTCTGATGCGAGAATGCGAGGCGAAAATTTGGGCGGGTACATCAAAATATGAAAATCAGGAAATTTTTCGACAGCCCCTCTCATTTTGTTGGATTTTTGGAAAACCCTTTTAAGATCGGCATGAGATACAGAATTTGATTGAATTTATTCGGCTCTTCACAGAATAATCGAAAGTTTAGTTGATTCAAAACCACTTTTCTAAAATCATCCCGCCATTCAACCGGCACTAGTGGCAATTCCTTTACAAACTCAACCAGAGGTTTCGGATCTCCGGCGATAGCCAACTCAACAAGAGCAGGAACAGTAATCTTTTTGTAATAGTCCTTGCACATTTCGTCCCACAAGCTATCTTGCGCAAAAGCAAGCCACTGGTACTCACCCAGGAAGTCACGGGGATCTTTAGGAAAATAAACAGCAAGACCCATGGCATTCTTGTGCTGTTCGCCCGTAGTGGCATTGGCAATAATAGCTTTTCCAAGTGCTTCATCAAGTTTTGCCGCAGCCACGGAGAAAGCTGGATCCGTAATTCTAGCACGCAACAATTGGACAAGGTGTCGCAAATCAATGTGTCCACGGTAGTTAAACCGTTGCACTTTTTCCCGTTCCTCTTTGAAGATCTGTGAAAATAAGCCGTTTATAGAAGCATTGCAGAAACTGTCGAGAGCTTCTCGCAACGGATCAAGCTGGGAGGTGTCGATTGCCGATTGAGTGCAAATGTTAACTCCCTGGCTTCCGCTGGCGTAGGAAGCCGCATAGAGTTCTACGCATTGTCGGCAAACCTCGGGGGTGGTTTGTTCAGGACGCAAAGCAGCGAAGATGTCATCATATGGAAAGCCATCAGCCGGCTCGCCCTGCTCTGAACCGACAATATATGCACAAGAGTTCCGCAAGCCATAGGCAACCTCGATCATTTGCATCAGGCATGCGTCCATAAGCAGCACATCGAGTTTGTGTCCTAAGTGTCCTGAGATTTCTTTTAAAGCTTGACAAAAATCATAAGTAGTCATTTGGTGATGGCTTGATTCGTCAGTTGCTATTCCCCGGGAGCCGCTAGAGCCTCTGAGCTCCCATCCTGATCCATGATCCCAAACAACCAGAGCATAACGTTCGGCTGGAAAGCTAGCCACCGTATCCTTGAAAAAGTTTACGAGTGTCTTCTTATCGGCCATGTCAAGTTCGCCGGGCGATCCGATAACACGAGCGTTACCCTTCTCAACGTAATATAAGTAAGCTGGTAATTCTCGGCGATCCATCAGTACCACTATATTAAGCCAATCGTTTGAGCCAACGCGCGTCATTTCAGCCAGATCCTTGACTCCGTTGGGATCAAGATCATTGTCTGCATCAAGATAAATCATCCATGTCCAGGCTTTCTGGGTTTTGGTTGCATCCTTTGCCAACAGGATTGGACTCAACAGAAAAAGAGCGACAAAAAAAAGGGAAAGAATTGAAAATCGGCGAATCAACTTAATCATCGGGGTATCCTCCCTTTAACGTTTAGAATTTGGGTTGACCAATCACGAGTTGAAAAATCCATAATTTCCGCTGGAAATGCGTCAGAAAATTGCGGTCATGATTTTAATATACCAAATCGTGTTTGGGAAAACAACGGGAAAGATAATCACACAGCAATTACCAATCAAAATTACTCATCCTTGAAAAGATCAAGTTCTTTTCGGACGACCACTTATGTTTTCCAGTTTAAAAAGTCAGCGAAAAAGAGTAAAAATACTTGTCTTATAAACTCGCATCAACGCAAGTGCAGAAAATTTGGAAAAATAATTTTTCGCGAATTTTTTTTTGAATTGTATGGTAAATTGCCCATGTCAATATGAATTTACTCTTTGTTGCTGTTAAAAAGTCCACAATTGAAAAACCGACGAAATTATATTACATTAATTTCCATTCGGATTAGAGAGTGATTCCTTAAATTTAGCTGAAACCGTATCTACTCAATATCCAGGGATGAAAGATTCTTTTTTTTGTTGGAGTCATAGAATTTTCTCTTTCCGAAGGGAACTAAGCCATCTATCAGCAAAGTGCACCCTTTCTGATATTGGAAAGGGCAAGTTCTTGGATTTTTTTGGAAATTAATTAGCCGTAAAAGGAAGAATAGATGAATTTGTGGATAGACGGTTTGGTCATTCTTACGTATTTTGCTGTTGTAATTGGGGTTGGGCTCACCAAAGGGAGCGGCGAGAAAACCATGGAAGGGTTTGCCATCGGCGATCGGCAGATCCCATGGTGGGCGGTCTTAGCCTCAATTTTGGCCGCAGAGGTCAGCGCAGCCACCTTTCTGGGAGCACCAGGCGAAGGTTTTGCTCTAAGGAATTTCACCTATGCCCAATTAAGCATCGGAACAGTTCTTGGACGTATCATTATCAGTTTTCTTTTCATTAAGGCATATTTCGATTACCGAGTGGTTTCAATCTATGAATTTCTTCAGATTCGCTTTGGAACCGTCACAAAAAACGCCGCATCCGCGATTTTTCTTTTGACACGGGTCCTTGCGAGCGGAACGCGTTTGTATGTTGCAGCAGTAATTCTTGTCCTGGGTTGGGAAATGTCTACCGGGCAAAAACCCACGGCTGGCCAAGAACTCCTCATTTACGTTGCCGCCCTTGCCTTACTTACACTTCTAACCGCTCTTTATACCGCAGCTGGAGGAATCAAAGCCGTTGTCTGGACGGATGTAATCCAAGCTTCGGTAATGTTCAGTTCAATCATTTTTTCTATTTTTTATCTATTACACCAGATTCCCAACGGCTGGAACGGAGCGCTGGCCAAACTTACCCAACCGGGTGATCTATGTTTCTTCCGTTTCGAAACAATATCCGAAGGGACTTTCTGGAGCGGAATGAAGAAACTATTGGAAACCGAATACACAATTTGGGCGGCTGTATTGGGCGCGACCTTTCTAACCATGGCCACACACGGCACCGACCAGGACATGGTTCAACGTATGTTGACCGCCAAAGACCATCAGCGAAGCAGGCTGGCACTAATCCTTTCCGGGCTCGCTGATTTGCCTGTTGTGCTAGGTTTCCTACTTGTCGGCATATTACTGTATGTTTTCTATCAGTATAACCCTGACCCAAATCTTCCCACGCAAAATCCCCGTGTATTTGCCTATTTCATTTTAAGAGAACTTCCGATGGGTATCCGCGGGCTTCTCATCGCAGGCCTGTTTGCCACGGCAATGGGTTCACTTAGTACGGCCATTAACGCACTTGCAACAAGTTTCACACGCGATTGGTACCTTCCATACATTAATCCCTCGGCCGAGGGAATGGCAGTGGTTCGGGCGGCAAGGTGGGCAACCGCAGCTTTTGCAGTTATACTTGTCGCAGTAGGTTCGATCACCTCCTGGGTGGTTATTATGGTCCCTGGATCACGTATCATTCCAATCGTTCTAGGAATTTTCGGATATACTTATGGGTCGCTATTAGGTGTGTTTTTAGTGGGAATGGTCACCAAGACCCGCGGAAACGATAGAGGCAACCTCCTCGCCATGCTGTGCGGCTTCCTTGTAGTGTTAATTCTCAGCGGGCTTCTCGACGATATTCTTAAACTTCTGGGGTTACCACCTGGGCCGTGGTTTAATATTCTACCGGTAATTGCTTTTCCCTGGCGCATCTTTTTTGGAGCCATTGTAACATTTTTTGTAGGAATTTTCTTTTCCACTCCAAAAGAAGTAATGGAAAAAACTGTCAAACATTTGGAAACTGAAAATACTGGAATTTTCGTGAAAAACTCTTAAAATATTCAGAGGAGGAAAAAAATGTTCAAATTTTCAAAATTTTTTATCGGAATAGTAGGTCTATTTTGCTTAATTTTACAGTTTTCTTCGGGCCAAACGATTAATAGCTTGCCTGCTGAAGCGGAAACCAAAAACCCAAACAACCAAATCCCGGGAATCTCTCCTGGTACAACCAGAGATTCAAATTTGTGCCAGGGAGTAATCACAAAAGACCAGCGACTCTGTGTGCCAAATTTCACGCTGGATCCTCAGACTTGTCAAGACTGGAGGACAAAAGACCCGCGGCTTTGCGTACCAAATTTTACCGCTGACCCACAAATGTGCCAAAATGAGAAAACAAAAGATCCACGGCTTTGCCTTCCTCCCATCCCTAAAAATCGCCTCATTACTCAGGATGCAAGAGAATGTCAAAACTACATTACCAGAAACCCTTCTCTCTGCCAACCAATTATTACTCAAGACCCCCGAACCTGCCAAAACCAGTCAAATGGTGCCCCAGCTTCAACAAACGGAATTCCTGCTTTGTCCAACGTTCCCTCAATTTCACCCAACGGTTTGCAACCGGCAACATCTAATGGAACCAGAGACTCCGAATTATGTACTACCCAGCAAACCCTTGACCCACGTGCTTGCCAAAGACCATTTTCTGCTGATCCAAGAACCTGTATTCCAGGGCAAATTCCGAATCAAGACCCCAGATCTTGCATCACCAGCCCAACATCGGTCCTCCAATACCCACAAGCAGGTGGCACAATCGATCCACGAATTTGTCAATCGATGAATGGCTCTAATTCCAGAATTCCTTCAGATCTTCGAGTTCCAAATTTTTCAAGAGATCCAAGATCCTGTATTCCGGAAATGACTCATGATCCAAGAGTTTGCCAAAATTCCCCGACAATTGATCCTCAAGCCTGCTACTACTCAGCCTCTCAAGACCCGAGGAATTGCGTTCTTCAAGCCACACAAGATTCAAGGTTCTGCCAGGGAGAAATGACAAGAGACCCGCGTTTATGTATGCCCAATTTCACACTGGACCCCAGGATCTGCCAATTCAGACCAAGCTCAGATCCACGTCAGTGTCAAGGGGCAAATGTAGCCAAACCGGAAGTACCAGCTTTCACTGGCACGCCCCAATCCAATCCCAAGCCTGTTGAAGCAATAGATTCCAAATTAACAAACGAATCCTACAACACTAACTCAACTTCGGAACAATCTACAGGCACACAAAAAGACAGCGACTATCAAACAGAAACCAGCACCTCAACTGGTTCAACATCCGGCTTAACGAAAGATTCTCCGGGAGACAAAACCGCGGAGCCAACAACCGGTTCATCCGATGACGAGAAACCAATAAAGAAAAAGAAGAATCACAAAAAGAAGTGAAGGGGAAAGGTGCTCTGAATAAATGAGTCAAGATATTCTGGACAACCCTCAAATTGACTCCCAGGTCATTCAACATAACCGGGAAGATTTTGAAAGTTTTTCCAACGAAAAAACCACGGTAGTTTTTTTTGCCTCATCGGCTATTTTACTTCTTCTGAAACCTTTCCTGATGGTTTCCGGAATTCTGTTCTTCACTTTTCCGGAGGGTTGGGAATATTTAGTCATTGCAGCGGTCGTCGTCGGAAAGATGCTTTTCAGCCCGAAATATGATTTCTTCCTCGGACTATTAATTTGGGCGATAGTTTTTTACAACCTGAATATTTCCTATCCATCGTCGCTCGATTTGAGCTTGTTTCTTCTTCTGTTTTTTGTCGAACTTCTTTCTCCATCGACCTCACCTGAGCATTGGTGCATTTTTTGGCTTTCTATTCCTTCTTTTTCTGAAAAAATTTTTGGAGAGCCTCTTTGCCCAATATTACAAGCGTCTCTTATTTTTATTACATTTTTACTTGCACTGGAAACCACTTTGCCAACTCGCTCAAAAAATTCTCAACACCCCCTTTTTATGGAAACTCTTTCAGGTTTTCTTGCAGGCCTATTAGTTGTTTTTCTTTACCCAATTCCATCATCACAGCCAAATACTCAACAGAAAATTGTATTCGACGAATTCCATGGAACTTCCGAAAGCTCGCTCCCAGAGATGGCAAGTAACTATCGCCACGTAAAATTTTCCTTGTGGCTAAAAAAGAACAATTTCTTAACTGCATTTCGAAAAACTCCATTTGATGAAAATGTTTCCACGGATACCATCTATATTTCAATACTTCCAACTCTTGCATTTGATCCAGGGGAGGGGAAAAAAATATTACGATTTGTAGAAAATGGGGGAAAACTACTGTTGATCTCCGACCATTCTGATATGGATGGAGCATCCTCACGTTTCACTCCCATCTTATCAACGTTTGGAATTACTCCAGCATTCGACACAATAACATGGCCAGGGGTTCTTAAAGGAAGATTTGGAGTATCCTCAGTTTTAGGAAACGTTACACCCAGGCCTGGAACCGGCTCGGGAATAATGTTTCCTCATTTCTGGTTTCCGAGCGCATTTTCCCTGAATGGCCCAAAGCCTTTACTTTGGATCAACGGCACTTCCCTTTCCGTACAGGGCCAGTCCGACGCTTCTTTAAATTTTCAAATGGGCTCAGACGAAAGTTCACACTCCACGCTTCAACCCTTGGTCACAGCCGCCTGGGGGAAATTTGGCGCTGGCAAATGGGCTTTCCTATCAGATTCCTCTTACTTCCAGGATTCACAGTTTTCCCAGAACATCGATTTTGCAAACGGACTCATAAAGCTACTATCAAATCCGGATCCATTTCAATTACCCACAGCAGTAATAATTTTCATTGTCCTTTTAGTCGTATTTTGTTTTCCATTTTTCTACAGAAGTTCAAGCAGCCCATTTTTCTTTTTGGCCATTTTTGCAGGGCTATTATGTGGAAATCCTCTCGAAGGAAGGCTTTTTCCATCTCAAGCGCGGAATCAACCTCTTCAGGCTTTTATGGTTTGCAATAAAGCTTCATTATCTGGGGTAACTGCCGACCAACCTAAATCATTTTTTTCAAATTTGGACGAAATGCTTGAAATCGTGCATGAAAGCGGCTGGGAAACACACCTTGTCGATTCGATCAAAGCAATTCCCAGGCAGGAATCCTTGATTATACTTTCCTCGGGAATCAATGAGCTTTCTCAAAACGAAATTAAAAGGCTAGAAAGAAGAATTTCCAGCGGATCAACTTTAATTCTTTTTGCTGAACCACAAAACCCTGAAATGAATGATCTCATCGCAACTTTCGGGTTTTCCATTTCCCAGGATGTTGAAGATTACTATCCATGGCAAAGGACCCATCTCAACCTTATAGAAAAGGCTGAGTATCCCCCTTACAGATGTTTTGCAGTCCCCCACCCCGATTTTACCGGTTGGGATTCGCAATTATGGAGCGATTTTCCAGTTCCGGTTTTTGGGGGAAAAGCCATCCTTAAACGCAGTGATGATAAGACAATTGCAGCTATCAACACACATAAGAATGGAAAAGTAATCTTGTTCGGGGATAATACATTTTTTACTAATCATGTACTTGAGATCAAAGGAATCCTCGAAGACAAGACAAAAAAAAAGTATCTTAAATGGCTGATGGAGAAAATTCTGGATGGATATAAAAAATGAGTAAATTTTCACACAGCAACGAAAGATTAATGGATTGCGAAAACAATAGTAAAATAATAAATGGAAGGAATGTTCTTCCAATCGCTTTGACATTGGCTTTTTTAGCTTTGTCCTCTTACAATCCAATTCATCCTCTTCCATTTCATTTTTGCACCTGGACATTTTTTATTACATTGTTGACAATCTACCTGGTTTTTCGTGGGGGCTTGTTTTCGATTTGTACAACCATCCTCTCCACAATGATTTTTTGGGAATCCTTCCCTTTTCTGATAAATCCAGCATGGTACCTTGGAAAAATTTTCCATTTGATTGCTTCTGCGATTCTTTTCCTGTTTAAGCTGACTCCCGGTATTCAAAGTGAATCATTTGCCTTTATGGGAAACATGATCGCACTCGACCCTGCTAAATCTGCTTCCTTGGCAATTTTAGTTTTTATTTTTTTCCGCTTCAGCATTTCCTTAGTGGAACTTGGTTTAAAATCAGCAATTATTGGAAATTTCTGCTCTATTCCTTTTTTCCTCTTGTTCGGATCTTTCCGCTGGATCATTGTTGCAGTTCTCTTGTCCCACCTCAATCTTAATCTTGTCGAATGGGGATTGTCGCTTTTTTCCGGTCCCGGGCTCGGAATTTCTCTTCTTCCATTACTGTTCATGCCAGAGATTTATGAGACACAGGCAACGAAAAAATACTTCTCTTCACCTTTCATAATATGGATACTTACCCTCCCACTTCTTCTGATTGTCCAGGAACTCCCTCTTTTCACCACCCCAGTGAAAACACCAAATGTCCTGATCGATGAAGTCCACTCAAACTGGGAACCCGCAGTAATCGATTCCCAAAAACTGGAAAACCCAATTCTTGCTGAAAATAACTACTTTTCTTTCACAAAATTCCTTGCACGTTTTTCGACTGTATCAATAATCGCGGCAAAGGAGAAAAAGAATATCTCCTTTGCGCCGTCAAGCCTGAAAGTAATCTATTCTTCAAAAACAGCTGCTTATGATAACCTTCAAAGATACGACATATTGATCTTAAAATGCCCAACCGAGACCCTTGGCGAAGAAAATATCAAAAAAGTCCTGAGTTTCGTTGAAAATGGCGGAACACTTTGGTTAATAGGGGAACATACGAATGTTTTCATGACCGGAAAATATATCAACGAGATATTAAAACGAGCAAATGCCGAAATTTGCTGGGACGGTATTTGCGACCAAGTGGGACAATGGTTAATTACTTTCGGACTATTTCACTCTTCAACGCCATTTTCACCAGCAAAAAGCCCATATATGTGGGCAACGGGGGCATCGATTAAAGGTGATCTTGATCTGATTCCATTGGCTGTTTCAGCTCCAAACACTTTTTCAGATTCGTGGAACCCCTTCAATAGTTACTTTTTCGGGAACCTTTCTCCGGATTTGTCCTACAAATATGGGCCATTTGTTCTTTCAGCTATGAAGTTTTTTGGGAAAGGAAAAATTTTTATTCACGGAGATTCAACAAATTTTAATGAATCTATGCTTTCCACACCTGGAAAATACGAATTTATCTCCCGATTAATCAAGAATTTTCAATTGGATAAATTTTGGTTTATTGCAATCCTCATTCTTAACTTTTTCTTTGGAATTCTTTCCCTTCGCGCACTTGGTGACTTATTAAGAAGCTCAAAAAACTTCCTTGCAATCCTGATGATTATGTTGTATTCCCTTTTTCCACTTGGGTTCGTGGATTACTCATTCTCCAAAAACCTCAGCTTTTCAAAACATCCAGGTGGTACTTCTGATTTATTTCCAAGTCCGGCAATTCTCGTCGATTCTTCTTTAAAACCATCATTAGGAACAAATTACGGGAATCAAACCGATGTTGCATCATCATCGAGCCTTTGCCCTTTGCTCGTTCAACTGCAAAACCGTGATTTCTTTTTAAAAACAGCCGTTGAACCATTGAAAAATTATCAACTTGGACACTTTCAATCCGTTATTATTTCGGAACCTACAGCTTTAGTTGATTCACCGACCCTTGAATGTTTAAAAAACTACGTTTTAGAGGGGGGGAATCTACTCTTGGTTTTCCGAAAATCTCCGGGAGGCTCAGGAAGACAGATTGCTTTAACCGCCGGATTATACGAATCCATCAATTCAAGGAATTTGGAGGGTTTTCCCGATCTATTGTCGCCACATTCCTATTCCATTTTAACAAGTTTTTCACTTCCTCTTACCGCTAATCCAGTCGGGAAGGGCTGCGTTTATATCATTGAAAGATGGAGCGAATATCAACTTTCAATGAAAGACAATTCTCAAATATCTCAAAAACTACTTAAAGACTTTGCGAGAAAAAAACAATGAAATACAACATTTACTGTACTAGTAAATCCTCCATAAATCATACTAACGAGACTTTCGAAAAAGACCCCGATTTTCATATTTTAAGATACCCATTCAAAATTTCGCCCCGCTTTTTCGCATCAGCAGCGAGCAACTTTGTACCGAATAAAATGTTCCGAGATTATTCGACAGCTTCTAACGAGACTTTCGAAAAACACCCTGATTTTCATATTTTAAGATACCCATTCAAAATTTCGCCCCGTTTTTTCGCATCAGCAGCGAGCAACTTTGTGCCGAATAAAATGTACCGGGATTTTCCGACAGCTTCTAACGAGGCTTTCGAAAAATCCCCTAACATTTGCTTTTCTGTATACCTACCCAATTTTTTGTCCCGCTTTTTCGCATCACCAGTGAGCCTATTTGTACCGAATAAAATATACCGAAATTTTCCGACAACTTCTAACCGGTCGAACGGCAAAAAAGTTTCTTTCCGACTGATTTCTTCAGCATTACTTTTTCTTCTGGCATTTTGTACCATATGCGCGGCTGAACAATTCGATTGGCCAATGAAAGGGCCATTTTTGATCGGAGCCAATTTCAGTGATTTTCAGAACTATGCGGACATTCCATATTGGCACGGAGGAATTGATATTCGAGCACCCTACGGTACAGAAGTATTTTCTCCCGTTTCCGGAATAGTTCGGATTTCAACTTATAGAATAGATGCTTCTAATTCTCCCAGAAAATTTGAGTATCTAAGGAGCGAGTTTCCATCAACCTCTCACGATAGGATTATTCGTGGTTTGGATTCAGATTCTCAGCGCTATGTCGAAGTTTCGGTTGTAGATAAAAATGGAAACAATTGGATGTTCAGACATATCGATGCGAAATCGATTCCAAGTAAGCTGTTTTCATTGCCAGGTACCACACAAAACATTAATTCGGGAGAATTTATCGGAAGAATAATCAGGTGGACGGAATCGGTTTACCCGAGCGCCGAAACCTATAATCATCTTCATCTCGAGATTCTCGATCCAGAAGGAAATTATCTGAACCCGGCAATATTTATGAAACCGCTACTGGACACTGAACCTCCGGTAATCAAAGGCCTTTGGATTGTGAAAAACCAGTCTGAAGAAGTTCTGGGAGGGGTATCCCCTCAAATTCCCATTGTCTCCGGAAAAATTGATATTGTTGCACAAATTGAGGACACAAATAATTCCGGAACATACACCCTAAGCCCATATTCCATCAAAATGGGACTATGGGTTTTCAAAAACCAAACCTGGAAAGAGATTTCACCAATTCAATATGTTGTTAAATTCGATAAACTCCCCATAAAGGGAGACCGCACTCAAATGGTGGAGTCCTTGTACAAGAAGAGAATCAAATTCCCAGACGGGATGGAATTGAAATCCGAGGGGAACTCCAAACTTCGAACGTTTTTATATACCCTGACCAGCGGAGACCCAACTAGGGGCTATAAACAGGAAAATTGTCTTGACCTGAAGAACTTTTCCGAGGACTATTACTCCCTAAACGTGGAAGCCTCAGACCTGGCCGGTAATACGACGACAAAGCACCTCACCTTTAAAGTACAAGCACCCACAAATTCAGATGAAGGAAACAAAAATTTCCAATAATTCAGAAATCCAGAGGATTCGAAAGTAAACGAGAAATCAGATAAGCTGGATGAAATGATTAATAATTTGTTGAGTACGTCTCACCAACTGTCACTTCGAAACCGTGGCAACTTGAAACACAAAATGCTTTGAAATGTTCTTTCCAAGAGGGGCAATCCCTAACTCCAAGAAGATTTCCTAGGCTAAAATTCCACACCTGGCAATGAGATCAAGCTTCTGAAAAAATATGTAGGATGTCCACAGAATTCACACATCATTCCCATTCCTTTCCCGAGAATTTCTTCTTTTTTTCTCGAATTATGGCATCTCTCATCCATCCAATTCGAGACTCAATAATACCAATCCAAAAAAATACGTGCACTTCCCCAAGGACTTTGATTTGACCAAAATGAAAAGGGATCGCTTTATTCTCCAAGAAAAAACGAAATTTTCGGGAAAATAAGGATCCCTTACTGGATGGTTGAAACATTCGTTTCTGTCAGAAAAATCTGATTTTACGCAGATCTGAAGCGAGAAACAAGGCGTATGAACGAACTAATTGGAATTGATCTAAGATCCCGTTGCTGGAGCAATTTTGGAGAGTTGCTGAGATAGGTGGCTTCCCAGTCATGTTTCGATGTGTGGTGGGAATATCGTTTTTTCCATCAGGTTCTTTCAAGAAAAAATGCACAATAATTTTCCAACATTTACAAAACTTTTTCTATCTCCGAAAGTATTATTTAAATAGATATTTTAAAAAAAGGTAAAATTTGTTAGAAATGAAGATTGAACATGGTATATTAATTACTTGACGGCAAAATATCGAGTATGGAGGAACTTCTTTGCTTGTTGTCCGGGAAATATTGGAAACTTGCGGTGTGTTAATAGCAAAATGGTATTTTTGAGAAGTTCTTAATTCTGCCCTGTATTTCATGGCTTACAATAGCGCATAAGATAGGCTTATCAATTAAAAAAAATATTCTAATTTGTTTTTCTTTTTCCAAATTCCAACTGGAGGAAAATATGTATTTCAAAAATACCTTCTTACTGCAATTATTTATAGTATCGGTTCTTTTAATATTCCCCAAATATCTATTATTGGCAGATACTAATAAGAGCGATTTTTACGGATGTTTACAGGAATTTAAGAAGACACAACCTTCAACCTTACCCGAAGAACAACAGATGAGCCAAAAAAATGTTTTACTTAATTCTGCTGGAAATTTAATTAATGGGGATCCGAAAAAACTGGAAGATTTTTTGGATACCCTTTGTTCTGACACAAAATTTTATAATTATATCAATAATGGGAATAAGTATGGGGATGTTCTTATTGATCAAACCTTGGAAAAATATTATTCAAGTGGCGGCAATCTGGATTTTCCTTCTGTAAACAACATATTACTAAGCTACGGTTTTGTTAATGGAAGAATTACTCATTATGCACGCGGAAAACTATTAGCATACCATATATTGTATCAGAAAAATAACAACCCAAATAAAAAAGCCGATGTCACTCTCCAGAAGTTTAATTATATGGTGACTTATTTTTGTAACCCAGTTTACCAGCCTGCTGAATCAGAAATGATCGGCCTGGTTTATAAACAGCCCCCATACGATGATTTTATTCTATCCGGATATGATTTGCTTGAAGAATTGGGGCTCATAAAAAACTTTGATGACTTTAAATCGGTTGCGTTTAATAGAAACATTTCTGATAGTGTTAAGAAAAAATTAATGCTTAAGGGCGTTAAATATATCAAAACGACTGATCAATTAAAAGAAATGCTGAACGCATGTGGCGATCCTGATGTAAATGACCGTTTTACGTTCAGGGACAAGTTAATATTCGAAGTCTTAAAAGGAGACAATGAAAGACCAACACCAATTATCAAAACAATTGAAGAGGCCCAGGATATTGTCAAAATGCCCGGAATCTCAGACACCGTTAAAAGAAATGTAATAGAATTCGCTGCTAAATATAAATGTAAGGATGTCAAGGAACTCAGAGACAGGCTTCTGCACCCAGAGTCAGGTACATTCAGTTTTATCTTGGGAAATGATAACAGCCTGAGATTATCTACAGTAACTCGTGATCAGGGTATTATAACCTTTCTTGATGAATCTGGTCAGCACATGACATTCTATGAGATTAAACAGTTGCTTTCAAACGAAGCAACGAAACAGGACGTTATTGACAAGCTTGTGTTAAGAGCCATAGATGAATGTACAGATATAAATTCCGCAATCAGGCCTGAAATTTTTACTGGCTCCGATTTACGCAGAACAATTACCGATCTCACCAACAGGATTGGTTATGCCTTAACCGGTGAAAAATCTTTAGATGAATATGCCTCCAACAGGATAAAAGATGCTCTTTTCAAAAGATTAATACAAAGTGTAAATAATGTTGATGATTCACTTAATCTAATTAATGCCTGTACAAACCCTCAATTAAAAAAAGAATTGGCACTTGCAGCAGTTGATAAATGTAAAGACATTGATGAGTTAATCAAACTTGCTACAGGAGAGCGTGATCTTTTCTTCGGCCTTGCGAGTGATCGGGTAGGCGTTGATGAAGACACCATGAATAAGATACTTGAAAGAGGTATTGAGTTATGCTCTAAAGGTGATAGATGCCGAGAAAATTTCATCAAATTATGGAACATCGCAACCCCTAAAGGGAAAGCAATATTAACAAAATTAGCTGCTGAAAAGGGAAAGCTGTTTCAGCAAGATGTTGCCATGATTTTAAAGAAAAATGGAATTAATGAAGATGACATATGGGGAACCGCATTGAAAAATTGTCCAGACAAGCCATCTTCAATGAGGATTGATTCCTTTTTCAATAAAACTAGCATGACTGGTGCTGCAATTGGAGCCGCTGCAGCCGGGATATTGTCAGGAGTCCTCGTAGTAGCAGGAGCTCCAATATTTGTACCGGTTCTTGCTGTTGCCGGAGGAGCTGTATTAGGCGCATTCATTTCTAATTACTTTTTTAATAATCAGAAAATTGACACATCATTGCTTAATCCAAATGTTGCGACTCAATCAATCTATGATGGTTTACTTGATCCTACTCCTGCGTCTGGTACTACTTCAGGTCCAGTCAGGGTTATTTCTTCCTTTACAAATCCATTCAGGGATCGATGATGAGCGCTGACATGCCAGATGTTTGATCAAATCGACGATCTAAGCCGAAGTTCCGGACGAAAAATCTATTAAAATCCTTATCTGTAAACGAATTTAAGGCATTTTTCAGACGGTTTTTACTGGACAGTAGGAAAACCCTTGAAACCATCTTCAAATGCTATTTTCAGGCGTCAAATTTACATGGACAGAAAAAGCAGGCAAAAAAAGCTTCTTTTTGGCTTCAGGTCATAACAAGAGGGCTTTTTCACTCGGGAACTTCGGTCTAAGTATTATTACAACAAATTGAGTTCTGCCATTCGGAAAAAGGCACCCTTACCCACTTTTTGGAAGTGAAGCTTTCCAGCGATATGATCAGCAGAAATTAAAGAATAAGCGCACTTGGCTCTGGGTGTTTAATTCAGGAGTAAGCGCGAATTAAACCTGTTCTTTACAATGATTAAGATTTGGAATCTACACCAAGATGCTTATTTTGCAGCGCTTCGATGAACTGTTTAACAATATTCAGAACGACTACGGGTAGTCGTGGAATTATTATAACATTACTCACTATCCAGCACTTCCCGGACCCTGCCGTTCAATTTCTCCGGAAGGAAGGGTTTTTGTAGGAAATTGCATCCATCTGCAATCACCCCATGTGAGGTTATGGTGTCGGCCGGGTAGCCTGATATGAACAAACTTTTTATACGCGGAAACAAGGAACGAATGTTTTTTTCCAAGTTCCAGCCGTTCATTTCCGGCATTATAACGTCGGTCAAAAGGAGGTGAATTTCGCCGGCGTGTTTGGTGACAAGCCGGATGGCTTCGGTCGGAGTACCTGCCGGTATTACTGTGTATCCCTGTCTTTCAAGGGTCAGGGTAATCAATTCGAGTAGGGAAGGTTCGTCCTCAACAACCAGAATGGTTTCGTTAGACCACAAGGACATTTGTTGTTTGACTTCAGTGTCCATTTTTCTTGATCTGTCCAAATGCCGAGGGAGATAAATAGAAAAGATCGTTCCCTGCCCCGGCTTGCTGCGAACATCGATAAATCCATTGTTCTGCTTAACAGCACCATAGACCGTGGCCAATCCGAGCCCAGTGCCTTTTCCAAGCACTTTGGTCGTAAAGAACGGTTCGAAGATATGGCTCAGCGTTTCTTCATCCATGCCGTGACCATTGTCACTCACAGTGAGTCGAACATATTCGCCTGGTGTGGAATCCGTGTGAGATGCGCAAGCAACTTCGTCAAAGGTTTCGTTCCCCGTTTCTATCACTATTTTACCAACTCCAGGAATCGCATCTCGTGAATTGACACACAGATTTGCAAGAATCTGATCGATTTGGGAAGGGTCCACCTTGACTGACCACAGATTGGCCTCCAGTAGCCAGTTGAGGGCTATATTCTCTCCGATGAGGCGTTGCAAAATCTTGAGCATCCCGGTCACAGTCCTGTTCAGATCAATTACTTCCGGAATGATACTTTGTTTGCGAGCAAAGGCCAAAAGTTGTCTGGTAAGATCAGCAGAGCGTTGGGCCGCGTCGTTAATTTCCGAAAGGCTTTTCTGGAGCCTCTGAGGCTGATCCATATTTTTCAGGGCAATATCCACATACCCGAGAATCACCCCGAGCATGTTGTTAAAATCGTGCGCTACACCACCTGCCAAACGTCCTATCGATTCCATCTTCTGGGCATGATTCAATTGAACCAGCAATTTTTCTTTTTCTTCAACCGCCCGTTTTTGTTCGGTGATGTCAAGGCAGATTCCGGCCATTCTGAGCGGTTGCCCTGATGGGTCATAGGTTGTATTTCCCAGGGCGCTGATCCAGTGAACCTCACCGTTGGGATAAATGATACGATACTCATTATGGAGAGTGGTTTTGTCTTTCACAGCCTGATTAATTTTTCGAGAAGCTGTTTCCAGGTCGTCGGGGTGCAAAACCTTATTCCAGGTTTCGAAATTTGCCATGTCCTTATCAGGGTCCAGTCCAAATAGGAGAAATAATTCCCTTGACCAATCCAGGTGCTCCTTGGTCATATCCCAATCCCATACACCTGCATTAGCCGATCGTTGTGCCAGTTCCAAGCGTTCTTTGGTTCGACTCAAGGCCTCCTCTGCTCGCTTGCGGTCAGTGATATCGCGGCCCACAACAACTGACCCAACAATTAAGCCATCTTTGTCACGAATGGGTGCAAAATTATAACTCCCGATCCAAGTCTCCCCAGTTTTTTTGAGGTGTAGGGTATATTCGACATTTGTACCAGTTTCCCCACGAAGGGCACGGGGCACTGCCCACATTTCAAGCGGTGCCAGTTCTCCGTTGGCCATGAACACATCAAGTATCTCATGATAGTCGACGAGTTTCTTTGCACACTCGTCTTTGTTTTTAAACTTGTGGAAGGTTGCGAAGGCTTCATTGAACTCAATAAATTGGCCGGTTACATCTGAAATGAATACAGCATCCGTCATGCTGGAAAGAGCCGCCTCCAGTCTAGACCTGCTCTCCCGCAGCATCTGTTCGTTTTTTTTGCGCTCAGTGATGACGTCAAACACGGCAACAAAATACCCCGGCCCCGGACAATATACGGAAACACTGAACCACATCTGTAAGCTCTCAACCAACCTCTCAAAACGTTCGGGCTGGCCGCTTTTGGCTACTCGCCCATAAATTTCCAATAGTTGCAAGTCAGTTTCCCGTATGCGGGGAATAACCTCGGTTGCTTTCTTCCCGACGACATTCCTTAACCCTGTTAACGACTCGAAGGAATGGTTGACTGAAAGATAAATGAAATCCCATGGTTTATCGTTTTCATCAAAGAGCATTTGACAATAAGCAAAACCGTTCAACATATTCTCGAACAGCTCACGGTACAGTTTCTCACTCTTTCGAAGGGACTCCTCGGCTATTTTACTTTCGCTGATGTCATTCAGAACTTCTACACCAACTCCCTCGTTCCACTGTGCTAGGTTTTTTTTCTGCAACGCCCCGCGGAGCTCTTCATTTTGCATCTTCAGTTCAATCTGATCCACCCGCAATTCGTGAATGAGTCGTCGCATTTCCTCGGGTGAAAGCATTATCTTTGCTTCAGCCTCTTGCGCCCTGATTCGTTGCTCTGCCAACTTACGGTGAGACAAAGTGGGATCTCCAGAAGAATTTAAACTGCTTTTTTCTTCAGTCATTGCAAATCTTCTCAGGAATATCAGCAGCCATTCGCATAAACGGGGGCTTGGGTAACCTTAATAGAGAAAGAACACTTGTGCTGCTGAAGTCGGAACCGATTCTTTCTTTGAATGAGGTATCAAAAGGTGTGTTGTGAAAAACCATGCTATTCGTCCTTTAGTTTGCCTATTTTACTGGATCCTCTCGATGGGGCCACTTATCGGAATGAATCGATCTTCAAATGCTTCGTTCTCTTCCTGATGTCAGAAAATGAGTCTTCGGGTCCTTACAAAAGATTCAATTTTTCAAATTTCCGATGATTGTTCTTAGGTCCTCAAAGATTGACTGAGGGAGCAATTCAGAAGTATTAAATTCAATGCAAGCATGTATCAACGGGTCATTGGAGGATTTTGGACGAAATAAACTTCCTTCGACTTTTGAAGAAAAAACGTTAATGCTAAGAGTGCATCCGGGAAGAGTTTTTTCTGCGGTGGAAATTAACAATCCAAATAAACTTGCCAAACCATTCTTTTGTCGGAGGCTCTCAGTTTTTTTGGAGAAAACATTTTTTATTATCTTTTCTGGGTGCCAAATAGTGATGGAAATTAATTCTCCGGAAGAAAGTCCTTTCTTGTCACTCTCAAAAGCTCTGTTAGTTGGGTTGAGACAACGTCTCTGAATGAGGGCTTTCACATTTTCAATGTTTCCCAAAAGCATTTCAGTGTTTCCGAGAAAGGCAAGAGCATTTTTTCGATCTTTTGCCTTGTAGATCATGACTCCACAAAATTTTTCCTCCACGGGATCACCCAATTTTGTTTTTAAAAATTCGATTATTTTTTGTTCCGAAAAAGTTCCAAAAAACTCAACTAACCCATGGCCTTCTTTCCCTGGGTAATACATTGTTCCAGTTACTCGAACCCTCAAAACATCCCGGAAATAATCGAATGAAGCACCAGTGATCATCTCATTAAGTTTCTCTTGAAGGTCTTTGTTTTCCGGAAAAATACTAACTAACCTTGACCCATGAATAGTTTTGGTATCAGCCACAATTTCAAAATCAATCCAAGGAGGAATTTCCTGCCAATCATTTCCGAAAAGTCGGGCAGAAAGGAACAATACAAAGTAAAACAGGATAAGGAAAAAACGGTTTTTCATTGTTGGTCTCCTATGAAGTAACTTGGAGTTTTAGCAGCGAAGACTCTTTAAAAAACTTAGGTTTTAGGTCAGAATCCCTATTTGATGATAAACGATTTTTCCTGAGCTTGCAATCCCACCGATATGGGAAAAATTCGTTCGATTAGCACAATAGGCCATGAGGCCCGGATTGCTTTCTTAACCGACCAGCCATGGCCGTATTTTAAGGGCCCGTATCAAGCGAAGGTCACGAAGACATTCGATATGAGCAGTAGAAGAATGCTGCTCATCTGGTTGGTTGTCCGAGGGTCAGAATTCCTGTTGTCGTAAGCTTCATTTTCTTCGATTGCTCAGCTTCAAAAGCCGATTCCGTAGAGATTAAAAAGTTTTAAGCCCGAATTTTGTTTTGAGACCAAATAATCCAAAAGTTAAGGAAGGAATCTCATTCTAACGAGTTCACGTTTTCAGGTTTTGGGAAAATGGCCTCAAGACTATATCCTCGGGAATTGGAATTCTGAGGGTAAAATTTTAAAATCGCTTCTCGCGTGTTTCCGGCATAAAATGAAACAATACCGCGCAAGCAAGAAAAGTTATTAATTGCCGATCCTGGAGGAGCGAATTATTCAGTTTGAATATCCGCAAAAAAAAAATTCAACCAGTCAAGAGCAGAGCGCGTTCTCAGCAACAAAGAGTAAATTCATATTGCCATTGGCAATTAACCATTCAATTCAAAAAAAAATGCGCGAAAAATTATTTTTTCCAAATTTTCTGCACTTGCGTTGATACAGGTTTACAAGTCGAGTATTTTTCCTCTTTTTCGCTGAGCGTTCTTGTCGAAGGAATTTTCACTACCTTTCTTTTGAACTGATTGAATTTTTTTCTTCAGACAAATTCTTTCGGTTAATTTTTCGGAGGAAGTGGTGGGGTTGGAGGTTGTCCTTCTGAGCCTTTTTGGAATTTCAGCATGCGGAATTCATAAAACTTGCTAAGCATTTCATGAAGGATTGGTGCATATTGGTGGGCAATTTGCGCAAGAAAATTTTCTTCCATTCGCTGAATCTGGACTGTCCCATCTTTCTTAATGAGAAGAAATGCAACAATTTTGACAAACCCGCCAGCGCCGCATCCTATCCCAGTGTGGTCTTTATTCTTTTCTCTCGCGTCTTTATCGCGATTGTCGGTTTCGCCCTCCTGATTTAGCCCACCGCCCAATCCAAACCCAAAGCCCTTTGAACCGACGGGAATGATGGTCATATCGCCAACATTCACCTGAGTTCCCAAGCATGTTGACGGTTCAAGATTTCGAAAGAGCGCTTCGCTAATTTTAGATATGGTTGGGCCCAGATCTAAAGACCCGCTTGCTTCAACACCAGCAAAAATCGGTGCCGTGAACAACAATGCTGTCAAAACCAATCCAAAGAACTCTCTTTTCATTACAAATTCTCCTTTTTATGATGATATTAATGGCAGTTTAAGTCTACCAGCAGTTTTGTTAGTGATAAATCCCATGTTAGACCCAAAAATATAGTTAACACTGACTATCAAATCGAGTTTCTTAAATTTTCATTTTGAGCAAGTTTGGGAGGGGCACCCATTACAGAAGTGCTTTTCTCCTTAATTTGAGAGATTAGGATTTGGGGGGTTCGACGCAATATTTTTTGTAAATTATTTGCTGTTGCTTCCAAAAAATCTGCGCAGTCTTTTTTGAGCTCAACACTCCTTTTTTAAAACTACTCTTTGCCGGTATATCAGCAGGGAAGCAGTGAAAAAATGTCAAAAATCGGTCAAAAATGGCTGTGAAAAATATCTCAATATTTTGCCACCGGCTCTCTCAAATGTTGTACTTTGCTATATTTTTTTCACACCTTCAGACCAAACACCTGGATTGAAAAAAAAGAAAACAGAAAAGCCAGAATAATTTTCCTCATTGTTCCTCCTGGAATAATTTTAATTGAGACCGACCTCATCATTGTCTTTTATGGAATATCAAGATTCAATTCTGTTGGATCCTGTTGATTAAAAACTTAACACACAATCTTTAAGCAGCAAATTTTTAGGAGTTTAAAAATGTTCTCCAGCCTTGTTGCAATTTTACTTTTCCAAAGGAAAGGAAATAGGACTTTATTCCGTGGTAATAATCTCTTTGTTTTGAGAAATATATTCACTCCCATTCCAGAAAAATTCCATCTTTCTTCCTTTGTATTTTTTCACATCTTCAGGTCGTCGCATCTTTTTTGTCATTGTGTAATAGTCATTTTTTATAGTTTTATTAATGACCAGTATTCCTTTTTCATCATTTTCAAAATGATCTCTGGTTCCATCATCGTGCCAATCTCCCGCCATTAATTGTTCGCAATTAATTGGTGTTCTGAGAATCTGAACCAGTTTGTCTCCTTGAATATCGAATAATACAAGGTCATTGAAAAAACCGCCGCCACCACCGTATGCGACCCTCTTTGCCAATCTTAGCCCTATAGCAACATGATCTTTCTTAATTTCAAATTTTGCAAAATCAAAAGATAGAAAAGAGTATTCTTCGTATGTATTGGGGTCTTTGCAAATTTGGGTTTTGGCTAAAGGCCGGAAGCCATCTGAAGCGTTCTCCATGAGTACTAGATTAATATATGAAGCGGTTTCGACCACGCCCATATACGCATTCTCCTGGTAAGGCCACTTCTTGATTCCCATTCCCCAGATATTTTCAGTGGTGGAACCTAGTGACAATGGAGCAGAAGCGGTAAAAGAAGCATTCCCATGAGGTACAAGGACATCCCCGCCGTCAAAGGGGTTTCCTTCTGTCTTGGAAGAAGGTGATTTTAAAGCAAATTTCACAAAATCCTCTGGAGCAATGCTGAACGAAGAAATATTCAGAGATTTGAGCTTTTCTGATTCATCCCACATTCCGTCAGCAAAAGAAACATTTCCGATAAAAAAGAAGGCGAAGAACAGGATCAGTTTTCGCATTTAATCCTCCACTTGAAGTATTGTAATTGTCCAATTATACTTTAACTTTCAAAAAAAGTTTTCATAAATAATACCAATCCCAAAAAATATGTGCATCACCCCAAGAACATTGAATTGATCAAAATGAAGTGGGATCGGCATATTTTCCAAGAAAACACGGAACTTTCATGAAAATAAGGAGCCCTCACTGGATGCTTAGAGCATTCATTTCTGTTAGACCCAACTTCAATTTTCGCAGTCCTGGAGCACGAAATAGGCCGGATGAACGAACTAATTGAAATTGGTATAATACCGGAAAATACTCTATTTCTTTGTATTTTCCCTGATTGTCTGTTATACAGGCTTCCACTCAAACAAAAACGTGATCATCACGCTCATCGGCCACCCTTTGCAAATTGAAGAATGATCGCACGCAATGTTTATCGCAATCCTGAGCCACGCCTTTTAATTGGCTCGTTCACGGAAACAAGCTGGAAATAACTTCATTGGCATAAACAATACCTTGTTTCGACAAGCGAATTCGGTCTTCGAAAGGTTCAAGGAATCCTTTTTGAAGCTGATTTTTGATGGATTTTTCGACTAAAGTAAGAGTTGATTCTGAATGCCCCCTAAATCGGTTCTCAAATTCTTCAAATGAGAATCCATAATGGACTAATCGAAGACGAAGCATCAGAAATTCGCAAATTTCTGCATTTTTATCAATGATTTCGACGCTCTGTCCAGGCCCCGACAGCCAATCCGAAAAATTGGAAGGATTTGAAATTCGGCGCATTTTAATTGTACTTACTGCTGAAGGACCAAGCCCAACGTAATCTTTTCCAAACCAGTAATTCAAATTGTGCTTGCACTCATGTGCCAATTTGCAGAAGTTGGATATTTCGTAGTGCCTGAAATTTTCGGTTTCCAAAAAGTCTCTTACTTCAAATAATTCTTCAGGACCAATCTCGGTTGGATCACCAATTTCAGCATTCTTTAGTTTCTGGTACAAAGGTGTCTTTTCTTCAATTGAAAGAAAATATGCTGATACGTGAGAAAAAGGAAATTCGCCAAATTTTTTCTGTAACTCCTGCCGAATACTTGTACATCCTGGTATTCCAAGAATCAAATCCATCCCAACGTTTGGAGTTAACTTAAAGGCTGTTTCAAAAGCGTTGAACAAAACTGCCGTATTTGAGTTTCTTCCAATTAATTTCAGTTCCTCATTTTTAAATCTTTGGACCCCCAAACTTAACCTCAGTTCGGGAAGGCACTTCAGGCCATTACCAATGGCTTCCGATAAGGTTTCAGGATTAGACTCAACAGTGAATTCACGAATCTTTTTCGTCGCAATTACCGGTTCAAGAATTTCAAGCAGTCTTCCAAAAGCCTTTTCACCAATGCAAGTCGGGTTTCCGCCACCAATGAAGATCGTCAATTCTTCTGAGAGCAAATCAATGTTTTCAGCTAACTCTTCCTGGAGGCGAGTGAGAAATAAGGCAATCAATTCTTCATCGGGCGATATAGAATAAAACGAGCAATAATCACATTTCCTTAAACAGAAGGGAACATGAATATACAGAGCTTCAACTGAATTGGCCACTGGAGGCCGCTCTAACAGAAGCTCCACGTTGTTAATTCTACAAATCGTTTACAAAACCGTCGAAAATGTTATCGATACCGGAAGCATTTTTATCAGACGGCTTGTGTTTATCTTGTGAAGACTTTCCTGAAGATTTTTCTGTTGACTTTTCTGATGATTTTTCTGATGATTTTGCGGAAGACTCACCGGAAGGTTTTTCGGCAGACTGATTTTCAACCTTTCCCGAGGAACTTTCAGTCCTGCTATCTGAAGAACCATCTGACTTTTCTGTTGACTTAGCTGCAACCTGAGCGGTATCAACACTTGAAGATGGGGTTGCGGTCCCGGAAGCGTTCCCCGCAATATTTCCTGTGCCGCTCCCTGCTGAGTTGTCAGACTCTATATTTCCGAAGTCTTCCAGGCCACCGGAAGCCTCTGCGGAAGAAGAGGCAGGCTTAACCACAATCAACCCTTGAATGGTTTTCCCAAACCTTTTATCAAGACCACCCTCGACAATTTTGGCGTATTCCTGAATGCTCTGGCTTCCAGGATAGAGTGCCAGGAAATTCTCAAGATAAAATGTAAGCATTCGTTTTTCGGTATCAGACATCTGTGAATAAGAATTCTGGAACCGTTCAACTATGTTTCCATCCCGTTGTTTGTCAATTCCCAATGCGGTTAGTAAATTTTCCTGAAAAAGGGAATCTAATATGGGAACAATGTTCCTTGCATACATCAACCCTGGCCCAGATACTCCTGCAATTGCCCATTTCCCATAATGGATCTTTCCAAGTGATTTTGCAAGAAACCCAGTTTTAAAACGGCCTGTAAGTGACAAAATATCATCAGAATCGTTCAAAAAAGCATGCAATGAGTAATGCACATTCATGAGAATTTGCTCCGGGCCCTGTTCTTTAACGGGCAAATTTGGGAAAAAAGCAATCGGAGAATTAAATTGCTCGATCAATTTGCGATCGCGAGCAATCTGAGCCAAAAAGCGGGTTTCGTTGTTCAAAAGCCAGATTTGAAAATTCCCGGTTGGACCCTGTTGTTCTGCACTTATGAGAATGCACGGCGATGCCAAAAACAATATTACAGTAAACAAAACCAATTGACTTAGAGCGGAAATTGCTTTCGCGTGGGAGGTCGGCCTAAGTCCTCTGAGCGGTTTCCTGAAACGCGCAAAATTCAACCAGGTGAAGCCAGGGACAGTTGTTTTTCTAAATCTGTAAGGTTGAAGAGAGATCAAACAATTCACTGAAGATTCTTTTTGTTTCATGGTTTAATATCCGACAATTGGAAAGAAGTTTTCCATGTCTCCCTCCATTTCCAGAGAGTTCGGGTTACAGCAATTTCTTTGTTAGCAAATGCTAAGCCATAGTCGACTGTCCAATCGCCTGAGATGAAGGTTCCCTTTTGATGATCAAACTGGAGGCTTCCTTTGGCAACCAGTTTTCTTAAAAGAACTTTATCGGATGGAAGTTCGGCTTTTCCGGAAAGTTTGATGGTACTCACCCTGCTTTTATCGTCATAATGGGAAAGAACTCCTTCCCAGAATAGGCTTATGGGGAAATTTCCCAAATTAAACTTTTTTTCAGCTTTTTTTATTTTTCCGACCTCCCAAGACTCTTCAGGAAGCGAAAAGATAAGCGGTAAAATACTTTCATCTTCACAAAAAGCGTGTATGATTCCGGCTGATTGACTTACAAATCGGCGCCTAACAATCTGATTTGTTTTGATATCTATTACATAAATCCCTTTTTTAAAGGCAACTGGACGAATTTCAATTGAATCGGTCGCTTGAGAGTTTGTCCGCTCGATATTTTCCGCAAAATATAAATCGCGGTGGCAGTCAGTTGAAAAGGAATATCGGTAGGTTGATCCGACCTTCATTTCAAGCTTTATATCAACTGAGAAAACCGGGAAAGTCAAAACAACAGAAAAAATGAAAAGAAGCAAGATGTATCTTTTCAATTCAGGACTCCTTTATTCTAAAAGGGAACATTAATGCAAATCCGTTATACCTTCTTCGCACTATTTCAATAATACGAGTTACTTAAAAAAAAATCAAAAAAAATGTTAAACTATGTGCAAATAAAAAAAAAATAGTTTATCCTTTGAAAGTGCGCTATTCAATTTGGGAAAGCCATTTTATTTGTAGCAATACCCCAAAATTTGGCGAGGATGATTCAAGAAATGATGATTTTGCCAGGAAAAGAACCGGATTTGAAAATTGGTTTCACCACTTTTTCTTATTTGTTTTCCCCGCAAAATACTGAAAACCTTGAGAAAGTGAATAACTTTAAACCTGACAGTTCAGACAATCCCGAAAAACTTAGAGCATTATCAGGGATTTCCTTTAAGGAATCGAAGTTTTTTGACCATCAAGGATTAATTTTTCTGCACGTTTTGAAAGGACTTCTCTCGAAAGTCCAGGTTAACAAAACACATTCACCGCTTTATCTGTCTGTTGGCCCTGCTCGAACTGAGCTTGAAACACTTATTTCGTGGGCTGAACGAATTTCGGAAAGTGAATTATCAGGAGAGAAATTGTATCCGGCTGTACAACCAGCTTCCGCAATTGGGCTTTTACCAAATTCAGCGTTGTCTATGCTTTCAATTCAACTTAAATGGCACGGTGAAGGAAATGTTTTTTCAGGATTTTCCGAATCCGGCATGGCAGCAATCAAGAGCGCCCTCGAAGCACTATACCTGGGAACAGACTCCGCTTTAGTTTCGGCAAGCAGTTATGCTGAAAATCATTTTGTACAAAAAGTAATGAAACGCGGTTTTTATGAGTCCATAATACCACCGTCCCCAGTCGGAATAGCAGCCCATTTTACAAAAGATTCTTCCGATCTTTCTCTTAGAGGATTAATTTCTTTCCCCTCTTCGATTGAAATCGATTCCGCTATTGAGCAATGTTCGAAAATCTGGCGGATCAATCAGGAGACATTTCTGAAAAGTCTTTTTTTGGAAGATTTTTTTGGAAAGCGACAATTGTCGGAAACTTTTGGCGACTTAATGTGCGCAGGGCCACTTTTCGTTTTTTCTCTAGCCGAGAAAAATTTTTTTGGAAAAGGTTTGATACCCGTAGTATTCAGAGATCATTTCCACAACATCTCAGCATTTCTTCTGGAAGTATTATGAAATTTCATCGGGTCTACATAACAGGTGCAGGATGCATTTCAGCCAATGGAATTGGCTTGGAAAAACTCTTGGAAGCAATTCGAAAACCAGTTTCCGGAATATCCCAAATTAAAAGATTTGATACTTCCAAACTCGCTACCAAAATTGCTGGTGAGGTAGATCTTGAAGAGCTTTCACCACCTGAAATCAAGGGATTTGGGCACCTCGACAGAATAATTGATTCGAAAGCCTTCCTTGCGTGGGAAGCCATTTGCCAGATTGTCAAAAACCTTCCTTTGGAAACTCCCTTAATATCAACAGTCGGCCTGGAAAGAGTAGATATAGATGTTTTGAGAGTTCACCGATCTTCCGAAAAGTTAATTTGTCCCGAAATTCCACTTTTGTTTCTTCCTGGTTTGATTTGGCAATCCCTTGGTTTCAGAGGTGAAGTATCAATCCAATCCGCAGCATGCGCAGCTTCAACCCTTGCAATTGGAACAGCTTACCGGAAAATCAAACTTGGGATTTACGATCGGGCAATGGCAGGAGGAGTTGATTCGTTGATTTTTCCATATGGAATTAATGCCTTTAACTCACTTGCAGCTTTATCTGAAAGAAATGATCTTGGTTCCAAAGCGATTGCCCCTTTCGACAAGAACCGATCTGGTACAATTTTGGGGGAAGGTGCCGCTTTTCTCCTACTAGAGTCTGAAAAAGCATTAATAGATAGCTCAAGGAAGCCGCTTGCAGAAATCATCGGGTTTGGTGCAAGTATGGATGCATTTCATCCCGTAAAACCCAGAATTACAGGCGAAGATGCCGCCAATTCGATGAGAAAGGCTTTAACAGACGCCAATTTGAAACCGTCCGAGATAGAATATTTGAATGCCCACGGTACCGGTACTTTTCACAATGAGATCATGGAGTACAATGCAATGAAGAGCATTTTTGGAGAGCATCTGAAAGTTCTTCCAGTCAGTTCGACGAAGCCCTTTTTTGGACATCTGTTGACTGCAGCAGGGGCAATGGAGATATGTTCGTCATTATCGGCATTCACGCATGGCATTTTGCCTCCCACACTAAATTTCATCACCCCGGACCCAGAAATTCCCGTAGACTGTATTCCAAACTTGCCAAGAAGTTTTTTTCCGCGTATCATTATGAAGAATTCCTTTGCTCTGGGTGGTCAAAATGCTTCAATTATTTTGAAAAGGCCGGAAATTTAAAGATTAAAAAATGAAGAAAAACAAAGAAAAGCGAATATTTTTATCTGGGACAGGCCTGATAACTCCCTATGGAGAGGGCCTCGGGAAAGTATTTGACGGAATTTCCCAGGGACAACTCTGTTACGGTCCTCTAAAAGAAGTTCCCTGTGAAACTTGGCCGGTACGGGTTGGGGGCTGGATTCCCGACATCGGTGCCGACAAACTTGGCCTTATAAACAACAAGTTGAAGAACATGCCAAAATATGTCAGGCTAGGCGTCTTAGCTGCGAAATCCGCTTTTTTGAATGCTGGAATCAAGGATAATGAAATCCCCCCCGAACGCTTGGGAGCTTTTATTTCCACAGGCAACCACGGAAGAAACGCGGAAGGACTATTTCCAGCCTTCGAAGCCAGCATCGGCGAAGACAAACAGCTTGATTTGACCAAACTTGGATCTGAAGGAATTGATAAGGTTCATCCATGGTGGCTTTTAACCACTATCTCCAATAACCTGATATTTTTTATTACGCATTTTATGAAAGCAAAAGGAGCCAACTCTAACTATTGTAACTCCGCAATCGCCGGTGCATATGCTTTTGACAAAGCCTTGGAAAGCCTTGCAATCGACGAAGTGGATGTTGCTTTGGTTGGCGGATCTGACAGTCCTCTGAATTGGCAAATGATTTCAGATTTTTCAGTATTGGACTTTCTCGCTCAAGGAGACCTGGACTCAATTTTGCCTAATTCCAAAATTTTAAACGAAGAAAGCAAAGCGGTTGGTTCAACGAACCTTACCAACCCCGCAAATTTGGCCAATCCAGCGAATACCGCTAGCAAGTGTCCAAAACCCCTTTATAATCAAGGAGCTATTTTCAGTGATGGCGCCTGCTTCGCAGTTCTGGAAACCGAAGAACATCTTATGAAGCGGGGCGTTCAACCCCTATGCGAAATTAAGGCAATTGCTCTGTCACGACAGTCGACTGATCTTTTTGCGCCCGCTCCTGACGGATCAGAAAGCCTTGAAATACTTCAGGCTTTAACAAAAAATCTCACCACAAATTCGAGAATACACATCAATACAAGCTCCGTCGGATTGCCGAATTGGGACAAACCCGAACAATTTTCAATAGAAATGTTTTCTAAAGAATATAACATTTCTGTTTCCGGGCTAAAAACCTGGCTTGGACACACGTATTCAGCCTCATTTGTTCTGGAGACCGCAATATTAGCTGAAGCCTTGAAAAGAAAAGTGTTCCCAGGTTTCTCCAGACTAAAAAATCCATTGGAAATAATTCACTGGACAAATCCAATCCAAGGAACTTTCGAGCACAATTACGCTATCAACCTCGGACAATGCTTCGGAGGAAACAGCGCCGGGATATTGCTGCATGCCGTATAAATTTGAAAAACTTGGATCTGACCGTTATCTAGTATGGGACCTCCTTCGCGAGACCGATCCATATTATTTGAATCACCATCTTTTCGATGTTGACTTTTCGCGAATTGAAAACATCAGGATAAAGCGGAAAAATGAAGGAAAATCGGTTCCTTCATACGTCTCACTTGCTATGACCGCCTACGCGAAGGCACTTTATCAGTTTCCACGTCTGAACAGCTATTTGCGGCTTTATCCATTCACCCGCCTGGCAATTTATCAGGATGTGGACATTTCATTCACTGTCGAAAGAGACTGGTTGGGGAAACGCATTGTACTTCTTGCAGTTCTTCCGACTGCCCAAAACCTTTCATTTGATGAAGTCCATGAATTCCTTAAAAAACGCCATTCCGCTCCCCTTGAAGAACTCGACGAATTTGCCAGATACAAAAGACTGTTGAAAATTCCGGTTTTTTTACGATGGAGACTTTTTCAGCTGTTCATTAAACCTTTCCCCGAACTCCTGAGGCAATTGGTTGGAACTACTGCATTCACAAGCATTGGACGTTTTGGAACCACTCTTACAACTCCCCTTTCTCCGAGAACTTGTACCATGTCTCTAGGGAAAGTCGAGATGCGTCCAAGATACGTTAAAGGATCAATAGAAGGCAGATTATCGGCTTGGTTAACACTTACCTACGACCACAGAGTCTCTGATGGAGCAGAAATTGCACGAATGGGAGACTGGTTAAAAAATCTGATCGAAAATGAATTGGCTTGATTTCTCCACCAAAATATTATGAAGAATTTGATGATTAAACCCATTGAGAAATATTTCCCCAGCTATAAATCGGAAATTTGGCAAGCACCTGAATTACTTAACTTTCTGGTGAAACCAGATAACAATGATTGAGAATTTTTAATGAAAAGTCAAACCTCTGAAAGAAATCCGACAACCGAACAATTCGTTTTTCCTGAATACGTCGGAAAAATCATTGATTTTCACGCACATTTGCATCTTCACATAGAGGAATTTATTTCATGCAAAAAAAGGGGAGCCTGCAAAGCTTTAGCGGATCCATTACGTCCATTTCTTTTTAGAGCTATCTGGGCGCCGTTCGAAAAGTTTGGTTACCGCTATGTAATTAAATCTGGAAGCCCATTTGAAAAACCGATGGAACGAATCCTTGCTCGAATTCTTAGAGCGATTCCTCAGCAAAATTCTGATGGTTTAATCACAGCAATGGATTCGCAAGGAATAGGAAAATCTGTTGTCCTTGCTCTTCCGCCCTTTGTACCGAACTCTGAAATTCTACAAAGCGCTCAGAAATTCTCCCGGCTGATACCCTTTATTTCACCGATTCCCCCATCTGATCCTTCTGGGCAAATAACAGGTCTTATCGCAAAAGGAGGGAAAGGGGTTAAAATTCACCCCACCCTGCAGGGATTCCAACCTGATTGCGAGTTTTCAATTGAGGCCGCAAAAACAGCTGGAAGGATAAAAGTTCCGGTTGTCATTCATGCCGGCGGATCAGGTATGCTTTTCGGGAGGCGATGTGCCCCTAAAATCCCCCCTAAAGCTTTCAGCAGACTAGCCAAAAATGCTCCTGATGCAAAAATCGTGGTCGCCCACACTGGACTCTGGGAAAATGAAGAAATAATAAGAAATCTTGCCAAACTGGAAAATGTAACGTTGGATGTCAGTTTTCAGCATCCTGAAATTATCCGGAAAATTTATGAGACTTTTGGCCCAAAAAGAATGATTTTTGGAACTGACACCCCCATCGGAAAGCCGGGAATTATTTTAAAAAATCTCTCTAAATGCAATTTTAAAGAGAAAGACCTTGAGCGAATACTTTTCCTAAACGCTCAAAATCTTTTGTCTCAACAGTAACTGACCAGACTATGCGAATTTTGTTTAATTTTTTCAAGCGTTTCTGATACTTCCCATTAGCGGAGAAAAAAGTGATAAAAACAATAGCAGTTGGGTTTGATGAAATAAAATCCAAGCTCGAACCGGATGAATCTCTTGGCATTATTGGCTGCGGGGATTGTGCTGCAGCCCTTGGAACTGGTGGTACAAAACAGGTCGAAAATTTGATGAACTTTTTGTCACCGGAGTTCCCAGTTTTATTTTCAACCGTCTTCCGCTCTCCATGCGATCAACGGGTTCTTTATAGGTTTATTGATTTGCTTCCGAATTTTGAAAATGTTTCAAAAATAATAATGCTGGCTTGTCCAGCTGGAATTCAAAGCTTGAACTCACTTTTGCGAGAAAGGAATTCCTTTACCAAAGTGATTTCAGGTTTAAAACCAATAGGATTGAACTGGCTTTCCAAAAACAAAACAGACTTTAATGCTTGCAAGTTTTGTACAATATGCGAATTTGATGGGAGTACAACTTTTTGCCCAGTTGCTGCATGCCCTTTGAACCGTTTCGACGGGCCATGTCAAAACCGCAATTACGATGATACCTGTCCAATTGAGCCTGAAAAAACGTGTATCTGGCTTGAAATTTTTTCCGGGAGATCTGAAAAATGAAAAGAATTTCGGGCAAAATTGAATGGTTGCTACTTGAATCCCCTACGGTTTACGAGGAATTCATTCAAATTCTCCCAGAACTTTCGAAGAGAAGCAATGGTTTGATTTTACGATTTGGAGCGGGCCTTTCCCCTTTCCTTTTTACTGAAAAGATTTTTAAAGCCGGCATTAAAAGCAGTATTTTTATTCATCTTCGTGATACAAATGAAATAGGATTGCTCTCTACACTCAAATCAGCAGATGCACTCGGAATAAAAAATATTTTCGTTGGCGACCCTCTTCCAGTCACAGCTGCTGTTCCTTTCCGAAAAATGGAAATCTTCAACTTCCTGAAATTTGCAAAAAATAATGTTTCCCCAAAAACCATCTTTGGAACATGTCTCAAGCTTTCTCACCCTGCAGACCACGTTTTTATGGCCAGAGCTATTGCATCCGGAGTTACTTTGCTTGCAATCGAAAATGAAAATTTCCCTCCGGAAAGTTTTCCTCTTGAATCCGAAAACCCGCAAAAAAAATTGGAATTTCTTTTTTGGCGAAATTTGAATAATCAAACTGCTAAGTCCCAGTTCCCCGAATTACTTGATTTGTCATGCATTTCAAGCGATGACCCTGCTGCCATTCTTAAAGAGATCGATAAATTATGACAAATTATGACAAAACCTCGCCAAAAACCGAGGTTGCCTCAGATTCAATAGTTGAAGAAAATCTATTTACAAGAAGAACAGATGTAAAAATGTTCCTAAACGGAGCACTTGCTGTGGCGCGTGGAGCCTATGAAGCTGGAGTCGGGCTGGTAACCACTTACCCGGGATCCCCAATAACAGAAACTTTCGAAGCTCTTGATTGTCCGGAAAACCCTGATCACCCTCATTGTCACCTATCCATCAACGAACATATAGCGTTCCACCAGGCCATGGGATTCTCTTTGACCGGCGGAAGATCAATGGTAACAATGAAGCATGTGGGTTTTAACGTCGCTGCTGATCCTGCTCATTACATTGGATATACCGGAGTAAGGGGTGGCATGGTAGTTCTGGTAGGAACTGACCCGGGAGCCACCTGTTCAACAGGTGAATACGACTTTCGATTTTATGCTTTGCACACCCATCTTCCCCTACTCGAGCCTTCAAATGGACAAGAAATTCTGGAAATGACCAAGTCAGCTTTTCGTTGGTCAGAAGAGGATCAAACCCCTTACATCATTGCTATTCCCTCTGGAGCCTGCTACGGTGTTGAAGACATAATTCCAGGAGCCGTTGAAGCACCTAGAAGAGAAGGAAGATTTCTCAATTCACCGGATTATACGAACGTCGGAAGAAGAGCTGTGATAAACCATACAAAGCTACTTGAAAAAGTCCGAAAGATTGATGAAAAGACTTTTGACAGAGGCCTTGTAAAATTTTATGGAACCGGAAAAAAAGCTGCAATCTTCACTTCGGGGTATCATCTTGGGAGAGTCATCGAAGCACTTGAAATACTTGGTATAAAAGATGACGTTCGAATTGCATGTTTCCTGCAAACTTACCCACTTCCAATCGCCAAGCTTGAGGGTTTCCTCGCGGAAATAGATCAGATACTTTTCATCGAAGATCTCGGTGGATTTCTTGAGACTTCCGCTTCACGAGCCTTACTGTCGTTTTCCCGAAAGTTTTATATCTCAGGAAAAGACTTTTTCCCTCCAACCGGTGAATTGAGCATTTTGAAAGTGATTCAAGGATTGGATTCATTTTTTGGAATATCCTGGAACTTTCCTTCAAATCCAATTGAATTACCGGAAAGGGAAGGAACTTTCTGTCCAGGTTGCATGTATCGCCCATTTTTTTATGCGTTAACGGAATTTCTTTCCCCGGACGATGTCCTGGGTGGAGATATTGGCTGTTCAAGCCTTCCACCACATTTTTCTTCATGGCTCACTTGTATGAATTCCGGAACCGCAATTTCCTCGGGAGTAACCCTGGCTCTTAATGGTCAGGCAAAAGTAGTTTCCTTGATCGGAGATTCGACACTTCTTCATTCAGGATTGCAAACAATCATTGAATGCGCTTCACAGGACTCAGATCAGATCTGCTTCGTTTTGAACAATCATTGGACTGCAATGACGGGACATCAGGTCAATCCCAGCACTCCTTCAACTGCAATGGGGAATCCTCGACCACATCTGGAAATTGAAAGCCTTCTTGAATCATGCGGAGTCAAAAGAATCTGGAAAGCAGATCCAACGCATTTGACCGCTTTCAAAAAATTCCTAAAAAAGATTTTTCAGGAAAAAGGATTCCGAGTTGTAATCATTGACCGTGAATGTAACCTGCAGGTGAAACGTCGTAAGGCCAAAAAAGGTTGGACACCCACATTTCAAATTGAACCTGAACGCTGCCATGAATGCGGCCTCTGTTATGAAAAATTTTGTTGCCCTGCAATAATAAAAACTGAAAATGATCATTTTCAGATTGACTCTTCTCTGTGCTCAAATTGCGGAGTGTGTTCCGAATTATGCCCTAACGGAGCAGTGGTTGGGGTCCAAATATTTAATTCTTCCTCAAAGGACCAACTTTAAAAAACAATGATAAAGAACATAATAATCACTGGAATAGGTGGGCAAGGAGTGATTCACATTGCCAGCCTTCTGCGAAAAGCAGTCTTGTACAATGGATATTCACTTAAAGGCTGCGACAACAGGGGAGGAGCGCAACGTCTGGGGCACGTTTCCGCCACGATTCGCTATACAAAAGATCCAAATCGCATTTTCGCATCAGAAATTCCTCCTGAATCAGCTAATCTTTTAATCTCCCTGGAAGCCACCGAAGGTTTAAGGTTCTTCCCCACACTTTCCAAAAAAACAGAAATTGTAATTTCCAACAGGATTTTCATTCCGACCAATCAGCGCCGAAAACGGCTCCCTTATTTGTTGTTAAGCGATTGCGAAAAAGCATATAAAATTGCTTCAGAGCATATTTACTTTTTTGATTTTATTAAATTGGCCACACAAAACTTTGGTGAATCCATTCTTTCCAATTTACTTGCACTTGGAACCGGGCTCAGTCGGCCAGGATTTGAGGACGTTTCCAAATCGATCGAGACATTTCTAAATGGAAAGTTTCTCGAAGCGTTTTTTTTCGGCAAAGGGCTTATTGAAAGGACTTATTGAAAGGACTTCCCAATGATAATTTATGGATTAATGAAGTTTATTGAGAAAATCCCTGAGAGATACGATAAAACAATGGCAATCCTCTCGCTCGGCGGAAGAAAAAAAGCTCAAAATTTTATGCTTCAGAAAATTTGGAAGAACGGCAGAATTCTGGACATTGGTTGTGGAACCGGGACTTTTCTTATCCGGGCAGCCAAAAATGGTGCAATTTGCGAGGGGGTGGATTCGGCAATCCCAATGCTGGATGTCTTTAAAAACCGACTTTCCAAGGAAAATCTGAAAACACAAAATCGAATCAGAATAAACAATATTAGCGCTTCCCTTCTTCAAAAGAATTTTCCTCCACAATCTTTCGACTTGATATTTTGCTCGTTCATGCTCGGAGAACTTCCTGAGCTTGTACAAACCAGCGTCCTGGAACAAATTCCCCAATTATTGAAAAAAGGTGGAAAATTGATAATTTGTGACGAATTCTGGCCAGAAAATCCGATAACAAGCTTTTTGTACAAGATGTTTTTTGCGATCGCGTTTGTTCCCAACTTTATTTTAACTCGTACGATGATCAGCCCGATAAAAAACATTCCATCAAAACTAGCAAAAGTTGGACTGAAGGTTCTCAATCGAACAAAATTTGCAATGGGAGTTGTTTCAGTTCTGGAAGCAGAGATTCTGTAAACTTAATTTTTCCAGTTATGTGTACTGCAAACCTTAATATGGAAGTGCAAAAAACAGTGACTGTTCGTTTTTTAAGCCGTCGGTCGCGAAGTGAGCAGTTGGAAGAACAATCGCCCGCTGAATGCCCTGTCGTTGAACCGATGGCTGCAAAACGACCAAGGAATCGATAATTCATTTTACTATTGAGAGTCGATAAATTATGACCTTTCATCAGAAAATCAGATTTTTTTACCGTCTTTTGCATAGATACAATCCTTTTCGTGCACCTGTAGAACTGATCGAACTGGGCGACCCGAAATCGAATGCCCCTATTTTTGTGTCAGGGAATTATGAACACACCCTGGAAAGGCTGATCAAGAAACTTTCCGGAATAAGTTGCCGGCTTTTAGTGGCAGACTCGGCCGGAATAAACGTTTGGTGTGCTGCCGGAGTCGGTGATTTCAACGAAAATAAAATTATCGATGCAATCATCGCGACAAAGCTTCACGAAAAAACGTCTAATCGTGTACTGATCCTTCCCCAGCTTGCGGCAATAGGAATCAACACGAAGAAACTTCGCGATGAAACCGGTTTCTCCGTTACCTGGGGCCCCGCACATTTTGATGACCTTAACGAATTTATTCGCAACGGGTACAAATCTTCTGAGAATATGCGAATTGCAAAATTCCCCTTCCTGGATAAACTTGAAAATGCAATCGGCGTAATGGGGGTTTTCCTTTTTCCAATTTTACTTGCGTTTTGGTATCCCAGACAGGTATTTTTCTTTCTTTTTTCAATTTCTCATGCCGCTTTTGGAACCTTACTCGGGTATGATTTTCTTCCTGCCAAATATCCCGCAAATAAAACCCTTTTACTCGCTTTTCTTCAGGGAATAACAGCACCTTTTATTCATCGACGCTTTAAATTTGGACTTACGTTATTCGAAAAACTCGTAATTGGCATTGTTGCGCATCTGCTCATCGCCATTGACATGATCGGATCAACACCTTTTTTCAAAACTACTATCGAACACTGGCTTAAAACCGGTACAAATAAGTCCCTTTTTCAGCCTTATCTAACCGAAAATTGCCGTTCATGCGGGAAATGTGTTGAAGTTTGCCCCAAGGGTGTGTTGCGAAAAACCAGCAACAAAATACAAGTTTTTCTGGAAAGCGAATGCTGCGAATGTCTTGCTTGCGTTAAACAATGCCCGTTTGATGCAATTCAAAACATTGGTCCAGGTTATAAGGATGACATCAGAAGCCTGGAAAGAAAACCAGTTCGGCGGTCACCATTTTGAAAAAACGAGCTGATTGATTTTCAGAATCATGAAAAGAAAACTGAAAACCCCACTTTAACCAGAAAAATATTCCGTTACAGGCAATTCAAGCTGGTTTTAAACTAAACAGATTTTTCTTCAGTGCTGTATTCATGATTAAATCAGCAACTCTAATGCCTTTGCCGATATGGCAGTCATGGTCCCAATTACACCATTGCAACCTACCCTGCATGCAAGCATGCAGGGTAGTAACATAATTTTCAGGGAATCTGGCAAGACACTCGCAGACGAGGATCTCTGGAAGAACTTCCTATGATAATCGCATATGTTCCTGGTTCGATTTTCCAAGTTCCGGTTTTTTCGTCGAAAAAGGCAAAAGCCTGCTTGTCGAGGGTTACCGTTACATGACTGGTCTCACCGGGCTTCAACGTCAATCTTGCGAACCCTTTAAGTTCTTGAGGAGCACGAAGTAAAGAAGATTTTGGAGGCTCAATGTAAATCTGAGACACTTCAGCACCAGAAATATCTCCCGTATTGGTGAGTCGGAAACTGACATTAATGTCACCGTTCACGTTACGGGTCACTTTTGGAGAATCATAACTGAAGCTGGTATAACTTAGGCCATAACCGAAAGGGTAGAGAGGTGTAATTCCCATGTGGTCAACCCAACGGTACCCGACAAAAATATCTTCCGCATAATTGACCTTTCCGGCCTCACCGGGGAAATTTCCGAAAGCTGCCGTGTCTTCCCAGCGTTTCTCAAAGGTGAAAGGGAGTTTGCCGCTCGGGTTGATATCACCGAATAAGATTTCAGCAACAGCACGACCGCCTTCCTGGCCGGAAAACCAAGCTTGTACAAGGCCCGCAATTTTGTTTATCCAATCAGCGGTTGCCACACGACCGCCAGAATTAAGCACTACAACGGTGTTCGGATTCAATGCTGCAACTGACGAAATCAATGTTGATTGGCATTCCAAAAGTGCGTATGTCCGATCCGAGCCCTCAGACTCTGATGATCCGTTGAAACCTGCAGCTATTACAACCGCATCGGCTAATCTAATACGTACTTTATCCCCAGCTGACAAAAGCTCGGGTGTTTTGGCCAAACCCCAGCCAAAGTGGATAACTGCCTCACCACACTCCTGGAAAAATTCCACTCGGAGATTGTGTTTTGTGTTAGCTTCTAGAGAAAGAGTAGCTGTACTGGTTTCCAAAGCGTGGGGACTCCATATATCGATAATGGGTTTATCATCAAGAAACACACGAGAACCATCGTCACTTTGTACAACAAAAGTATAATCACCGGATTTTGGGACAACAATGCTGGTAGTCCAACGGGCAGAGAATTTTTCTTCGCCCAGTCCAGGCGCAGGCGAACTACTGGTCCAATCTTCAGAGATTTTGGTCACTTCGGAAACAGCCACCGGTGATCCCTTCAATTCCATGCCATTGAATAGTTCCAGTTTGATTGGGTTGGAATATTGAGTGTCAGTAATAAGGCGATCTACAAGTGAACCACCAACACCGGGAATGAAATCTATTACAACATTCTTGCCGGCAACAGCTTTCAATCCAGCTAACAGGGAAGTAGACCGGAAAGGTTGGATCTGTGAGCTTCCACCACCCGCCGGGGAAGTATCAGAATTCGGACCGAGTACAACCAGCTTGTGTAAGCGTTCCCGCTGAAACGGAAGAACATCGTTCTCATTTTTCAACAAAACTGTGCCTTCCCGAGCGATACGTAGTGCCACTTCAGCACTTCGGGGATTATCCAAAGGAATGGTCGGTTCGGCTTGAGATCGGTCCAGGAAGCCCATGGAAATTTCCATGCGGAGAATTCGCCTGACTTTGTCATTAATGGTGGCAAGATTTACTGCTCCGGAATCCAGAAGGGGTTTTAGAGCTGCAGCATTAAGAAAGGCTCCGGATGGCATTTCCAGATCCAGGCCACCATTGGCAGGACCCAAGGTCTCGTGGGTTGCCCCCCAATCGGACATGAGAACACCAGGAAATCCCCATTCCTTCTTCAATACTTGATTGTTAAGCCAATCATTCGCAGTTGCGTAGCAACCATTGAGGCGGTTGTAAGCGCTCATTACATTCCACACATGCGCTTCTTGCACTGCCGCTTGGAAAGCTGGAAGATAAATCTCCCGCAATGCCCGCTGGCTAATCTTCGCATCAATCGTCATCCTCTCAGTTTCCTGGTTATTGGCTGCATAGTGTTTAACCGTGGCAGCAACACCCTGGTTCTGTATTCCATTGATGATATTGACGCAAAAACGAGCAGCCAAATAGGGGTCTTCACTTAGGTATTCGAAGTTCCTACCGTTCTGAGGTACACGTTGAATATTAACAGCCGGTGCAAGCAAAATGTGAACCCCTCTGGCACGGCAATCCTGCCCTAGAGCAATTCCAAATTCCTGCGCCAGGTGTAAGTCCCAGGTCGCGGCTAAAGCTACTGTTCCTGGGTAGGCAGTGGATTTGCCATAGTTTCGTACCCCTAGGGGACCATCGGCCATTTTGATTTCAGGAAGACCCAACCTTGGAATAGGGCGAATATAGAAGTCGCGATCACCACCAAGAAGGGATAACTTTTCATCCAAAGTCAGACGGTCCAGCAAATCTGAAACGCGTGCCTCGATGGAAGCCGTCTTTGCAGGGTCAACCGGTTTACCAGCCCAGACTTCCGGAATAATTGTAATGGAAAGCAACGCTGCGACTAAACAAAAAATCGGGAACGTTTTCATGTGAAGCACCTTTCATAAATTCAGAATTCCAATTCCCGAGGATAGAGTCTTGAGACCATTTTCCCAAAGCCTGAAAACGTGAACTCGTTTGGATAAGATTCCTGCCTTAACTTTTGGATTATTTGGTCTCAAAACAAAATTCGGGTTGAAAACTTTTTAATCTCTACGAAATCGGCTTTTGAAGCTGAGCAATCGAAGAAAAAGAAGTTTACGACAACAGGAATTCTGAAATTTGCTCGACGACCAAAATTTCTTCAAATGGGGCAAGGTCTGAATTACTGTGCTGCCTTGACTATATAATCACGAATTTTCAAACTTCCATCGACCTCCACAACTGTCCAGTTCTGGTCAGCCAAAAATTGAATAAAAGTTCCTTTAGAATCCACAGCTTCCCAGAGAACAATAACATGTACAAGAAATGTCTTGTCGGGACCGTATGACACTTCAACAGATTTTACAGTGTGGCGTTGCGTCTTTGTGTTCGTTCCAACATCGGCATACCATTTCTTAAAGTCATCATACGATTTGAGAGGACTTCCGGGGAACTGCATATTGAGCCCTTTTTCAACAAGGTTTTTCAAAAAGCCATCAACCGGAACATGTTTGTCAAACATGAAATAAATGCTGTAAACAAAGCTTAATACCGCATTTTTATTAAAGACTCTCGATTGTTGGATCTGAATATCCTTTGAATACTCATCAGAGACGTCTGCGGCAAACCCGCATGTTAGAGAGAAAACCAGGAACAGAGTCATAACAAGAATTTTTTTCATAGCACCCTCCATAAAGTTTTGAATATCTTGGAATTTTCAACTTAACATTTATTGCAAAATTGGTCAATTTTCGCAAGTCAGGGTAAACCCCTCAAATCAATCATAACTGTCTCTTGATGACAGTTTTTAAGAATTCAAGGAGGAGAAGTAAATTTTTCTTCAGATTTTCTTGTATTCATGACCACTTCATTAATATTCAGGTTCTTGCCATGCCCTGGAGCTAAGGATTATTGCATAATTTACAAAAATTTGATATGTTTGAAGTTAATCGTGGAATTTCTGTCCCACGAAATGCATCGAATGGAGGAATATTTCATGAAACGGTTATTCCTTGTGACTTTACTTCTTCTTGGAATCAGCGGCTTGACTTTTGCCACAAGTATGCTCCCAAAGGAAGTTTGTATCGACAATACTTCCAACGGGAAGGAAATGACCCTTTTTGTTGGACAGACGCTGTCCCTAAGCCTTGAAGAAAACCCTGCCACCGGTTACCGATGGACGATCGAGGATTTCAAACCTTCCGTGCTCGAGCAACTCGAAGCAATTTTCAAACAACCTGCAAAATCAGATCCAGCCGATTCAAGCGGAAAACGAATTTTCGGCTTCCTTGCAAAAAAAGTTGGAGAAACTCCCCTCAAGCTCGAATATCAACGCCCCTGGTCGGAAACCACCAAACCAGCTCAAACCTTCAGCATTAACCTCAAAATAGTAAAAGCGAAAACCCCTTCGAACTCACTTCCCCAAAACTCTGCCTCAAAGACAGATCAGCCTTCTGCAAACTCAGAAGAGCAAGCTAAGGCCCTAATCGAGAAAAAACTCAACGCCCCTGGTACCACCTACGGAGAAATCCAAAGTCTTGAAATCAAGGCAGGCACAGACGCCACCACCTTTACATTCACTCTCGTGAAAGCTTACCAGGACAACAATGGGAACGCCTGGCAGGATACCTTGACGGGTGATTGTAATTTAAAGACAAAGAAAGTAACCTCCCAACGTATCAAGCACACCCCCTTCTGAACGTTCTTTTCTGATCAACCCGCTCAGAGCAGGGAAATCAGTAAATGTCTTAACAAACACGGCAATCATTGCGGAAAATATGACCCGAATGACTGCCGTGTTTGATTGATTTCCGCAAAACTTTCACCGTCCCTCTTAGAAAAATTACTGTATAATTTCTGATAAGATTCCAAAATTGATATCAAAGAATGGACAAATTGGATAAGGAGAAAGCCAAAAATGAGAAAATTAGTGATTTTGTTTTTCTTTTTTCTTCTAGTACATACTTCAGGCGCAGAAATAACCGAACATCTCGAATATACCTACTACTCAGCTAACATTGATTCGAAAAGTTCAATTAATGCAGCATTGAAAGCATCTTCACCTGTAAAAAAAGAGGGACATCTTTTTTATGGTGATACTGAGTGGCATTTAAAGTGGAAGTTCCGATGGAAAAAATTCGCCGATGGGAACTATAAAATTTCAAATGCTACAGTTGAGGTGACTGGAAATATCATTCTTCCTAAGCTGAGCGGCTCACCAACTCCAACACAGGAAAAAAAGTTCGAAAAATTCTTTTCTGCGCTTCGAGTCCATGAACTGGGTCATTATACTCTCGCCAAAGAAGCTGCGGTTGAATTGGAAAAGCAAATACTTGCATTGCCTGAAATGTCCACCGGTAAAGACCTCAATTCAGCTGCCAACGGAATTGGATACCAAAAGATTAAAGAGCTCAAGGAAAAACAAAAACAATATGATGCTGAAACGGGTCATGGAAAAACACAAGGCGCCTGGATTAACGGATAATGTCCGAGTTTAACCAAATTTAGTATTTTCGAGTTTTTTCTTCACCCATTGGACATTTGGTTCGGTTAGGTTATCATTCCTCCTGAAATAAAGGAGGACTTATGATACCAGAAAGATTTCCAGGAGAAATTGATGCACTATTTTGCCACAACCATAATTGTCCAGATTACGGGTTACGCAAGAACGGCAACTTGTGGTTTTGCGGTTGGAGTGGAAAAGACGAGAAAATTCGTATGGTTTATTGTAAAACCTGTAGAAAGCAATTTTCTGAGCGAAAAGGAACGGTTCTATCGGAATCGAGATTGCCTGAAGAGAAAGTCATCTCAATTCTTGATCACATTCGCGAAGGTTGTGGAACCCGTGCAACAAGCCGTCTTTTGCATGTTTGCAAAGATACAGTAACTCAATATATCTTGAAAGCTGGGATTCATGCTAAAAAGGCTCATGATGACTTGGTTTCCTTTTCCCCCTCACAGCAAAGAAATTCAAATCGATGAACGATGGTCCTTCGTGGAGAAGAAAGAAAAAAATGTTGAGGTAGACACTGACACTACGGCTTTGAATGGAGACATTTGGGATCATACTGCTATCGACGCTGAAAGTCGTCTTTTGATAAGTCTTGTACCGGGAAAACGAACAGCAGAAAATTGTGTTAAGCTACTCGAAGACGTGAAAAGTAGAACAGGTGGTCGAACCGACGTTTACATTACCAGTGACGAACACGCGCCTTATGTTAAGGCAATTGAGAAAGTTTACGCTGAACCAGTAACTCCTCCGAAACGTTGTGGTCCGGGACGACCACCTAAAGCTCGATTGAAGATGCCCGCAAATCTTTGTTATGCAACGGTAAGAAAAACTCGAGAAAACGGAAGAGTGGTGAAAGTAAAAAGAACCATCGTTTTTGGAACTTGGTTTCTGCTAATGTTTTATTTGCTCTGCTCTTTGGTAAGTAAAACCATTAATACATCCTTTGTAGAGCGCAACAATGGAACGGAGCGTGGAAAAAATTCCCGGAAATGCCGAAAGACACTCGCTTTTTCTAAGCTTGAAGAGCTTCATAATGCAGCTTCCTACTTTACCGGTTTTAGTTATAACTTTTGCTGGCCGGTGAGAACCTTGGATCAGAAAAATGTCGGAAAAGAAATAGCTCACCGAACTCCCGCTATGGCCGTGGGTTTAACAGATCATGTTTGGACAATCAAGGAGTGGTGTGCATTTCCGGTGCCTGTTGGCTAGTTTCGTACACTACCCGCAAATGGCTGAAACTGGTTAATGTGGACAGTTTAACCATCAGTCCAAGTTCGGTAAACAAAGGGGAAAAAGTTCTGATTACGTGGACAGGAAAAAATCCACAACAGCGTTGACATCTTACAATTTAAGGTAAAGTTTCGCCTTGTAGGGCTAGCAACTACCCCTGTTGCTCAAGTAATTTTGAGAATTCCACCTAATTCTTCTGTAACGCGAAGCATTCAATAAATAATTGGAGCAAAAACGAAATCGGGGAATCATACAATTAAGGCAACTGCGCAGACAGCTTCTGAAAAATGCGGAGGCGCCAGAAAATCTGTAAAGACTAATTTCGAAAATTCACTGTCCATAAGCTTCGTTTATTATCCTTACCCAGGTATTAATCCAGAATCCATTGGATAGGACAAATATTTTTTTCCAAGAAAAAAATCCAGCCAAACGAAGAAGCAATCAACTTCTGAAAATATCCAGGAAAATCAAAAGATTTTCAGCATTCGACCCAATCCCCTAATAAAATAACCGGCCAAAGAAAAGGGAAATTATCCATAAAAGCCTTCTCTAATATCAGGAGTCGAAATAATTATCTGCATACGTTTTGACGCCGCACGAAGCAGAGCGCCAAGCAGGACAATCGCTTAAGGATGCAGACCCAGTTCAGGTTCATCAATAATTATAGCTGTGGCGCTTCAGCTTGAAGAAGAGCGGTGGCGAGGCAAATAAAGCGCAAGGCGCCATAGATAGCTGGCTTGGCCAAAGAAAATAATCACTGTTTTTTTGCCGCCAGAACAAGCGAATCTGTTCTTCTTCGGTGGGAAGCCTCTGAGGTTTGAATACGAAGTCATCGAAAAATGGGATTGCAAGTGTGATTGTCTTTCTGATTTGCTGGTACACTTCCGGGTTTTCAGTAGAGAGCCTGAAAAGAAAAGCCGCAAGATTTGAGGCGCCCGGACGAAGGCTTTCGTTGTCAGGGAGGGCGCACAAGCGTTTAACTCCGGCAGTTTCGCTTGTATCGTGAAAATGGAATATTTTTATTTGTGAAATAGCCTTACAGATTGTTGCTGCTGAATTCTTTTGTTTCCCGCATAGCGCTTCCTTTTGAAGCTTTGATTCAAGATGTCCTAAACCGTTTTCTGCCGTGACAATTCCGATTTTTAGGTGAATTCTTCCCTGGCAAATGTAAACCCCCCTTCGATGGTAGGTGTCAGGGTAAAATCATAGCCGATAGATTCAAACCAAATGCTGGAGTCAATTTGAGAAGTCTCTTTCAAGCCTTGACTAAGGATGCGCTCAGCGGCGCCATTTTTCGAAACCCAAAACTGAAGACGTTGTTCAACAAGTTCCCGCAACCGAGTAAAAAATGAAACAAAATTACTTTTCCCGGCCCCATTTGCACCAATTAGGACGTTAAGATCACTTAATTCAACTTTTCTTTGGCACAAGCTTTGAGGTTTTCAACGCTGAAATACCCGCTGTCTCCTACGAATGTCGCTTTTTTTAAGTCAGACTCCTTGTACCCGATAGTTTTTAAATTTTGTTTCAGAATTGGCAAGAGAACCGGAATCTGATTGTTGTCATTTCTTTCTCTGCTTGCCAAAGAAGCAAGAATAATCTGATGTTTGTCGTCAACAATTGCCTGCGCATTGTATCCCCGTATGATACCATGAGAAGTAGCCATCTTTGCCGAGTCCGGGTCGATCACATTGGATTTCAATTCAGCTTTCTGTTTGCCAATTCGAGGTTTGCTTCGTCAAGGAACTTTTTAATTCGTTCGGCCTGCCGGTTTAAACGTTCAATTTGATGCTTGCGAAAATTCTCAGGGGAGTCTGTACTATCACTTGATGACGAATCTTTGTCCTTTTCCTGATGTTCCCGAATGAGACGATCAACCTTTTTTTCAAGAAATTCTTTCTTTTCTTTTAATTCTTCCAAAGTACCGCTCCACTTTTTTGGGGGCTGGAGTGCCAAACAATTCAGCTTCTACGAGGCTGTCAAAAAAGATCGGTACATTGAATTCGGTACAAAGTGGTGTTGGTTTGATGCGCGAAAGCGGAGCCAAAAAACAAGTTGATACATAGAATCATCCAATTTTAGGGGTTTTCCGACAGTCTGAACGCCGCTGAGGGGTTTCGTGGCCATCCACAAACACAGCTACAGTGTCCAAATTTCAAATAATTATTTAATGGAATTATTATAATCGCCAATCGACAAGCCTTTTTTAGCAACTTTTGCCAATAAAAAATTCATAACAAATAGTACAAAATATGCTGGAATATTTCTCAGGATTCCAGTCCATAAAAATCGCTTGAAAATTGATTTTATCCCTGAAACCTGTATATTCAAACGCCAAAATTCATTCTCTAATTCTGCGGGAGTAAAATTCCGGGGTCGAAACGAAACATGCAACCCATCCGCAAACTTAGGATCGACATGGATCAGGCGACCTTCGAGCTGAAGTTTTTTGTACATTGGAGTTCCTGGCACAGGAATTACGGGATGAGTAATCAGCAATGGAATATGGTGTTCTTCCACAAATCTCTGAATATTTTTAAAAGTAGACCGATCATCATGATCGAAACCCACCATCATCAGCGCAGTAATTGGAATTCCAAAATTTTGTGCCCGCTTGATTAGTTTTGGATAGTCGTATTCAGCCGCAAAATTTTTTCCAACCGCACGTAAATTGGCTTTCGACAAAGTTTCGAATCCAATTTGAAGGGATAAACATCCACTTTTCCTGGCAAGCAGCAAAAATTCGTCATCTTGCAAACAATTAATATCCACTCCAGCGATCCAGAAAAATTTTCGAGGGTGAGAACCCTTAGCTTTTTCCTGACCAAAGGTTGGGAGAGCTTGAGAAACAAAATCAGTAAACTCGCAGGCACCACCTAATTTTTCAGATTGGATTTTCCGAAGAATTGTCTTGGCATGGTTCATATCTGCAGTAAAATTGGGATCAGTAAAATAAATAAATCGTTTTTTGAATACGGAAAGTACAAGTTCAATTTCTTTGAGAACTTCATCAACGTCTCGTTTTCTATAATTTTGGGAATAGAGAGAAGTTATCGAGCAAAACGCACATGAATTTGGACATCCTCGCGAGGCTTCAACCGGTACAACATCTCCGACTATCGAAGGGGGAATCAGATCAAAACGTGGTAATGGGAGATTTTCGATGGAAGGAGACAGATTTTTGTATTCCTTCCTCAGATCATTTTTTTCCAGATCATGGATAATTTCGGAAATAAGTTCTTCGGCATCACCTAGTACAAACGAAGAAAAACTATCTTTGCAAGCTTCCAAACATTTCTCTGCAGAAAATCCTCCAACAACTGTTTTTACACCCCGCGAAAGAAAAGTCTCAGAAATTTCCGCAGCACGAACCCAATTTGAACCCATTGTAGAAAAACCAACAAGATCATAATTCTTCGAAAAATCAATTTCCTGGCATCGTTCATGAATTAGTGTAATTTCATGCTCTTTTGAAAAGCAAGCTGCAACACGTGCCAAAGTAAGGGGAAAATATCCCAATTTCTTTGTTTTAAAAAGCTTTCCGGAAGAATAAAAGCTCGGATCAACTAGTAGTATTTTCATAGATAATGAGTCATACCAATTTCAATTAGTTCGCTCATCCGACCTAATTCGTGCTTCTGGTCTGAGGAAATTGGAGTTGGATCTGACGGAAATGAATGCTTCACTCATCAAGTAAGGGCTCCTTATTTTCATGAAAGTTCCGTGTTCTCTTGAAAAATATACCGATCCAACTTCATTTTGATCAAATCAATGTTCTTGGGGTGATGCACATATTTTTTGGGATTGGTATCCTTATTTTCAGATCACTAACAAAATTATTGCAGTCATGCCTAATAGTACAGCTTGGAATATTTCTCTTTTATATGATTGGAAAGAACAAAATCCCCGTAAGGAGTTTTTTTCGGAGTTTTTTTCTTCGTGATCATGGTCTTCGCAATTATTCTCTTCATGATTATTTCCTTCTTGCAAGTGTTGTTCAGGAATATCTCCCGACGGATTGCAGGCGTCACAAGGTTCTTTTCCAACCGAAGAGTCCACTTTGAGTGAAACATCAGCTTTTGGGGAAGATGCAACCAAATTCAGCCTTAGATTTCTGGCTAGCATTCCCTCTGAATCAGCTAACGGCAGCCCTGAGGCTTTCCAGGCAAGAAGTGCATCCTCAGTTTTTCCCATTTCAAAGAGAAAGCGTGCCCGCAAAACATGATAATTCTGAAGGTTCAAAGCTTCATCCAGCAAAACGGCGCATGAAGGATTCTTTTCCCATGCCTGGATTGCGGCATCGAGATATTTCAAAGCTATTAGCCGGGAATCTCTAATCGTCACACCATGTTTTGAGGAAAACCCGTAAAAATAAGCTGCAGTACCATACAATTCATGTAACCGTGGAGAGTTTCGGTTTGCCAAAATTCCACTCTGTAAAAGTCTTATTCCTTCCATAAACCGCCCCAGATGAAATGCAAGATTCTGACTCAAAACAGTGTAAGCATCAATTCTACACGGATCGAGCAATAATACCAATTTAAGGAGAGGTACAATATCCGTATTTCCAGCATAACTTCCCGCTCGAGAACTGCTGTTTACATGCTGGGAAGGCCCATGATGCATATATTCATCGGCTTTAAGCCATAAAATATCAGCAGCCAAATTCTTAACTTGTACAGGAACTGTTTCAAGGAAAAGGGCTTCAACCGATTTATTGGCGAAGGATGGGTGTAAAACCCTCGAATATTTGACTTTGATCTCCCATTGAAAAGCAGCTGCCAGCGCAGCAATAAATGCGAGTAAAAACCGTGTTCTTAATTTCATGAGGTAGATTATAAATCACGCCTGGTCAGGATTTTTCCTGCTGCCGCAAGAAAGAACGTCGAAACCGCGATGCTGTACAAAAATAGAAAAAGGAATACCGGAAACTGAAAATTCATTTCATGAACAACTGTCAGATTTGCTTCAAATAAGGAAAAATCCGGAATAAGTAAAGAAATTACCTCGCAGATCCAACTCAAAAATCCAGATTCATTTTTTTCAATCAGCATTCGGAGAACATCTAAAACATGCCCCAAGGCGTAGAATAAAATTCCCAAACTAAGTGCAACAATTTTTGAAGTAAATGTTACAAAAAAAAGAATCATGGAAAGCCAGACGCAGTGTTTCATAAAAAGAACAAAACCTCCAGAAAACACTTCCCAAAACCATCCTTCACCGTACATTCGCAAAAAGAAAAAAAGAAAACTTGAAAAAACAAAATGAAATAACCCAAGAGCAAAAATAATTCCCAAAAATCTTCCAAAAACATATGAAGTGCGATTTCCGATTCTCGATAAAATAAAATAAACTGATTTTCTTTCTATATCAGGGATTATTTGTTCAAACGAAACAAAGAGAACCACCAAGAAACCAAAGACCGACATAATGTCAATTCCAAGATCTTTAACAATTTTCACCTGAAAACCCAACTTATAAGGATCCATCAATATGGCAATAGCAGGCAAAGGGAGAACTAATATCAGAATTGCCAAAAAAAAACGATTTCTAAATAACTCAAGAAAACCGTAGTACCCTATCCAGAACGCTGATTTTAAGGAAGTCATTTTCATCTTAAACTTCACGGAGTTTGTTCATTCAATAACTTCACAAACCTTTCCTCTAAATCTTCATTGGAAGGATTAAAGTCCTTCAACTTTCCTTCAAAAATCATTTTCCCATTATGAAGTATTCCAATTCTATCGCAGATTTCGTTGACATCTGCAAGAATGTGTGTGCTGAAAAAAACAGTTCTGCCATCCTTTTTTAACTCTTTTAAAATATCCTTTACGGCCCGACGGCCTAAGGGATCAAGGCCGCTACTGGGTTCGTCAAGAATGTATAATTCCGGACAACTTGACATTGCACAAGCAATAGAAAGTCTTTGCCTCATTCCTTTAGAATAACAGGAAATTTGTTTTTCGCGATCATCCCACAATTTTACCGTCTCCAAAAGACTTTGTTTCTTTTCCGGGACTATTGGAATACCCGCTAGGCGAAATGAAAAATCCAATATTTCCTGAGCGTTCAGATATTCATAGAATTCAGGCTTTTCAGGAGAAAACCCAACACGCCGAAGATTGGCTTCTGAAAATTCAGCATTAAAGAGTTTGGCTTCGCCTGAATCAGAATGGCTTAAACCAAGTGCAATTTTAATGCATGTAGTCTTTCCGGCACCATTCAAGCCAACAAATCCGTAGATTTCACCCCTTTCGACCTTCAGATTTATTCCCGAAAGTATTTCTTTTCTTCTTGAAAAGTCTGAGTTTAGGGTATTATGAAAAAAAACTTTTGAGACGTTCACAAACTCCAAAATTGGTTCTGCCATTTTTTTCACAAAGTTAAAATGTCTTACAGCGCAAACGCATTGAATTTGTCGAATTAATCACTTTGTCTTTAAGCCCCTCAAGTAAAACTGTCAAAAAAAACCCTAATTTTCAGATTTCAATGTACCCACCCAAATTTTGGCCCCGCTTTCTCGCATCAGAAACGAGGCACATTGTCCCGAACAAAAGCGTAATGAGATTTTCCTACAGCTTCCCCTGCTATTCTCCACAGAAGATTTCAGTTGATATGGTGCGTTATTGCTAAACTGTGCCGGAAAATTGGACTTTCGCACTTGTTCTCAATAATAACTGAAAGCCAATTTCCAAAAGTGTGCGAAAGTCCAAAAATTTTAAGTTATTCTATTTCACGTGGTCAAGGGCAAGTTTAACAGCATCAAGCATAGGTTTGGTGGACAGCTCCACACCCATTGCTTTTTCCATCCATAACTTGGGGGTTACACAACCTAAAACACACATTTTTTCCATCTCCGGCCCTAATTTTTTGTCTTTAAGGTAAGAATTTATCTGAAAGCAAACCAAATGCCCGATTGGATAATCTGGCAAATACAACGGATTGGTCAGTGCATGAGAGTATATTCCCAATAAGGTGATATCCTTGATATCGAAAACCGGGGCAAAATATTCATTCCAAATTTCCTTGGAAATCTTTATTTCTGCCTCCTTCATTTGAGCCGGGGTTGCTTCTGGATTAGCATAAAGCCATCGCCACATTTTCATATCAATTAATGCAACACCTGCTATCTCGTAGGTCATCCAAAAGTCATTTAATGCAATCATGTCATCAGTTTTTTCATCATGGATTTTGTACCCAAGCATATCCATGTCTTTTGCCTGAAAAACAAAAGCAAAACATTCAGTAAAAGCAGTGTTTGGAACTCCGTTCAGGAAAAAATTATCAACTTTATAAAGGGAAAATGTTTGTTCGACAGTGTGTCCTAGTTCGTGCATCGCAACATTGAAACTTTGATAATTCATTCCATCTGCTGGAATTCTGGTTCGAAGATGCGCCTTATCATCTTTCATTTGAGCACCCATTGCATGACCAGCCCCTCTGGCTGAATCGACAACCACACGTTCAGAAATAAATTTAGCCTGGTCTTTTTCAAAACCAAGTTTTTCAAGAATATTTGGAATATCTATCTGGAAGGCTTCAGCAGATGGATATTTCACTCTTACAATTTTATCGAGCTCAGTTTCTGAAATCGGTTGAGCAGGCTTAAAACCCTCATACCAAACATCAAAAGGCATTAGCTTTCGTCCAAGACGTTTTGAAATTAATTGACCGACTTTTTTCGCTTGATCTGAGCTCAGAATAGATATGAACAATTTTTCGACTTCTTCTTCCGGAAGCTGTCTTTCAAGATTGAATTTCCGCTTTATAAAAGTTGAAGCAGTCGGGTAATAGGGATCAATAGCTTTTTGTACTTGAAATCCCTTCAAATAATGCTCATATCTGGTCAAATTCTCAGATTCGAATTTGAGTTCCTGGAAAGTGTTTCCCTTTTTTTCATAAAGAATATTTTTTACCGGATCCCAGTAATTTTCGTTCTTATTAATCACATTCTTCGGAATAGAGCCGTCAATAATTTTCAACATTGCATTATAAATTAAATTTTGCTTGGCCAACCCGTCTGAGTTCTTGTACTGAGCTTTGATTTCGTCACGCAACCCCCAGTGCGAAATGAGCTTTAAATCTTCAGGGAAAAGTGTTTTTTTATCCTCAGTCAAAAGGCGCCCAACATAGATATTGTAGTCGTTGATATATCCATCTGATTTCACAGCGACTTCATTTACAGCCTGATTCAGCTCAGAAGGAACTCTTGCAACCAACATATCGGTAAGTTTTGCTTCTGCCCAGCGATTTCTACTCCAGTTTGGGCCATCTTTTAATTTGGCCTCCAGGTCAGTTTGCGGAAAATTTAACAAAATCGAAAAAGCGATTTTCATTGTGAATAAATCATCAACAAAATGATCAGACGGAGAAAATTTAGCAAATAAATCATCTATAACAAGTTTTTCACCTATTTCCAAATCGAATGGTTCGCGTAAAGTTCTTGAGACTTTGAGGAAATTTCCAATCACTGTTTCAAAATTCTTCTCAAGTCTGGAGAAAAGAAGTTTCCTGGTAGGAGTATCTGGAATAAAATTCTCACGGCAAAACTCTTCAAACTCTTTCTCAGTTCCATCTTGGGAACGCCAAAAAAAAGCAGCCTGTGCCACACCCTGCTTTATTCGCTCAAGATTGCCAGCACCAAATTTTTGCTCAAGCTCAGCTATAACTTTGGCAATAATCTCAGCTGTAATCATTTTTTTTGGCTTTTCTTCTGACGCTTTAATCATTTCAGATGAAAGTACAAAGGAAAAAATCATAGAACAGAGTATTAGCAACATAAAAGTTTTCAACGCATTCCTCCTATTTTCTTTGTCCTAAAATAATATCACTTTGGAATTTATGATGGGGAAAAAAAATTAGAAAAATTATGCTAGTTAAAGGTTGTTTATTTTTTAGTATTGAAAGTTGCGCAACAACCTAATATTTGCCTTCCCTTGAAAAAATCTATTGTTACTCAGGAGGCCGAAACATCACTTTGCATTCTTTACTATGTATGCAGGTTTCTAAGAAAAAACAGATCTGATATGTCCCAAAAAGTATGAAAAAATGATCGAGAATTGAGTTGATTCGTGCATTCCCAAAAGCTATCAAATTCACCACTAAGACACTGGAAAATAAAATTGCCAGTACAGGAGGAATATTCCCCCTCGGAAACTCAAAATTTCTTTCTCTTCTAACAAAATAAGCAACCATAAAAATCGGAAAAAGCTTCTCGAAACCAGGGTTGAAAACTATCAAAACCAAAGCAAACAAAAGGATCATCGCTATTAGAGGCTCTTTCAAAAGAGGTTCTTTAAATTGAGAATCTTCCAAAATTTGACAATTTTCAATTTTAAAAAATCCCAAAATCCTTATTAACTGGGAATTCAACATTTTAAAAGGGGAATTGTTTGTACAATATTCCAAAAATTTCACAAATATGGAATCTCTTGTACCGGAAAACAACGAAAAGGTCATAAGCAGAATTAGTGATATTTTTAAAAATTGAAATGAATCAAACCCGGAATGCAACTTGTTGTATAGAGCTATCGGCAACAGAAATGGATTCTCAATATAAAACGCAATCACCCTCATAACTGAACTACCTTCAAGCCCCTTTTTGTTATAAAAACAATTCGGACACTTTCGCCATTCGGGGTGCCAATCACCATCTTCAACGGTGAACTCATTGTTCCCATCCAGAAGCATATTGTCTGATTGAGTGGAGACAAAATAGAATTTTCCAAAATGCCTGGAAACATAAGTTGAATATAAAATAACCGGAATAAAAAAAGAAAAAAAGAAAACCCCTGCAAACAGAGTTCGTGACTTCAAATCAACCAAAAGTTTTCTGAGAATCCAAATTACAAACAAAAAAGGAAAAAATAAAAAAATTCCCTTAATCAAAACCGAAAGCGCACAAATCAACCCGCAGCAAAAGGCTTTTACTGAAGTGGGCGATGAAAAAAATAAATGTGCTGAAAAAATTAATAGTACTGAAACAAAAATCAAGGTTGGTTCAGTCATTATCTCATGTGCAAGGGAATGATACTTTGCCAAAAAAATCAAACCGGAGATCATTCCACACAAAAAACCTTCCCTTTTCCAGAAAAGATATCCAATAATCGGTAAAAGGCTCGAAGAAAGGATCAACAGAAAGAGATTCATTTTTTTAGCTAACGAAGGGCTGATCCCAACAATCTTGTACAATAGCCCTAACAGAACCGGATATCCAGGAGCCCGGAAAAAATTGTATGTTCCGCCCTGTTTCCCAAGTTTGAGAAAGTTTTCCATAAAATAGGGGTCAGAGTTATTTTCAAACTTGTACTTCTCAAATTCAAAAACTCCCCCGAATCGCATGAAGTAATCCCCGATTGCGAAATTCACCGCCATTGAATGATATTCCCAGGTATCTCCTCCGAAAAATGCTTTGTCGGAAAAATCTTCTCGAAAAAAGAAAAATGCTGACAATAACAAAAACATCCCTATGGATGAAAATATTACATGCTTAGGGATGAAAATGGAGTTTCGCACTTTTAGGGGATGTTCCATGTGCGCATTCTCAATTGGTGCAGTGTTGGAGGTAATCAAAGGGCAAAAATTGGCGATATTTCAAAAAATGGCACTAATATCCTGAAACAGTCTTCAACAGAGATTTTTACTCTAATGAAATACTGGCTACGCACTTTTTGAAAAACCGCTTTCTTTTTATTTTCTAGTGGTGATTTTAGAACATTCTCTCGTTGAACACCAGTTTTAAACCTGACAATTTTTTGAATTCCCTTGAAAAACATAAGAGAAAACAATTTGGTTAAATTTGGCACTCGGATGTTCAAATGAGGGTGGCAAACAAATTGTTCTGGAGAAAATCGGTGTTCAATGCTATTCGTAGCCCAAAACGTTAAATTTCACGTAAAATTTGCCTCAATTCAGTTTTAGAAGCCATCTAAATGTTATTCCAAAAACCAACGCCGAAAGAATATAGACTCCAGCCCATTTCAAATTGAAATTCCAAATCGCTGCCGACACACTGTCTTGCAAGGACATCTCAATAGAAAGCAACCTTTTTCCTTTGGGACCGGAAGAATTGAAGTCCTTTATCGGATTTGGCGGCCTTCCGGAATTATTGAATATTTCAAATTGAAGGGGATAATTTTTTCCCGCGTAACGGACAACCAGAGTAGTGGGGCCAACTTTTGAAAGTTTGATTTTCCATCTGGCTTCAACTTCCGATTCATTTGTGGTAACAGTTTCAGAAGCATTTTCAGGAATTCCAATCTTTGAGATTGCCGATCCGATGGGGAAAACAGAATCGTTAGGAAGTAGATGCGCAAGACCTTTGGCTCCATCCTCGAAATGGGCCGTTACAAAAATCTCATTTCCAAGCTTTGGAGGAAGAAAAGATAATCTTGAACCCATCCAAAGTGCCACCAGGCAAATCACTGGGATTGTCCATAGTGACGGAAAAACGGCCTCCCATGCGTAAAGTCCACTTATTCGATTCGCTAACGAATTCAACCTTTCAAGCTCACTCTTTTCCGAAGTGTTTTTTTTCAAATTTCCGATTTTTTCCAGGTCTTCTTTTGCATTCTTCAAAAGCAATTGATTGCTTGAAAATTTAAGGAACAAATTTACACCCAATCCTGTCATCGCACCTATCAAAGCTATAGCCCCAATCGAGGGAAACCGGAAAATCCATTTCAAAAAGAAATCCAATATGGGATAAAATAGCTCAAATAAAGGAACAACGATCTTTTCAATTATCCAGATTAAAAAATTCATAGTATTCACTCACTCTCTTAAAAACTATATAACAGATTATCATTTAACCTAAAGTCAGTCACTTCACTATCTCAACTTTTCCGGAATTACCATCGATTTTGACTTCACAGCCGTCTTGGATTTTTTGGGTGGCTTCTTTAATAACCACTGCCGGAATGCCAAAATCCCGGGCAACAATCGCTCCATGGCTCAACATCCCGCCCCGTTCGACAACCAAACCCCGGGCATGTACAAACAATGGAGTCCAACCCGGGTCAGTGGATGTACAAATTATTACATATTTTTGTCCTAGATTAGCTACATCTGAGGGAGACTTTACAATTCTAGCTGTGCCAGTGTTCACCCCTGGCGCGATGCCATTTCCAACGAAAACCCCTCCCTCGGAATCCTTGCTAATCTTGGGCTTTCCGAAATTATCAAGCTCAGCAACTTTTATCAGCTCAGGAACATCAAGTCGTTGAAGCGACTGCCACCTGATTTTACGACGCTTAATAGCTTCTCTCATTTCACTCTGCCGCTTGGGAAAATCTGAAAGCTCAGATTTTCTAAGAAAAAACAAATCTCTTCCGAGATCCCATTTTTCGGCCAACTCCTTAAGGACATCACGGACTAATGCAATGCTTTTCATGAAATGGTATTTTCCCGTTTCCCGGTATGGAAGGAACTTCAGTGCAGCTTCCATATTCTTGCGTATTTCAGGTTCAAGGGAACTTGCACAACGTGCTTTCAGCAAATCAGCCAGCGTCCTTTCCACAGCAAGTCTCTCCTGGATCTGCTTTTCATGCATTTCAACCGGAGATAGCCCCGCCATGTTTCGATAGTTCTCAACAATTTTTTTTGGGAAACCGGGGTCTTCCCCCCACCGGGGTTCTGCAAGCTCAAATTCACCGACAGCTCTGTGTCCGAATTCCCTTAAAAACTCATCGAACGATTGTTCGTTACGAGAAACTTTGTACAAGGCAATATTAGCTTCAACTGTTTTATCCCCCACAAGTCCTTTCAACAAAGTGCTTGATATTTGCTTCCCTTCTTCGGGTCCGAAGACAAGCAGAAGGTCCTGTACCAGACGTGAATGATAATATGCAGCAAACATACTTGGCTTTAAAGTTTCCTTGCCAAATTCATTCAAAACAGCTTCTCTTTCACTAAGTTCATTCAATAATTTCTCATGAGAAAAGGAAGCCAAATTTTCGGATTTTGCTTTTTTGAAATATTCATTAAAACGTGGAAGCGTCTCTTCCTCGAAAATGTTCGAAAAATCTCTGGCTGAATTGCGAAAAATTCGGCCTGACTTAAACATCAGATACATATACCATGGAAGTTTGATAAGAAAGGAGGGCCCGGCTTTCTCAATATTGAATTTTGTCGGAGCGTTGGTTAAAATGTCAGTTCCGGATGCTGAATCATCCACTTCGTATTCCAGAGGATAATCACCATAGAAGAGCTCAGCCCCACGCTCAAGATTAACATAAATACGCCCTGCAATGAGCTCAAGAAAACCTTTCTCCAAAACTTTTTCGGAAGGAATGAATCCAAGTTCTTTATACATTTTCACAAATCCACCGCTGCCGGACATAAAGTCTCCGATGATATCCCAGGTGAGAGGCAATGGCGCTGGAAGCGTCTCGGAAAGATTGTACAACGCCCACGCTGCTTTCTTGTTACTTCCGGCCATTTGAGTTAGGAATGCTTTTTCCTCTTCCAAGGCTTTGGGAATATCTAAGGCAACCTCAAAACCTCGCACAGGACGACTTTGAAGCAATCCAAATTTCCCATCGGAATAACCCCATTCAAGATCTATCGGATGTCCGAAGTATTTTTCGACCCTCAACCCAAGTTGTACCAGCTCAATTATCTGTTCATCTGACAAACTCTGTAAATTTTCACGGTCTTCAAACGATTGATCAGACAATCTCCCGGCACTTTCCTGGACTTGCGATTTATTGCCCTGAAGCTCCGAAGAATCTTTAGACTCCTTAATCTGCACATGAGGTTGACTGCGTGAAACATCAGTTTGAAGAGCCTCTCCATCTGTCAAATTCAGAGAACCCTCCGGGCGATTTTCCTTGCCCTCCGGCAAACTTCGGGAACCTTCAAGTTTACAACTGTCAACTTGGTTCTCAGCAAGTGCCCGAACCTGGACATCCTTTCGGGAAATTTTCTTTTCTATTATTTTCAGGGTATCACGATCTACAATAAACGAATCAGGTTCGACACGCCCTCGGACTATTGCTTCCCCAAGCCCTGTGGAAGCCTCGATTATTATTTTTTTGGTATCGAAATCTGTCGGGGAAATGGAAAATAGCACCCCGGAATATTCCGATGGGAACATAGATTGCACTGTCACAGCAGTACCAGGAAGCCCTCTGATATTATGACGCTCCCGATATTGCAACGCTCTTTCAGAATTCCAGGATTGAAAAACCGCAATTATTGATTTTACAAGCATGTCCCAGGGATCAGTGGGAAACTTTCGACCGCCTTTTTTTTCGATTCCTGCTATTATCTCCAAAACTCTTTCTCTGGATGACAATTGCGAGGGGAGCGATTTTTCTATGGAGGAAATCAATTTTTCATCAATATTCAGAACCGTTTCTGAAAAAAGTTGTACAAAATCACGGTATGTATTCCAAAACCCCTGTTTATCCTGATAAAATTGCTCCAAATCAGGATTCAAACCAACATTAAGCACTGTATCCATCATTCCCGGCATTGAAAGAGCTGCTCCACTCCTTACTGAAACAAGAAGTGGCCTCGGTCCGACCCCGAGTTTTCGGCTGATTAGGTTTTCCAGCCAAGAAAGAGCTGTCTTGACTTCATCAAGAAGACCTTCCGGGACTAACTGATTATTTTCATAAAAGCTTTTGCACATTTCAGTTGAAATCGTGAATCCAGGGGGGACATTGAGGCCAGCGCTACTCATTGAAGCAAGGCTTGCTCCTTTTCCACCAAGGATCTCCTTAGCTGGGATTTCCATATCAGTTTTTCCGCCGAAAAAGAAAATCTTAGATGATTTGGGAGAGAGATTCGCGCTTTCCATCAATTTAACCCTCCGTTTTTTTCCTTTTCGCCAATTTCAATCAATCCAAGTTTTTCCGTTAATAAAAACATTTTTCGGGACAAAACCAATGGCTGAGAAAGTGGTTTCCCAAATGAAGTTGAACCAGTCGCGAGGTATTCCCAGGGCGTTGTATCAGCAATTGAATTCCATGCACCAGCTCGATTTTCTGATGCATACAGTACAATTCCTTCCCCAACCGCGGGAAGAACGGTATTTGAACCGCAATTGTGGGGTTCATCGCTCATTAGATCACCTTTTTTCAAGGAATAACCGTAAAGTTTACCTTCCAGGGTTGGAACCGCCAAAAACTCGACAGACAAAATTCCACCGGCAAACGGATTACCAGGAATGTTCTGCTCCCAGACGCTTTCACCATCTGCCACATCATAACAGACAACTTTTCCTTTCTTCTCACCGGAAGCCCCATAAACCAGGAAAATCCCATTCTCCGAAAAAACCGGTGCTCCCGTGGGAATCTGAGGAAGCGTCTTTTTCCATATGATCCCACCACTGGAATCGTCTAAACAAACCAATTGAGGTTTTCGACCCTCCAGAACCGCTACAGTGAGATCATTTGAGGATGACAGCGGAAACAAAACATTTTCAAAAAGTTGCACCCGCCATTTCTCGTTTCCAGTTTTCGAATCAAAAGAATGAATAATCCCTGATTTAGATGTCGCTAATATATTTTCAGGGTTTGGAAGATTAATATAGAAATCATCTCTCTCGTTGATGGTTTTCTGCCAAAGCTGCTCCCCACTTCCCTCATTAAAAGCCAATAAAAGGGCATTGGAAGAGCTATCCCGAGCTGACGCAAAAACATCGTTTTTGGTTACCACTAGTTCTCGAATTGGTACATCCGTATTTTTCTTCCAGATGATTGTTCCTTTTGATGGGTCAACCTTTGCAACAAAATTATTCCCCGATTCCAGTTCTCTTCCATGAACAAAGATTCCTGTTTCGTTTGCAGCCAAACTAGCGCTCACTTCATAATTTGCAGGCGGAAACGCCTGCCAGAGTATTGCTGCAGAAGATGAACTCTCAATATTTGGAGCACCGAGGGAATCAGCTTCGCCTGTCCGGCCTGCATTTCCATTCCTGCCACTCCAGATTCTGGGTTCTGGTTTTTCTTCATTTGTAACATCTCCTTCACCGATACAGGAAAATCCGAGGCGATCTGACCCCACAAATATTCGACCGGTGGCGATATCTGTAGAGCAGAGCATCGCTCGTCCAGGAGTTAAATTATAAGACCATTGCAGGGAATTCGTCTGCCGATCCAAACAGATTACTTTTCCCAGATTGTTGGTTACATAAATCCCATTTTCAGTAACCGACGGGGAGCAAACCATAGGCGATCCTAATGGAACTTTCTTTATCAAGGAACCATCTTCAGCTTTTAAAACGTACAAACTTCCGTCCCTGGAGCAAGCATAGGCACGGCCATCTTTCACCGGCACACATCCAATAACCGAGTCATTCGGTTTAAACGTCCAGGATTCCTTCCCATCAGAAAGTCCCAAACATGCCACCATACCGACTGGCTTGGCGTCGCTCTTAATCATGTCCCCGTTGCCCAAACCAATGATAACGTGATTATCGAAAATAGTTGGAGAGCCAAACGCAGGAAACTTAGTTGAATATTCCCAAATTTTTTCACCATTCTCAGCGTTACAACAAACTACTTTGTTGCCATCAACTCCGCAACCGAAAATTACGCAGGGAATTTTTTTCCCCTCTTTCGAAATGTAACCGCCAATTGGCGAACTTTCAACATCCGGAAGGGAATTCCCCACTTCAATTTTTATTCCGGAAGTCTTAATTTGCTTCTTTTTTGTTCTTTCATCCACTATTTGTTGGTCCTCGATCACCACTTTTCCGTAAACTGAACGTTCAAAACCGTTTCCTTGATTCAGAGGTGGTTGTGGTGGATTCGGAGATTCGATAAAGTTGGATAAAGCCAAAGTAATAATGCCTGTTTCTGCATAAGTTTGACCTATTACAACCACTTTTCCAGTTGCCAAAACATTTTTTCCCGCTAATTGGCGAAGTTTTTCCGGGACTCCGTCTTCAAGAACATAGTAAGAATTAAAGCCATCAAGGTGCCATTGGACTTTCCCTGTTTCAAGATCAGCACACCACAAGCCATCATCACCAGACCCCACATATACCTTTCCTTCAAAAATACAGGGGCTGCTTTCAACGTGGCAAAGAGCCTGTAAAACCCATACAACTTTCGGCTTTCCCTTCCCGGGATTTTTGTAGGTTGGTTCAAGATCAAGGCAGGTAATTCGTCCCAAATCGGTATGGAAACCTTCTCCGATGACAAGATATCTTGGTATGATTTTCCCGGTGGAATCCTTGCTGTAAATTCCTCCCAATGCAGGAGATGAAAAGATCGGGTTGAATGTGCCTCCCGGCAAGTCCGCACCGTCATAGACCCAAACAAGGCCACCGGTGTCAGTATCCCGACAAACTATTGTTCCAGTGCATTTTCCAACCGCTTTCAATACATAGGTTCCATAGTATACCCGATTGCCCACAATGGCAGGGCAGCAATCAATCGATTCATCCTTCCGGCCTATCCGATTCCACAAGATTGTAGGGGCTTTTAATGGCCCCACAGAACCAGGAACACAACCAAGCCTCTCCGGGCCACCCCCTACCGCTGTCCATGGAACACCACCTTTTAATTTCCCAATAGTTTCTGTGGAAAACTGATCTAAGGTCCAAAATCCAAAATAAACACAACAAAGAATCAAAAGAAGCGTTATTTTATGAACCCAGGCATATTTAAAAATAAATCGATATGTCTCAGGTTTCAGAAGGGCTATTGCCATTGCTCCCAAAAGCCCTAATAACTGTGGGAGTATAGCTAAAAGAGCTTGAACAGGGCCAATTACTGCTGGAATTACACCCAAGACAGGCTTACAGCAACACATTAACGAAAAGAATGCCACCCCAAGGAAAATTTGTTTTCTCATAATCTTCTTCTTATTTAAATTAAATTATTCCTGAAATTCTTCACTAACTGCCCCAAATCTTAATCCAGGAGCCAATAATTCTTTCGGGGCCGGTATTAGAGACGAGTGTAAATAGCCGAGTCTGAAAAAATTTTAAATTTGCATTTGACTCTTAAATTAAAAATCGATGTACTCACTCTCAGAAATGGCCAAACCCTTCCGCACTGGTCTTACCAAAAAACTTATCCTGGTCTGACCTAGGTAACCCGGTTTAGCTTTATTTGGCGGTAAATTGCCTGACTCGCAATTACACCACCCTCGAAATACTTCGCTGATAACTTCCGGTTAAATTGAGGGGAGAGTTGATGGTACGGAAGTTTTTTTCTTAAGTAACCCACCAAGCTTCCTGAAGAACCACACGAATAATCCATACAACGCAAATCCCCAGGAATAAAGGAAAAGAGCAACAGGAGGGATCAGTACCAGAGAGAAAACGAAAATCAATACTATAAACTTTCTCTGGTTTGAAGTCTTCGGAGATTTTTTTAAAGCCGGATACTCAATTGTACTTACCATTAAAAACGATGTAATAATAACAATTATCGGAATAATAGAATCCGGAATTTTGAAAAGGGTAAAAAATTGCATCTCAAAAATTGTCAAAGTACAAAGTATTCCAGCTCCTGCTGGAATTGGTAAACCGGTAAAGACATCTTTGTCGGAGGGGGGAGTAATATTAAACCGCGCCAACCTCAGAGCGCCACATAGGACAAACAGGGAAGTTGAAAAAAGCCCTATTAAACGATAATCTGAGAGATACCGATTGAAAACAAGAAACGCCGGAGCCACGCCAAAGCTTACAAGGTCAGCCAAGGAATCCAGTTCAGCACCGAATTTGGAAGTAACCGAAGTTAAGCGAGCTATCCGACCATCGAGAATGTCAAAGATAACAGCTAAAACTATTATCCACCCGGCTGCTAAAAACTCCTCACGCGAAGAAAAAATTATCGATAAATATCCGCAAAGCAAATTCAATGATGTACAAACATTTGGCAAGACCGATAGATGCCTTAATTTATTAGGTTTAGGAGAAGGTGAAGCATTTATCGCAACTGTGGATACAGCAGCAGATTGGTCTGAAGGCATTTGACTATTTGCCACAGTGCCACTCTGCAAAGAAATGGGTTGACTAATCGTTGATTCAGGTGGCTTTGTAAAGCTACCATCATTATTTTTTTCTTCTTGCAATGACCGTGGATCCTCCCTGTACTTTTTGTCCTGGTTTAACTTCGATGGTTGTTCCAGGGGGCATATACAACTCTGTTCTTGAGCCGAAACGAATTAAACCAAATCTCTCACCTTTTTCAAGAGCATCTCCCGGATTATTCCAACAAATTATTCTTCTTGCAATTATTCCGGCAATCTGCCTGACGAGAACCTTGAAATCACCATCGGTAATCCCGATAGAATTTTGCTCATTGTCTTCAGAAGCTTTGTCCAAATTCGCCGGAAAAAATTTTCCGGGGTTGTAATTCCGATAAACTATCTTTCCATTAATCGGAGAACGATTAATGTGTACATTAAAAATTGAAAGGAAAATGGCAACCCTTTTTGCAGGACCGTTGAAAAAGGGAGCATTCGGAACATCATCGATTTTTAACACTGTTCCGTCAGCGGGTGAAACAATTGCATTCTCATCCTGAGGAATTACTCTTTCAGGATCACGAAAGAAATAAAGGGTAAAAAGAGCTAAAATGCTAAACATGTAGCCAATCGATTTGAAAAGTCTTCCCAAAAAAGGAAAGCTCTTTCCTAGATAATTGAATATATAGCTACCGAAAGCAAAGATTACGGTAAACGGAAACGCTTCCGGATGAATTGGACTGCGCATTTATTACCTCAAAAAAATTGAGAATATTAGAATCCGGGGACTCTCACTAAAGCACTCTTGGTCGAAACGTTCATTCTGGTCCGGCAAAGTCACTCGTTTTGAGTCATTCAACGAGTTTCTCCGCAAGCACGCCTGATTGCTCATATCGAGCTTGTCAAAACGTTTAGCTGAGCCTTTCGAAGCACTCTGGAAGTTTGCATAATTTAATATGTTCCTTAGGGATGATACGAAATTTGATTATATTTTTTCTTAGCAAATGGTGTCAAGTCAAAAAAGGTGATAAAATATATTTTCTAAGGAGAAAGTTGGAAAAAAAATGATCTTCGCTTAAAGACGAATGTTTCGATTTCTCCTGATGACGAGGGTTAAACCTTCACGAAACATGACGCTGGATTAGAAAGGGGATTAACTATGGCAAGCAAACTTAAATTCTATAATACTAAATTAGTTTTTTTATCCTCAGCGATTCTGTTACTTCTCTTTATTTCCCTGCCCACTTTTTCGGCCGAGGAATTAGGATGGAAACTGGATATTGCAACAGCCTCAAAAAATTCGGTTTTTTCTGTTAATGTTCCAGAGAATGGCTGTTTATCAATTATTTCAATCATTAAAGGGAAAAATAAATTTGAGCGACTTTGGGGTCCAACTTTGGTACAGAGTGGAAAACAAAAAATTATCATCCCCGGAACCCAGATTGCAAGCAAGTCTGGAAGAATTGAATTATTCAGCATTGACTTTAAATTCTATTCCAGCGTTGGGAAACCGGGAAGAGGCGAACGACAGTTCATGAAACCATGCGGCATTGGCTGGGACCCAATTATGAAAAACCTCTATGTTGCAGATACTGGAAATGATCGTATTGTCCGTCTTGACCCCCAAGGAAGATTTCTAGCACAATACGGAGGATTCGGCGTTGCTTTTGGTGACACCAGTGAAGAAAAGGAAGACTCCCTCGACGAACCCTGGGATGTTGCTCCAGGCGGATTTTCCAATTTTTACATAAGCGATCAGAACAACAATCGAATTGCAGAGTTTGATGCTTATAAAAGCTTCAAAGGCAACCTTTTCCCTAAAACTAATGACTTCCAAAATCGCTTAAATCGCCCCAAAGGACTGATTGTGGATTCCGAAAACAACCTTTGGATTGCTGATACACGGGCCGACAGGGTATTAAAGATCTCCCCATCCGGCGAAAAAATCCTGGAATTAGGTGGGTTTGGCTGGAGTCAGTGGAAATTCAAGGAACCAACCCAGGTAGCAGTTGATTTTGATGGCCGCGTTTTTGTCGCCGACAAGGGAAACAAGAGGATCCAAATTTTTGATAGATTGGGAAGCAGAATCGGGGAAATTTCCGATGGATTGAAATCTCCAGTGGGAGTCGCAATTGACCCTGAGGGATTAATCTACGTATGTGACGACGAAACAAACGAACTTCTGGTTTTTTCCTCTGATGGAAAGATTCTTTCCCGTCTGTCGGGAATTTCAAAAGATGATCCATTCGCCGGCCCCTGCGATGTTATCGCCCTTGAATCAGTTCTCTACGTCCTGGATTCAAGAAATCATCGAGTCGCAATTTTTACAAAAGAGAAGAAAATCATCTCCCAAGACTGGCGGGGCCCTCTTTTTAAAGATAAATAAAAGTGAAAGCAATTTCAGAAAAATTTGAACCCATCATAGTTTTTTTTCGGATTCTGATTTTCCTAAAATATTGTACCAGCCGCAATTCCATTGAAATCAAGCCAATTTTGAAAAGTAAACAAAGTCCAGATTTGATAGGACAAATCATATTTTCCTGATTGGTGGTTCTCCCAAAAGAGCTTTGCCCTCGAAAAAAAATTGGGGTTTTCTTTAAGAAACGAGCCGGAGAAAATTTTCTCCTCAACGATTTTTTTCAAATCACTTCTTAACCAAGTGTTTATTGGTGGAGAAAAGCCTGTTTTCGGTCTTTTAAAAAAACCTTTGGGAAAGTAATCCTCTAAAATCTCTATTAACATAGCCTTCCCGCTGGAATTTCGAATCTTCTGCTTTTTTTGAAGGTTCAGCGCAAACTCAATTATATAATGATTTAAAAACGGACTCCTACCCTCCAACCCGTTTGCCATCGTACATCTGTCCAGTTTTACCAATAAATCATCCGGAAGATAAAGCAGCATATCCAAAACCATGATTTTTTCAGCAATCGAAAACTTGGATAACTCGCTATTTTCAAGGAAAAATCTGAGTTTTTCGTTCTGTGAAAGAACTTCTTTCCCAAGACATTTTCCTTGCCCCAGAAGCTTTGAATAAAATTTACTGAAACTCGAGGAACTCATTAATTCAAGGAGTTTTTGAAGCTTTACTCCGAAATGAGAAACTTTTCGTCTTCCATAGATTTCAAAAAAACTTCTAGGGAAAAAAATACTATCTTGAAAGCCAGAGAAGAGATCTCTGATTGAGCTAGGAATCAAAGAAGTGAGGCTCCAAATCCGCGGTCCATACAAATGCCGGACATATCCTCCAAAGAGCTCATCGCCACCATCTCCTGTGACTATTACTTTGACTTTTTTTGCAGCAATTTTCGAAAGAAATAAAGTCGGGATTTGGGAAAAATCGGCCATCGGCTCATCGAAAACCATCGGCAATTCACTGATTATTTGCGGAAGCTCACTCCGAGAAAATTTTACGGAAAAATGATCCGTTTGAAGGATCTTTGCCACCGCTTTTCCAAACAGTGATTCATCATATTCTTTATCTTCAAACCCCAGGGTGAAAGTCTTCAATTGTTCTCGAGTCTGAATTTGAGCCAAGGTTGTAAGTAAAGTGGAATCAATCCCTCCCGAAAGGAAAAAACCCACTGGTACATCAGCCTTAAGAATATCATCGATTTTGTTTTTCAGAAGGATCTTGAGATATTCAGATGTCAGGGAATAATTCGAAGTTTCCCCTTTAAGAAGTAATGCGGTAATACTCCAATAGGAATATTCACTGCTTTTTATTTTTCCTTCAGATCGTTCAATTGTTAAAACTGTGCCTGGGTTTAGTTTCTTAACATCCTTAAAAATACATGATGGCGAGGGTATCCAACCGAGATTCAGAAAATAATCTATCGCCTGTTTTTCAAGTTGATTTTTAAAAAATGGAAACTTCTGGATCGCCTTCAACTCAGAAGCAAAAACAAACGAATCGGAAAAAATACCATAAAATAAGGGTTTTTCTCCAATTCGATCACGGACTAAAAATAAACGTTTTTTCAGGTTGTCCCAGAGAGCAAACGCAAACATTCCCTCAAGTTTTTTGAGTGTTTCGTCTAGCCCCCAAATGGAAATTGAATTAACCAGTACTTCCGCATCACATCTTCCCTTGAATATTATTCCCTTATCGACAAGCTCTTGGCGAAGCTTCTCATAATTGTAGATTTCACCGTTCAGAGAAAGCAGAAAACGGCTGTCAAAAGAAAAAATGGGCTGTCGCCCATTTTCCGACAAATCGTTAATTGCCAGTCGCCTGTGAAAAAGGGCCACACCGTCCGGGGAGTGAATCCAAATCCCCTCGTCATCCGGCCCTCTCGCGGAAAGAGTTCTGGCCATTTTATTGCAAACATGAGCAACTTCCTGATTATTAAGTTGTGTCGATAGAAAACCTCCGATTCCACACATTTTTGGTCTTTTAACTCTTTTCAGGGGGGTTGGATTTTTCTTCTCTGAGTAATTGAAGAGAAAGAGAAATATTCTTTTGAAGCAAGGATTCGTCATAAATCCTAAGGGGGTTTGAGGCACCAAGAGCTAAAAGAGCCACGAAGAAAAATGTCAAGAGCATAGAGAGCTCCAAAAGAAAGTTAGTGCAATGTAAAAGGCTAAAGAAAGCCCATAAAACAAGCCAGATTGTTCCACATGATGCCACGATGAACGCTAAGGTACAAGCTATTCTTACGGGAAAAGGCCCCAGGAAATCCTGATGCTGAAGATTTAATCTGCGCTGGAAAAGAGCCTCAATATTTGGAACAGGATGTTTTCCATATCTGAAGCGCTTTAACATTTCCGCGCTCAGTTTTAAACTCTCCAGCGTTTTCAGATCGTCTTCGAGTGAATGAACCTCTGGAGAAGCTTCAGCTACCGGGTTTCCATGGGTTCCGGGAATCGGAGGAATATTAGCCATATTGAGTTAACAATCCATTTCAATCGTACACGATGCCCGTTTTACAAACCAACAAATTAATGCAGCTACTCGTCTAATCTTCTTCAGGGATTCTTGCAATTATCCGGTATGGAAGATTCGTAGTCGGCCAAAAATTCACCACCACACATTTTTTGAAAAGTCCGATACAGCCAACTTTTCCAAAAGGGTACTTTGAATTGTCGCTGAGAATTTCGATCATCTTCCTGTCTCTTTGAGTAACCCAGGAACCCTTGAATTCGTAAGATTTCGAGCCAAGAGAAAGCGATATGATATAATTTTTCTTATCAGGACTTACCTCAATTGAATCCATATCTCGGAGTTTTTGAGAAACCCCGGGAATTTTTTCAATACTAAGAACTTTGTATTTTCCTGATCCGTTGTCAGGAACATCAGCAATTTTTCCAAGCATTCCCGGTTCTGCCGTAAATCGGGATTCGGCTTCAGAATTCATTGCCACATCATCAGAAATTTCGGAAAATCCCTTTTCTTCGAGAATTTTTTCCATTCGCTCAAAATAAGTGGCCATGTCTTTTCTGCGAAGTTTCCTTCTTCCTTGGCACCAGGAAACCACTGTATCATACGAAACTCCGGCAAAGACTGCAAACTCCGGTTGGGTAAGACCCATTCTTTTAATAAATTTTCTGATCCGAAGAATCGACCAGGATTCTTTCAACAATACTTTTTTATTTTTTTCAGCTTCATTTTTCTTTCTTAGTACTTCTTCGGCAGTTTTACGAAGTTTAGAAATCCTCTTTTCGAATTCCTCCAATTTTGGAAACGACTTCGAATTCTCGATTTTAGCTTTCTCACAAACCCAGTTTCTAATTGTACTATATGGAATCCCTATGAGTTGTGAAAGCTTTGCTCCTGAAAGATTCAAATAAGTACATAACTCGATAAGAGATTTGGATGTCCAAGGAGGGACAGGACAGCCCATTTTAAAGAATGGCTCTTCCTTGGAATTTTTTGGAGCCTCATTAAAAAGGACAACCTTTTTTGGCTCTTTTTCTTTAATACTCTTTTTAATTTTCGATATTCTTTTTCTTATCGAATTAGCTTTACTTGAATTTTTATTCTGGGGAATTTGCTTTGATGGAAGTGATTTCCGAGGAGCAATCGTTTTTTTGTTTTTCATGATCTACCCTTTCAAGTTTTCTAAACGGAAATAATTGTACAATATATTACCATTTTTTTTTACACAGTGCAATAAAGAAAAAAAATTCAAAATTTGCCTGACACAGGACAAAAGGCTAAATTTGTGGATGCGTCCTTGCGGGCTTATTTCTTATTCAAAGAAAAGTGGAGAATTTTGTATGTTAAAAAAAGGGCCACTATCAACCAAACAGCTCCAACCAATTTATCAGGAAGATGAAGTTTTTGAGCCAATTGGAACGAATCTGAACCACTGATCGAATTATCAACAAGGTCACTTTTTATATCCATTATTACGTAAAGACAGGAGCAAACGCCAAGATATCTTAAAAAAATGTCCGAATAATCGTTGGGAAAAGTTTTACTGAAAACAAGAATGGCCAATCCAAAAAGAATCCCAAAAATTAGCCCCCCAGCATTTCTGACATAAATTACTGACACAGATATAAGAATTAGTCCAAGTAAAAAAAGGGTCATTCTGTCCCAGTCAGTTCGGGAGGCAATGATCAGCAAAAGCCCTCCCCAAATTAAACTCCCAAGGTATCCAGCGCTTAAAATAATTACTCGATTTCCCCCGAGAGTCCAGCAGCAACCGCTTTCGTCCATGTTAACTGTAATCTTCTGGATTGAACCACCCGTAACAACAGCTGCAAGACCATGGGACGATTCGTGAAAAAATACCGTCAATAGCCTTACCGGGAACATCCAGAGACTGTTCCAAAAATATAGGGAAATCAAAAATAGTACAATTGCAGAAACCGTCTTTTTTTGTTCTGAAATCATTATTAAATTATCCAGTCAAAATCTCACAACCATCATTGCATGTGAAGTAGATGATGGCTTGTTACATTTTTCAACTACTTCACTTTTCCTTTCGCAATGATTTGCTGCTAGTTCAAATACGATGTGGGGAATATTATGATTATTTCTTGTATGCTGGTTTCAGTGAATAAATCAACGATAATATGCCTCCAATGAATACAAGAAGGAAACCCTTCGCAAAGGAATGATCTGCTTGATAGATCTTGTGTATTAAGGCAACTGCCAGAATGGCGGAGAGCAACATCAAAACCACAATGCTTAGCCATGGACGTCTGACCCTCAAAAGCGAAAGAGTCGCCAAACCCGCAAATCCACCAAGCACTATCATGAGATAATTGAAATACCGACCTTCCCCTTTTTTCGGAGTAATCAGCATTCCCTCATAGAATGGAGCGGGTCTGTCAGGTTCAATCTGGGACATAGAAAACGAGGTTGAATAATTTGAAGTCGGAAGCAAAAATTTTACCGGAAGCAATCCAAACATTCCGAAAATACGATTTTCCGGGCTGAAATCCTGATTCATTGCAGTATTTTGCTGGGCGGAATTAACCATGACCGATGAAAGCAGCGCTTTTCCCTCTCCTCCTTCGAGTAATGGTAAGGGCGGTCTTTGCATGGCAACATCAACATTCCCATTTCCTCGCATCAATTCATAACCTTCCGGCAAGTAAGCTACCCAACTAAGTTGACTGACCGGTAGATGAACCTTTGGCAACGCAAGAGGAAGCCACGTCATCGATTTTAACGGTTCTTTTAATTTCGCCGAGAAAATAATTTCCACAGGAAAAGGCTGAGGGACATCCTGGACAATAGGGGATTTGATAATTGGAATGTGAATAAAACCGGTTTCGGAATCAATTCCCGCTTTGACCGGCTGCCCTGCAACCTCACAACTCCACAACTGAGCTTTTATTCCCAAAAAGCTTGGAAGGTTGATTTTGAGAAACTGCTCAGAATTGTTTCGGACTTCGAAAGCAACCCGGAAAATTAGGTATCCATCTTCATTAACAAGCGTTATTGACTCCTCTGAATCAATCAGGGCAGTTTGTACTTCAATGTCCTTGGTTCTGCTGATCAAAAGGTCCAACTTGTTGGGATGCTTTACAAATTTGAAAGCCAGTGGGAGTTTTTCAGGTTGGACTCCCTTATAATTCTTAAGGAATTCAGATACATCTATTGGGTTGTACCCTTTTAGATTTTCTGTTCCTGCAACATTCAAGTTGAAATTTTTTATGCTCCCGATTCCGAGCATTCCAAATGATCGATCAGCAGCAACAGGAATTAACTCGGGAAGCTCATATTCCTTGTTACTCAACTCATTAAATGGCTCCTCAAATTCAACCGTAAAATCGAGGGTTCCCTTGATCCTGGAAGTAAAAGCAATTTTTAACCGCCGCATCTTTTTCCCAGGCTCATCTTCAGCTTGCCAATCTTCAACGTTTTGTCCTTCAACTTTCATTACGGTTACTCGGGATGGTACAAGAAAGTCAAACGAAGCAATTCCTCCCCCTCCTGATATTGAGGCCGAATATCGGTTCAATCCTTTGGCAAATCCCTCCTCAAAGGAAATCAAATTTGACTCGGACAGAAAAATTTTGCTCTCTTCTTTTTCTATTTGGACGGATTTCGTTGCCGGAGCTGGAATGTTCATTTTAATTGGCTCTGGCTCAACAACCCTTTGTATTGAATTCTTCGAGAACCATTCAAGTCTGATCCCCTCAGAAGTAGGAACCCGAGCTTTAAAAATGGTTTTAGAGGCAATTTCAGATATCTCAAGATAACCAGGGTCAACTGAACCCACGCAATTTCCACTGAGCGCTTCCACTACCAGATTATTTACGCTGAAGGGGAAAGTCCTAACGCCCATTTTTCTCACAAACGGATCCTTGTTTTTAAAGGGAAGAAAATAACTGATTTCGAGTTCGTGCGTCCCTGTTGAATTTGTGATAAGACCGAAATATTTTGTATCCCCCGCTCCTTTGATCAAATCCAGGGAAACCGGCTTACCATCCAGCATTGCTTCTGATGGTACAACCTCATCATAAACAAACCCAGCCGCCTTCCAACCTTCATTAAGTAGCTCAAATTTAAATTTGCTTTTAAAACGGACCCCCTTTTCTTCTTCCTTTCCATAATAATCCGCGGAATGAAGAATAAGGTTAAAAGGGGCAAGGGCTTGAGAAACGGCTTCAGGCACCGTTGAGACTTTTAAATAATTGAAATCCTCATACGGCAAAATGACGAACTTCTGCTTTTCATCCAAGACTTTAGTAATATCACTGTAAGGAACCATAATCTTAATTTCCCTCGGATTCTGTGCAAAAAGCGAAGTAGCATTACCAAATAGGAAACACAGCACTATTATTCCAGTTACAATTGTACCAGTATGATTTTCCGGGGGTTCCTTAATCACCGGTTTTTGATGAGTTTCGACAAAATCCGATTCGTTAAGAACTACCTGGTCTTCATCTTTCAAATCCAAAAATGAATGGGGTTGTTTTTTTGCCGATGTAGGGCCGGTTCCACCATCCCAAGGATTTATTGAATCTCCTGAAGAAAAAATCTGGAACAGCTTCCATATTATTCCTCCTACCAGAGCTAACCATAACCCAAGATTCGCAAAATCTCCGATTTCTTCGAAATAATTATCAAAAATCGCCAGACAAATTATTATCAGCAAAGTAACAAAGTACTTCGGCCAATATCCAAAATAGCAGGAATTGATAAAATATATTCCCGCAAATAATCCTAAAAACAGGCCGATTATTTTCGAAGCCAGCAACAACTCACTCCTGACATAATTAAATCGGATAACCGGGCAGGTTACGTTTGAAAGCAAAACAGAATCCGTGGATGTATCAGCAATTACCAAATCTCGATCCAATTGATAAAAATTCTGAGTAAGTACAAGTTTATCTTCCAACGGCTGGGCGCCTCGGCTTTTTCCACCGCCAAATACAGAGGCCAACGACCCGCTGGAAATTATTCCATCCCGCATTTGTTTGGGTTTCTGGAGTTCTGCATAGTTTTCACCAGATAGCAACTTTTTCTCTTCGGGAATTCCTTCAACAGTCCCATGTAATTTACAATAAACTCCCCCATTAGGTTGAGTAACGTCTCCGTAAATAGCATATGCACATCCTGGTTCCGGCCTATTCAAGGGACTCTTCAAATATCCACGCAATAAATTATTGGACTTCATGACATCGTCGATAGAGGTGGTAATCATTGAAGAATTGTCCATGTTGTACATCTCAATAGCGCCTAATAAAACTCGTAAATTAGCGTAACACGCTTTTCCCCTGGCTTGTACACGCGCTTTCCGAAAGTTGGGAACAGCAATAGCAGCCAATATTCCAACAATACAAGCAATGATCATGAGTGAACCAAGGTTCATAGCCGCACCCATGAAGAAAAATCTGAAAATCGAGGCAATTATCGAAAACAGGAAGGAAAAAAATCTGACAAAATAATCCCTCAATAAAACGAATCCCAATCCCAGGATGAATATTACCATGAAAAATATTACTTCCGGATTTAAAGCCATTAAATAAAGTATGTGGTATATCTCCAGGAAACCTCGAAAAATGAAGGAATCGCGAGGAAGCTTAGTAGTTGTAAGATTTCCGAAAAAATTATAAAGGCAAAACTTGTCTGGAGCGAAAAAACCCCAAGAGCAATGAGTAACCGGTACGTCTACAAGAGGGGCAACAAAACCTAGATCGCCTTTCCAGGTCATTGTAGCGATCGGCTGCTTGTAATAGACTTTCAAAACAATATCTTCTGGTCGCCCAAAAGATTTGCTCATTGGAAGCGGTACAAGGATCTTTCCTTCACTTTTTCCTTCAACCGGAATCACATGTCGTCCATTAATGAAAGCGCTCGAAAAAATCGCTTTTTCCGGCAACTGAAATGTCAGGTACTGTTTGTTATTGTTGCGTATTTTTAGTAATAGCTGCGAATTACTGGTTTGATTGGTTGTAAAGACTGTTTTAACATCGAGTGAATCGGCAACGACTGTTTGAAGTGGAAGATCCTGATAACGTTTTACCCTGATCCCCAAATCAAATGGCCTTGCGGAATGGCGATAAGCAAGAAGAATCGGCCGAATACACCTGGTTTTCAAGCTATCCGGAAGTTCTCCTGATTCCACCCTAAAAAGCCTGGTTCCTTCGAAACGGGAATTTTCAGGAGGCTGGACTTCAACAGAAGTAAGTGCTTGAATCGCCAGGCAGCCAAGTTCTCTTATCACTCCCAGAGGAATAATTTCCGGAATGTTACAAACTCCGGGTTCCAAATCAACTTTTGCCTCGTAAACCAACGAAATACTAGCTTTTTCCTCTCTTGGGGGAGAAAATTCCACAACCAATTTTCTGGATTTCCCTTCTTTGATTATTTCATGATTTTCAGATTTGTCCGCTGAAATAGAAACAATTTCAACATCATCGGGAATTTGAAATTCAAATCTGGAAACCGGAGCTTTGGAAATTCCATAATCAAAGTCAATTCTAGCTTGAATAACATTTTCACCTAACGAAACCAAAGTTTCAGATTTGGCAAAAACCATTGGTTGAGCCGGCGTTTTGGGCTTTTTCACTTCCAACTGTTTATTCGGAGACATTTCAGCTTGGGCACTAGCAATATTTGCCTGCGGCGTCGGAGTAAAAACTGACTCCGGAGCTGATACGCGAATTTTCTTCCGCCAGGACAAGAAAAAATCTCCACGCCCTCCCAAATACCCAGTAAACATTGATTCGAACTTGTTTTGATCAACCTCACCCAAAGTGAAATCTTTCAAGGAACAATCCTCGAGTACCGGATTCCAATTAGAGAAGCATAGGTTGATAAAAGAAATCGGGGTTTCAGCAAAATTTAATCGGAGAGAAAACTTTTCGTCATGATTTTCTATTGGTACAATAATCGAAGCCTTGAGTTGATGAGGGCCTTTCTCCTTCAGCATCAGAAAAAAACCGGTGTCTTTCCATAAAGACTGGCTTAAAAAGTTCTTCTTCTGCCCATATTGAGAAAAAGCTCCACTAATTCCAAGGTTGTCTGAAAATTGTAAAGTCCTGGGAATGGAATTCTCTACATCCGGGAACAGAAGCGCTTGACTATTGTCAAGTGTCGCAGAAGAAACTACTGCCGAACCTCTGAAAAAATTAATATTTAACCACTCATCGGTCAATTTTTCAAAATTAAATTCGCAATTCAGGAATGCAAAGTTATCTACTATACGGCCTTCTATGATTGCCTTGGAAAAACGGTATTTTACCGGAGAAGGGAGTTCCTCTTTTTTGGCAGGGCGACTGATTTCTTCTTGTTTGGATTTTAATAATCCTTCAAAATCATCCATGGGTAACACGACTAGTTTTCCTGCGTTTTCGGATAAAACCTTGCCAAAATTATCATAAGGGACCAACAATTTAACTGTTGGTATGATTTTTTCGGGGTTTGGTTTCACTTCATCGGCAATGATAAAGGATATTTGAAAATTGAAAAACATGAATAGAAAAAGAAAAAAAACAGACTTTGAAGATCCTCTGAATCCCAAGATTTGAATCATATTACTCCCCCCTTTTTTCACCCGGTTAACTTGAAACTCAACCATAGAAATTATTTTGTTACTGTTTTCTGCGTGTCAAACTCATTTTTACTGCCGTATCAGGTAGTAACATTTTAAAAGACAAACTATCTAAGCCCCTTAAAAAATAATGAGGCAAATTAAAAAAACTGCATAAACCAATCCCTAGTTCACTTCGACTCTCTTAGTGACCAGTTTCGACCCGTCGCAGTAACTGTGCATCCAACGTTTTTCTGCTCCCTTAGTAAATTCGTTGAGCGAAACTTTTATGTTTGACTTCCTGCTAATTCACACATTTTATAAATCTGCTCAGAGTCACCCAGAACTATCAAAATATCGCCAGACTCAAATACATAAGATGGTTCAGGATTTATTATTCTTGCATGATCTTTTCTAACCGAAACAATGATCGCCCCACTTCTTTTTCTGATATCAGCATCCTTTATGCTCTTTCCTGTAAGTAGGGAGGAAGCAACAACCCTAATTTCCTCCATTTGAAGGGCGTGATCCTCGCCTGCCATGGTCGCATCAAGAAAATCCACAACCGAGGGTCTCACCAAAACAGCTGCCATTCTAGCACCTGCAATTACATTCGGAGAAATTACATAATTTGCCCCGGCTCTTTTAAGTTTTGACGCAGACTCAATTTTCGAAGTAGTCGATGCAACAAAGATATCAGGGCTAATCCCTCGCGCGGTCAAAGCCACAAAAACATTATCTGCATCATGTGGAAGAGCGGTAACCAAGCCTATAGCTTTTTTTAGTCCTGCTTCCAAAAGAACTTCCTCGACAGTTGCGTCCCCCTCAATCGCTGGAATACTCGATTCCATAAGTTCTTCACAAACTTTGGGATCGGAATCAATTACTACAAAGGGCATCGCTTTTCGAAAAAGTTCTGAAATGACAGCTCTTCCCGTGTCTCCCGCTCCGCAGATGATATAATGATTTCCCATTGACTTTATTTGATGCTTCATTCGCTTTCTCCCCCATAATTCCTGGACTTTTCCTTCAAGGATGAACTGAACAACTGCACTGAGTGTAAAAGCCATTAATCCACACCCCGAAAGAAGTAAAAATAACGTTAAGATTCTTCCAGACGTGGATAGGGGATGGGTCTCCCCGAAACCAACAGTTGTAATTGTTATGAGGGTCATGTAAAGGCCATCAAAATACGACCAGTCATTACCCTCAATAATTCGGTAACCAATGGTTCCGAATAGAACCAAACAAACGAACAATACTAATGGTATGAAGATTTTATTTTTCATTCTGAATTTTTCGCTTCTTAGTTTAAACCAACCATTTTGTTTAATCAAGAAACCTGGAAGAGTTTTAAGCATTTTTTAAGACTTGCTGTTCAAAAAAGCTAAATAAAAAGTCGCAACCAGCCGATAAAATTTTACAAATTTTGTCTCATTATCACAGATCATTTTAATTTAAAAGGGCGAAAAAAGTTACTTTCCATTTGGAAACAGGAGAAAAAACGTGTTTATTTTAATGGTTACCGGTGCAATTTTAATGCTACTGATTGTAGTTGCCGAGCCGGAAAACTGGCCATCAAGATTTTCCCAATTTCTCAAGAATCAAAAGCTTCACTAAAAAAGGAAAAATATAATTCTAAAAAAAAGTAATTATTCAATAAAATAGCTCTGATTCGGCAATTGCCGCATTAATCCTCTTTTCGGGCAAGCGCAAACTTGATTTCATTATCACTTCGGCTTCCTTCAAGAACCGGAATTTTGTCATTTAACTGAGTTTAGCCTGCGTTCGTGAAAACCGCATTTTATATGCCTAAAAAAAAGATTCTGAGTTTGTCCCGGTATTCCCCCGAAAAAAATGCCCCATTATTCTATGAACTTGGTATAATACTTTTGAGAAAAAAGGGAAATTGAAATGAATATAGACGTAGCTTTTACTCCTTTCGAGGTCCAGGCGGTTTCAAAAAAAGTATGCATCATTGTCGATGTCTTGCGGGCTACTTCCACGTTGACAGTTGTAATGTCCAAAAACCCTGCTGAACTACTTCTTTCACCAACTGTCCAAAAAGCATTGGCTTACGCTTCCCGACAATCCATACACCCTATTTTATGCGGCGAACGAGGGGGTCTCCCACCTCAGGAATTCGATTACGGAATCAGTCCCAGAGAATATCTAGGACAGGATTTTTCCGGAAAAACCCTGGTTTTTACATCTGGAAATAGCGCTAGAGCTGTAATGGATGTGGCAATTGCTCCACATGTACTTTTGGGAAGCTTTTTAAATGCTGAAACTGTTACTCAAAAAGCTTATGATCTCGCACTTCGCGATCACTTGGATATTTTGGTTGTCTGCGCAGGAACAGAAGAAAAATTCGGATTGGACGATGCATATTGTTCAGGGTACCTGATTTCCCTTCTGGCTGGAAAAATTCCAGGTTTCGAGGGTTTTTCCCTCGGCGACGGGGGTCAGGCGGCCCTAGGAATTTACGGCTATTATCACGATCCCACAAAAGTCCTGAAGGAATGCAGTTCAGGGCGCAAAATCATAGAAATAGGGCAGGAAGAAGATATAGACTTTCTTCTTTCCAAAAGCCATTTTTCAACAGTTCCCATTCTTCTGAATAAGGATTTTGATGAAACAGTTGAAAGCTATTTCACTTTACTCACATAATTTTTGGTGCAATTAAAAGGTTGATTATGTGGCGAAAAATTGTCAATTATGGATCCGAGAGTTCCAAAATAATTTTTTTTCTCTTATTATTGGGTTTTTTTTTAAGATTTTTCCATCTTTCAGATCAATCCTTATGGGAAGACGAACTTGCCTCACTCAAAGTTGCACAACTACCATTAACGGGAATTTTGCATTTCAGCCCGGAAATGACTGAACTAAATCCCCCCCTTTATTTTGTTTTACTTCATTATTGCATAAAATTTTTTGGATACTCCGAAATGGCTATAAGACTAATTTCCGTCTTAAGCGGAACTTTTTCGATTTTGTTAATTTACCTTGTCGGGAAGAAATTATTCACCAATAATACCGGAACCATCGCAGCATTGATACTCTGCCTTTCGCCATTTCATATTCGCTATTCACAGGAAGCCCGGAATTATTCTCTTCTTGTATTCTTCGCTCTTCTTTCAATCTATTTTTTACTGAAACTTGTAAACAAGTACAATCTAAAAAATGCTGTAGGGTATTCACTCTCTACTATTTTGCTCTTATATACTGGAACTGTCTCTATTTTTGTTTGGTTGGCACAGAATTTTTTTGTTTTTTTCCATTTTTTCTGGAAAAAGGAAAAAAAATCGGATTTTTATGCTAAATCCTGGCTAAAAATTCAGTTGGTTGTTGCAATCTCTTGGGCACTCTGGATCCCGGAATTGGTTCGCCAGTCCTCATCCATTTCCCAAGGATGGTGGCTTTCTCCTCCTACTCTCGAAGGATTATATTTTTCTTTTCTTGAATTCTGTGGAGGATTATCCTCTGTAACTGGTACAAATGATTTCGATTTTTCCGGCCCCCTGATGTTAGCGACTCTTTTCAGCATTCTTTGTCTGCTCTCCCCTTTTGAAATAAAAGAAATCATTCCGGTTTCCCAAAATAATGATTTTTTTCCAAAACCGGGATTCCGCCATTTCATTGACGAGATGCAACTCCAAGTGAGAGTGGGAAAATTTGAGTCAATTTTTCTATGTATTATATTGATTTTTTCGTGCTTTTTGCTTCCTTTCATTCTTTCTTTTTTAGTCAAACCCATTTTTATGAGTAGATATGTGATCATTGCTTCACTCGGAATTTTCCTTCTCGCAGCGCAAGGCACTTTTGCCCTCCCAAAAACCGGGGGAAAAGCTATTTCAATTGTTTGTATCGTGGTTTTTTCGGTTCTTGGAATCATTGAATATTTTTCTGTCCCCATTAAACCTGAATGGCGAAAAGCTGCATCTTACGCTCAGGAAAAAACTCTTAAAGGCGAAACCATAGTCGTTTCAAGCGCACGATGCAAAAATTCCTTTGCATATTATTTCCCCGAAGAACGCAATGAAATAATACCTTTTCCAGTTTCCAAGGGAATGATCGACTCGGAAACCATGTCGGAACTATTTCCTCGAATCTCAAAAGAAAATAAAGTACTTCTTGTTATTTCCCGAAACGTTTTTGGTGACGTTAATCTTTTGCTTTCAGAAATGAATAAATATTTCAGGCCTGTCTCTGCAATTGAATTATTCGGAATTCAAATTATTGAATTCAAAAAACATATTCAAAAAAACTAACTAAATCTGTAACTTTCTAATCCACGATTAAACTTCAGAAATCCTGACCCGTATATGAATTGATCGCTATTTTGCAGTATTGGTGCGGAATTTGAAAATGCACTTTTTTCGGAAAAATTTGCCGACATTTCAAGACTTTCTCGAATAAAAAGTGCCATTTTAAAATACTCCCACCTCAGGAAGTCTGAACTTAGTATCACAACCCCTTATCTTTGAGAAAATTCTCGTGATTTTCCATTAGTTGGCTCCAGACCTGGTAACAGCGATTTAAACCGACTAAAAATGCTCTTTCATAATTCGTCTGGAAGCGACTAATTCTTTTCAGAGAAGTGATTCTTTTATACCCTCGATTAATGATTTCCTGAAGTTTTGATGGTTTCATCAACTTTGGGATGTGAGATACAAAAATAGTTGCCCCGAAACTGATATCTGAAAGTATTCGTTCTGCATCTGGAGTAGGGTTCCCGAATTCATCCCGATTCATTAAACCCATCGGAAGAACCTGTGCAATCAGATTTTTCTCCATGATGTAGTCAAAAATGGAGTTCACTGACTCCTCAGTATCAGTATCAAAACCTGCGATGAAATAACCATATGGTACAATCCCGAATTTTCGGCATTGCAAAATAGCAAAATCATTTTCATCGGCTCTTGTCCCTTTCAATTCATGGTCAAGAGAAGTCTGATTATTTGTCTCAAAACCAATCGCAAGAGTTACAAAACCTGCTTTTTTGAAAAGAAGCATTAGTTCGTTGTCTGCAGTAGGTTGTACATGGAATTGGGCTGAAAATTTTACGTTTCGTCCATCTCTTGCCACTTCAAGCCTTTTAAGAAGTTCCTTTATCCAACCGATATCGCCAAAAAGACAATCATCCACCAGCATTATTCCTGCAGGTGTGGAACCAGAATGGATTTTCATAATGTTTTCGAAGTCCTGTACAACTCGTTCAATACTTCTTTTATTGTACCTTTTCTCACTCTTACAAAACTTGCATTTTCGTACACATCCAGTAGATGCAAAGATTGAATAAACAGTTTCTTTCAACCCACCGAAGAGATTAATCCGTTGGGAATAAGGACCAAGTCCCTCAATTAGATCATACCTTGTGGAACCATCCCCCACTTGCGGGTCTTCAAGGTTCCTTTTAATTTGACCATTTCGGGCTATCACCAAACCTGGAATTTCAGCATCAGTGGAATTATTCAAACTATCTAACCAGTCGGGAAAAGAAATTTCCGCACGCCCTCGAAAAACAGCATCGGAACAAGTGAGAAGCTTGTCTGCCCAGGCGGATGCGGAAGGCCCACCGAAAGCGATCAGGATATTGCTATTTTTTTTCTTAAGTGCTTTTGCCACTTGAAATCCGCGAATAAGGGTATTTAATGCTACCGATATTCCGACAACTTCGTATTCCTTTGCTATTCTATCAAGAAATACATCATCGAAATACATTATCTCTTCGGCAAATACTCGCGCGGAATAACCCTTTTCCATCAATGCTCCAGCAAGAAAAGGAGCCCCGCATCTGATTTGCGAACGAAGCTCAGTGACAACACATTCCGCTGCCACTGAAGGCTCAAGAAGCGCAATTTTATTTATTTTCTTCATTATTCCAACTCATGTAGGTGGCTCTCCGAGCATTTTCTACATCATCAGGAACAGCGAAAAGGAGCTTTAATCCCCCCCGAATTTTTTTCCAGGTCAGTACTGCTCTCTCAAAAATTCTTTTTAACATATTTTTTCCACCACCCAGGAAGGCAAATGAACAATCTTTCGAAGCTTGAATTTCCGCAACAACTTGTCATGTCTCCTCTTTTTCTCATCTTCAGGAATCTGGTCGGGGAAATTAAGGCTAGGGGTATTGGGACGCCCCTCGTAAGGCAAAATTTGGAAAAAATCAACTGGCAATCGGTCGATCAATTCGGAGGATAGCTCCAAATCATCCTTTGTTTCCCCTGGAAAACCAACCATTATTATTGAAGCCAACTTTGGAGGACAGGGTAATCCGGCAATCCTTTTTAAGACCTCTTCTAACTGCAAAATTCCGTAATCTCTTCCCATTTTCCTCAAAATTTTATCTGAACCGCTTTGAATCGGAACGCAAAACGCCGAAATGCGCCCGGTTTCAAAAATTGGAATCAACTTGTCTATCAAGCCAATCAAATATTTTGGCTCAACAAACCTCAGATTCACTCGAACCAGAGGCGATACAGCGAGGATCTTAGGCAACACTTCAGCAAGATTGGAACCGAGGTCAACTCCCCATGCGCCCATGTCATCTCCCGCAAGAGAGATTTCAGAAAAACCCTGTTTAATAGCCGATTCAACCTGATCAATTATCAATTCAGGCAGGACACTTTTAAGTTTTCCTTTGGCTTTCCTGACTGCACAATATGTACAAGTTCCCATGCAGCCTGTTGAACCGCGAATTACGAACCACCGTGAAGTTGGAAAAGTTGCCATCCAATTCGGAACCAGGTTCATTCCCAACTTCCCAGATAGTTTTTCAAGTTTCTCTTTGGCTTTTACGACTTTGTAAAAAAGAGGATTTGCCTTGTAATCATCAATATCAACTTTATTAACTGTGATTGATTCAATCGACTTTTTAGCCTTCAGCAAGTCATCAAATTTGGAAAGCTCCAGCGGTGCGATTCTTTCTGAAACTTTAAGTTCATCAAAAAGCTCCGGGTTAATTTTGCTTAAACAACCTGCAACAATAAGCCTTGCACCATTTTTTAACTGCAATTTTCGCAAACGGATGTCTTCCACTGCCGAAACTTCATAATGCTGATTATAAGCGCAAGTCGAAATAATTAAATCATCAGCTTCTTGCGGGTTCTGAGTTTCTTCCCACCCGTTGGCCAAATAAAAACTCCTGATTTTGTTAACATCAAGGATTATTTCAGTGCAGGGATGAGCTGAATTGCTGATAAAAAATTTTGATAATCGTTCATTCAATGAAAAATGTACCCCCATTTCCGATATTGTAGCATTTTATTTGGAAACTTTTCTCAAAAAATACATGGTGAGCGATTCAAAACAATTTGTACAGAATCCTGTATTGTCAGGCGACTAGAAAAAACGCAAAAAACTTTTTATGTGTTTCTTTACAGTAAGCTTATGAATAATATTAAATCTCTTGGTCTTTATTTCCTGACTAATTTTATTCGGTAAGAGTATTGATTTTGTGTTTGGCCTATCCTCATAAAGGAAAGTCATGTACAAGGAAAAATCAACCTCTTTAATAAGTCTGAGGGTATCTCTAAAATCCTGGTCTGTTTCTCCCGGAAAACCAACGATTATGTTGGTCGAGATCATTTTAACTTTTGTATGCCGAATCGTGTCATTTACTCCATTTTTTATCTGGGAAAAGGTATAACGCCGGTTCATGGACTTCAAAATACGATCGCTTCCTGATTGGGCGGGAACACAAAAGCTGAGTATTTTTCCACTGTTAAAAGCCGGAAGAAGCTTATCAAACAATTTTATCAACCAATAGGGATCAATAAATCGTAGATTTATTGAGAAATCTCCCCGAAGTTTGATAAGTTCATTCAATAGATCAGCCAAGTCCTCTTTTTTATCAACCCCATAACCTCCCATATCTTCACCCGTCAAAGCTATTTCCTTATATCCCATTGCAAGACCTTTTTCCGCTTGCCTAACAATTTCAGGAATGGGAAAACTATTGATAAAGCCCTGGGCATGCCGGATTCCACAGTAACTGCAATTTCCAGTACATCCGGTGGCACATCTGACGCAAAACCATGATGGAGATGGCGTTGTAAGCAATATCTGGGGAACTTTTATAAAGGAAAATCTTTTTGCCCACTTTTCAAAAGCAGCTCTAGCTTTGACCCAAAAAGCAATCCTGGGATTGGCATCATATTCTTCAGCTGAAATGAAATTGTTGTCAAACTCCTCCAGCTTTTTTGGGAAGTTCATGTGTTCGTTGAACTTCATTATATCTTTGGTAGATATGCAAACCCCGTTAAATTCCTTTCTAAGACGCTCCCGATTGATTTCAGGAAGACATCCCACAACGATCAATTCAGCGGAAGGCTTTTTTTCGGAAGTTTTTTTCCTTATTTCCTCAATTTCATAATCTTCTGAACTTTTATTAAAACCGCATGTGGAAATGATAACAATATCAGCTTCCCCTGCTTTTTTTGTTATGCTCCACCCATTGGCTTCAAACCATCTCTTCAAAAGATTGGAATTCATTGCATTTTCAGTACAAGGGTGCTGAGTTACACCAACATATACTTTCTTCATCCCGCTCTCCTTACGCTTTATTTTCTATGATGCACATCAAAAACCGGCAAGACATTCTAAATTAGGCATCGATAGAGGGACGCCTTGGTGCAAGTTTTTGGTTGTAATTACAAAAATTAATTAAACCCTTTCTTAATACAATATATCGTACCTGACCTCGTTCGGACAAGTATTCCAAACTCAGAGGACCGAAGCGATTCTTCCATAAGCTCACCATTGAGCCTCATGCGCCATTTTTCTTTTAAACTTTCTTTGTGGAAACAAAATAACCAGCCATCCTGACTTCCGGCATAAACAAAATCGTCATCTACAAGCGGATTAGTTGCAAAAATATGCTTTGAAAATGAAAAGAATTCCTTCACTTCATGGTCTTCCATGGAAACTTTGTAGATCGCATCCTTGAAAGCGATAAATCCTTTTGAAAGATTCAACGGAATAGGAATCAAAATCGGCCTGCTTTGGAAAATCATTTTGCTGATTATTACTTTCCCACCATCCAATTCAACCTTTAAAATATTTCCTTCATCCGAAACGAAACTTGCATACCCCTTGTCTAAATAAGCCGGAGTAACAGGTTTCCATTGAACACTCGAAGCTTGGGCCAATTTTGTTCCTTTTAAAGCATCAAATAATACCAATTGGCCTGATGGAAAGGTTGCCAGAACCTTGCCTTCATTTACTGTCAAAAAAGCTTTCTGCGGTTTTCCGGCAACTTTGGTTTCAGGATTTACGTATTCCCATAATGGTTGGCCGGTTTTTGCACTCAGTGCAACCAACCTTGCCCCTGAGCAACTAAATATTACCGTATCTTTTACCGCACAAATAAAGGGATTTCTCAAATAGTCTTCCAAAAACAGCCTGTTTATACGAGTTGGAGCGTCCACCCCTTTTACCCAAAGCATTTTTCCATCAGATGCACTAATTGCACCCCAAAATCCAAAATCAAACATAGCAAAAATATAATCTTCCGAAACATCCGTCCTGATTAATAGAGGAATACTTAACCCTTCCCGGGATTCATTTTCCGGAGGCGTGAAGGAGGCTAATTCCTTATTAAACGGACAAGTCCATATTTCAGAGGCTAAATCTCTTTCATAAGCTTTTAAAGATTTTTTTGTCGGAACCACTGGCCTTGAAACTGCACTCCAATAAGGTGCCAATATTTCTGCTCCAAACATTTTTTCACTGATTAACTGCCCATTCAGTGAATTGAGAGCTGTAATTCCCTTTGAATCATACATCCAAACCCGGTCATGATTAAATATTCCTGCTGAGGGAATTCTTGAACAAAATTCCTCAATAGGAGAATAGAGGCTTTTTTGAACCCACAGGATTCTTTCACTTTCAGCTACCGAATTGGAATAAAAATATAAACAAAAATGCGTGATGAGCATAAAAATAATGGCTGTGATAAAAGCTGTAAAATGTCCATCTCCCCAATCTCTGCCGAAAACAACCTCAAAAAGATATTTGGTGAATAAGGAAATGAAGAAATTTACAAAAACAGTTACTCCCAATATTGCAGTAATTATTGAAGCCATAAGAATCGGATAAGGGATATCCTTATTACTCCAGGCTGACTTCATTATGGCAATTATTTCCTTGAAATTGCTTGACACTGGAGTTAAAAAATCACCAAACCAAGCATGGAGTATTCCCGCGACCAGCATAAAACTAAACACTGTGGAATAAACTATGGACCTCATAATCATTTGCATTAGAATTATGAGAGTCAATAAGGATCCCAATGTTAGGTACGACTGAATTGTATAAACCGGAAAAGTCGAATAATTCCCAACTGACATCCCAAAATAAAAAGCCTGAATTAAAATGATTAAAGCAAGCGGCATCATTAAAATAAAGTTCAAAAAGGTCCCAGGGCTCTTTTCATGCTTGGAAGAAGGCTTGATTCCTGCAACCCCTTTTACTGGATTTGATGTTGCGATTACGACTTCATCCATTTTTTCATCCCTCTTTTCCATCTTCAAAATCAAAATATTCAATAAGCCCTATATCGGAAAAAATGACACAGCCGATAAGTAATTTAAAGTTATATTTCTTGACAGAGGAAATTTCTCTTAATAAAATGTTTTTCTGTGTTTGAAATAAATTTATTTTCAGAATTTCAGACCTCACTCTAGTTAATGCAGGGTTTCAAGGAGGTTTTTTCAGTGTTACCAATGATTAAAAAAGTTGTTTTGACTATTTCTCCAGAAAAAGATTCAGAACTTGAAGCCTGTGATTACCTGGAAAGTTTTGCTAAAAAATGTGACTTTTTAGCTGAATCCATGGATGAAATGCGGCTCGCTTTTATCGAAGCTTTGATAAATGCAAAAGAGCATTCTATTCTTAAAGGGGAAGCCATTGAAAATCAACCCAACGTTATGGCTTCTTTTTCCTATGACGGTGAGGCGTTGACAATAGAAGTCCGAGATTATGGAAAAGGGTTCAATCCCGCATTGGTCGAAACACCTGATATCAAAAAGAAACTTAAATCCGCCAATAAACGTGGTTGGGGCCTCATGCTTATGGAAAAACTAAGCGATGGCATGGAAATTAAAACTTTCCCCCCAGCTGGAACCCTTATAACTCTAGTAAAAAAACGTTGTAAATTAGAACCTCCCGAATCTCCAGACTTAGTGAAAGAAAGAAAAAAAATTGAGAGACTTAAATATATTTTAAGCTCTTTCATTGATCTTAGTTCCTTCTTATGCCAAAACCGTGACCTGGATACAGGGCTTCGCTCTATGCTCCGAATCCTCCTGGGCACTCTTGGAGTTTCCAAAGGTGCAATTTATATCATTGATAGTGAAAAAGAAAACTTCAAAGCCCTTGTTGACATCAAGCTCAAAGCACGCGAAAAAACACCTGTTTTCCCGATCAAAAATGGAAACCTTGATTCACTTATCTCTCAAGAATCGCTCGAAGTATCCAAAATTTTATTTGACCTCAATCCAGAAGCAAAGACTAATTTCACCAACGACGACGTTGAATTTATCTACCTGTTAAGAAACGAAGCTGATGTCCTGGGTTTACTCGTCCTGGGACCAAGATTTAGAACTGACCAGGAAGAAACTTATGACGCCGAACTATTAAATACTCTTGCTCGAAATATCTCAACGGCTATCAATACTTTCAAACTAATGGAACAGTTGAAAGTTACAAACTTTGAACTTGATTTGAAAGTTAGAGAACTTGATGCAATCAGAGAAGCCGGGCAGTCTGTCTCGTCAGTCCTTGAAATAGAGCATCTTCCAGCAATCGTTGACAGAATTTTTTCATCAACAATGGAAATAGGAACGTTCTCCCTTGTTTTGAAAGAATCTTCTGAAAACCGTTTCAAAATTTGTCAAATCGGTCGCGATCTTCCCGAATTCCTAGATTTGTGGTCATCACCGGTTTCGCGCTATGTAGTTCAGAAACTGGAACCTCTTTTTGTCTCCGACCTGGAGAAAGATTCCAGATTTGATTATCCCAGAAAATCGAAATATTCAACTAACAGTTTCATAATTATTCCCATAATCAACCAGGATGAAGTTGTTGCAATCGTAAACCTTACGGACAAAAAAAATGGTAAGACACTCGACTCGCATGATTTTGAGTTTGCGCAGCTCCTTTCCAGCCAGTTGAATATCGCAATTAAGAATGCAAACCTCTATAAACTAGGATTTACCGATTCCATAACCAGATTGTATGCTTCAAGCTATTTTAAAATTAGACTTTCCCAGGAAGTAGCCCGACTGAGAAGGGTAAAATCCGACTTGGGTATTGTAATGGTAGATCTCGATCACTTCAAAGAATTGGCCGAAAAGCATGGAGCAATCGCAGGGGACATCCTTTTAAACAAAACTGGCGCCTTGGTAAAAAGAGTCATTAGATTCAATGATGTTCCTTGCCGATTAGATCAAAGCCGCTTTGGAATTATACTTCCAGATACCGACTTGCAAGGAACCTGGAAAGTTGCCGAAAAAATCAGAACCTCAATTGAAGGTCAGATCCTTTTCCAGAATCAATCTGAATTGAAAATTACTGCTTCTTGTGGAATTGCCATTTACAAACAGAATCTAACAATGGAAGAATTTATCGAATTCGCTGAAAAAGCTTCTCGTGAAGCAAAAAATCAAGGTGGAAATTCAGTCTGTCAGTGCTGTTAACGACTTTCACCGGTTTTTCCAAAGGACTCATTTCGCAATTTTCAAATAGAGATGCAAATTTAATTAGGTTAAAATCAATAGCCCGGTAATTCAATTCAGCTCACAAACTGCGAGATATTATATGATCCGTAAACATACAACATTTGGAAACCTTGCTGACGAATAATTGGGATTTTTTCCACTTCCATTTTCAACCAATTATTTACACCTTCCGGCAAACTGTGAATATTTGATTGTAGAGACCAAATTTTCTCATTTCACTGCAGTTGAAGATGCTGTATTTGTAAGTGAAGCTGCAGGTAAATCAAGCTTCTTATTTAAATCAAGAGCTTTTCTCCCATCCTGGCCAAACATAAGCTTGAAGCCATCTTCGGGGAAATATTTTTCGAATTCCTCTTTTTCATTTGGCGAAAAGTAAAAGTTCATATTGGTTTCATCCTTGATTTGATAGAAGCCACGGTAAACAACCGACATTCTTTCAACCAAACGATTAATTTCCTGGAGTAGTTCATCAGGGCCTTTAAGGTCATATCCAAATCCTAAAAATAGATTTCTCCGGGATGAATTCGAGGTTTGAGCTAATGACTTATAATCTTCCAATTCTTTTTTAATTAGGTTTAATTGTTTTGTCGCTTCATCATATGGTGAATATTCCCCGGCAACCCATCGCATGAAAGATTTTCCATCTTTGTCCAGAAAGTCCCCTTTTGCCAAAAAATTCTTTATAGTTTGATTTTTGAACTGTTTCTCAAAATTTTGAACAGCTGTATCTTTTTCGGAAACAAACTTTTCAAACAATGCCGAAATATCAAAATTTTTCTTCAAAGCAATGTCAAGTGCAATCAAATCATTGGCATGGGTACCAAGTGTTACAGGAAGCATGAACATTTCTTTTTCCAATTGACCTCTATATTGTGAAATAAAATCTTTCGCAGAAAAAGAGCGTGTAACCATGCGTCCCCCAGTTGATAAGTTTCTTAGAAGGTCACCTTGCAATTCGTCGGATAGCAGTTGATCACTGGAATTTTGATAACTTTCAAGCAGCTTTTCAAGTAGCTCAATTTGAGTTGTTATGCGGGGAAGATGATAGTCGGAGATATTACTTATTTTAAGTTTATTATCTTTGAGCAATTGCTGGCCTTGATCATTCAATCTTTTTAGAACGTTTGCCACAAAAAGGGCTTCTTTAGAAAAAATTATAAACGAATCAGCGTTGAAGGTTTCAGCTAAGAAGGGGTCATCCCACTCGGAGGTTGAGATTCCAAGAAGGTAGATATAATTGAAAGGTTCATCTTCGAGGCGAATATGAACCAGGTCATGGAGAGAATCATGGATGTTCTTTCCCATTAAAAAACCTTCATACTTCTTTAAAAGGACATAATCAGGGTTGAAAAAAACCAACTTCAAATCAGCATTGATATTCTTGTCATTGAGAAAAGAACTCTGGTTTATTGAGTTTAGTGCTCCTTTTAGCCAAGTTAATGGATTGAGGACATTACCCACATTTCCAAAAAAAGATCTTTGTTGAGCATCTTTGGCTTCCTGTTCAGTGGGTTTCCAGGCCATGTAAGACGCTTTGTGGTTCCAAAGCTCTTCCAAAAAGGATAAATCAAAATCTGGGAAAGAAAACCCTGTCCGACAGTAATATGTCGATAGATATTCTTGTTTTTCGATGGCTTCGAGAACATTTTTTCCCTTTTCATACAATCGCTTTTCATGTTCAGTTTTAGGCTGTTGTTGTGATAAGGGAATAGAATAGTGTTTTTCTGTAATTTTTATAGACGAAGTCTTTTCTTCTTCTGTTAATGTTGCACGATTATCGTAAAACAATTTGAACTGTGGATCGTTTTCATACAAAAACCAAAATGAATTTTTGTAAGCGGTCTCTTGCCGTTGGAATTGGTGGACTGCCACTTCGGCTAGGAGTGTAGCCACTGACCATCCAAGGCAAAGTAATCCACAGATTTGCCCAAACGGAGGTGGAACAAACATGCAAACCAGCATTCCCAATTCGGTAAGGGCAAAAACCCCTGATTTGACATTCTGAAAAGAGAAATATCTTCCTCCGACGGTGTCACGGGAAGTAAGAGTATTTGTGGTATCGAGAAGGCAACTGAGCACAAGAAAACCAATTCCGATGGACCTGGCCACACCCTGATAGGTTTCCAAAGCGGCAACTTCTGATGTTTGGTTTTTTGTTACCCAATACCAATAGGCATTCATTCCTTGATCAGTGCTGTTCGCAGCTTCCCAAAATATGGGAGGATTCATAAATTGGAGAAAAGAAAAGTGTTTAAGACTTGAAAGGTAATTAAATGCTCCTAAAGCGGAGGTAGCATAACCTTCCATCACGTTTTGAAGCCAAATTCCAACTCTCAAATTTTGAACCTGGGAAAATAAAAAAGCAGCAAAATTAGAAGCCTGAGACAAAACCTGAAAAATATAAGGAATCGCTCCTCCGGCTCCTGGTAGGGAAGTAACTGCTGTATTAATCGAGGAAACTGCTGAGTAGAAAGTCATTACATCTTTCGCTTCGGGCCCCATTTCCGTGTAAATACTTGAAATCATAAGCATCCATTCAGCGTAAGACTTAGCTTCAACCATTTGGGGGGAATCTCCCATAAGTTTAAATAAATGGTTTACCTGGTCTATTGGTGAAAGTATTTTATCAAAAGAAATTTCAACACTCTGGCTTGCAACAATGCTTGCATTAGGAATATTCTGAGGATCTGCTTGAGAATTTGATTGATTGAGTAACTGAGAAGCAGTGTTTTGACTTCCGGGATTAGTTTGTTGCGATTCAACTGCAGGAAGAAAAGCAACTTCAAAGAAGAAAACCAGCAGAATTAACGTAGAAATTTTTTTATTTAACTTATGCTTAAATTGCATTTTTTTCTCCAAAATTCATTCATTGAGTCATTAAAGCTACACCGAAAGAAACTCCTTAATATCTAAATTATATCAGAAAAATGTACTTTTTTGTCTCCAGTAACCTTAAGAACTTTTAAGTCGAAAACCCTGATTTTGGAAATAAAAAAATAAAAAAAATCCCTGAGAATGTGATATAATTTGCACCACTCAAATTTTTGAAGTACATTTTCAGAAGTACAATTTTTGGAGGAATGAATGACCAGCTCAAGCGAAGGACATCCCAAGGGACTATATTTGCTCTTCACAGTCGAAATGTGGGAGCGTTTCAGTTATTATGGAATGAGAGCCATTCTCACACTTTTCATGATCAAAGCACTTTTGTTTGACAAGCCCTTTGCATCAAGTATTTACGGTAGTTATACTGGGTTGGTCTATTTGACTCCGCTCCTAGGCGGTTACATGTCAGACCGCTATTTTGGAAACAGGCGTTCTATAATTATTGGAAGCATAATGATGGCCCTTGGACAATTCATGCTATTTGGAAGCGGCTTTATGGTTCCTTCTGTACCGGTTAAAGCAGAAACAGAAATTTCTCAAACTAAAACAGTTGCTTCCCAAAGCCCAACATTAGCAGCTTCTCTTCAAAATGCATCAATTGCCACCGAAGGAAATACTTCAGCAGTTCCCTCTGAAAAAGCAGCAGAAACTTCTGCAGCAAGCGCCTCTCCTTCAGCAGCACTTCCGGCAATCACAACTCATTTGTTCTACATTGGCTTGGTCCTTTTGATTCTTGGCAACGGTTTCTTCAAACCAAACATTTCTACTATGGTAGGCCAACTATATCCTGCAGGAGACAAACGTGTAGACTCAGCTTTCACCATTTTTTACATGGGAATAAATCTGGGGGCCCTTTTCTCCCCTCTAGTCTGCGGAACCCTGGGAGACACAGGAAATCCCGCCGATTTTAAATTCGGCTTCCTCGCTGCCGGCATTGGAATGGTAATCAGTTTGATTTCGTTTATAATTTTTAAAGATCGTCTCCTTGTCACCCCAGAAGGAAAACCAGTAGGAATGCCACCTGTAAAACAAGCTGAAACCTCTGCGCAAACTGCTGATGTTGGCATCAGCACCAGCCAGCTGGCCATGTGGGGAGTTATCCTCGTTGTATTGTTCGCTGTTTTCAAATTCGTCTTCAAGAGCGACTTGGTTGGTTCCTTGATTTTCTCCGCAATGCTCGTAGTCCCGGGAATGATCATAACCGACAAAGGCTTGTCCTCTGATGAAAAGGAAAGAATCTGGGTCATTTTTATTCTGGCTTTCTTTGTCATTTTCTTCTGGTCAGCATTTGAGCAGGCTGGCGCCTCTCTGACCTACTTTGCCGATGAACAAACTAATCGTTCACTCTTCGGGAAAGAGGTCCCTGCAAGTTACTTCCAATCAGTCAATCCAGTAGCAATTATCATTTTCGCCCCATTATTTACACTACTCTGGGGGTGGCTCAGTCGCCGTGGATTAGAACCCTCATCCCCTTTAAAAATGGCTTTTGGACTACTTCTATTGTCTATTTCCTACGGAATCATCGCCCTGGGAGTAAAAGGAATAGGTCCTGGAACGAAAGTAAGTATGATGTGGCTCCTAAGTCTTTATTTGATCCAAACTTTCGGTGAACTATCCCTTTCTCCGATCGGGTTATCGATGGTTTCCAAACTCGCCCCAACCAAATTTGCCTCTCTTCTCATGGGGACCTGGTTCCTTTCAAATGCAGCCGCAAATAAATTCGCCGGAATTCTTAGCGCTTTATATCCCCCGGGCCCCCTGGAATTCAAACAAGCAATGACCAGCGGAATAGACCTCCCATCGATTTTGACCGGGAAATTAACTGCCACTGCCGATCAGATCAAAATACTTGCCGACATGGGGTTATCAAACCATTATCCAAGCTTGATCGGTTATCAGATTACCAGTCTTTTTGACTTCTTCGTAATTTTCATCGTACTATCGGGGTTATCCGCCCTATTACTCTTTGGGCTCTATAAAAAACTGATCAAAATGATGCACGGAGTAAACTAAACCAACCTTTCGTTTTAATGAATTTTCATTTACAATCTTGTATTCAAGGTGATAACAATTGCTATCTAAAAAGTTGACGAGGTTTTATGCCTGCTATCCTTCAGGTCTCTCCTTAGAAGCACTGAAAATGAGCCATTACCTTTACTGATCCGTTGACTTTTGAGAGTTTAACCAAATTTTATACTGGAGGTTGCTATGAGTTTCTGGTCCAATCAAGTTCGTTCTGTTATCGAATGGAAGGATCCATCTCCTGATTTGCTTATTTGGCGCTGGGATGGAACCAACGATGAATTGAAAAACTGCTCCAAGCTTCTGATCAACCCTGGTCAAGCAGCCCTTTTTGTCTATGAAGGACAAGTTCAGGCGATTCATACTCAACCCGGACTTTTTGAAGTAAGAACAGCAAATGTCCCTTTCTGGACAACGATTACAAAGTTCATGCAGAATTTTGAATCTGAGCACAAAGCTAATATTTATTTCCTAAAAATGACTGAAATTATCGGCATGAAATGGGGGACTAAAGGCCCGGTTAAATACGAAGATCCAAAATATAAATTCCCTGTTGGTTTAAAGACATTTGGGAATTTCTCCTTTAAAGTCGCTAACCCGACTACTTTCTTTTCAGATTTCGCGGGAAACCGTGACTATTACTCTATTGAAGAAATTAGACCAGCAATAGTAGAGAGAATTCTCGCTCCACTGACCGATCTTTTTGCTGAATGCGGCTATAGTTATGCTGAAATAGATAAGAATCACGTTGCATTATCAGGAAAACTCCTGAAAAGCCTCGCAGAAATTTTTACTAAATTCGGATTTGAGTTAACCGACTTCCGAATCGAAAACACTACCTTTGATGACGAAACAAAGAGAAGAATTGACAAAATTTCCGACAACATCGCTGAGGCTCAAGCAGTAAACGCTTTGGGAAATATTAATACCGGCGGACTCCAAAATTATTCTACAATTCAACAATTGAAGGCCCTTAACTCTGCTGCAGCAAATCCATCCGGAGGCGCAGGAGCTGGCGTTGGGCTAGGAGCTGGCTTAGGCATGGGACAAGCCATGGCCGGAGCTTTTCAAGCACCACAACAGCGCTCGCAAGCCCCCCAAGCACCTGCTGTTAATACTTTCCCTTGCAGTTGCGGGGCCGCAGTTCCTGAAAATGCCAAATTTTGCCCCGAATGCGGAAAACCCAATTCCCATGGAATGGTAGCTTGCGTATCATGCGGGAAACCCGTAAAACAGGGAGCCAAATTCTGCCCAGAGTGTGGAGTTCCTCAAGCTCAAACAAATAAATGCCCAGCATGCAAAGCCGAAATCGCACCTGGCGCAAAATTTTGTCCCAACTGCGGGGGAAAAACCAACTGAACCAGGAAATCCCAAAATAATACTAAAATAGAGTGTTCTTTCCGGCCTTTTCTTCTTAATATTTCCTTGTTCGCCTGAAAAACACCAACACAGGATTCTGAATTTACCTAAAAACAGTCTGACAAATTGGGGAGCTCGACACGGAGGTCGAGCTCCTTTCAATTTCCCCGGATTTACGTTTTGAAATCTTTATTTTTCGGAAGATAAATATGAAATCTTTACGAAAAAATCAGTATTTTTTTCAAAATATATTTTTTCAAAATGCTTATGAAAACTTCATTTCCATCCGAAAAGGTACATGTATTTGTTTGCCTCCTTATGTTTCAGGCCGAAAAAAAATCGGCCTTTTTTTATTTTAGGAAACCTCTTCCATTTCGCTATTTTTTAAAAATGTCCGATATTTCCTTTGTAAGGAATTTTGCGAAATTTTTATTTCACATTAAATATGTCTAGCAAGCGAGTAATGGTATTTTCAATCTGGATTTTAAGGGTTATAATGTTTAAAAGTAAGGTTGTTTGGACCAATTCAGCAAATTTGCTTCCGTGAAAACCATATAGATAAACTAATTCATTATTTTTATGATGAGACAAAATCTCATTAATAAATGGAGCAGGATCAAGCAAAAAATGAAAAATAAGATCGAATTTTCCCTTCCTTTGTTTACTATTTTTGTTCTTTCCATCCTTCAATGCACCCCTGGATTTACCCAAAAACCTGATATTCCCAAAATCAGCGAAGTAACTTCAAAGTCCTTTCGGGTAAATTGGCAGGCTTATACCGCGTATGATTATTCCACCCACTATCAGATAGGTTTAAACAAAGCTCTTTATGGTTCCTCCACTCTTGAAACCACTATGTTCGTCGATTATCTAGTTGGAGCTGCAACATATTCAGTCGAAGTTATGACTTTCCATCAGGGAAAGATTGTGAATATTTCCTCTCCGGCTATTGTTTTAACTTGTCCTACCAGGCCTTCTTCTCCCCGATTGGTAGATGTTTCAAGCACAACCGCGCGGATTGAATGGGACAAAGTATCGACCGCCATTGGATACCAAGTTTATGTCGGAAGTCAAACCTACATTTCAACAGGAGGGGATCAACTGAATGCAACACTGAGCGGCTTTTCACCTGGCTCAAAAATAAAAGTCTCAATCTCGGCAAAAAATCCTTCAGGATATTCCGACCTCTCTGCTCCGCTGGAAATTCAATTTCTTCCTCCAGCACCAGCATTAAAAATTTCCCCTGATGAAATTTCCCAAACCTCCTTCATTTTGAGGTGGAATGATACCCCAGCTGCTGCATCTTTTTCCGCTTTCCTGGACGAAAATCAAATCGCATCGCTCGCTTCTTCTGTGAGATTTTATAAATTCGAAAATCTTGTTCCAGGTTCTTCTCACACTGCACGATTAAACGCTTTGAACGCGAGCGGAACCATTTCCGAATCGGCTTCAATAAGTGTTTTACTTATTCCTGCAACCCCTCAAAAACCTTGGGCCTCCTCTATTGCAACTTATTCTTTTATTTTGAACTGGACCCCAGTTTTAGGCGCTACAAATTATAAAGTTTACCGAACGGCCGATTGGTTGATTGAAAATGTTTCCGCACCTGCTTCCAGTGTGGTCTGTCAAAGAGGCTTCAATTCAGGAGAAATTGCCTCAATTTCTATTTCCGCAAGTAACTCTAGCGGTGATTCTCCTAAATCCGAATGGCTCTCCGTAAAACTTCTTGGAACATTCACCCCACTTTTGAGTTTTTCTTTTCTTGAAGGAAAATCAGCAAGGGTCGGAGATCCGGTTTCCAGTCTTGTGAACTATGCCTCAAATTTCGGTATTTTGAAAAACGTCTCATCGACCAATTTAATTTCCCAAACAACTACATCAACTAATCCTTCCGTCTGGTATTTCCCACCGAAACTCCAGTGGAGTTTAAACGAGAATTTCAGACTGAAATTAGTTTCAGTTTCGAAAAACCCTATAATGAATAATGTCAGGCTCCTGGTCTTTCACAACAGCATTCCACGACCATTGCCGGAAAAACTCTTTAGCCTTATGTCTGACCCGGGAAATTCCTTAAGAAAGTATTTCTTTGGAACACGAATCGAATGTGGTGTGGTGGTAATGGATCAAAGGTGCCATATTCGTGCAATTCGAATTGGTGAACAATTGGAAGAGATCCCTGAACTTTTGAATTATTCCCTTCCCGAAAAATAACAAGAATGCAGGCAAATTCCGGGCAATGCTTCGATTGTCTTTCAGAAATCCTTTGGAAATTTGTTTTTAATTGAAGCTTCTTGAAGTATTGTATAATTTTTGCACAATGGACAGAAAGAAATTCAATGGTGATCAGCATTGTGAAACTTTTCTCAAGCAAGAATCTGCTAATTTTGCAAGAACCTCATTGATTTAGTTTTTAATTTTTGTTCTGATGCTATTTTTAGTATTCTATCCACTGCGAATTGCTGTGATAGATTCCAGAACAAACGCTCCCAATATTTTATTATCCTTTAGTGAAGCTTGTTTCAAAAAGCTTACACATTAATAGATTTTTCCTTGAATTCAGCTGTTTTCATGATTATTTTATCAATGTAAATGTGCTTACCCGGGAAAGATTCATTAATATTGTCGTTTTCATTTTTTTTTGATATTTTAGCCAACAGACTTTCGCATTTTCTATTCTTAAATATTTTTGGAGTTCGCTTGAAAAATACTTGTGAAAAATTTCGAATTCTCCTGTTCTCGAAGATTTGCATTAAACCTCAAATGAGATAGCTGCTCAATGAAAAGTCAGATTAGGTCACAAAATCTTTCAATCCTCCTTACCGATTTACAAGGATACACCAACACAAGTTCGGCAAGTTCCCGTGAGGAAATAATCGGATTAATCAGACGGCATAATCAATTGATGACCCCTGTCATTGAGTTTTATGGAGGAACAATTATCAAAGGAATTGGCGACGCACTGTTATGCACTTTCCAAAGTGCTACCGATGCAGTTGTTTGTTCCATAATCATTCAATTACTTCTGAAAGAATACAATACCCGACAAAAAGATTCGGCCAAAAGAATGAATCTTCGGGTAGTTATTAATACAGGCGATGTCTCAATAGAGGCAAATGACATCTTTGGCGAGGCGGTTAATATCACTGCACGCATGGAAGCTCTTCCCTGCTTCCCCGGGGGAACAATCGGAATTAGCGAAGCGACATATTTATTAATGAATAAGAGCGAAATAATTGCCGAAAAAATCGGGCCCCAAACGTTAAAAGGAATCCCCGAACCGGTAACTGTATTTCAAGTCCCCCTTGCCAAGCAAAAATTAACAAGTATTCCAACCAAACTCCTTCAGTTGGTTGAAACCATCGTAGAAGGAAAAACCCCTTCAGGTGCAACTGTTAAACTTACCGAATGGACAAGCGCCGTTAAAGGTTTCCTTTCTGAAAAAAACTGGGGAGAAAACATTCAACAAATTGGAAAAAAGGTTAATTACATTCAGGATCAAATATCCAAAAGCCTCACTCAGAAAAATGCTTCGGAGTTCAAAAAAGATTCAAATGAAATCTCTGACGCTCCTGTAATGAAAAGGCTGGTTGGGTTCGCAATTGATATGGTTATTATAGCTTTTTTTTGCGCTACGCTGAGTTTTTCCTGGTGGGCCAGCCAAAGGGTGATTTATGGAAAAAGTTCTATTTCTAACGAAGAATTTTCCAAATTAGGATTTGGACAATATAAAAATTTCCACTTTGAATATGATTCCGATGGGCACGGATATTACTTAAGGAACATGGGATTTACCGAAAGCTTCATTAATCTGAATGCCAAATTTCCAATAATTCCCATATTTTTATATTTCTTTCTTTTCTGGAGTCTCAAAGGAGCCTCACCCGGGCAAATATTTACAAAAACCAGATTAGTAGATGAATCCGGAAAGGATATTAATTTTTCTGCAGGCGTAAAAAGATCAGCTTTTTTTATGATTTCAACTTTTTTCCTTCTTGGAATTGGTGGAATCACGATTTTCTTCGGAGACCGAAAAACAATTTACGACAAGCTTTCACATACGAGAGTTGTCGAATAACCCCAACTCATACAAAAGTCAGTTAGTTTCGATAAAAATTAATTTTGTCCAATCTTAAGGGGATTATTTTTGGAAAGAAAAAAATGAAAAAAATATTAATTTTCACAATGGTTTTTGCTGGTTATTTGATTTTCCCGCAATTTCCCAAAGAAGTGAATCACGAATGGGTGGATATTCTTTTTGCAGTTATTGTTTCATTAATTTTGCTCGCACCAGATTGTTGGCCTAAGCCAGGTGAAGGCATTTTTCGGTGGGCAATACAAGTTTTTGCGATTCTTTTCGTCATAGCAACTTTGGTAGAAGCCATCGATCCGGGAGCAATAATAGGAGAAGCACTCATGCTTCCACATTCCTGCGATAAGGCAGATGCAATATTTGTTCTTGCGGCAGGAACACAGAAAGATGGTTCTCCTGGCTACAGCGGAATGCAAAGAGTTCTTCATGGAATTGAGTTGTTCAAAGAAAAACGAGCTCCTGTTTTAGTATTCAGCACGGGAAAACCTTTTGGGGAAGCTGACGAAGAGAAATGTGTCGCCTCCATTACTAAATTATTGCTTGGAGATGTTTGTAATGTAATTTTTCAGAAAAATATGTTGGATACCAGAGGTGAAGCTTTAAGCGGAGCCAATATTCTTTTTCCCCGAGGAATTAAAAAAATTCTTCTTGTAACAAACGGTGCACATATTTTCAGAGCCGTAAAAATCTTTGAAAAAGTAGGGTTTACAGTCTTACCTGCTCCAGTTCAAGAGCCCGGACATCTAAAATATTCTCTCGATTCTTCTGGACAACTTTTAAAAAGTGTAATTCATGAATGGATTGGTTTAATGTTATATTATCTAAGAGGGGAAATCGAATTTTCTAAAAAACCGTGAAGAGAGATAATTTCTTAGAGAGGGAAACAATGGAATTTAAGGACACCGGGAAAACTTTTTTTGCACCTTCTGCTCGTTCGGCGCACGAAGAAATGCTCGAACAAGAAAAGCTTTTAGCTGGGCATGATTTGCTGTTTCTTTTACTGAACAACATGCCGGAATTCATTTTTATTCTGAATACAAATCGTCAAATCGTTTTTGTAAATAACACAGTGCTAAAATTGACGGGCGCAAAAAGTCATCTTGAAAATCGTGAGCTACACATTGAATTAACCACACTCCTTGCACATGAAATATTGAAGGGCATCGTCGAAGTTTACAAAAACCATCAAGTGGCAAAAGGAAAGGAGGTTCAGATCTCCAAAAACTCCGAAGAATTAAGCTTCGTCAGTGACCGCGCATTATTGAACCGGATTCTAGGAAACCTGACAAAAAATGCTTTGGAAGCCATTAAGCCTGGCCAAACAGTAACGCTCGGTTGTCGAAAAGAAGGTGAAAAGGTTGCATTTTGGTGTCAAAATCCCGGCGTAATGCCCAAGGAAACCCAACTTCAAATGTTCCTCCGGTCTTTTTCAACAAAGGGTTTTGGACGCGGCGTCGGCACTTATAGTGTAAAATTGCTTTCAGAAAAGTACTTGGATGGGAAAGTTTCTTTTGTTTCAAAAGAAGAAACCGGAACAGTTTTTACAGTCCTACTTCCTATGACTGTGAAAATAACCTTTCAAAACCCCTTAGTGGATAAATAATTTTTTTGGAGGAAAAAAAATGCCCAAGGATATCGAAATAAAAAAGAAAATTGCTGAAGTCCATCGTTTCCACACAAAAGAAGCCCCAGGGCTTGACATAGGCGTTGAAATGCTCGAATTGGCCCTGGAAAATTTTGGAAGTGTCAAAGAAAAGTTTAATGCAGTTGTTGAAACACCTGTTTGCCTTCCTGATGTCATCCAGGTTTTGCTCGGGTGTACCACAGGAAATAGATATTTAAAAGTCTTGCCCCTAGGAAGATTTGCTTTCACCATTTTTGATCGCTACGACGGTCGAGGAATCAGAGTTTCCATAGATCTTTCCAAAATAGATAAAAATATAACTCCCGAATTGTTTAAGTTTTTCCATAGGACCAGAGGCCCGGAAGTTGAAAAATCAATGGAATTGAGAAAGGCTTCAGGCGAAAAAGTGATTCAAGAATTCGCCCTGGTAGGCAGAAAAATTTTTAAACTAGAAAAAGTAACACTAAAAACTTTTGGAAAACCAGATATCCCGCCCGCAAAAATTTGTGAACAATGCAATGAATCTTTTCTTGCAAATACCAAAGATTGCAAAATCTGCGATTTCTGCTCTGGTGAAAGTGTCTATTACACTAAACCTGTTTAATCTTTATTAACCCATCAAAATTCCGAATGCTCTTGTTGTTCCACTAAGGGCAGCAAATCTTAATTAGGGAGTCAAAAAATCGTTGAACGTTTGGCCGCTGAATCAGCCTCAACACGCAACCTAATTTTCTGAGAATCAAATTTTTCACACATTTTGAGTAGGCTGAGGTTGGTCGTTTGAAGCTGTCGGAAAATCTCGGGACATTTTATTCGGTACAAAACAGCTCACTGTTGATGCGAGAAATCGGGGCAAAAAAAAATGGGTAGGCCCACAAAAAAGTGAATTTTAGGGAATTTATCGACAGACTCGTTTGACGAGGTCGAAGCTCCAGTGAAAACTGTTTATGCGTTTTCTAATTTGACTCATTATTTCAAAATCGGTGTACTAAGCACAACAATACATCATGAATTTATACATTGGAACCTGCTCCTGGGCTGACAAATCTCTCTTGAAATCCCGGGGCTTTTATTCCCCTGAAACTAAAACTCCGGAACAAAGGTTAGCCTTTTATTGCAAGTTTTTTCAAACTGTTGAAATTGATTCGAGCTTTTATGCCATTCCCAAACCAGAAACAGTTTCTCAATGGGCTAAATGGACTCCGGAGGGTTTTATTTTTCATGTAAAAGCTTACGGAGCATTTACAGGACACCCGATTTCTAAATCAACCCTTCCAATTGAAGTCAGGAATGAACTTTCGGCAAACTTTACTTCGAACTCTTTCGTGATTAAAAATCGAAAAGCCATTGAAACTTTGATTCCTTTTTGGCAAAAAGCTTTTGAACCATTATTTTGCGCAAAAAAATTATTTGCAATATTGCTGCAATTTTCTCCAAAATTTTCATTTTCCCTTGAAAGGCTGAATTTTCTAAAAGACTTAAAAAAATATATGAATCCTTTTCCGATTTCTGTTGAATTTCGGAACTCAAGCTGGTTAAATGAAATAAATAGGAAAACTGTTTTTGACTTCTTGACAAAGGAATCCATCCATTATGTAATTGCTGATGAACCCAATGTGTCTGAGACTCTCACCATACCGTTTGTTCCAATTTCTTCCACAGACACAGCAATTTTCAGATTACACGGAAGAAATTCCCAAAACTGGTTCAAAAAGGGTCTTGAAGCTTCCTTAAGATATGATTATGATTACTCGGATGAAGAACTATTCGAATTTATTGAAGAGGCAAAAGAAATTGCAAAAAAGGTAAAAAGAATTTTTGTGATGTTCAATAATTGTCATCAAACATCAGCAGTAAAAAATGCCCAAAGATTTCAGGAATTGTTAATTGGTTCTCCTGATTTGCAGACTAGATCAAATTGCAGTATTCTACTTTAAGGTGAGTTTCGAACTTATTTTATTCCTAACAATTATTGGAGATTGCTGGGAAGACGCTGGTGAAGGGTCCCAAATTTTCCGGAAAAGGGAGTCCGGAAAATCGTGGAGTTCGCCGGGAAGGCCGAACTCCTTTCAGATCAGCGTGGATGGCACTTCTAAAAGATCCCAAAATTTACTTGAGGTTACTTTTTTCGAAAGAAATTGGAGAATGCGAAATGCTGTCCAAAAACAATTTTAAAAAAATGTTGAATAGCCAGCTTAAAGAGTTTAACCAAAAAAAGGGCAATTTACTCATAGAATTTTCTGAATGCAAAAGTGTTTTGGATTGGCCTTTTTTGCCAGTCAGAAAGGAAAAATACAATGTCTTTTGATTTGTTGAAGGGAAGAGGAATTAGGCTATACAACTTGTTTCCAAGAATTGTTGGAAACATGATTAAATGGAAGCAACATTATCCTCGTGTAAGAAATATGGGCTTTAATGCAATTTACGTTAATCCCTTCCATTACCCCGGATTCAGTGGAAGTCTTTATTCACCTAAAGATTACTACAAATTCAATCCATTGTTTATTGATGATTCCTCTCCACTTAGCCCAGGAGCTCAACTCAAGGATTCCATCGAGGCTTGCCACCACGAAGGACTTGTATTCATAATGGATCTAGTGATCAATCACACAGCTATTGATTGCACCTTAATTCAAGAGCATCCCAACTGGTACCTCTGGAAAGAAGGGAAAATTATGCATCCAGGAGCTTGGGATGACGGGAAATGGGTTGAATGGGGAGACCTTGCCGAAATTAACAACGAGCACTCATCAGATCGCGAGAACCTTTGGAAATTCTGGTGGAAAATGATGTCCCACTACCTCGAAATGGGGGTTGACGGTTTCAGATGTGATGCCGCTTACAAAGTCCCAGCAGAATTGTGGCGTTACCTCATTAACCAAAGCCGGGATAAAAAACCTGGTTGCCTTTTTCTTGCTGAGTCGCTCGGTTGCGCTTTTGAAAAAGTCGAGGAACTTGCAAATGTTGGATTCGACTATTTATTTAATTCCTCTAAGTTCTGGGATTTCAATCAACCCTGGGGAATGCAACAATACAATAAAATTTCGCCTATTGTCTCTACGATTTCTTTTCCGGAATCTCATGATACTCCAAGATTATTGGAAGAACTCCAGGGAGATATGGGAACGCTTAAACGGCAATTCCTCTTCTCTACACTTTTCTCAAAAGGAGTCATGATTCCGACCGGCTTTGAATTCGGATTTAGAAAATCCTTGAATGTCGTTGAAACCATGCCTAATTCATGGGAAAGCACCAACACCGATCTTACGGAATTTATTAAATCCGTCCTGAATCTGAAAAATTCCTACGAAGTTCTCAATATGGAAAAAGGATTATCCATTGTTGATCAAGATAACTGGTACAATGTGCTTTGCTTTAAAAGAAGTTCGGAAGGGAAAAAAACAGTCCTTGTAATGATAAATAAAGACAAAGCTCACCATCAAAGAATTTTTTTCCCCGACCTTTTGAAAATTCTTGGATCGGGCAAGCTAATTGATGTGTCACCGGAATATCATATGGAAAACGTTCCCCAGAGATTTGAATATGGATTGAGACCAGCACAGGTCAAAATCCTTACAATCGCTTAACCCGGAGCCTAAGTTCATGAAAACCATCAGTGGAATCCCATCCGGAAAAAGAGTTTTTGTTAATCGAACGCTCAATATGAACCATATCAAACTTATTGGATTTGATATGGATTACACACTCGTGACTTATAACGTCCCTGAATTTGAGAATCTCGCCTACAAGTTAATGCTTGAAAAACTTGTCAATGAAAAGTCCTTCCCCAAAGAGATCCTTAAGTTCGAATTCAATCCTGGTTTCATAATTCGCGGACTTGTCCTTGATTCAGAATTGGGAAATATTTTGAAGGTAAATTGTTTCGGCTACGTAAAAAAAGTCACCCATGGAACTCGCTTTCTATCACTTGAAGAAGGGAAAAAAATCTATCCGGTTTCATCAATCGATCTAACCAATCCACGATATTATATTATCCATACTCTTTTCTCTCTTGCTGAAGGCTATCTTTTTGCTCAGATGGTTGATTTTTTTGATAAGGAACATATTCCCGTTAACTTCCGAAAAGTTTTCAATGACGTCCGAGAGACCTTAGATCACGTCCACCAGGAAGGAAAACTAAAAGGCGCAGTAACCGAAAATCCCGAAAAATTCCTTTTCCAGATCCCCGAAACAATTCAGGCGTTGGAAAAATTGAAAAAATGCGGAAAAAAGCTTGCATTGATAACTAACTCCGACTACGATTACAGCCAGAAAGTGATGAATTATTGTTTCCGGCCATTACTGAACTACCCATGGCAGGATCTCTTTGACATCATTGTTGTGGCAAGCAATAAACCTCTATTTTTCCAGGCAAGAAATAAGTTTCTGAAAGTTGATCGCGAATCAGGATTATTGTCTAATTACTATGAAACCCTCAAATACGGAAACATATATCAAGGAGGAAACGCCAAACTCTTTCAAAAAAACCTAGGATTAAGCTCTTCCGAAATACTTTACCTGGGCGACCATCTTTACGGGGATGTTGTGACTTTGAAAGAGAGTCTTGGGTGGCGAACTGGCCTTGTAGTCCAGGAACTTGAAAGCGAAGTAGCAAGCCTTGAAAAGAATTTTGAAAACTTGAGTCTCCTTACCCAAAAAATGCGGGAAAAAGAAGAATTGGAAGATGAAATCTGTGTTATTAAGGAAAAAATACTTGAAAGAACAAATCTTCCTGGGTTAGATACAAGAAAAGATGAGTTGCGTGCCAAGATTGAAAAAATCGATTTAGTTTTGCAGGACCTGCTCCTTCAAATGCAAAAAGGATTCAATCCATTCTGGGGTGAAATTATGAGGGCCGGAAACGAAGAATCAAGATTCGCAACTCTTGTTGAAATGTATGCCTGCATTTACATGTCTACTGTCGGCAATATGGTAAATTATTCCCCACTTAAGTATTTTAGACCTCCCAGAAGACTTTTGGCTCACGATCCAAGTTCAACAGATTTTATCGGAGAGTTTTCCGGGGAAGAAACATTGTGAGAAACATGTTTTCTTTGGTGTACTATCACTTTCCTACCACCAGATGTTAATTTTTCAGATTTAATTGTGCAATGCAAAACTAAGGAAAGGCTGGTTTAATTGATGATTAGTTTTTTTGGAAATTCCAAAGAGAAAGAGACAATTCTCAAGAAATATCCTAACAGAAGGCTATATGACCCTTCAAAAAATTCACATGTTACTCTTACAGAAATCGCTGACCGGGTAAAAATGGGCGAAAAGATTCGTATAGTTGATTATCAAACAGGAGAAGACATAAGCCAGGTTATTATGGGGCAAGTCCTTTTTGAAACCTTGAAAACCCGGCCCGACTATCTCCCACTTGATTTTTTAGTATTGATGATTCGTGCCCAGGACGTTATGGTCCGAGATTTTTTGCAAAATGGACTCCCTCAATTCTATCAATATTATCTGGAACTGCAAAAAAGATTTTCCGGTGGAATGGGTTGGCCTCAACCGAATTTTCTTCCGGGCAATCTTTTTGGAGGCCTACAAATCAATCCTTTTATGAGACCTCCGAATGAAATTCCACCCATGCCGGGAAATCCTTCACCACCAGCAGCTGGAGATAATGAGGAAATGCTTCGGGAACTCAGAGATCTTAAAAACGAGATGGAAAAGCTTAAAACTGAGCGCCACAGAACAATCCCCGATCATGATGAGCCGGTAAAAGACAGAAAGAAGATTTTGCGACGCAAAAAAAGCGTTTGACATTTTTCCCTTCTTGTAGTTAAATAACCTTACAAAAATTAATTGCTACAGGAAGGGAAACGTCAAATGAACAAAATTACAGCAAAAGGATTTTTCAGAAGTCCCGAAAGTTCCGTTTTTTGCACCAAACCTACTTCACCCTCAACACTTTCCACCGAAAGGATCAAAAATAATTTTGCGACGCAAAATATAAAACTGCGAGCAGCTGAAGGTTGGTACGATTGCTTTGATTTTTCAAGATTTCCTGGAAACGATTCTGAATAATAACAAAATTTAAGCTTTGATTATAAATTTGTATAATAATGAAATTTGAGATCTGATTAAATATCAGATAAGAAAAAGGAGAAAAAAATGCGTTTAAATGGAAAAGTTGCAATTATAACTGGAGCTGGAGCTGGAATTGGCAAAGCCGCCGCAATTCTTTTTGCTGCCGAAGGTGCTACTGTCCATGCATGGGATCTCAAAATGGAAGCTCTCCAAGCTGTTGCAGCGGAAGGAAAAGGGAAAATCGTCCCTCACGTCGTTGATGTAACCAATCGACCTCAAATTAAAGAAACTGTTGAAAAAATACTTGGAACCGATAAAAAAATCGACATTCTGGTCAATAACGCCGGAATTACTGCTGACGGACTCTTGATTAAAATGGACGAAGCCGCATGGGATAGAGTTATCAATGTAAATTTAAAAGGCGTGTTCAATTGTTGTCAAGCCGTTATGAGAGCGATGATCGACAATGGCGGCGGAAGCATCATCAACACCTCTTCAGTGGTGGGCGTCTACGGAAATCCTGGACAAGTAAACTATTCAGCTACCAAAGCTGGAGTAATCGGAATGACCAAAACTCTTTGCAAGGAAATGGGGAAAAAGAAAATCAGAGTTAATGCTGTAGCACCCGGTTTCATCAGCACCGATATGACTGCCAAAGTCCCTGAGAAGGTTTTGACCATGATGCTGGAAAAAACCCCCTTACAAAGATTAGGAAGCCCAGAGGATATCGCCCGCGCATACCTTTTCCTGGCTTCTGATGAATCGTCATTTGTTAGTGGCCAGGTTCTCGGCGTTGACGGGGGTTTGTCCCTGTAATTCCCTTCTTCTGAAGACCAGAAATTCTCGGTTAGCTCTACCAAAAAATCGAACACTTCTCAATAAATTCGGCCATCTGATTTTTCTGAAAAGAACCCTCAGAGCTAGTTAGTCGGTTGATTCAGCAGGAATCGTTGCCAAAAAGCTTTTTTTCAGCCTCCAAAAAGTAACTTTTCGGGGGCTGATTTTAATTTTTCGTTCTAACAACAAAGTGAAATTTGCCACCTTCAGAATTCCTGGTCTCGATAGTTTGCATTTTCTCGGAAAAGGGCTTCAAAAAGTAGTTTTCTGATTTTGGAATACTTTTCGGTTGGATTTTATCCTGAGAGCAACTTACATAAAACTAAACCGAAGTTCCCGAGTGAAAAAGCCCTCTTGTTATGACCTGAAGCAAAAAAGAAGCCTTTTTTGCCTGCTTTTTCTGTCCATGTAAATTTGACGCCTGAAAATAGCATTTGAAGATGGTTTCAAGGGTTTTCCTACTGTCCAGTAAAAACCGTCTGAAAAATGCCTTAAATTCGTTTACAGATCAGGATTTCAATAGATTTTGCATCCGGAACTTCGGACTAAATCAGAAGATTCCTGCCAAAGCAAGTTGGCAATTCATCAATTGAAAAAATGGTATCAAATTTAAATCCCCGAAATTGGGATGTCTGACCTTGAATTGGAATTGTTCCAATGAATGTGGTCTTCCTTCCACTTATTATACCAATCCCAAATATTTCGTTCGTCCCCGCTGCTTCATTCTTCCAATCTTCGTTCGCGTTATTTCACTTTAAAAGGAAAGAATGCTTCTATTATTCAATAGGCTATTTGGGTTTTGTAATAAATTCCATTTTTTCAACGTGAATTAACTGACGTCGCAGTCATTTGAAAAATCCGACTTCTCGATAAGATGAATGGATTTTTTGGGATTGGTATTACTCAATTAACTAAACCGAAGTTCCAAACGTGGCACATTGATAGAGTTCTGATTAGAGCAGAGCAAGAAGGAGAAATTCGCGTTAAATTAAAAAAAAACCTGTCCATGCGAACCTTTGTATGTTCTCTTGGGAGCATGATCTTCAAGGCATTACATGGACAGATTTTTGGGGAAAAATAAGCTCAAACAATCATCCTATTTTTGCTTTATGCCATTTTAGTCTTGGAACCTTGGACTAAATGGCTTTTACTTTGAAACTTCAGTCATTGGAATTCCAAGAGCATCGGCAACTCCCTTGCCATATTCAGGGTCCGCCTTCAGACAGTTGCCTATGTGGCGAATCTGGATTTCCCTTGGCACACCAGCGAGTGAACAAGCAGTATTTGCAAAAAGTATTTTCCGTTTCTCAGGGCTCATCAGCCGAAAGAGCTTTCTGGGCTGTGAATAGTAATCCTCATCCATTCGATGATTCCAGTGGTCTGCAGCCCCCTCCAAACTCAACGGCGGTTCTGCAAAATCGGATTGCTCCTGCCACTCGCCGGAACTGTTAGGTTCGTATCCGAGGGTACTGCCGTAATTCCCGTCCACCCGCATTGCGCCATCTCGGTGGTAGCTGTGATACTGGCAGCGTGGGGCGTTGACTGGTATCAGGTGGTGATTAACTCCAAGCCGATAGCGTTGGGCATCCCCGTAAGAAAACAAACGTCCCTGAAGCATCTTGTCCGGCGAGAAACCAATTCCGGGGACAACATTGGCGGGGTTGAAAGCCGCTTGTTCAACTTCCGCAAAATAGTTTTCCGGGTTTTTGTTCAATTCCATAACGCCCACTTCAATCAAAGGATAATCCTTATGAAACCAGACCTTTGTGAGGTCAAAGGGGTTGTAAGGTAATTTCACAGCATCTTTCTCAGGCATGATCTGAACGTAGAAGGTCCACCGGGGATAGTCCTTCTTTTCGATGCTCTCATACAAATCGCGTTGGTGGCTCTCACGATCCTTGGCAACGATCGCTTCTGCCTCCTTGTCGGTCAAATTCTTGATCCCCTGTTGAGTTTTAAGGTGGAATTTAACCCAAAATCGATCTTTCTGGGCATTGATAAAGCTGAAAGTATGGCTGCCAAACCCATCCATATGCCTATAAGAAGCTGGAATTCCACGGTCACTCATGACAATAGTCACTTGATGAAGTGCCTCTGGGAGAGAGGTCCAGAAATCCCAATTGTTCTTTGCACTCCGCATGTTGGTGCGAGGATCCCGTTTAACAGCATGATTGAGGTCGGGAAACTTGAGGGGATCGCGTAGGAAAAAGACAGGAGTATTGTTCCCTACCAGATCCCAGTTTCCTTCATCGGTATAAAATTTCATGGCAAAACCACGGATGTCCCGCTCCGCGTCGGCAGCACCACGTTCACCAGCTACTGTGGAAAAACGGATGAACATATCGGTCTTTTTGCCCACTTTGGAAAAAACACTGGCCTTGGTATATTTGGTAATGTCGTGAGTAACAGTGAAACTGCCATAAGCCCCTGATCCCTTGGCATGCATTCGCCTTTCGGGAATTACCTCTCGGTCAAAATGAGCCAGTTTTTCGATAAACCAAACATCCTGCAGCAACTGCGGCCCGCGCGGCCCGGCGGTCATAACATTCTGGTTGTCCACAACGGGAGAACCGTTTCTGGTAGTTAGTTTCTTTTTCTCGTCCTTCATTTCTTTCTCCTCTAAATTTTTTTATTTTTTCATCCCATGTCCAGGATGAGTTTTCTGTTAAAATGTCAGTTTCATCAATTTGTCGGTCCAATTTGGACGAGGCTAAGTTTCAACATGAAATGATGCTTAGCCTGGACAATCATACTGTTGGAAAACCCCTAAAATTTGGATGATTTTATGTGCCAACTCGCTTTTTGGCTCCGATTTAGCGCATCAAACCAACACCACTTTGTACCGAATTCAATGTATCGAACTTTTCCCCACAGCCTGAATGAGCTTATTTTAGCGACAATCGCGAAACTAACCTTCGACCGAAGGAAGTCAGATTCCGGGTAGAAGCGAGGATTGCTCCCCGCTCTCCCCGCTCTCCCCGCTCTCCCCACAGTATCATACGAGCCCAATTAAGGCATACGGTTCTTCAGTTATATCATTATAACACAAATGATATCCCATTTCATTTGCTGTCCTTAAACATTGCGGATGATCCTTGGAATCGGCAAGACAAGCTCCTCAAGCTATTCCTTGAATTTGTCCCAGGGAATGTAGCTCTCGTTGCTTCAACGGCTTATCCAGTAGTGCCAAACTCTCTGTGCAAATGATTAAACCGATTCTAAGCACTCGTATGCTGTTTGCAGGCTTGCTCCGGTAGTCGAACTCTGGCAAAGGGTCACCTGGAAATTTTTCCCAGGAATTGGGTCATTTCGCTGGAATGGAATTGAAGAATATTCCATTCGTGATTGCCAAAATCCGGGCAGGGCATGACTCTCAACCAAAATTCATCGGGATTTGTGGAATCCTTTCCCATGCGGTATTCCTTGGGGTCCTTCCCGAAGGAAAACGCTATTTCCCGTATCACAGAGCTATGGTGGGCGCCAACATCGGTCCTGTTCTTGAAAATTGCCTGGAAGGCCCGAATGTCCTGTTCCTGGGAAAGTCTCACCTCTTTGTTTTCGAGTTTAAAAACAATCTCCGGGATTTTTTCCCCCATCCGTTTCAGGAATGCGTCTCTCACGAAGGCATGCGTCGAGTGGCCAATGTAAGAGGCGGCAAGGATAACGGACGCTATGACCGCCATGATTAGAAGAACGAGCTGTTGCATTTGCTCATTGGTTGGATTGTACTTTAACTTAACATATGCTAGGGTGAACCATGCCCCAATCCCCCCAAGCCAGAAAACCGGGAAAAGGTCCCACAGGGAATTTACAGAAAAAATATCCATGGTCGCGACTTCAGCCTCTTCCGGGATCCCGGGGAAATCGGGTTTCTTCCCGCTGAGGATGGGTACTTTCCCAAACGTCGGGGCAGCCCGCCACCCAGATCTTCCCCTCCGATCCTGGGGCCTCGGTGAACATAACGCCCTCCATCTTCCCCTGAACTGCCTCGTAGGTGGAAACGCCTAGGCGAATGGTTCCTCCCAGGGGTTCGTTCTCTCCCTTCATGGCCCGGGCCTCGAACAGGGGCGAACCGACCATGGAAAAATCGAGCCGAACCCCGGGATTACCCACCGATCCGACCAGCAGAACTCCACTGGAAAGAACCTGGACGAGCGAGCGAGCGCAAGGGAGACCGGCGAGCTTCCCTCGCAGTTCAAAGGCCGCTTGCAAAGCCCGCACTGCGTGCCCATCCCGACGAAAGAAGAGTTGGATCTCGAAGAGATTGAACCGGTCGACCGCCCCCCCATGCTTTTGGGCAACTGCACAGACCGGAGATGTGTAAGCTTGGAGATCATTGAAGATGGACTCGGGGGATCCGGAATAATAGGTTGCTCCCCAGAGAACGTCGCAGATCACCACAGTCCCTTCAATGTTCTCGGGTTTCCCGAGGGAAGATCCTTCCTCGACCAAGCCAGGCGTCGGCCCACCCAGGGAAGGCGCTGAAAACGCGGCCATCCGGAAAGCTTCGAGCTCCGTGCGAAGCTTTTTGCACTCGGGACAATCATCCGACGAGAGGAAACTGAATATTCCCATGTCAACCCCCAATGTTCTGACGCGTCTTGCTAGTCCGTTGCAGCGATTGGTTGGCTTATCATCGGACTCTACCCAACTCATCGCTTAGTATCCACACCTCTCAGCAAATATCCAGTCTGGTGCTTCGATTATCCGTGTTGTCCGACCGGGTAGATAAATAAATCCAGCAAAACGAAGAAAAAATCAAACTCCGAAAATATCCAAGATAATCATAAAGATTTTCACCATTCGATGCAATCCACAAATTAAAATAAATCTAAGATGGTTCAAAGTTTCCTGAGAAGGATTCGGGTAAAATCTTAGGAAGAATTGAAGAGAGGTTCCAAAATATTTCGCGGAAATTAATGAATCCTCGGTGGTTTTTGAATGGTCCCACAGCGAGAAAGAGTAAAAATACTTGACTTCTAAAACTGCATCAACACAAACGAAGAAAATTTGGAAAAGATATAGTTGTGCGAAATTTTTTTTGAATTGTATGGTTAATTGGCAATGTCAATATGAATTTACTCTTTGTTGCTGATGGTCCCACCAGTTGGGCGAGATTGTTGAAAATAAAGTCAGGTCAGTACAAAATTGAATTGCCATGTTAATTCGGAATCGTTATACTAGTTACGAAAACCGAATTACTTAATAGGATTGAAAACGGCAATGAAAAAATGGTGACAACAACTGATTATTCCGGGACTATGTTCTAATAATAATAGTTGGATGCTACCCACTTTTAACATTGGAGAATATTTCAATGAAGAAAATTTTCGCCCTTGGCATTTTTTTTCTCCTTCTGATAACCTGCGCTCATTCGTTCGATGAGTCAACTGAAAGTCGTGGGGGATTGGAAAATATCGATCAGGCAAGTCAAGTCAAAAAACCAGCCCAGGAGACTCCAATTACATTTGCACCGCTTACACAAGGACCGCTGCATCTTACCGCAACTTTTTCAGAGCCGATCCTGAGGAATATGGTGGATGCTGCCGATATTTCGCCTGATGGCAAAATATCGGCAGCACTGAAGGACGGGGCAATCCTCTTTTCTCCTTTCAATGGGGGGCCGTTGAGTTCCCAGACTACGGAATTAAGCAGCATTGAATGTCTTTCAAGAGGTGCTTCCCCCCTGTGGAAGTGGTCTGAAGATTGCAGCTTCGTTTGGACGGCCCGCCGTGAAGTTCAACACCCAAGCCATTTCGCTATTTCCGGAATGCAGGCCGTGCAAATCTTTCCGAAAGGTGAAACCAGGATCCTCCCGCCTCTGGAACACCCCGCTGGCCTTCTGGATCAACTTCTGTGGATTGACAACAAGGGAAAGGCATTCGCTGAATTTGGGATGAAGGGGGGATATTACCGTCCTGAACGCGAAAATCCTGATCCGACTTTTGCGATGGTTGATGCAAGCCGAGGCAGTATTCTCGACTCGTTTTCCATATTCAAATTTGCAAAAGAAGCGAGGGTCACGATCAATTACCCCCAGGCGATCGGGCTCGCCAATGCAGCAATGACTGTGCTTCCCGACGGGCGAATCAAAGTCCTTCTCGACATCCCGAACATTGTTGGATGGGTAGTCTGGACGCAAAGCGAACCCCCCCGATTGCTGGCCAATCCGTATCCCCAAGGATTAGACAAACAAATAGCCATGACTCCCGATGGTGAGTGCATTCTGGTTGTTCAGGTCCTGCGCACTGATGGCGCCGTTGTTTCCGATACTCCTGGCAAGGAGGGATATACACCTGGCAAATCGGTGGAAGGCACTCTGGCATCCTTGTATGAGCTCAACACGGGAAAGAAGCTCTGGAACATCGCGGCAAAGATCACCCGAGACTGCTCAGGCACACCACCTGCGCCAGTAATAAGCGATGACGGCCGGTTTGCCTTGCTCCGCATTCCTGCAGAGGAAGAGGATCCGTATATAGCCCTTGTTTCCATGCAGGATGGTAAAACCCTGCAACGCCTGCCAATCCACCAGAAGATGGACTCCTCGGCAAATCGAATGGGCTTCTTCCAAAATGGGGTCTGGACTCAGGAAGGGTACGATACCGTTCTATACTCATGGGAAGGCGGAAAATAGGAAACTGTTAATTGCGCCTCAGTTACTTAATTCTTACCTTGAACACGTATCCAAACCTGTTTGCCCCAAACCTTGTTCTTCAAAAACTGTTTATTCACTACCAGCGCATCCATCCAAACGAGCAACATCCCATCCCCTGATAGCGCCTCCAACGGCCCTCCCACTGTCCAAGAAAAAATGAAATCATCGATTGAAAGCCTTTCCCTTGGTAAGATTTCAAATCCCTGCAAACAAATTCCAACTGTCCTAAACCAAATTGACTTTTTTTCTCGAGTAAACATCCATACTGTGGAAGAAAATCACACATGGAAATGAGGCAAGTCCCTGATGGTCAAAAATTAGAAAGTCGTCTTGCCCCGCAAAAAAAAGGAATGATATACTACTTGGAAAAAAGGAAATGCTAATCCAAGGGAGGATCGCTTTGACTGAAAATTTGGCCCGAGAGGAGGTTCCCTGATCGTGCGCTCGGACATTCCCTTGGGCAACGAGCGATTACGCCGCCCAACTCAGGTTTTTCGCTACACCTTCGATGACTTCTTCGATGGACTATGGTCTCACAAGCGGAAACTACCTGCTCATGGCGACCATTGTGTGGTCCCTGTGGAGGCTGCAGTCGCAGGCGATCTTCAGGTAATAGCTGCCCGTGCTCTTGGCGGGCCACAACAACACGTGGTGGACCTGGATCCGTTGGCGGAGATCCCCTCGGTGGAATCGATCATCACATGTGCGCGGGTTCGAGCCAGCCGGGACCTGCCCGGAATCCGCGAGTTTCTTCAGGGCCCCTTCGCGGGCATACCCGAGAGCTCAACCATTCGGCGATTCACCGGATTGCAGAATCTCTACGCCGCTGACATGGGCTTACCTACCAAGCTGGATCTGGACATGCTTCCGGCCGACCAGATACGGAAGCTGGCCTTCACACGGTGGAAAGTGACGAGCATGGCTCCACTGGCGCGCATGAACCGTCTGGTCAGCTTGCTGGCGCACCTTTTCAAGGAACCGCTGGATGCAATCGCCACGATGAAGTCTTTGCAACGGCTGAAAATCATCGGGCCGGCGAAAGGATGGACCAAGCTACGGGATTGCACTCAGCTCGAGGAAGCGTCTTCATCTAGTTGTGCAAAGAGATTTCGCTTTGCTTCCAGGTCTTCATTAATTGACTCTATAACCAGATCGCTTTCCATTACCCCCTCAGATAACTTTTCAGTTGATTGTATTCGTTCAAGAATTTCCTCTTTTTCTTTCGTGCACAGTCTTCCATCCCCAATTCGCCGATCGAGCTCCTTTTGAATGTTAATTCCGGCCTGCAATAATCTCTGCTTACTGGAATCAACAAATTTAACCAAAAAACCATGAACTGCGCATTTCAACGCAATTTGATGCCCCATTACTCCTGAGCCCACAACGCAAATTCGTTTTATAGATTTTATCGCCATAGACCCATCTCCTATTAGAAAATCTTTGAATTTAAAGGCTTATTTTAGAGCTCTATATAGTTCCAATGCTTCACTCCAAGGGCAAAGATCTAACCCCATCTGGTAGAATTCATTTTTTTTAATTAAAATAATAAATTGTTGTAATTTAAGTCGTTAAAATAATATTCTATTGTTATTTTAGCAACAAGAAATTATTCAGCTGAGACCACCGCATCAAATCTACCGAAAAGTTAAGCACTTTTCAGATTGTCAAAAAAAGGGAAAATTTAGTCAATTACCTGGAGGTTCTATGAAAATCAATTTGTCCCGTTATTTGCCCGTGTTTCTGGTTGGCCTGCTTGGTGGCTTATTGGGAAGTTCACTACATATCTCTTCTCCCGCTGAGGCAGCAAATAATGCCTATATGTGGGCGTCTGGGATGTCTGTAAGCGGAGATGACTCAAAACAACGTCTTCAACTGGCAGTCTACGAAGCACCTGGGGAGAAAGGTCTGCCTATGGTTGGGTTATCCGATAATCATGAACATCTGAGAATGCTCCTGCGTTTGGCAGGAAATAATGAATCCCCTGTAATCGTCATCAAAGACAAGCAAGGACGTGATCGCTTGGTGATGGGTTTGGACCTTGACAGCCCACAGGAAGAGCCCTTTCTGGCAACCTTTGATGCACAGGGGCAAAAACACCTGATCTTCGGATCTTACTGAAGCTCAAACAACAAGAACCTTCTTTTATTGAGGTCTTTTTTCAAGAAATACTCAATTGGATAAATCACCACGAATGGTTTTCCCGCATTTGCTGATTCTATCAAACGATTAAAGATTTTTCCGTTTGACATTTCAAATCAATTATAGTAAAGAATGGCAATCAAACCAAATAGGAGGTTTTTAATGAAAAACTTTGTTACCGTTTTATCGATTATTGCTCTGACCGGCTTTTTCTTCGTAGGAAGCCCCTCATTTGCAGCTGAAAAAGAGGGAACGACCTTAAAAGGAGCTACGATTTATTCGTATGACACCACCACCGATGCAAAAGAAGTCGCCGCGACAATTCTCAAGGTTATTAAAAATAAAGGGCGTGTGAAAATTATCGTAATCACTGGCACTCACGGAGCTAGCAACGGAACAGTAGACAAAAGCTTCGCCGAAGTAAATTTCAAGATGGAAGATTTTGGCACAGCAAATGTTTCCAGTAACCTGATCACTATTAGAGATTATCACCAGACTGCCCCGAATAGATGGAAAGAAATTAGCGATTCAGGGAATAAAGTCGTTATAGTTTTGGCTTGGTGCTATAGCAATCAATGGTTGTCAAATAAAACAGCTCAAGGAAATAAGAACTTGATCGCAATGAAATAACTTTTTTGACAAAACCGCAACTAGTAAAGCGTTTCCTAAATATCGTTGCATTCGTAGTCGGCACATAAATTTTGATTTGGTACGGGTTGATTGTCGTGTTTTCAGATTTTTTGTAAGGACAGTATTTACAAATTTATCAGGAGGAAGTGGATGAAGCGTATTTTTATTGTATCTGTTTTTTTCGTTATGTGCGTATTGTTATCGTCTCCAGTTTTTGCTGTGAACAAGTTTGTATACCCCGATCAGAAAAATCCCATGTTTGAAATCACCTTTCCTGACACATGGAAAACAGATTTCGATGACAAGGGCGTCTTGCACGCTTACCCGGAGAACTGGGAAGTTTATTGGATCATGACCGTTGCTGAAGGCGGAGATAAGGGAAACACTAAAACTGAAGAGGCTATGACCAAGCAGATCAACGAATGGATCAAAGATTACAAGTATGAGGAAAAAGCTAAGGAATTCAAAATCAATGACATTGACTTTTGGGTATGGGATGGAACAGGGATCGACAATTACAAAGACTCCAAGACTTTTGGAAAACCGGTTTCCGTCGAATATTGTGAATTTGAACCAAAAGAAGGAACTGTAGGACACATCGTCTCCTTTGAAGATCCGGCAAATACCAAGAAATATTCTGAAGATATGAAATCTATCATGGAATCAATCAAAATCATTAAGAAATAGGACTTTCAAAACTGCGGGTTAAAAATCGCTCCAGTTAAAAATTGATAATAGGAAAACAAACCCGCATGTTTGTTTTACACAGATACCAAATCCTCGCCCGGTTAGTTTACAACAGACGAGGATTTTTCATTTTTTTGCCAAAGGAGCAATTTTCTAAAAAATTCGGTTACCTGATAAGCATCAGATTTCTTTACAATGGCAAGCAGGTAGAGAGTTTTGTTGCAATAGCCTGGGGAATCAACGCGCACCAGGGTGGTAGACCCGGCTAATTTCTGACCCACCATAAAAGAAAAAAAGACCCATCAAAGAAAATCAGCAACTAAAGAAAAAGCTTGGTCAAAAGAGTTAAATGTTGCCACACGGCAACGTGGGTCAGTATTCCGACGGTGCCTGGGTCAGTTTTTATCCGGTGGTAACACCAGGGTCAGAATTCCTGGTATCGATAGTTTGCATTTTCTCGGAAAATAGCTTAAAAAGGTATTTTCCTGATTTTGGAATGCTTTTCGGATGGATTTAATCCTGAGACCAACTTTCATAAAAATAAATCAGAAGATGCCTTCCAAAGTAACTTGGTGATTCATTAACCGAAAAAATGGCATCAAATTTAAATCCCCGAGGTTGGGAATTCTGAGGGTGTTATTTCTTGGTTAATAAATAGCTGGCACAGAACTTGACCTTAATTAGAAGCTGTCGAATAATCTCAGTATATTTAATTCGGGACAAAGCGACTCGCTGTTGATGCTAAAAAGCGAGGCGAAAAATCGGGTGGGCACATTAAAAAATGAAAATCATAGTGTTTTTCGACAGTCTTGTTAGAAATGTGTAAAAAAAGCCTTCAACACATTCACTTTAGGGAAAAATGAAAAAAGAATTGACTCCTGCCATCCCCAACTTTATAATAATCATGCCTCCTTTCCGGGGGTATGATTTTGGTAAGAGAGGAATTAAAAATGCCTGAAATTCCCGTTCAGAAGTTTGCCTTTGATGAAAAATTTAAAGATGATCTTGCACGAGCTAAAAGATTTCTGGAATACCTCCAGGAATCCTCTGAAAGAGGCTCCAGGGCTGACGAAGCACAACTAGCTTCCATGAACATGGCCAGAACCCCATATAAAACCCTCTATTCTGAAGGTTCTACAAGATTGATGGAATATGAAGTTCTTGGTGGCCCACCCAGAAAAATACCGATCTTCATGGTCTACTCTTTTATCAACCGCTGGTACATCCTTGACCTTCAACCCGACCACTCCTTTATCGAAGCACTTTCCAAAAAAGGATTCAAAGTATATCTTCTCGACTGGGGAATCCCCGGCCTGGAAAGCGCCGGCCTAGGCCTTGAATACTATCTTGAAAAGGTTGCAAAAAGAGCTGTTCAAAGAATCCGCCGAAAACATTCGAATACTCCAATCAACCTGTTTGGATACTGCCTTGGCGGAACATTAGCAGCCATTATGGCTTCCCTTCATCCCGAGTATTACGCAAGTCAAATTTTACTTACTACCCCGATTAAATTCAAAAATGCCGGTATTTTATCCCTCTGGACAAACAAAGATTTTTTTGATCCTTCAAAACTTGCTAATGCCTTTGGATGCATCCCGGAAGAAATCCTGCATGCCCCATTTCCTTTGATGAGACCAAAAGATTCTCTTGCCAGACCTAGAGTTCTTTTCGATAACATACTCAGCGACTCATTTCTTGAAAATTTCCGCTCACTTGATCGATGGGCTACTGATAATGTCCCTTTCCCCGGAAAAGTATTCCAGGAATTCATTAAATACTGCTATCAAAACGATCTCTTAGCCGAAGGAAAAATGAAAATAGGGGACACTGAAGTCGACCTAAGTAAAATAAAATCCCCAACATTAAATATTTTTGCAACGCAAGATCATATCGTTCCACCTGATACAGCAAGAGAAAGTGCAGACGTCCTTACCGGCTGCCAAACAACTAACCGCGAATACCCGGTTGGACACCTTACCGTTACAGTCGGAAGCCCCGTTCGAGAACAAGTGTGGAGTGAAACTATCTCCTGGCTTGAAGAAAATGGGCTGGCCTGATTAATTTTGAATGATTAGGAGAAAAAAATGAACAATCCTTTCGATTTTGGAAGAAATATCCTTGAAACCTGGGAAAAGACCATGTCCGAGACCATTGAAAAAATGGCACACGATGAAAATTTCCTCAAGAATATGAGCAAGGTCTTCACGAAATCCATCGATGTGAAAAAGACCTTTGAAGGACAAATTGAAAAACTTTTACAAAATGTAAATATTCCTAGCCGGGGAGACCTTGAACGAATGCTTGTTTATCTCCAAAGAATCGAAGAAAAACTTCTTGACCTGGAAGACGCGTTTTCCGATTTTGATGAAAGACTGAAATCCATTGAAAAAGCTTGTTTGAAACAAAATACTTTAAATTCAGCACCCCACGAAACATGTTGCACCGAACCATGTGAAGAAAAAACTGAAAAACCTCCAATAAAAGAAAAAATTGCAAAAGGTCGTACAACAACTGCATCAAAAAGAAAGAAATAAGCCTTTTTAAATAGCGCCCTTGCTAATGCAAGGGCGCTTTTTGCACCTTGGGAAGGCCTTTTACCATAAAACCCAATTCTGATTGTGAAACCCTTCGCAATAATCATCAATAAATGCTTTTCCAACATTGATAAGATTTACTAATGAAATTTCAGATTTCCTTACTCGTATATGAATTGATCAGGTTCTGCAGGATTCAGTCAGAATTGGTAAATACATTAAATTTGTGAAAAATTTGCCTTTATTTTAAACTTTTCACACACCGAATTGTCATTATAAAATGCTCCTGCAGCAGAAAATTTGAATTTACGTACAATAAGTTTTTGCAAAAATAACTACTTCACTTTTAAGGAACTTCACTATAATTCAGGATTTTTCCCCCTAAATTGCGCAATTATTGATGCACTAATTAGAGAGCTTCAAGAGAATCAAAAGAAATTTTTTAATTATTTTTGGAAAACTATTGCATTTTATTTTGCATTGCAATATAATAAAGACATAAGTTCAAATTGAAAGGAGTTAAAATAATATGTTTTTGTTCGAATTAGCTGATCTGTATGGAAAAGAAAGTTTAAAAGCACTGCAAAAAACTCAAAGCATGATTGAGGAGCAATTAACTAAAACTCTAGATGAAATGGCAAAAACCCAAGGGTTTTGCGTCGCAATGGGTAAAACTCTTGAGTCTTCTCTCGACGTCCGACAAGCATTCAACGGTTCCCTCAAAAGATGGGCTGAGTTCTTCCAGATTGTAACAAAAAAAGATGTCCAAGAAGCCGGGAAGCAACTGTATGACGGAAACTACAGACTGGAAACTATTTCCGCTGAAGTAAGTGACATTAAAAAACTTGTTCAAACTCAAAATGAATATCTGAAAAAACTTTCGGAAGAAAAAAAAAAAATGACCTACGGAGCAACTAGAAGAAATAGGCACGCTGAAAAAGTAGCCGTTTCTCCAAATTAAGGAGTATGTTATGAGTGAAAATATTTTGGAACATTTCGACAGATTAATTAATCTGTCCCTGGAAAATTGCCAAATTCTCACGGAAATAGGAATTTCAAATGTCGAGAATTTGCTGGCTGAGCAAGAAGTCGAAAAAGAAGAATATCGTGGGGTTACACCATTTGAAGTGGTGTATCAATTCGATTCATTGAGAGTTCTGAAATTTCAAGGAACAAAAGACACTTCCGAAAAAATTCCAATTCTTTTGATTCCCTCAATGATTAATAGATCCTATGTAATGGATTTAATGAAAGACAACACCCTGGTCGGGTTTCTAAAAGATTCAGGACTTCCAACCTATTTGTTGGATTGGGGGAACCCCGGGCCTAGACATAATCATCTTCCATTCGAATTTTATGTGGATGACTTGATCAAATTAGCCTGTGACGCTGTCGTAAGAGACGCGTGTTGCAAAAAAACCACCGGAACTCCTTGCAAAGGAAACAAATGCAATAAAATTTCCCTTCTTGGATATTGCATGGGGGGCACAATGGCTCTTCTGCATTCAGCTCTTCATCCGGAAAGAATTAATAAACTCACCCTCCTTGCCACTCCTATTAACTTCATTGATGATAGCACACTTTCACATTGGGCCAGAAAAGAGACTTTCAACGTTGATGCCCTTGTTAACACATTAGGTGCAGTTGATCCGCTATTACTTCAATCCTCGTTTTTGATGGTTAAACCGCTTTCACAGCTTCAAAAATGGAAAACTCTTTACGAATCAGCACTAAATCAAAAATCCGTCGATAGCTTCATTCATCTTGAAAGATGGGTGACCGACAACATTCCTGTTCCCAGAGAAGCTTATCGTGATTATTTAAAACTTTGTTATCATAAAAATGCCGTAGTCAATAACAAAGTAGTTCTTAAAGGTCAGGAAATCGATTTTAGAAATTTTAAGACTCCAATATTAAATATCATGGCCAAAAAAGATCACATTGTTCCAATCCAGTCTTCGCAAGTGCTCAAAGATCTGGTAAGTTCAGAAATTACTGAAGTCATTATTGACGCCGGACATGTTGGTGTCGCAATGGGCAAAAAAGCTCGTGAAATGTTTCAGGCAGTTGCAAAATTCAATCTCGGTGATCGAGTGAAAAGTTGTTGCATTGTCGGTGATGATGATGATGACTATAATTGATTAATCATATCAAATAGCAATCACTTAATTCGGCCTCCCGATGGCTAAACAGCTTTCCGGGGCCGAATTTTTATTTTGAAAAGGTTTGGAAATCCGCACAAAAAAACCTATTGAAGCATCCAGAATTTCTTGAAATTTATTTTGTTGAAATTTGAAATTCGTAGTGCTAAAATTCACTTTCTGTTTATGGTACCAAATCTTTGTTAAGCAAAAGGAAAGAGTGATTGTTTAACCAATTAATTTTGTTGTCCGTTGGATGTCCGGTTCTTGGGGCGTTTTTATTACCCGCTTTTTCCAGGCTTTCAGAGAAGTTGAGGAATGCAGCCGCTTTATTGTTGGTTTTAGTTCCCTTCGTCGCGGCTTTTTTTCTGATCCCTGAAGCCTCGGTGGACAAGGGTAGGGTCTTTCAATTTCTATCACCTATCGGATCACATTTGTTTGTGGTTGATGCCCTATCTGTTTTTATGGCGATGGTTTCATCCTTTATAGGGTCATTAATCATCGTGTACTCGTTTGGGTATATCAGCCATTACGACAACCGGGATGAATACTATCTGGTTGTCGTTTTGTTTCTAGGTTCAATGATGGGGCTAGTATACTCAGCAAACCTGATTTACATCTATGTTTTCTGGGAAGTTACCGCATTCTGCTGCTGGCGTTTAATCGGATTCTTCCGAGGTGAAACCCACATTTTCAGAGCAGACAAAGCTTTCCTTGTTACCATGGCGGGCTCGCTGATTATGTTGGTTGGTTTCCTGGGAGTTTACCACCAAACCGGCTCCTTTGACCTGGCAATAATTAAAGAAAGACTGAATGGAATTCCGATCTCCTCTTTTTACGTTTTCCTAATCCTTTTCGGAATTCTATCAAAATCAGCTACATTGCCATTTCACACATGGCTTCCAGACGCCGGTGTGGCACCAACTCCAGTTACAGCCCTGCTCCACGCAGCTGTTCTGGTTAAAATCGGCGTTTACGTTTACGCCAGGCTTTTTGTTGCCACATTCCCTATCGAGCAATTTTGGCACATCCTTATACCGATACTAGCCGGTATCAGTGCTCTCGTTTCAGGCTGTGCAGCCCTTCTTGAAAATGATATCAAACGAATCATCGCATATTCTACTGTAAGCCAGATTGGGTTCATTTTCCTTGGACTCTCCATCGGAAACGAAGTTGCTTTGCTGGGCGGGCTACTTTATATCCTAATGCACGGTTTATCAAAAGCAGGACTATTCCTCTGCGCCGGAATCATTGAGCACGCTTCTCATACCAAAGATATTACAAAACTCGGCGGACTCTTTTCTGCAATGCCTGTTACCGCAGTTTCCTTTCTGATCTGCGCTTTCTCCGTAATGGGAATTCCACCATTCGGAGGCTTTTTCAGCAAGTACTTCGTCATAATCGGAGCGGCAAAAAGTGGATTGGGAATCGCATGCTTTTTCCTCTTTGGGGCCGTTTTGACCATGTTATATCTCATGAGAGTTTTTAATGCAATTTTCATGGGGGAAACCAAAATGGAAGGCCTGCACGAAGGTTGCCCCTGGATGGTAGGAACAGTTGCCAGCCTTGCCTTCCTTTCATTGGCCGGCGGAGTCTTTTCACAATTCCCGGTTGACCTTGTTCAAACCGCCGTTAAACAGATGCTTGGAGCTGTATAAATGACATCCAGTATTCAACTTTTACTTTTTATCGTTGTTCCAATCATTTCTTCACTTCTGGTTTTCATGATTCGCGATAAACTTCCAAAAATTGTTTTGGATTTTTTTTCGTTCATCGTTGTAATTGCAAATTTCCTAATGCTCCGCAATTTAATGGGAATTGGAGAATTTGTAATCAGAAAACCTTGGCTTGGATACGGTTTTGAATTGGCTTTTCGGTTCGAGCATTTTAATTCCTTAGTTCTACTTGCTCTCGCCGGATTTGCAATTGTAATAATCTTCTATTCAATTGGCTTTTTCAAAAACCATCCAAATTATTCACTCTTCTACGGGTTTTCCCTTCTGACCCTTGGCCTTGCTAACGGTTCGTTAGTCTCTGACAACCTGCTTCTATTCCTCTTCTTCTGGGAAGCCCTTCTTTTACCCCTATACGGAATGGTTGCCATTGGCTCGAGTAAATCCTTTAGAACTGCAAACAAAGCTTTGATCATCTCAGGAGTAGGAGACCTTTGTCTCATGCTTGGAATCGGCCTTGTCGTCATGGAGAAAGGCCTCGTTCCTATCTCTCAGCTTTCAATTGCCCCTTACGGCTCCATGGGATTTGCGTTTATTCTCATGATGCTCGGGGGAATCGCAAAAGCAGGAGCAGTACCATTCCACACATGGATCCCAGACGCAGCAATTGATGCCCCACTTCCTTTCATGGCATTTGTTCCTGCTGCGCTAGAAAAACTTCTGGGAATATATTTCCTCGGAATTTTAACTCTCCGAATTTTTACAATCCAACCAGACTCTTGGGCTAGCATGTTAATGATGACAATAGGGGTAATCACAATTCTGGTCCCAGTTATGATGGCCCTTATCCAGAAAGATTTCAAACGCCTCCTTTCTTATCACGCAGTAAGCCAGGTTGGATACATGATCCTCGGCGTTGGAACAGCTGTCCCAGCCGGAATCATAGGCGGACTCTTCCATATGTTCAACCACGCAATCTATAAATGCTGCCTGTTCCTCTCTGGTGGTGCTGTTGAATCCACCACCGGAACCACCGATTTGAACAAACTCGGTGGAATTGGCTGGAAAATGCCCGTCACCACAACATGTTTTACCATCGCAGCACTCTCAATCTCTGGAGTTCCACCTTTCAATGGGTTCTTTTCCAAAGAACTTGTTTATGACGGAGCCCTCGAACGCCACTGGATCTTCTACGCTGGAGCTCTTCTCGGCTCAGTTCTTACCGGCGCATCATTTCTGAAGCTTGGGCATGCAGCATTTTTTGGAAAACGCTCCGAAGAATATGATAAAGTCGGAGAAGCTTCGATCTTTATGCTACTTCCCATGATTTTCCTTGCCAGTTTGTGCATTTTCCTCGGAATCAAAAATGAAATTCCAGTTTCTGCAATTGAATTGGTCTTAGGAAAAGACAGAATTGGCGATTTACACTTTTTCGGATGGCCCCACAGCCACCTTCTGGTCGGCCTCACAGCCGGAGCAATTTTACTTGCTATAATCAACCATATTTTTGGAGTTATCAGATCTGGTTCAGGCCTTAAAGCCTCTGATCATATTCATTACGCCCCCATATTACACGATGTTTATGATCTTGCTGAAAAGAAGTGCTTCGATCCTTATGAAATCTTCCTGGATTTCATCGACGGTCTATCTGTTATCCTTTTCGCCATGGATCGCTTCCTGGATTTTGTTTTAGAAGGAATAATCGCCGGAACAACCAACATGATCTCAGGATTAATAAGGAATCTCCATACCGGAAACTATTCTACTTATTTACTATGGTCAGTCTTCGGTGGGATGATCCTTATCGGCTGGCTATTTAATTCATTATAAGGGGTAGGAAAAGTGCTAAGTTTGATGATATTCTTACCGGTTTTCTTCGTTTTTTTACTAAACTTGCCGTTTTTTTCCCAGGAACCAAAAAAAGCTAATTTTCTTGCCCTGGGTATGGCCCTTTTCCAAATCGTGGTAGTTGCAGGAGGTTTTTTAAACTCTTTTGAATTTATCGCGAAATTTGTTGGAACACACTTTAGCTTGGTTTTTCTACTGGATAAAGTCTCTCTCTTGATCCTGCTTGTAACCGGCTTAATAAGCTTCTCAGCTTGTTTGATCGGTGAAAAAGCCTTCAATTCAGATAAAACCAGGTTCTATTTCTTTAACCTAATTCTACTTGATATAGCTGCTTTAAACGGTTTGGCTCTTACTTCCGATATTTTCACTCTTTACATTTATATTGAAGCAACTACAATCATCTCGTTCATTCTGATCGCATTGAATAAGGAAATACGGGCACTTGAAGGAGCTTTCAAATATGTGGTCATGACTACTTGCGCAACAATGCTTTTTCTGAGCGCAATTGGAATTGTAATGATGATCACCGGAAGCACTTCTTTTGATGCAATTAAAGCCGGATTAGCTTCCTCAGGCACAATTAACAGTGTAATTAGTTCTGAATTACCTTTTTCAACCGCAATGAACAGTACAGTTTTGAAATTCGCTCTGGGGTTATTCCTGATCGGTTTATTTATCAAGGGCGGGATCGTTCCCTTCCATGGATGGGTGGCTGACGCTTATGGTTCTGCCCCAACTCCAGTCTCTCTTATGCTGGCCGGAGCTGTCACCAAAGCTGGAGGAATCTACAGCCTGGTCAGAATCGTACATTACATCTTCCCGTTTAAATCAGCGATTGGAATTGCAATCCTCATCGTCGGAACCATATCTATAGTAGTTGGCGCCCTCGCCGCGATGGGCCAAAAAGAGCTGAAAAGAATGCTCGCGTTCTCCAGCGTCAGCCAAACAGGATATATCCTTCTTGGAATTGGAACAGGCACCGATCTCGGGTTAGCTGGTGCACTCTTCCATTATTTCAATCATTCTATCCTCAAAGCAGCTTTGTTTTCCAATTCAGCAGCTCTCGAAAGCTCAATTGGACATTCTAACATCAGCGAAATTAACGGACAGGGCTCCAAAATGCCAGTAACTGCCTTTACATCAATAGTCGCTTCAATGTCCACAGCTGGGGTACCACCCCTCTCTGGATTCTGGAGCAAACTGGTCATCGTTATCGCTCTCTGGAAAGCAGGGTTTTTCTTCTTTTCTGTAGTCGCTGTTCTTGCAAGCATTTTAACCCTGGCTTACATGCTTGGATTTCAAAAAAGGGCTTTCTTCCTTAAACCACCTGAAAACAGCCCTGAAATTAAGGAAGCCTCCCTTGAAATCAACTTCCCAGCTATCGCTTTTTGTCTGGTAACCATCTGCATCGGGTTGCTTTTCCCCTATGTAGTAGGAACAATCATACTCCCGGTGGATAAAATCTTATGATAATTCACATTACATTGCTTCTTCTCATGTTTCTTTCTTCACTCTGGACAGTTCTTGCTAAAAGATTAATTGAATCCGCAATTGGACTTGGCCTTACAAGCGTAATTCTGACAACTATTATGTTCCAATTGGATACCCAACTTGCCGGAGTTTTTGAATTGATAGTCTGTTCAGGATTAATCAGCGTCGTGTTTGTCACCACGATTGGACTGACTAACCCAGTTACTTATGAGGAGTCGATCAAACGTGGCCTTGACAGGTTTAAACGTTTTGTATGGCTTCCCATCGTTCTACTTCTTGTGGAAGTATTCCTTTTCAGTTTCAAAATTCCATTCGATTTTCCAATTGCACAACCTGATAGAGAAACCAATGTTAAAAATCTGTTGTGGAATGTAAGACATCTAGACCTCTTCGGACAATTAATCCTTCTGTTCATCGGAGTTTTTGGTGTTATTTCCTTGTTCAAGGAGAAATCTAAAAGTGAATAACGAAGCCGCTATGCTTTTCAACCTTTATTCGGTTTTCTTTCTACTGATGTTCGTGTGCGGACTGTATTGTATTATTGCCACTAAGAACATGATCAGAGTTTTAATAGGAATTGAACTTTTGGCAAAAACAGTTACTCTGTTGATCGCCATCGCTGGATACCTTTCCGGACATCTTGCTCTGGCTCAAGCTATCATCATTACTTTTATTATCGTTGAAGTGATTTTAGTCCCGGTCGTAGCAGGCTTAATTCTGGGGGTTTTCAGAAAAAACGATTCCATCGATGTTACCAAACTACGGGAATTGAAAGGATAGGAGACAAAAATGATACATCTACTATTTGCTCCACCTCTCGCTTTTGTTTTTATTTTACTTTTTGTTTTTATCCTCTTTAGGTTTTCCTCCGGTCTTGCATTGAAAACCACGGAACAATCATTTGGAAAACTTGAGGGATACGCCTGTGGCGAAGATGTCAGGAAAGAAAAAGCCAGACCGGATTATACGGCATTCTTTCCTTTCGCTTTCTTTTTCACTATTATGGACGTGGTTACACTTATGGTTGCCACCATGCCCAAAATTACTCTTGAGTCCGCTTTGATGGGAGCGATTTATCTTACCGGAGCGGTCGTATGCATGGCTATGCTTTTTCGGAGGTGAATCTTGTCAGGCTTAATTGATAATTTGATGACTTGGGCCAGGTTAAAATCTCCCTGGATTCTCCACTTTAACTCGGGCGCTTGCAATGCTTGCGATATCGAAATAATCGCAGCCCTGACGCCGCGCTTTGATGTTGAAAGATTCGGTTTGATGCTAAAGGCAACACCCCGCCATGCCGATGTTCTGGTTTGCTCGGGACCTGTTACCAGACAAATTGAAAAACGTCTTATCAGAATCTACGAACAAATGCCCGCTCCTAAGTTTGTTGTGGCCGTTGGCACGTGCGCCTGCTCAGGAGGCGTCTTCAATGGTTGCTATAACGTTGCTGGGGGGGTAAATGAAGTCATTCCTGTTTCTGCGTTCATTCCTGGTTGTCCTGTGCGCCCTGAGGCTGTTATTGACGGAGTAGTTAAACTACTTGGACACTTTGAAAGTTCGGTAAGAGCCGCTGACCTTGCCGCAGCTAAAGCAGCTGAATCTGCCCTCTTATCAGGACAATCAAAATAAACTTCTGAATTGCAGAATTAATGCGAACAGAGGAAAGGAAAAAAATAAATGAGCGAAGAAGAAAGAATCAAAAGTTACCTTGCCGATGAATTCAAAATTCCCGCTGAAAAAATACGAATCCAACGGAGCCGCCGACTTTTTGTCGATTTCCCTCTTGAGGGATTCCACGGAAATTTTAGAAAGCTTTGCAAGGAACTTAAATTTAATATATTATTGACTATCACAGGCCTGGATGTAGGTGAAAATCTTGAATTCATTTATCATCTTGCCAGACCAGACGGAATCGTCTTAAACTTAAAATCGCAAATTCCCAAAACAAATCCCGAAAGAAATACCATCTCCGATCTGTTCCCTGGTGGAATGATTTATGAACGCGAGCTGATCGACATGTTTGGAGCTAAAATCATTGGACTACCACCGGGCAACAGGTATCCACTTCCCGAAGATTGGCCCGAAGGACAATTTCCTTTGCTTAAAAGTTGGAAAGCGGATATGCTCAAGTCAAAAAGTGAGGCACCAAAATGAGTAATGTAAAAATTCCAATTGGTCCCCAACATCCGGCACTTAAAGAACCTGCCAGCTTTACGATTACCCTGAATGGGGAAAAAATCCTGAGCATGGATGTCAGGCTTGGCTATAACCATCGGGGAGTAGAAAAAGCTTGCGAAGAACGGTCCTTCATCCAGAATATTTACCTCTTGGAAAGAGTTTGCGGAATATGCTCCCATTCACACTCAACAGCTTACATTCAGGCTGTTGAAGAATGTGCAGGACTTGAAGTTCCCAAAAGAGGTTTATACATCCGAACCCTGATTGGAGAACTCGAAAGAGTGCATAGCCATTTTTTGTGGCTTGGAGTGGCAGGACACGAACTAGGTTTTGATACTCTCCTGATGTACTCATGGCGAGATCGCGAAACTGTAATGGATCTTTTAGCGGAAATTTCCGGCAATCGTGTCAATTATGCTATGAACACCGTCGGAGGAGTTCGACGCGATATTACTCCTGAGCAGATCAAGAAAGTTCGGGAAGGAATTAATTTCCTTGAAGAAAGAACCAAATATTACGTCGAACTGGCGACTCAGGAATCCACTTTGATCGCGCGTTTAGCCAAAGTCGGGTATTTGTCAAAGGAAGACGCTGAAACCCTTGGAGCAGTTGGTCCCACTGCCAGAGCTTCGGGTGTCGATCGGGACGTTAGAAGAGATGACCCCTATGCTGCCTATTCCGAAGTAGAATTCAAAGTAATTACTGACAACCATTGTGACGTTTTTGGAAGGACAGTTGTTCGAGTTCTTGAATTGATGGAATCCTACAAAATTATCCGGCAACTTCTCGATAAACTCCCTGATGGCCCTATTTCTATTCGTGCACCACGACGCATTGTCGCCGCTGAGGCATTGAGTCGATACGAAGCCCCTCGCGGAGAAGATGTCCATTATGTAAAAACAAATGGGACTGATAAACCCGAAAGAGTTAAAGTCAGAGCCCCAACTTTGGCCAACCTTCAAGCTGTTGCGTCAATGCTGAAAAATGGTTATCTGGCTGATGTCCCAATAGTCGTTGCCGCGATCGACCCGTGTTTTTCCTGTACCGATCGTATGATTACCATTGAAAACCTTGCTGACGAATCCCAAAAAACGATCGATTGGAAAACCCTTAGGGATTATTCCCTAGATTGGCACAAGAAACGTGGACTTGATTTATCAAAAATTGAGGTAAAATCTTGATACTAAAAGATATTTTCACTATCCTGGTTTTTCCAGGCTTCTGTTTTTTGTTGGTGGCTGGCTGGTTTTTCCAGTACTTTGATCGAAAGCTGTATGCCAGATTTCAGAATCGAATTGGCCCTCCCTGGTTCCAGCCTTTCGCTGATTTTGTAAAACTTCTGGGCAAGGAAGACATCGTTCCCAAAGAAGCTGACCCCTATATGTTCCCATTCGTACCCGTTGTTGCTCTCACCGGAGTGTTAACTGCTATCCTCTACATCCCTCTCTGGGAAACAAGCGCCGCGTATTCCTTCTCAGGCGATTTGATTGTTGTACTTTATTTGCTAACACTTCCAACGTTTACTTTTTTTCTTGCGGGATGGTATTCGTCTTCGCTCTTTTCCGTAATCGGAGCCATGCGTTCACAAATGCAGTTTTTTGCCTATGAAGTACCGTTGTTTCTTGCAATTCTAGCTCCCGCGTTGATAGCCAATACATGGTCTCTGAGCGAAATGACTGTATTTTATTCTACCCATTCAGGGTATTGGATTTTCAATATTGTTGGCTTCGTCGTAGCCATCATCTGCCTCCTTGGTAAGCTTGAAAAAGTTCCATTCGACACTCCCGACGCCGAAACTGAAATCGTTGGAGGTCCCTTTACTGAATACAGCGGAAGATATCTCGCATTCTTTAAGCTAGCCATGGATGTCGAACTTGTTGTAGTAGCAGCCTTAATTGCAGCAGTTTTTCTTCCCTTCGGTCTATCGTGGCATCCCGCTATCGGAATACTTTTCTTTCTTGTAAAAATCTCTTTTGTAATTGTACTGACTACAGCTGCAAGAGCAATGATGGCAAGATTGAGAATCGATCAAATGATAGAATTCTGTTGGATTTATCTGGCACCTGCTGCGTTGATTCAGGTCCTCTTCAATCTTGGAGTTAAAGGAGTGGCAGGCTTATGAGCAGACCAGGAAAAGTATTAAGCGAAGCTTTAAGAATTGTTCTTCAGGAACCAGTTACAGAAAATTATCCATTCGAACCGGCTAATATCCCTGATAAATTTAGAGGGAAACTGGCTTTTTCTCCCGATAAATGCGTCGGATGCAAACTCTGCATGAAAGACTGTCCTTCCAACGCAATCTTTATCAACAAAACTCCTGAAAACGTTTGGGAAGCCATTGTCCAACTTGACCGCTGCTTGTATTGCGGTCAATGCGCAGAGTCTTGCGTAAAAAAAGCCCTTGAGATGACCAAAGTTTTTGAACTCGCTGCAATTGATAAAAAGACCCTCAGAGTAAATATCTCGGTTCAACCGGCAGAAGTTAAATAAAAACAACAACATCTCCAAAAGTGCTATGGCACCAAGAGAATTGATTCGGGCGGATTAGGCGTTTCTTGCCGAAATCCGCCCGGAATTTACTAAGCTCAGTATCGAGTCGCAAAAATATTTTTTAATCGTGCGTGATTCTGGGTATAACAAATTTAGCTCTTTACACTATTGCCCTTAAGACACCACATGATCTTTCTTTAAACGTTACTATCATCTTTTTGAAAGGGGAAATTAGCTTGTTCGAAAATAAAATAACGCACGAAAGCAGGATTGCCGTTATTGGGGTAGGTTCCAGCCTACATAGCGATGATGCGGTAGGCTTAATGGTCGCCGAAACTTTAAAAGATTTTACGTTACGTGAAAGGGTTGAAAATATAAAAGTATTCATCGGTGAAACAGCCCCTGAAAATTTAACTGGAGAAATAAAACGATTCAAGCCTACACACATTATTTTGATTGATGCAGCAGATTTCAAAGGAAAACCAGGTGAGTCAAGAATTTTAAATGCTTCCGAAACTAACGGAGTATCTTTCTCAACGCATATCATGCCCTTGAAAATCATACTGGACTATTTAGAAAAAAGCACCGGAGCAACATCTCGAATTATCGGAATTCAACCCTTAGCTGTAAATTTTGGTTCAGAGCTTTCTCTCGAAGTTAAATCAGCCATCCCGAAAACTGTTGATATCATTTTGTCAGAGCTTAATTTATTCCAAAGGTCAACGAATTAAGTCCCTCCGCAAAGAAGGCCTGTTTTTTTAACGTTTTATTAAAATGCAAAAAATTGCTTGAGCAAGCAAACGATTTTAAGTACAATTAAACCATCTGCAAGATCTTTTTTTCATTTTTTAACCAAATTAATCTAGCAAAAAGGGTTTCGGATGTTTGGTTTGGTTTAATTTACTTTTTCAATTTGTAAAATGCGAAAAATCAGTTTTGTTGGTCATTCCAAAACTTTTGCGAAAAGTAAGTTGGCTTGAGGAACCCTAACAGAGAAGGAGAAATCATGGCAGCAACGTATCAGGTTGCATTGAAGGGGGAAATAGCCGACAACTTGAGGAGTGTGTTTTCAAAGACTCCTTCCGGGTCCCGATCCCCAAGCCTACCTTTCATACAACCAATTGCCGCTTTCAACAAAAACAATCTTCCCGCCACAATGGCCATCATCAAGAGAGATAACCAGAGCTTTGAGCCATTTTGTCAAGCAAATGTAGTCTTTTGCAGAGAAGTGAACGACCCCGATCCTTGTGCCTATCGCGGATTTCTTGAATTAACCTCTGAAATCCACGTTGACAATACTTATAACCTGAATTCCCGGAAAAATTTTAACCTACAAATCCTGAAAAATGCAGAAAACTCTGCTGAAAAAGCCTATTGATTCATGAAATAGAATAAACAAAGTCTGATATTTAATTCGGAAAAGGTTGACTTATTCCTTTTTGTAGGGTAAAATAATTTACCCTACAAAAAGGAATATCGACATGTCCTCTATTACACGCCAACGGGTTGGAAAATACACATATTTGTACGAATCCAAATCCTACAGAGATAAATTCGGAAGACCGAGGAACACAAAAACGCGTGTTGGCAAATTCAATCCTGTAATCGGCGAAGACATCTATGATCAGTGTTACATTGACAAGATGGCCGCAACTGGGACGTCAATTCAAAACCCGGAAACAAAGCCATCAAATGCTGAGCAGCGCGAGATCGCGTTGTCGATATTTGACAGCATCCGAAACTACGGCGTGCACTTTCTGCTACTATCGATTGCAAAAAGAATTGGCCTAATCGACATTCTGTCCGCCAGTACAGCTAACTGCTGGCAGGAGATTTTTACACTTGCCTGCTATCTCGTACAATCCGACAAACCGCTGATGTATTGCGAGGATTGGGCATCCGAAACGGAAACTCTTCCCGCTGGAACAATGTCCTCCCAGAGAATCAGCGAATTGCTGACGGTTATCGGCACAAGCCACAGGAATGCTTTTTATAAATCATGGGGGCGGCATATCGCCGAGCAAGAGTGCATTGCGCTTGATATCACCTCCGTATCCTCCTATTCTGAGCTGATGACCGAGTGTGAATGGGGATACAACCGAGACCAAGAGGATCTTCCGCAAATCAATCTCTGCATGCTCATGGGGGAAACCTCAAGACTGCCCATTTATCAGACGGTATATAGCGGAAGCTTGACTGATGTAGCCACGCTAAAAAACACCCTGAAAGAGTTGACGGCTTTGATACCGGAAAAACGTTTGCGGGTTGTCATGGACAAAGGCTTTTACAGTGCAAAAAACGTAAATGCGATGCTGGAAGCACACGATATGTATCGCGCCAAGGACGTTGTAGAAAAGGGGTTTTGCGGGTTAAAGAATGCGCTAGGTCTTGATCGTTTACGCGTACATAGCGACGAAAGGATGCAGAATAAGCTGTTTGTGGGCTTTATTGCGTTGATCATGATGTCACATCTTCATAAGGTGATGAGCGGAAAAAGATTGTACAAAAACTTATCAATGGACAAGTTACTCATCACATTGTCCAAGATCAAAACCGCAAGGATAAACGGAACGAGATTCATTCGTCCCGTGACCAAGGAACAACGCGAGATTCTGGCGGCATTTGATTTGGAAATGTCTGTAGGTTAAATTTTTTCCGGGAATTCAGGTTACAACGTTTTCTTTCACTTGTGAAGTTTTTTGAACTTTTGTTACTTTTCGACAAAGATCTTGCCCAAAAAATTAAAGAAGGGAAGTGTCCTTTTTGTGGCAAAAACCTTCATCAGGCAAATTATTTTCGTAAACCTCGTGGTGGTCCTGAAATATTTGATGTGGAATTCAACTTGCGTTTCAGTTTCTGTTGTTCTAAATGCAGGAAAAGGGTAAAACCACCATCATTCCGCTTTTTTGGTCGTAGAGTCACCTTGGTGCGATTTTCGTCCTAATCTCAATTATGACCCACGGTGCTACCTCTGGTCAATTCAAAAAACTACGTGATCTTTGTGGAGCTGATTTGAGAACCCTTAAACGATGGAAAATATGGTGGAATGAAGTTTTTAAAAATACAGATTTCTGGAAAACTTTTTCTCCCAGACTTGCTCTAGCGTGAGTTTACTAAATTTAATAAATTTTTGCCTTCATACAACGTTCAGACGAGATATTCAACCGTATACACCGAATTAATTCGGCCACATGGCAAGGGTTACGCGAGATTGCGAAATTTTGAAATACTGGACTAGAGCTAATCTGCCAAAAAGTAGGGTTTTTCAGCCCTGTATTCTCAAACGTGCATCATTGCCGATTTTTGCCTTTAGCTTCGTAAACTCACGCTAGCAAAACGAACATCTGTTTTCTTTCCATTGAAGTTTTTTCATATCTTTTGGGAAAAATCTTTGTTGGAAACACTTCCAAAAGTTTTAAAATTTCTGCTTCCCCTTTACAGCGGATAACCGAATGAAAAATCACAATATTTTATGGATGTAAAATTCGCGCAAAAGATGCAAATCGACGTTCCCTAGGCGGTTCTCGTATCATGTAATTGTGAATTTCACTTAGCATGAAAGGAGAAAAAATGAAATACAAAGATCACATTCGAATCTCAGAAGTTTGGGGAAATTTTCGGTTGTCTGTTGTCGGAAGTTTGTTGGCATCTCCTCCGCCGAAAGGAAAACTCCACAAAGAATTGGAGGAGCTTTCAAAAAGAACTTGGGAACACCCAATAATGGGAAAACCTATTCAATATTCCTATTCAACTATTGAAGAGTGGTATTATCAAGCCAAGGGGGCTTATGATAGCCCGGTAAAAGCTCTTGAATGGAAGCTGAGGGAAGATATTGGAATTTTCCGGAGAATTTCTGAAGCGGTTAAAAGAGTAATAAAAGATCTTCACCTGAAGTATCCTGGATGGTCTCACCAACTGCATTACGACAATCTCTTGATAGTTGCGGCTCAGGATAACCTCGGAGACATTCCCTCCTATTCAACCCTTCGACGATATCGAAACCGAAATGGTTTTATCAAAGTCAGAACTCCCCTTAACGCCGACCGCTCAGGGATGGAAATTGCTCTTGAGCATCGTGAAACTCGTGAACAAAGATTATTTGAATCCACTCATGTTCTTGGACTTCTCCATTCAGATTTTCATCATTGCTCAAGGAAAATACTGAATGAAAATGGAGAATGGGTTAAACCAGTATTAGTGAGCATTATCGACGATAAATCTCGCCTGATTTGTCATGCCCAATGGTATTGGAGAGAAACAGCAGAAAACTTCATTCATGCACTCTGTCAGGCTTTTTTAAAACGTGGTCTGCCAAGAGCTCTAATGACTGATAACGGCTCCCCAATGCTAGCTTCAGAAACAACGCAAGGACTAAAACGTCTCAGTATTCTTCACCAGACCACGCTTCCGTATTCACCTCAGCAAAATGCAAAACAAGAATCCTTTTGGGGACAGGTCGAAGGCAGGTTGATGGCAATGCTTGAAGGAGAGAAAAAACTGACATTAAAAATTCTCAACGACGCCACAATTGCTTGGATCGAAAGGGATTACCATCGTCGCATACACTCAGAGACCAGACAAACACCTTTGGAAAGATTTCTTGCCGGACCAGAAGTAAGCAGATCTGGGCCTTCCCCCGAAGAACTTCGTATGGCATTTACAGCCGAAACGACCCGCAGTCTTCGACGAACTGATTGTACTATTTCTCTTGATGGTCGCAGATACGAAATTCCTTCACATTTTCGGCATCTGAAAAGAATATCAATCAGATATGCCGCTTGGGACTTGTCAAATATTCTTCTTGTTAATCAGCAGTCAGGTGAAATAATCGGTCGCCCGTATCCACCTGATTTGGAGAAAAATGCTGAAGGCAAGCGGCGAAGCATGGAACCTGCAAATGATCAATGGAAGATTCCCGATCGTTCAGCAGGTGTTGCACCGCTTCTCAAAAAATGCTTGTCAGAATATGCCGCTACCGGCTTACCCATGGGATATATACCCAAAGGAGAAAAATAATGCGTAAACGTGATCTCACACATTTTGGAATCAAATGGAATCCCTTCTCGCCAGATGTTCCCTTGGAAGCCCTTATGAAATTACCGAAGAGCGAGCTTTTTTGCTGGCGAGTCGAACAACAAATGAATGAAGGCGGTTTTATTCTGCTTCAGGGTGATCCTGGCACAGGAAAATCTGTTTTACTTCGACAGTTGGCTCAGTATCTGACACGTCTGCCAAACGTCGCAGTCGGAATTCTATCACGTCCTCAAAGCAATATCGGTGATTTTTATCGGGAATTGGGAAATCTTTTTGGAGTTCAAGTGTCGATTGCCAATATATATGGTGGTTTCAGGGGTTTGCGAGAACGATGGCTTGCACACATTGAAAGTACAACCTGTCGTCCGGTTTTGCTTTTTGATGAAGCGCAAGTGGCACAGCCAGCAGTTCTTTTAGAACTGCGCTTGTTGGCAAGCAAAAATTTTGATTCGACCTCAATTCTAACAGTTGTATTATCTTGCGATGAAAGGCTTCTTCAAAGGCTTAAAACCGAAGAGCTCCGTCCTCTGGAAAGTAGAATTAGATTCAGATTAAGCATGGAGCCTGTAGCCAAGGATCAACTGATTCAGTTTATTGATAACTGTCTTGAAGTTGCTGGTAATCAGACATTGATGAGTAGATCCGTTATTGAAACATTGGCTGAGCATGCGGGAGGTAACTATCGGACTCTTATTAACCTTGCTAATGAACTCCTCAATTTAGCCATCAAGAATGATGTCGCTCAAATCGACGAAAAACTGTATATGGATGCTTTCTCTTACTCAATGAAAAGATCAACGCCAAGAGGCCAAAAACCGACCCCTCTTGATCAAAATTAAAATAGAGGAAGGACAAAGATGAAAGAAAAACCATGTTTTACCCTTGTACAATAGGCCGAGGACATAACAACGAATGAATTATGCTTGGCCCCCGAGCTTTCAACCCTGATAGCCCTTGATGCAAGCTTATTGGCAACAATAAGCATTCTGGAATTTCAAAACCCCTTTCCGATAAATTCTGATACAGGAAATTGGGACATTTCGGAAGTAGCTGAAGACCATATTGTTTGCTCAATATGTACTCTTGCAAAAGCTCTCAGAAAGAATCTGGCAGCATTCTATTCACTGATTCAAATGGATTTAGAAAGAAGGACTGAAACCAATCAGGAGGTAGAATTTTAATCAAAAGCTTAAAAAGCTTCACCGCTTCGAAAAAAACGAAGCGGTTTTTTTACCTTCGAAATGACTAACATTTCCCTGATTTATTTTGCTCAAGTCACCCTGAATTTTCGTGATCACTCTCATATTTTCCCTGAAGACTGGATATGATGACTTTGACGACAGAATTAAGAAAACATTTGAGAAAAAAGAGAATCTGCTAATGGTTCTTGAACATTCGGAAATTCCGCTACATAACAATTCAGCAGAGAATTCTGCACGCGATCGGGTCCGGAAAAGAGACGTAAGTTACGGGCCACGAACTGAAAATGGTGCAGAATCATGGGATACCTTCATGTCCATAGCTGGGACTGCAAAGAAATTGGGTGTCAGCTTCTTTAAATATATATTTGACCGCATCTCAAAAGCCTATAAACAGCCAAGTTTGGCGGAAATGATTTCGATCAAATCAAAAGAAATATTTCAGAATTAAGTTAAAAGGGGAAAAAAACTGAAAAGAATAAAAATGGTTCATGAAAAATGGGAGTGCATTTTCCCAGAGTTTTGTCTACCCCGAATTATTGAGTAGATACGAATGGTCAAATTTTTTTAACTTTCTGATCCAATTCTCATTGCAGTATGCTATTTCCTTCAGAATACATATAGGTGAAATTTGAAAAATGGGGTTTAATGTGGTATGAAGAGTGAACCCCAAATCATTTCAACGGAAACAATCACTTGACTTCGGAGCAAAGATGGCTTCCCAAGAAGCTTCAATCTAGAGTATTGTAAAAAATGCCGAAAAAGGCTATTTTAACTGAATGGTTGTTATTCCTTGTTTTACCTTTAAGCTTGATGGCGTGGTGTTTCAACCAAACTGTTCAGATTCTCAGGGAAAAGGAACAATATAACCTTTCCTTTCGCTTGGAGCACTTTGCGAGATCAATTTTTGCAAATTCCTCTGAGGGAAATTTTGCAAAGCAGTTTTTCTCAAATCCCTGGTTAGTTTCCTTAGGCGGACGGTTAGAATTGTCCTTGCCGCCCAATGTCTTGTGTGCAAGCCATCCGGAATTAAATTCTCTTCGACTTTTTCTTCTCGGAGGGACGACTCCGGATGATCAAATCGTAAATAGCTGGAAAGATCTCTTGGGATGGGAATTTCAGCCATTTTTTGTTCGTTCCCAGGAAAATCGGCCCATTCCCATCAGGTGGGGAAGGGGTAGGGCCTGGTTGATTTGGAAAAAAGTTCCCGGCAAGATCCACAAAGATAGATCAATTCATCTGATCATATTTTCCCCGCCCTCTCATTTCCTCCGTCTGATAAATTCCTTAAAAAACTCACGAAATATGGATAATATTCAAGGAACGGTCATTAATTTGAAATCCGGTCGCTATTTTAAGCGCCCTAATATCCTAAAAGAGAGAATAGCTAGCACTCTATCGAACCTAGGGAAAGAAAATAAACTTTCTCTGGTGCATCCTGGTTGTATTTCTTATTTGGAAACACTTCCGAATGATCTTGCTTTATACCTGGAAATACCACTCTCCGGGAAATTTCTGATAGGAGCCTCCCCAAAATGGTTGGCTGTAATAATTCTTTTTCTTTCAATTATCACATTTTTATTTCCAAGATTGAAATCGTTTTTCGCAACCCTTTCCATAAAATTCAAACTTTTGGGGGTTTTTTTATATATTGTAGCCCTTCCTCTTTTTGCAATTACGATTCTTGCTTTGAGCTATTTAAACGATAAAATCAAATTGAATACTCAAAAATTTCAGCAAGCTGCGCATGAAGAAATGATGCAATTCGACCGGGATTTTTCAAAAGAAGAGGAATCCTCTCGGAAGTTGTTTGATCAATCTTTCGATGACCCCGATCTTTGTTCAGGAAATTTTAAGGCATTTGAAAAGAAGCTTAACAACTGGATTGCTTCACATAAAGTGTTTTTCTTTGAAGCCTGGGATTGGAATGGTAAAAAGCAAGTCACCATTTCTCAATCACTTCCGGATCAAGGTTTCAAAATGATGCAAGAAATGATTGCAAAAATCTCGATCAAAGTTGCCCTCGGGAAAACTAAAGCTTCTGAATTTTCACCCAAGGAAAATTTGGTAAAGACTTTTCTGGATTCACCAGGTATAGGTCAAGTTGAAATTCTTAGAAAACCCGGGGTTCTTCATAAGGTTCGTATGGGAATCAGCTCATTTTATTACTTCTGGAATGTCAGAAAAGATGATTATTCGAAGAAAACTGCTTTTGTTATTATTGCCCGATCTCACGCCCAGGCAGTCTATTATTATCTAATTAAAGAAATTATAAAAAACCGGTTATTTCCAATTTTTGTGCGTGACCGGCATTCAGGAAATTGGTTTCCCAGAAAACCAAAAATTGCAGATCTTGAGACACTCTGTTCTGCTACTTCTCGCACAGGAGAACTCCAGGCCGATTGGTTCGAGCACGGGAATCAACGGTTTCTCGGTGTTGGAATGCCAGGGTTCAAACTGGAGGGATTCGATATTATAGCTCTGGTTTCAGAAAAAGCGATACTTTCTGAACCTTTGAAAATACGTGCTTATATTGGCTTTGGGTTATTATTGTCAGTTTTAATTACCCTTGCCTTTGCTTTTTTTCTGGCAAACGGGTTTTTGATTCCAATCCGAGATCTTATGGACGGGATAAGTTTAATTCGTTCACGGGAGTCCCAAAATTTTATTCCAATCAGAGGAAAGGATGAATTTGGGCAACTGGCCAAAGCATTTAATCATATCCTTGAAACAATCGATGAAAAAAAAATGGCAAAAGATATACAGGAGAGTTTAATTCCCTTGAGTCCAGTTGTACCATTAGGTTATGAAATTGAAACTCTTAATAAGATGAGTTCAATCATTGGCGGCGATTATCTTGATTGTTTCCCAATAAAAAATGGCAAAACTGTTTTTTTGGTAGGCGATGTTTCCGGCCATGGGACGGATTCAGCACTCGTAATGGCTATGGCAAAAGCAGTGGTATTCCTTCATTTTGATGAAGAAAATGATGAAATGTTGCTTTTAAGAAACTTAAGTCGTGCTCTTTACCATTTAACTCTAAAAAGGCAATTCATGTCGATGTGTTTCGGAATAATCGATCCGGTGTCTCATAACGGTTTCCTTTCGACGGCGGGAAATCCATATCCTTTCCTTGTCAAAGCAAAAGAAAATCTAGTTCAATCCCTGGGTTATCCCGGTTATCCTCTTGGAATTAAACCTGAACAATATTTTGACCCCTTGTATTTTTCTTTGGCGGAAGGAGATACACTTTTAATCTATACAAACGGGATTATCGAGGCTTCCGATTCAGAAAATCGGATTTATGGATACGAAAAGTTGAAGAGAGTAATAGAAGAAAATGTAGGAATTTCCGCGAGTCTTCTTATTAAAACTATTGAACAGTCGCTGGTTTCTCATTTGAAGGGACGTTCTCCCACTGATGACGTCTCAATTATGGCCATTCAGCGGAAAATACTTCACCATTCATCGTCAGAATCTTTGAAAGGCTTGGGCGAATGATTAATACTAATGAAAAAAGTATAGGAGCTTTTCTGGTCTATTTTTTTTTGTTGGTTTTTCCGATTCTGATACCCTTAGGTGTACTTGACCGGATGATTGAACAAAAAATAGAAGATTCCATACAGAAGATTGAAGTTAAGCTTGAGAAAGATCTGGAGTTATTCATTTTTGAAACAGACCCTCAGGAGATTTTTTTTAAATCCTTTCAGCAGTTGTTTGAAAACTTGAAAAATAGCGATTTTAACCCTGAGAAGAGTTCGGGAAAATCAGATATTGCAGCTACTCTCCCAAACAGCCAGACATGTGCTTTTACACCAACGGGTCAGCTTTTTGTACCATATGGAAAAACTTTTTCAGCAAAATTTGTTGCAAGAAATCTGTGGGGAGATTTGCTCGGTTTGCCCGAGCAAACAACACAAACACCTGAACAGAGGCTCAAAATGTATCGAGCTCTTTTTGGGACTGAGTTCACCCTTTTCGAAGTGCAAAACGATGAAGGTTTGTTTCGTGAAATCGGACCTGGAAAGACAGATGGTGCCTTTATCTGGAAAAGATTTAATAATCAGGGAGGGCTTCTTTCATTTATTTCTGAATTTCCTTCGGTTTTTGAAACGATGAAAAATGTAATAGAAAATACTCGCAGAAAAACCAGCATTTTTATCTACGATCCCAGCTCCAATAAATTTCTACAGCATGGTTTATCCTGGTTTGGCTGGAAACGCGCCATGAAAAAATGTGTTGTACAAGGTGGTGGCGCTTTTATCGATAATGGGAATCTTTGTAGAGTTATTTCTCACCCCCAAGGATTGTGGTTGATGGAGTTTGAGCCAGTTTCCAAACATCTGGCTCCACCGGAAAGATTTATTATTCGATTCATAGGTCTCGCGATAATTGCATCTGCTTTATTCTGGTGGTTTAAGTCAGATGTTTCCCCCTTCTTTTCCTTGAAGATTTCCCCTAGAATTCTGTGTATCTTTTTGATGTCAATGTTTCTGCCAACCGTGATTCTTCTAACCTTGGGGTTCGCATTTTATAAAAATAAGGCAAGCATATTGGAAGAACAGGTTCATGAGAAAAATATTGAAAAACTAAGGATGATTGATTCTGTATTTCCTAAGCATCAGGCCATGGTTTTAAATATGTTTCGTGATGTAAGAAATCAAATGATAAATAAAGTAAAAAACCAATCGGATTTCAATGAAATTTTCGTTTCCTTCCGATACAAAAACTATCTTGTACATGCAACCACTTTTGATCAACGCGGACAAGTTGCTTTTTCGAATATGGGCAAAGCAGCAACGGGTATCAAAATAGGGTTTTATGATATTGCTTTAAACAGGTATAGCAATACAAAAATTCCAACTTCAACAAATCCGCTTGCGATGCTTTCAACAAATCTATATCGAAGCCCGCGGTTTGGATTTTGTACCACAATGGACCGGCCCGATTCCTTGAACCACATCAATATAGGACCAAAAGATTTTATACTCTACTGGGATTATTCTAACCCCAGGGAAATATCAAAAACTTCGTTAGTCGAAATCATACAATTCAAAGATTGGGATCTCGATTGCTTTTTTTCCCAAAATCTGGCATCCGATGTCTATGCGATCGGAAAAAAGCATAAAAAGTGGTTTCCCAACGAACCTCCGATTACTGGATTAAAAAGCTTAACAACACAAGCCTTGCTTGGGAATCACGCAATAAAACAAACTTTTCAGTTAAATGGTTCCACAATTTGTGCAAGCGCTTTTCCCAGTAACTCCATTCCTGGTTATTGTTATCTCACTTACTCAGATCTAACTGAAATTAACTCCAGGGTAGCGGGGTTTAGGACGCTTCTAATATGTACTGCTTTCATTGCGATAATTTTGTCCTTACTTTTTTCAAGGATGTTTTCAAGTTCAATGATAAACCCCTTAAACGAACTTTCTCTGGGAATTAAAGCGTATGAAAAGAAAATTCTTTCTTATAAGATACCAGATTTGGGGAGTGATGAAATCGGAAAACTGGGGATTGCTTTCAATCAAATGATGGATGTACTCCACGAAGTCGATTTAGGACAGAAGTTTCAAAAAAGCTTAATTCCCACAATCATGCCTGAGTTTAAAGGCTATGAGATTAGTTTGGTCAATTTTAGCGTCTCAGATTTAGGTGGAGACTATTGCGATGCCTTGTTGGGGCCGAACGGAAAGTTATTGATCGTTACGGGAGATGTTACCGGTCATGGTATAGCTTCGTCTCTTCTCACAGTGATGGCAAAAACGGCTTGTTATATCAGTTCCTTTGAAAACAGAGACTTGCAATTTCTTATAGAACGTTTGAATAAACTAATTAATCGGGGGGTCAAGAAAAAAAGACTTATGACCCTTGTTGCAGCACTTGTGGATAATACAACTCATATTCTGGAGTGGACTTGCGTCGGGCACCCTTACCCATTGCTTCGAAAAAGTGATGGGACAGTAAAGTTTCTCGAAATGCCACAATTTCCTCTGGGACAAAAAACCAAAGTGCAGGTGAAAATAAGTAAGCTGGAAATGTCCCCGGGGGACATGTTAATTTTCTATACTGACGGACTAGTCGAATCTTTAAATCCTGATGGAGAAACATTTGATTATAGTCGCCTCAAGTTATTGCTTGAAAAAACCCAGGCAAATTCTGCTTCTGGCATCATTGATGAAATACTCCACGAATTCCATAAACATACCCGTGGAATCCCGGCAGCAGATGATGTTACACTTTTGGCTTTTCTGAGAAAATCCTGAACAAATTGATTTGTTCCTGCATATTTAATAACCACTATTCTGAAGCCATATCGATGGTTAAAACACCAAGAAATGTCTTCTTGTCATTATAAATGGGAATCGAGTAAGTAATCATTTTGCGTTTAAGAATGGGCTCCAGATATGGCTCAGTCCAAATTGGGACTGAAGAGTTTTTTGGCTTTAAGTACCAATCGACTTTTGTGTAATCAAAATCTGCCGGCAAAACTATTTGAAAAGATTTGCCATCCTTTCGGTAAGAATACGGAGCGAATCTTAATTCGTAAAAAGTCGAAACAGTGTGATACCCTGTTTTTAAGCAAAGTGATCAGTTTATTCCATACAGTGTCTTTATTTATGATAAAATATGAAAGCGATAAGGGCAGGAAAGGCAGAATGAAACCGATTAATACCAGTACCTATACGTTTAGAGATATTCGGGAAGGCGGTTATTTGTATGTTGATAAAACCGCGACATTGCACACATTGGTTCACCAGTAATTCATAAAAAATTGCATTCAGAGTTCTCATGCCCCCAAAGATTTGATTGAACAGGAAGCGTTTACGTTGATCGAAGCAAATTGTCGAGGGAATAGAAAAGAAATATTGAATCTTGGAATCACACTGTGTCTTGAAGCAATGGAAAGAAAAGAAAGGACAATAAGCGCTCAAACTATACTATCATCAAATTTTTTGGAAAAAACCGGGTGAAGCAGAGGTTTGCAGGGGGGACCCTGGAATCAAGGAATAGCCCGGGGCAGTAAACGGTAGAAATTGTGCTGGAAGGCTTGGAATATTTTCAGGCCTTCCTTTATTTTTGGGTAAAGTTAAGCGAAAAAACGTGGGTAATCCTGGAAAAAAGTAACACATAACAAGGTTCAGTTTAGCTCGATATCTGTCTCTGAGTTAGATATGCTCATGCACAAGACTTTTCGGAAGTTACCCGAGTTGAAATCCAGCAAGAAAGCGATGGTCAGCCCAAAGAGAAGAAGGATTCGGAAACCGGCAAAAAGTGATTTTTCCGTCGCAGATTCGAAAGCTAACCGCGAACTCCTTGAAGTATCTCCTCCGCAAAAGTCTCGATCTCGATGTCTTGTGGGTTATGAAATAGCTGTTTTTAGGCTTCTTATCTCTTGCCGATTTTCATGCAGTCGGTTCGTCCTCCCAGAAAAAAAGAAAAATTGGAGGGCCACCCACCAAATTTAAGAACTAAAGTCGTCTTGCCCTCCAAAAACGAGGGATGGTATACTCTGCTCTGAAAAGCAAATTCCTATTTAAGAAGAGTATTCATGAAAAAAGTTTTAGGCATTAGCGTAACGATTCTTTTCCTTTTCAATCCCTTGGTTTCGCGGATATTTGCAAAAACTGGTTATATTGTTCCCATGTGTTTTGCATATTTCTTTCGCCCATCCTCAGAATCAATCTTTTGCTTCATCGCATCTGCAATTGATAACTTCTGACCTTGAATTGGAATCGCCAAAGTTCGACGTTTAGCCATGCAAAAGGCCTGAGAATCGAAGGGATCGTGAAAGTAACCAAAAAATATGGAACCGGAAGCAACTTTTTCCGTTGTTTTTCCAGCCATTGAGCAGCGCCACATTAATTCAGGGGAAAACCTGAAAATCTGATCAAAATAATTAAGGGAAAAATAGAAAACCCCCGGAAATAACTTGAAAAAGTTTCCTCCGGGGGTTTTTCCTTCTTTGTAGTCTGCGAAAATAACAAAGGAGGATGATCCATGATGTTACAACGTTTTCTTTCAGATGTGAAGTTTTTTGAACTACTTTCAGGGCAAACGCCAACCTTTTTCAGGCTGCAAGCACTTTTTGTAGATAGCTATTATCAATGGCTGCTTTAAAGCGTTTCCTTGGTATGCTTGCTTTAAAAGTTTTTTCCTTTTTGAGAAGATTTAATACAATATGCCTTATGATCGCAAAATTTTCTGATGAATGTCCTGTTCGTTTTCTGCATTGGTCTTCTTGAAATGCAACATCCAAAACCCAATGCAAAGAATTTTCCACTCCCCAATGTTTTCGTATCGCCAGGAAAAACTGCTTTGCATCCGATTCAATGCTTGATATGAAATATCTTTTCTCCGTCTCGATTTTATCGTTTATTTTTCTTGTTGAAATAACCATTCCCACAGAATTCAAGCCAACCCATTCTGCTTTTTTTTCAAGCCAATCCAAGTTACTTACAAAATAAAATTCACGATTTTCTATTCTTCCATGATCTTTATTTATTGAAGTTATTTTTTGATGTACAACATCTCTAAAAGGCTCCTTAATGGCATATTCGAAAAAATCCCTTACATCTTCATTTAAAATCCCTTAATTACCTTTAAGAGAAAGCACATACTCTGCGCCGTTGTCTATTATTTGCTTTGCAATCTCCTTCTGACAACCCATTGCATCAATTGTGATTAAACACCCCTTAACATTCAACGCTTTTAAAATCTCTGGAATCGCTGTAATTTCATTAGACTTCTCATCTACTTTTATTTGTCCAAGTACCAGAGAGTTATTGTTTGCCCAAGCGCTCACTAAATTAAGGGGTTTTTTATTCTTTCCATGAGAACGCCTGCTGGTTTTGCCATCTATTGAGATGATTTCACCGGGAAAGAGATTGGCAATGTTTGATATCCAACCAACAAAAGCTTCGTTAAATTTTTGTGGATCAAGAAAAAGAAATATATCTCGAAAAGTATCATGTGATGGAATTCCGTTGGGCAAATCCAAAATTCCCTTAAACCAGTCTATTCTGGCTTCTCCAAAATCTGAAATTTCATCCCAGGAGTTAGCGCCACATAAAACCGCACAAACAGTTATAAATAGAACGTCTAAAAGTAAATGCTTTTTGTTAATCTCGCTTCTTGGATCTTCAATTTCTGAAAAATATTGAATAAAAGAACCCGATTTTTTCATCTCTACGGCCTCCTGTTTTTTTTACAGGGTACCGTAATTATTTCAAAAAAGAAACCCGACAAAATTTGCTTCAAATCCTAGAAAAGTGTACGTTTGCCCTGTTTAAATAACTTTGTTTTAACGAAAAGATTATGTTAAAATGTTCCCAATAGGAAATATCAGAAAAGTCTGAGGAGGTTTGCTGTGATTTCTCTTAGGTATTTTCAGGGAATGTTGTGTTTTATTTGCGTGATGTCAATGTTGGCGCCGAATTGTTTTTGCTTTGCTGGTTCGTCAGAAACGATGTCAGATCGGATTTTTGCTGAAACTGGAAAGGATACAGGGCAAATGAGCACGAACAACGTTAATCGATCAGATTCTTCTGCTATATATGCTGCCCCAGAAATCATCAACTCGGAATTACAACTGGAACCAAGCCCAGATAACGGGACTGTTGTTATGGCCGGGAAAGTATTGGTGCGAGTTGGAACAATTAAAAATGTGGAAATACGCTTTACATGCTCTTCCGATTTTGAAATAAATTTTAACCCCAAAAATTTATCAGAGCTTGCTTCTGGTGCTACACATGTCGAAAAACTTACAGTAAGGACCTCACAAAAATCGCTATCAAAAGGCCGATCGTGGGTGAAAATGCACGTGAGCTATTTTCCCGATTTTGAAGCGCTAAAAAAAGAAATTGAAAAGGACAAAATTACTTATTCTAACGATTCTTTGCGTGGAATTCTGTTGAAAAACATTGATAAAGAGAACCAAAGTCACAAAAAGGACTCAAGTGTTGTGGGCTATTTGTTTACCAAACCTCCATTTTCGGGCAAAGGAGGGGTATTGCAATGAACATGTACAAAATAAGAAAATTGACGCTTTGCATTTTTTCTTTTTTTCTATTTTGTTCCTTTGCTTGCGATGCGGCTACCTCAACTGTTCAATTGAATGATAGTTCTTCCTCATCTGATTCAGTGTCTTCAGCCGCAGTCACGAACTTAGGACCGGTTGAGTTTGAATTTACTTACGATCGTGTAGTAAGTGCAACAAAGCAAGAGGGTAATACGGTTTCTACAGGTGACAATCTTTCTACTGCTACATTTCTTACTGCCATTGAGACCTCTGCTTCTATAACAAATTCCATTGCATCAGAATCAGTCCAAAACAACGATACATCAACCAAAGTAACTGCATGGAAAGGGCTTCGGTCTGGGAGAAATTATACTGTTGAGGAGACAAAAGTTAAAACCCGCGCTGAGCTTCTGAAGTTAATGGATGTTACTTCTGAAAGCGATTTGAGTAAAGGACAAAAAGCATTGCTTGCTGCATTTGACTTCGCTCACTCTGAAGCCATGAAAAAAAGGTTATCTTTGGCTGAAAAATGTAATGTTCCTGATAACCTTATTGGGATAAGTTTGATTGATACCACTTTTGTGCAGAGTATACCAAATGAGGATCTAGCCAGCGATTTTTGGCCATGTTGTGCTGGCACCACGGTTTTTCTTTCTTCGGCTTATGCCCAAAATTACTCCACAGCGCACCTGGAAACCACTCTTTCTCATGAAGTTTCTCATGCTCTCGACAGAGTGCCTCTTCCATACCCAAGTGGTTATTCTCAAAATGGAATGCATTACAGCAATCAAAAAACAACTCCCGTAACAGCATTAAAAGAAGGATGGGCAGAATTCAACGAATTTCTGGATTTTCCCGAAACATTTCAAAGACCCTCTGAGATTTATCGGGAAATGCCTCTCCTTCACAATGGATATGAATATGTACATTTGAATTCCCCTGATCTTTCGGGAGAAGATCTTTTGGCCGTTGAAGGAATAGACGCTGCTTTGCTCTTTGATCTTAGTAAGAAGCTTCCTGACGGCAAAAAAAAGATATTTGACACTTTTGTAAAATTGAATCATGGAGCAACACGTTCGATGGTTGATTTCATTAATTCTATGGCCAGTGATTACCCTTCAGATGTTAAGGAAATATTCAATACTCTTGATATTTATACAGAGTGCAAATTTTCTGATGAAGATTTAAAGCGACTTTTCCCGACAGCGCCAACTGGCAGCTCTCGCCAGCATAAATATAAACAAGCAAATGCTTCAGAGACAGCTGCAATTGTGGTTTCAACTTCTTTGGTTGTCAGTGCAACGTCAGGCTTGGGGTCCGGTACAATCCCGAACTGGGGAACTGCAACGCCCTCTTATTCTGAAATTAGCTCTACGACAGAAAACCTGTCTTCTGGAACAACTACATTTTATTCCGTTGGGACATATTCAACATCGGCGCCTCAGGTCGCTTCTGACGCTCAGGGTGAAATACAAAAAGGATTTATGGGACAATTCCAGTAGAGTCACCTTAATGCAATTTGTTCGAGTTATCCTCGCCTGCTGCCTTAAGTCCAGAAAAGGAGTTGTTTTCGCTATTGTCCTTCTTCTTTTGTCTTTTCTTGGACTGTTCTTTTTTGCATATCGCCAGATGGTTTCAACTCAAAACCGTGAGTCAGCGCATTTGGCCGAAAGCGAACTAACCTCTCGACTGGCAGTTGAAGGGGTGGAATTTCTTGGAAACGTTTTAAGAAATGCTAACTTCATGCATGGTTCTGAATTAAAAGATAAAATACTTCCTTCCTTTTTTAAAACCCAAAACCTTAACGATAAAGACCTTGTTTTAGCTTCAGGCACTTGCCTTCCGGGAGGCACCCCAAAAGATCCTAATTACTGGCTTGACAAAGCGGCTGCTGATTTTCAAATGTGCCTGGAGCAAATTTCCAGAAGCTTCCAGGGAAACCAGAACCTTCATCCTTTTTGTCAGGGGCTGGGAATAAAATTTGACAAGCTTTCCTGCCTTAGAATGCATCCACCACGGGCCTTGGATCTTGAGTCCGGCTGGGATATTTTCGAGCGCAGGGGAGAAGTTGTGCTTTCCTGTAGTGTGTATTTTATGGGAGCCAGCAGGTTAGCAGTTGCGCGTCGACAATTCAAACTTGTTTCCTTTATTCCAGGCCCTTATTCGCGATTTACATTGTTTGTACATCATGCCCCCCAATCTGGTTGTTATAACGTTGTGCACAATTGTTTTGATGGCTCGATAGACACCAGAGGAGGGGATACTTTCCAACCATTGGTATTGTACAATACGACCGCCCCGATGAACGAGGAATGTTCCGCTTCGGTCTCAAGCGCAAAGGAAGAGTTGCATACAAAAGGCTGGGTTTACCTTGGGCAATGTCCACAGGGAAATTGGAACCGGGATCCTTCATCCCTCAACGGATTAGTTTCTCTCAGAATCCCGTCCGGTTATTTTCCAAGAAATAGCGCTTCAACAATTGAAGACACACCAGTAAGTTCATCCAATTCAGCTTCAGGGGAAGGAGGGCATTTTTATCTTTGCCCCCCCGCCACTCTCAAAAATGGCAACATCGGGGCATATGCTTATCCAGTGCAGGACAGTGGGTTGCATAATTCTAATATTTCGAATGGACCATTTAATATTAACATGCACTTTCAGGGATTCTACACATATGATCCGACTACTAATGATCAAAATGATAAAGGCGCCGCTGATTTAGGACTGTGGGCTGGAGTCAGTGGGTCTTTACAACCTGAAAATTGTATAACCTCCTGGATATTCCCGTTTGGCGACAGGCGGCAACCTTCCAGATCTCTTATTTTCGGCGCCGCGTTTGCTGAATTCCTGCAATATTATACCTTAAGCGGCCCCAACGGCACCGCAGTAATATTAGGCCGCAATGATCCCACATATTTTGATCCCAATTCTCCTGTAATGCTGAAGCCCAGTCTGGTTAATATGCCTAATTCTAATGATTTCTTCGTTTCAACTTCAGCTGATCCCCCTGGAAAACCTGGGTGGCTTGCTTGTCAAATGGTAATGCCGAGAATCATTCAAGCCAGATCATTCGGTAACGTTTGCTGTGGAGTGGCAGCTAACCTTATTTTTGATATGATGGCTTATCAGCAATTGCCGGATTTGAACCGCTCAAGGAGCATTGAGCCCTGGGGAATCGGCCAGTTGCCTACATTGTCATTTTCAATTCCAGGAAACAACTCCACTTTGCCACTTAATGACATGGATACAATGAGCCCAAATTTTCACTCATGTATTCAGCCTCTGACGAATGTGCATATCCAACGATACCATGATTCCGGCACCTTTTCCCAAAATGCTGATGAAAACACAGTTTTTCTTGGGAACCTTCAAAAGGTTTTTTTTGCGACAAAACCTTCCAATCAGCCACCTTTTAATGAGTGTGTCGTTGATGGTTTACTTTCACGAGTAACTCATTTAATTGATCTCAAAGGCGTTTCAGGGAATTTACAAAAGGAGATCTTGTGTGCACAAGTTTTTAATTCGAGCGCTGACGCTACAGGCCGAGAAGAATGGTCTGTCAATAAACCTGGAATATTCTTGTTGCAACGCAATACCAACGATGATGATTTGGTTCTGCCTTCCCCAATTCGATTAAATAAGCCTGCAATAATCATTCTCAATCATGGGAACTTCGCGGTACAGGAAAAAATTGTCGATATTAGTGCAGCTGGCACAGGAAACAGACAAAAAGCCCCTTCTATTCCATTCTCTTTGGTGGCCCTGGATGGTAACATCAAAATCCCACCCGAAAAGGAAATTCATGCCTTTCTGGTGGCTTTAAACACATCGCTTTCCGTTGCTCCGAATTCAGCCGGAAAAATTTTGTCTTCCAGTTCTACATCAGGCGCTGGTACAAATAGTCGTATGATAATAAAAGGCGGTGTTGCGGTCGGTGAAGTGGCGACAAATGCCGGAAAATCTACTATATCAGAATTCCCTGCTGGAGGCGTAATCCGCTATAATCCAATTTTTAATGTGTCCTTGCCTTCTGTCTGGGGAACGTATGGTTTGATTGTTGAAGATCAAAACGCTTCATTGGAAATATGTGGCGGTAGATGATTATGCGTAAGAACTTCTTGCAGCTTTGTGTAAATCTTGCACATAATTGGGGAAGGAATTCAATGGCGAAAAGCATTGTGAAGCCATTTTCAGACGAGAATCTGCTAATTTTAAAAGAGCCTCATGCTAGTGGCTTTTCCCTAGTTGAAATTATGGTTGGTGTCACGATTTTAAGCCTGATGCTGCTTCCAGTAATGGGTTTATTGAGTCAATCAAGAGCGCATACAACCTTTTCTTACACTGAACTGGAAGGAATTCACTTTGTACGGGAACTGCTTGATCAGACCGTTGAATTGGCAAGAAATAATGGATCTTCCAATCTTAAGATGCTTTGCAGGCAATCGGGTAAAACGGTAAATGATTTATTCGAGGAAATGAATGCAAAATTGTCCGATTTAAAACAAGTTGGTGTCAAGATGATTCCTTTTGGAAATTCCACAAGTGGGCTAATTGTTTCCCCATTATCGGTATCTTTTCAAAAAAGATATTTTCGGGTGAATTGTATTGATTCCCATAACTTCCGATCAACGCTCCCGGGAAAAATTTACCAAATAGATGCTGGTGTAGCCTGGGCGGTTGATGAAAGCAATTCCGCTAAGGCTGTTCATAATTATGAAGCATCAGTGTTTATTTTAGTGGAATAATTTATGTCCAAAAAGAGTGGATTCACAATAATGGAGCTCGTTGTGGGCGCTTGTGTCATGACTCTTGTTTTATTTTCAATCTATGAGTTGTTTCACAGTGGGACAAAAGGTGCAGGAAGCGGAATTCTGTTATTAAATGAAATTAAAGAAATGTCCAGGATTAGTAGTTTTGTTGAAAATGACGTTTTAAGATGCCGAAAAATTACTTGTGATATTGGCCCAATAATAATTCAAAGTAGCCGTGACGACATATCGGGCCTGATAGCGGACTTCATGAATAAAACCGGTAAAACAATCTTGGAATCCAACTCCGGTTCACAGATTGTCTATAATGTGATAAATTCAAGCGACCGCAAAAATCAATCCTGTATAGAACGTTGTGAAGAACCAGCTCAATCAGGCATAGCGGCACCTCAATCAAAAAGGGAATTTGCCAATGGACTGGTAAAGGAATTTTGTTTAATTCCGATTGAAAGAAGACCGCAATCCGGATCTAATGGGACCAGTTTCTCGACTCGCTGTTTGCTTTTACACATGGTTTTGAGTGATAATTCGAAAAATTCACTTTCAAAACGGGAATTTAAGTTGGACACTATTTTTTGTCCAGGAAGCCAACCAAGTTGTACATGGAACGTATGGGAGGAGAAAAAATGAATAGTCCTTTGACCAATCGAATTTGGTTTTTTGCTTTTATGGGTCTGTTGATGATCGCTACAATAAATATTGTTTTTTCGGAGAACTTGAATGGTGAATTCTGGCAGGGAACTTCCCCTCAATCTGATACATCCACTTCCGCTCAGATTCGTATTGGAACTGTAAGTATTGCCATTGCTCCTCATTTTCAAACTACAACTAGGACGATTACTTTTGAGCTTGGTGGAAAACAAAAAAATATGACAATTATTGAAGGTTACGTTCAACCTCCGCCCACTCGGTCGCCAAACATTAATATCCCTGAAGCTAATTACACACCGGTAAAGGACCTTCTATCTGTTACAGATACGGGAAGTTCCTGGCAACCAACCTCTGTTGCTTCATCTTCTTCAACAACCCCCGCCTCTTCAACAATGCCATCTTCTTCAACAACGCCAGCGACTTCAACAACGACAACGACTTCGACTTCGACAGGTTCCAGTTTGCCCGCTAGTTCATCATCCCCATCTGTTGCATCACCTTCCTGAATTTTAACCTCCCATGAGTATATTTTTTCGGCAATTCTCGGTCAATGTCTAGATTGGCTTGAGAAGCGGTTTTCTAAAAATGCGGTTTCCTTTTTGTTCGAAGTTGAAAATTTGTGATAATGCCAATCGACCGGAATACTTGCCGATAATTGCTAATATTTTTCAACAATTTGATGTGTTATCTGAAAATGTTAAAATACGTAAATTTTGCAAATAGTTTGCAATTTTGGAAAGCAAATTGCGATCTGCTTGCAAAAAAAGTGAAAGTTGGCTTTGAATGTACAACAACCTTCAACAAAGTGTCTGATTCTTTGTGAATGTGATTTTTGATGAAATGAGCTTCGCTCTTCGCAAAATTTAGGTAATATTTGAAACAAAAACTTTTTGGGGAGAACTGTTTTTTGGAATTAGTTTTTTTAACCTAGGGAAACCCATTATTCCTGGGTTTTTTAACTTAAAAAATTTCCTTGGCGCTTTCACTTTTAGATAAGAAATGAGGATGAAAATGAAAACCAAATTTGAAGTGACCGAAAATAGAATGAAAACTAACTTTTTAAAGTCCATGGAAGTTTTTTTGCCTGGCTTTATACAGAATTTGAAGTTGTCCGGAAAATTTTTCCGAACTGTCTCTGTCAGCTGTTTTTTTTGGAAAATGTACCAATAGTAATTTGGTACAAGCCTTCTTTCTTATTTTGCTGATTGTTTTTCAAAATTCGCCGGTTTTTTCGTGTAATCCTGAGCCTGGTCCGCACCATTTTGTCATGCCCCAAATTCCCGACCCTGCTCCACCCGTAAAAACAGGTTACTTTGAAGTTCACAATACTCTGAATGGCTTGCCTTCTAATGAAATACTCAGCATTCTGGCGACGGAAGGAAGAGTTTTGGTTGGGAGTGCGGATAAAGGGATTATGTTCTTCGACGGAAGCAGTTGGATTGCCTATAATCCTGATACTACTCCGGCCTTCCCAGCCCGGACAGTTTCTTCAATTATTAAAATAGATGACAACAAGTTCTGGGCCGGGACTCCGGAGGGAATAATCCAAATCACCGGAATTGGCGGTGATTATAAATTCGAAAAAATCTCCAAACAGGAAAACGTTTCACAAAAAATTAAGTTCCTGATGAAAAATGGTGAGGACGTTTGGGCTTGTACCGACCAGGTTGTTGCCAAATGTGAAAATGGGGTTCTTCAGCCAGTGGGTGTCAGCGAAGATTTGAGACCCATCGGAATATGCTCTGGAATAGCCTGGAATGACGCAGATTTTGTTTGGTGGAAGTAACGGGGCTTTTCAATTGTCTGGAAATTCACTTTTTCCATACAAAAAGAATGAAATTGACTTGGGATGGATTCAAGCTTTTGAAAGAACTGCCTCAAGCCGGTTGATAGGTTCTTCAAAAGGGCTATGGGTAAGCAATAAAGTTAAAACTGAAGTTTATATCGCCGATGTTTGGATTACTGCTGTCGCCTTAACAGATAAGGATAGATCGTGCGTAGCCACGATCTTATCCCAAGGTTGAACAAGCCCTAAAAAGCAGGAGCAACCATAGGAAAATAAATTCAATTGGGAAATAAAATTCTTTTGAAATTTTTGGCCCGGAATTTTTTGATTTGGAAAATTTTCAAAAAAAATCAGGCGTTTTTTTTTCAGTTTTTCTTCTTTTTTTCTTTTTCTAACTTCTATTTTCTTCTTTTGTATTCATTTTTCCGGAATAATTGAAAACCCGGAAATGGGACAATTTGCGCAAGGATATTCTGCGCGATGACTACAAAAAGTTTTATGGAATTTTAAACTGCTTCCATTGGTGGGCTGCGGGAAACTATTGGACTCCTGCAAATGCGATATGCGATAATCCCGGTTTTTGATCCACATATCCTGCAAGTAAAGCTGGGCCTCGGTTTTGCAACTCTTAACGGAACCCTTGCATTCAATAGCAATTGAATTAGTGATAATATCTTTCTGGCGTTACCGTGCAGAAATCCAAAGTTTCTTGACCGCTGAAATCCTCTTGGAAGAACATGTTTAAGTATCAGCCAAAGAAAACCTTCTCCCGGAAGAGTCCTTCTTTTCCAGATTCCGGTTTTTCCTTCTTTGTACCCTGAATTCCCGGAAAAATTTTAACCTACAAATCCTGAAAAATGCAGAAAACTCTGCTGAAAAAGCCTATTGATTCATGAAATAGAATAAACAAAGTCTGATATTTAATTCGGAAAAGGTTGACTTA
>JADFXM010000130.1 GCA_015233565.1 Candidatus Rifleibacteriota bacterium
CGTAATCTCCTGGTCTAAAATTTTTAAAAAGTATACACCAGGTTTTGTAGAGGTACAATCTCTATCTTGTAGTTTTAGCATTTCTCAAAAATTCAAATTTTCAATTCGTTTTAGCGGAATGCCTGCTTTACGCTACCAATTTCCTTAATTTTCGCAAGGTGCTCGAATGACACATGGAATTGATAACTCCCCCAAATCAAGCACCCATAAAAAGAAAAATGAACAAAAGCCGTAGAATTGGGCTTTTCCAAATAATATTTGAGTTCATTAGCGTTAGCTAATGTCTTATTTTCAGGAGTCAAAATTGTGTATTTATGATTTTCAATAATTTTTAAAAAATCATCAATAGGCAATTCTGTCTTAAGTTTACTATGCAATAAAATCGCCGGTCCGAAAGCTGAAAAATGATAAAAGCAGTAGAAAATAATTGGGAAAACTATAAAAGCGAATTTCTTTTTATTATGCGCTTCGATCTTCGCATGGCCACTGCTCAATTTGAAGACCCGGAATTCTTCTAAAATCTTTTAGGTTGTGGGTCACAATTGTTAAACCATTTGAAATGCCTGTACAGCCGATCCAAAGATCTTGCGAACCAACAATTATCCCTTGTTTTGCAAGGGATGCAGATATTTCTCCATGAATTCTAGCCGTTTGAACATCACTTTCAAGGGCTTCAAATTCGGAAATTACTGTTTCAACAAATGCTGATCGACGCATTTTTTGTCTGGGATCTTTTGCGCGATGAAGAGCATGAAGAAGTTCGCTGATTGTTACAACAGAAATATAGAAATTCTCACCTTGATGGGGTTCAATAAGTTGCTTGATATCAAAGTGCTTTCTTTCCCATTCGATCAAAACACTTGAATCAATTAGGATTCCCATGGGTCTTTAACTCCATCAGACTTCCTTCCGTCAACTAGAATCTCCTCCATATCATTAGCAAATGCTTCCGCCTCCTTGGCCGAGAGAGAGGGTAACTTTGCCAAAACTTCAGAAAGTTCGGAAAGAGGCCTGCCGCCTTTTATAGGAGTGATTTTTGCAACTGCTTTTTTGCCTTTTAAAAGAATGAAGCATTCGCCTTTATAGGTGACTCGATTGATGATATCAGAAAAGTTTCTGGCAGTATCAGTAACCGAAAGAGATGTCTTCATAGATGCTACCTCCAAAGGGATTGCCTTACGGGGCTCACAATTTCAGGATATCATAAAATATGATTCGGGCAAACAATAGAAAATGCAAATTCTCTAAATCAATAACCAGGAAATTGTACAACGCGGAACTGAGCAGAATGGGGTATGACGGAGCAGGCATATGCACGTGCAGTTGAGCCCATTTTCGTTCAAACAATTCGTTATAAGATTGTGGCTAAGCACGATCTATCTTATTCGTTATACGCATAATTGTAATCATCGTCGACAACGGGGTCAGAATTCATGACTGCTCAATTTCTTCTGCTAGAATTATCATCATTTCCTCCGACGGTATTCATATGCCAATTGCTCCAGAACCCCACAGCATCGTCATTCGGGCGCGAACTTATAGAAATCGAAAAATTCAGTTTTGATAGATGTTTCATTTCTAATGTTTAAGACTAATAAATAATGCGAATCAACCAGGATCAGTGGTAACAAAATTTTTTATGTCTCCATATAGCACTGGGTATTTATTTATTAGATCATTGCATTGTCTTATGATTTGTATGAAATACGATTGATCGATTTCAAAGAAAAATGAATGTTCTTGCTCTAAATGGTTTGGGGTGATTAATATCTTTAGGTTATAATGCCCAAGGCCATCAGCCTTATGAAGATGCAACTCTAGTCCAGGCTCTAAAGGTTGAATGCTAATATCAGTCAGGTCCCCTTTACAGAGTGCATCGCATTTACGCTGAATCTCCAGTATATCATTTACCTGCATTATTGATCCTGACACCCACACATCAGCGCCCGATGCCCCAACATGTGCAGTTACTCTTAGCCAATTGACATCGTCATAGTCTTCAGAATCAGGAAATTGTCGACCATGAACCCAAAGTTGAAACCCAGCAATATTGAGATCTGGAGTTCCTAAATGCGTGATCATCTCAGTTTTCATCACATAACGAGCCTGTCGATTAATCGGTTTTGGATCGGCGGGTAAGCCCTATTTGTACCCAGAAAATCCATTTTTTACTTTCAGCCGAAATCGAAGGTTGAAATCCTTTTTTACCGGCTGGCACCTCTTCTCTTACTTTCGCTCGAACCCCTTGGTTCCAACCTTTTCCAGGTTGTGAACCATACACCCAAGTAACCACTGAATATTCGTTTTCATTTTGCCACGTAAACTAATTCTTCGCAACCCCTTTTGAACCATGAAATTTCCGAATACCGGTTCAATTATACCAAAACGTTTGTTGTAAACCTCTTTTCCCTCAGGACTGTCGATTCACTTCTTCATCTCAATTTAATCTTTTGTGCAACCCACTGGAACCTTAGTTACTCTTCGCTGTTCACATTTGCTGAGACAACGCTCCTTTTTGTGGCATCTGGCAAACTTCCTTTTTTCCTACATATTGTCTAACCAGGTGAGAGCTCCTTTTCAGGTTTTTGCCATAGGATGCCAGCGCTTGGCTCATTGGGCAATATAAACAATCGGATTCTTCATCAAAATGAAAGGTGTAAAATGGGAATTTCGCCGGGCTCCTGTATTTTAACTGACCCACATACCGAGGACCCTGGTACGGAAATGAGTGTCCTGAAGTTAAGCCAAAATTTTTTCCTCTTTTGCAATTTTAATATTATCCGAACTGTAATATCCGCAGTCTGAAGTCACAGCAATTTTCTTCAAGGCCTCATCGGAATATCCCAGGGTTTTCAGGTTCTTCTTGCGATCCAGGATCATTAGGCGTCGTAAAGAAAAAAAGTGCTGATTTGTGCCATTTTTTTAGGCAGAAAAAATATTGTACTGTCTCTAGGAAAAGACTAGTCGAGGAAAAACGTGAACCATTTGAAATGGTCATGTTATACCAATCCCAAAAAATATGTGCATAACCTCAAGAAGATCGATTTGATCAAAGTGAAGTAGGATCTTTATACTTTCCAAGAAAACATGTAATTTTCGTGAAAATAAGGAGCCCTTACTGGATGGTTGGAGCATTCAGTTCTGGCCAACCCAACTCCAATTTACGCAGACCTGAAGCACCAAATAGGTCGGTTGAACAAACTAATTGAAATTGGTATTATTGCTTGAGGGCGCCTTAGTTTGAAATTGTCCGAGTCAGAACAGTAGCTAGTGGTCTTCCCCGCTACAATAATCTGATTTTTGGAATCTACCACCGTTTGAGCATTAAATCCTTGGATGATACCGTTTCCGCATTTTATTTTTGCGGATTCAGGGTCGGTTACATTGCTCTTTAATTCCTTCTTCTGTTTGCCAATTCGGCTTTTGTTGGTTTTCAAAAATTTTGTGATTTTATTAATTTTTTTTTCGAGTTTAGATTTTTGCTTTTCAAAGTGCTTGCTTCCAGAATCATTCATCTGATTTTCTTTTGAATCGGTATCCTGGTGACGTTTGATCAAACGTCTAAGCTGGCGCCGGAAAAGTTTCTTTTTGTACCTGTATTGTTCAAATGTGCCACTCATCTCTTTTGAAGCGTTTCCAGGAATTTTTTTTCCGTCCAAAGCAAAAAGGGTGCCTTCAAGCTAACTCATTTCTTCGCAAATAAGTAGTACACCCAGAAAGAGTCTTTCAAAATAGGGAGCCACACTAGAAACAAAGGCGGCTATTGTTGAATGGTCAAAATTCTGGTCGCAGGTCATGGCCATGAAGAGAATGTTTTCATTGCACATTTGCTCAATTTTTCTTGAGGATGTGATTCCACGCGAATAGGCAAGTAAAATAAGTTTAAGCAGTGGTTTCGGGTTGAAAGCCGGAGGTCCGACATTGAACATTTTCCTGGTTGTTGATATTATTATTTGCTTGAAGTTTTGATGGAAATTTGGCACAGCATTAACTCTTTAAAATAATCCACTCATAAAAAACTCTTTCCGGTAAAAAAATCGGGCATTGAAGCACTTAACTAAACGACAAAATCCATTTTAGGAAAAAATGGGAGACTCATGAAAAAAATGCATTTTTTCAGGAAGAAATTTTTCCTTTCTGCACTTCTAGGACTGATTTTTAAGGTTTCCGCAATTTTCGCTAAGGAAATTCTCCCGGAAATAAAGAATCTATGGATCTTTTCAGTGGGTGTCGCTGGAATGGGAAAATTCAACTATTTCCTCATCATTTCCGTTGCAAATGTGACGGGATGAAAAAATGATCGATATGTTGAAAAAGTCCAATGTACCCAAACTCTCACGTACATTACATACAAGACGACAAAGCAACTAAGAAATAGGGAGGTTCCTTTCTATTCTTATCTGACCAGGAATAACGAACAGATTTAATCAATTAGCCTTCAAAGATTTCCAAAATTAAGATAACCGGAAATCTGTAATTTTATTAAAAAAAGGATAAAAATGTCTACGAATAAAATTGTTCGAACCGCTGTAGTTCAAGCTGCGCCGATAATCATGGATCGAGAACAAACTGTGGATAAAGCCGTGTCATTGGCACGTGAAGCCGCAAGCAAAGGAGCAAAAATAGTCATTTTCCCGGAAGCCTTTATTCCGGCATATCCCCGTGGGCTCACATTTGGAACTAGAATTGGCGCCAGAACAGAAGAAGGAAGAAAGGATTGGGCCAGATACTGGGAAAATTCGGTGCTTGTTCCTGGCCCAACGACTGACATTCTAGGTGAAGTGGCACGCCAAACCGAAATATATTTAGTAATGGGAATTATCGAAAGAGAATCCGAAGGTAATCAGAGTACAATATTCTGCACCATAATTTATTTTGGTCCGGATGGTACTTTGTTGGGAAAACACCGAAAACTCAAACCCACAGGATCAGAGCTATTAATTTGGGGAGAAGGGGATGGAAGTACATTATCTGCAGTCGATACTCCATACGGTAGAATGGGTGGATTAATCTGCTGGGAAAACTATATGCCATTAGCTCGAGCTGCGATGTATGAAGAAGGATTAAATTTCTATCTTACACCCACTGCCGATTCTCGCGAGGAATGGCAATCTACAATTCGTCACATCGCATTAGAAAGTAGATGCTTTGTGCTGAACTGCAATCAATTTGTAACGAAAGCAATGTATCCAACCAATCTGGCATGCTACAATGAATTGGAATCCTGTCCAGACATTATGTGCCGTGGTGGCAGTGCAATTATTAGCCCAATGGGACAATACCTGGCAGGGCCGGTTTGGGATAAAGAAGTGATTCTTCTTGCTGATTTAGATCTTAACCAAATTCCTCAAAGCAGGTTTGATTTGGACGTAACGGGCCATTATTCACGTCCAGATGTCTTCCAGCTGACTGTAGACAAAAGAAAAAAAGTTAACATTAAGAAGTCGAACGATTTCTATTAATTTTTCACTCTAGGTGAGGGTATTATGTTGAAAAGATCATTTTTGACTGTTCTGGCGGTATTGATATGCTCGGGGTTTGCCTTGGGTGCGCTGCTTCCAAAGACCGAATTGGATCAGATTAGACTTCAGGCGAGCGATCTTATGGAGAAATAAATTAATGAACACCGTTAAGGAGCATTACGAAAATCATTTAGGCAATTTTTATTCCTGGATGACGGGAGATATAGTTCCCGCTGTAAAAAGTCAGGAAGCTGAATTCAAGGAATTGAAGATTCTCCCGCAAAAGGAAGGCAATGCTATTGACCTTGGGTCGGGTCATGGGATTCAAGCATTAGCTCTTGATTCATTGGGGTTTAATACAACTGCAATCGATTTTAATTCCCAACTACTTTGTGAATTGGAAAAAAATTCAGTAGGATCAAAAATCCGAGTTGTAAATGACGATATTTTGAATGTCCAGAATTATAAGAGTTTAAGGCCTGAAATAATTAGTTGTTGCGGTGATACAATCAGTCATCTTCACAACCTGGAGGTTTTGGGAAAATTCTTTGCAGATTGCAATAAAACCCTCATTGAAAACGGAAGGATCTTTTTAACGTTCAGAGACTACTCAAATGAATTATCTGGTACTCAACGTTTCCTTCCAGTCAAATCAGATGATTTTAAAATTCTTACCTGCGTCCTGGATTTTTCGAAAGAATCAGTCCAGGTTACAGATCTTCTTTATGAGAAGAAAAATGGTTCCTGGGTTATGAATGTAAGTTCCTATGAAAAAATTCGCTTAACAGTTGGAATGGTTGAATCCAAGCTTCTTGAAACCGGTTTTTTAATTGAGTTTAAAGAAGCTGGAAGAATGAACACTTTATTAGCAAGAAAAAAGTAGTTTTCAAAAAACCATGTTTCAAACGTTAAGAAATCACTTCGAGTATATCGGAGATCCGATACGGCCGCCGCCGAACCCAGCAGTTTGATTTTACAAGCCACCATTGGCTGTCCACATTCATGCGCTTTTTGCGGAGCTTACGGGGAGTTTCATATTCAATCCGTTGGGATGAAGACTTTCGTAAGCATCTTGAATGGCTAAGTTTCGTGGATGACTCTTCGAAAAACCGATTTTTTTTCGCTGATGGCGATACAATGATTCTTGATACAGAAAGTTTTTGAACTTTTTTTCAATCACCAAGGAGTTTTTTCCAGATGCGAAAAGGTTTTCCCTAAACTCAAACATCCCAATCTCGGGGATTTAGATTTGATACCATTTTTTCGATTGATGAATTGTCAACTTGCTTTGGAAGGAATCTTCTGATTTAGTTTTATGTAAGTTGGTCTCAGGATAAAATCCATCCGAAAAGTATTCCAAAATCAGAAAACTACCTTTTGAAGCCCTTTTCCGAGAAAACGCAAACTATCGATACCAGAAATTCTGAAATTCGGGTGCGGGCGGAATTTTAAACCGAAGTCCCCGAGTGAAAAAGCCCTCT
>JADFXM010000131.1 GCA_015233565.1 Candidatus Rifleibacteriota bacterium
TTGGCCCATTTGGTGACTCCTTTGTTTTTGAACGGAATGAATGAGTCACCATTGTGCCATCTTTTAGCAAAATTGGGTACTTTAATTTTCGGGATAATTACTAATTTTGCAAGAACCTCTTTAATAAATTCTTTTTTCAATTAATCTGTACAAATTTTATTCTTCGCCGTTTTTTCAGGCGAAGTCATTTTTTGCTAAATTTGCCAAATTCGATGTTGATTTGATGCTGATTTTCGATTCTGATTTTTGTCAACTTAGCATTTGTACGTATTTTTGTTTTTTTTGTGAATTGGAGATCGAATTTGCCACTTCGGGAGGAGGGGCGGTTTTAACGGGTACAAGTTTAACATGGATTCCGAATTCTCCCATTCGGCGTGTAAATTCTTCCTTGTCCATAGTATCGTTTGCCCTTTGGGCATCGAAGCGGATCATTTTAGCATCATCAAGCGCCCACAACATTGCTTTTGCCTGCCTAGCCTGCAATGCAAACAGTCCATCGAGCACAGGTTCGAGAGGAATATCCATCGTGTGAGAAAGAACGATGAGAATGGTGGCCGGTCCGGCCTTCCCAGCCGCCACGGCCAGAAGTGCCGGTAGATCCACACCCTTTCCAGCTTCTAGGTTTGCCAATAGTTCAAAAGCAAACTCTCGTCCGGAACCGGTCGGCTGAATATTCACAATTTCAGGGGAATCACCAATTGGAAGGATCAAGCGCGTCGGAAGCCGTTCTTCAATGCATTGGGAAAGAATTCCAGCTGCCATACGAAGTGTCCGCTTAAAATTGTTTCCGAATCCTAATCCTTTGACCTTCGTAGCCTCTGTATTGAGGACAAGCAAAACCTCCGGACGTGCATCCAACTCGAATGTCTTTAAAATAAGACGCCCGACTTGGGCAGTTTTGGACCAGCAAATAGCCCGAATATCGTCCCCAGGACAACATTCGCGAATACCAAAGAATTCAAGACTCGAACCTGTTTTTGTCGAACGGGAATCCCCAAGCGGCGTTAAAGCATTTTCCTTCTCAAGTTCAAGATCTTCTGGTACCGGAGGGTTCAAAATGACCTTGAATGGAACGGTCCCAGGAATTTCGACCTCACTCGAAAAAAAATGAAGTGGCTCAAAAACCTCAATACGAAGAGGTCCAATCTGAAAATTTCCATAACCCCGGTTTACATCAACCTCATACGAAACGCAAAATCGGCCATCCGGTCGCAGTACACTTCGTGTAACCTGAATTTGCGGCCCGAAAAGAATATCGGTTGCGGCAAACCCATCTTGTACAAGAAGATATGTAAACGGGAGGTCGCCGATGTAGGAGAATTCCAATTCAACCCTGATGTGATCACCCTCCCGGCAAACCTCCGGAAGACTGCGTTTTTCGAGTCTGAATCCCTTTGCAATATTCTTCAAATAGAACCAGGACAGAAAATACAGTGCTATTGGGTAAAAGACAAAAATCAATGCCTCAGGATGGAAGTGGTTGGAATACCTTGAGGGAAGCGTCATGCAAACTCCCGCAAGACTGCAAAAAAGCAATACTTCACCGCGTGATCGAGGAATACCCGAAAGCACGCGCGCTCCTTCAGATGTACGCCCCCAACCTATTACACTCCAAATACTCACTGGTCCTGGTTTCCCTTCTTTTTAAAGTGGTAATATCACTTTTTTATCAACAAGCCCCATAAAGGTTAATTCTCTTAAAATCTCCCCCAACTTTCCAAACTATACCAATTCTACAAAATTATGGCAAAGTTTCCGGAATGAGTAATACCAATTTCAATTAGTTCGTTCATCCGACCTATTTCGTGCTTCAGGTCTGCGTAAATTGGAGTTGGGTCTGACAGAAATGAATGCTTCAACCATCCAGTAAGGGCACCTTATTTTCCTGAAAGTTTCGTGTTCTCTTGGAAAATATACCGATCCAGTTTCATTTTGATCAAATCAATTTTCTTGGGGTGATGCACATATTTCTTGGGATTGGTATAATGGCTCACACCAAATTTGTCCCACCTCGAAGGTGTGAAATATTTGAAATTTTGAAGGTGAAAACAATCACAATTATTTAGTAATGTCCTCTTTAGGGATAGTATTTTTCCGAAAGTTTATTTTTTTCACAGCTTCCTCGTTAGAGACTGTCGAATAATCTCGGTACATTTTGTTCGGTACAAAACGACCCGCAGTTGATGCGAGAAAACGGGGCAAAAAAACGGGTAGGTACACAAAAAAGTGAATTTTAGGGTATTTTTCGACAGACTCGTTAGCGAGGTTCTTCTCGAGAAACAGGAACAGGTATTTTCTTAACTACCGCCTCGACAATTTCGTCAGAACGCACTTTTCGAATCAACGCCTGGGGTCGAAGAACAATACGATGTGCCAAAACGCATCCGGTCAAAGCTTTGACATCATCAGGAATAACGAAATCTCGGCCATCGAGGCATGCACGTGCCGATGCAGCACGCATGAGAGCGATGGAAGCACGCGGACTGGGCCCAAGTGTGAGGTCGGCATGCTCACGTAGACTTCGTGTCAGATCAAGAAGATAATTCATTACTTCACCGGATGTTTTCACACGTGTGCGAACGAACGTCTGCAATGCCGCAAATTCTGCCATGCGGGTCACCGGTCTAATATCCGCGAGCGGCGAACCTTGCGCATGTAATTCGAGCATCCGCCGCTCAGCGTCTCGGTCTGGATACCCCATGGAAAGCTTCATCAAAAACCGATCGAGCTGAGCTTCCGGTAACGGGTATGTTCCATGCTGTTCAATAGGATTCTGGGTAGCAATAACAAAAAAAATCCGCGACATCGGATAACCGGCTCCGTCAATTGAAACCTGGCGTTCTTCCATTACTTCAAGAAGACTTGATTGTGTTCTGGGTGTGGCACGATTGATCTCATCAGCAAGCAGAATGTTCGTGAATATCGGACCTCGCTTAAAAACAAAGTTTCCCGAGGGAGGATTAAAAATCATGGTTCCGGTAATATCCATGGGAAGCAGATCAGGCGTGAACTGAACACGCTTGCAGGTGCAATCGATTGAAGCCGCTAACGAACGGGCAAGCATTGTTTTTCCAGTGCCAGGAACATCTTCGAGCAGAACATGCGCATTCGCCAGAGCAGCTGTAACGATGAGCTGAATAAGTGATCGTTTTCCGATAATGACCTGCTCAATATTCCTGATTAGTGCTTCCGCAATTTCTGCAGGTTTTATGGAAGCCGGATCGATGACCACCTCCGCATCAATTGTTTCCCGGACCCGGTCGTTTCCAGCGGATGTTCTACAACGATCAGCCAATTCCCTGATCTGTTTTTGGTAGTCATCATCAGCAAGGCCGATAATTTCTTTGAAGACAAACAAAAGTCGCTCTTCTTCTGTTGTCAGCACACCATCCGCACTGGCGGTATCGCAGGCAGCAGAAAAAACCGCACGGGGATCAAACTGCCGCACAGATGGTGGCTCCGGAAGTGACTTTGTCAACTCTCGAATCTGCCCCTCGATCTCTTCACGACCCACATTCAGAGCACCAGCCAACGCCCGGATCTTCTCTTTGTCGTCAGCATCCAGACGCCGATCACGAAGAGCTTCCGCAATAAGAAGCCGCATCAAATCTTTTTTTCCCAGTTCAGGTTTCGTTATAGTCTTCTACCTTCCTTCAACACAAACCAAGTGTCATATTAATTACAGAATATTCCAAAGGTCGAACAGATCGAACTATTCCTGTATATTATCATGATCCGGCTTTACGTTACCACCTGATTTTATTGTCTCCAGAGAAGCTGTAAAAAAATATCAAAAACCGGCTGCCAATCCAGGTGAAAGATTTCACAACGGTTTGTTGATGAGGCGCGTTGGTATTGTACTTTTGCAAATCATCCTATTTTTTCACACCTTCAGAGCAAATGCATACGTAATTTCACGATCGCTTTCCCCCCCAGCTTATAATACCAATTCCAATTATTTCGTTGATACGCCTTGTTTCTCGCTTCAGATCTGCGTAAAATTAGATTTTATCTGACAGAAATGAATGTGTTTCAATCATCCAGTAAGGGATCCTTATTTTCCCGAAATTTCGTTCTTTCTTGGAGAATAAAGCGATCCCTTTTCATTTTGGTCAAATCAAAGTCCTTGGGGAGGTGCACGTATTTTTTGGGATTGGTATAATTTATTCCAATCACTCTTTGGCCATTTTTAAGAACCGTCTGAATTTCTTTTGGAAAGAAAAAACCAGTAGACCCAGCTTCCTATCGCCGGGATCAAAAACCATTCGTCATGCCAATACCCCACTGTGAAAAAGCCGCACGTTGGTTCCAGAGGGGGGAAAGGAGTTGAGGAGACCAGTACAAGTGGCAAAAAGCAGAACAAGTCAAGTTTTATAGCTTTTATCATACTTCTCTTCGTCGAAAAGTCGAAAAGGAGTCTTCCCAGACCAATAAGAGCAAATCGGCCAAATATATTTGCTGAAAGTCCCCCGCGAACAAAAGCAAACGCCAGCGCTGAGAACCATGGATTCACTCGCGGATACACTTTTTTCCACCGATTCGCCAATCCCCAGACCATAAAGCTCTGAAGTAACAACTGGACCAAGCCTGCGACAGACACTGTAAGCCAATCCAAGAATGGGATTCTGGTAACTGGTATTGGGCTTTTCAGAATTGCGATTACTCCGGGAAGCCAAAACAAGATAGAAAGAAAAAGGAAATTCCTTGTTAAACAAGACGAAAAAAAGATTCGATCACAACTTTGAAAATTCGTACAAAGTTTTACTCCGGGAAGTTTATCCCACTTGTAAAATTGCAGAACCGTGCCAATGATCAGCATTGTTGTAATTGAATTGCATAAAAGTATTCTTCCCAAATCAGGAATCCCGATTACTCCTCCATATGGAATACAAGATACTCCAATAAAACTGATAAACCAGGGAGATCCACAGCCTGCAAGGGCAACAACAAACCAACGATATGCTAATGAAGAATTTGAATTTGGATACCACAAACCTACCAGGATTGAAATTACGTTGCTCCTAAAACCTCGATAAATCCGAAGTATGAACCATGATAAGAGGACTAAAATCGGGAGGTTCATTACTCCTCCGTGCTTTGGTTTTTCTATCTTTCCAAGTTTATCGAAAACCCCTTTTTTTGCGGTATCAATAGCTTCATTACGCAAAATTCGGAATTCCGGATGGGAATTCGGAATAGTCTTCAACCACGCGATGGCCTCCAGAGGACAACCTCGGCGCAGAGAATTTTTCACAGCCTGTACACGCATCCGAGTCAACATTTCCCTAAAATCCTTTTCTCCTGGCCAAATCGCAATCGTTAATTCGAGGAGGCGAATCGTTTCCTCTGGGGAATTTGAAAGTACAAGAGTTTTCAGATTTTCCCGGACTTTTTCAAGCGACAAATTTTCAAGGACATGCGAACTTTTGAAGTCCTGAATACATCTATCTTCGAATTCTTGAGCTGTGACTCCGAATTCCTGCCGCATTATCGAATGAAATGAACGAGCTTGGCGAAACGCGAAAATCATTTTTTGAACGCCTTCCCAGCCGTAGTTTTTTAAAAAGAACCGAAAAGCGTGACGGGCCTGTAGTTCAACAGAATAATCCGGCCAGGAAAATGCGGGTGAAATCAAGTAAAAGGGAACCATCTGATTCGCGGGAATCATATCATGCAAACGATCTCCGCTTCCGGAAAGAATTTCGGAAGTCTCTTCCGCCATTCCCTCATTGAACCATCGGGGAAAATCTATCGGCAAGCCTGGTACCAGAGCCCAGAAGAGATAAACATGGCATAATTCATGAAAAAATGTTCGGAAGGCTTCATCCAAATTCGGGTCAACGATAAGAAACAGCCCGTTATATCCACCTTCAAGCCCCTCAATAGAGAGCAAAAGAACCTTTGGAACAAATTTTGGGGGCGGAAACTTTTTCTCAAAAAAAGACACAGCTTTTTGGATTCCGGCAGTCCATGAGGCTTGGTCAAACTTCTTCAGCGTCCAAAAAGAAAAATCTTTGACTTTGAATTCCTGGCCTTCCGAAAAAATTCTTTCCTTAGCAGTAATCGTTTCCAGAGCCCGTTCAAACTTATAATCTGGCAAGATGTAACTGCAAGTGTTTTGGTGAGCCCACTTTGCTAAAGTTCCAAATCCAAAAGTTTCTGAAATTACCGCAATTCCCGGAGGCAAAAGAACCACCAGGACAATAATTTTTATCAATTCAGTGATTAATGGAAATAATTTTCTGATCAAGCTATACTTGCCTTCGACCTCAAACTAGCGTGAGTTTACTAAATTTAATAAATTTTTGCCTTCATACAACGTTCAGACGAGATATTCAAGCGTATACACCGAATTAATTCGGCCACATGGCAAGGGTTACGCGAGATTGCGAAATTTTGCAATACTGGACTAGAGCTAATCTGCCAAAAAGTAGGGTTTTTCAGCCCTGTACTCTCAAACGTGCATCATTGCCGATTTTTGCCTTTAGCTTCGTAAACTCACGTTAGCATGTACGATTTCGAAGGTCAAATAAAGAATAATATCCCCCCAAAAATCGCAATGAGCTAAATTTTAGCCAATAGAAATTCTTGCAAAATCAGAAAATTCAAGTTTGCGAAAACATCACAATGAACATCAAACCTGAATTTCTTTTTGTCCGATGTGCAAATTTTTTTCAATATTGCAGGGAAGATGTGAAATATTATCAAAAATTCAGAATTCCTGTTGTCGTAAACTTCATTTTCTTCGATTGCTCAGCTTCAAAAGCCGGTTCCGTAGAGATTAAAAATTTTTCAACCCGAATTTTGTTTTGAGACCAAATAATCCAAAAGTTAAGGCAGAAATCTCATCCATACGAGTTCACGTTTTCAGGTTTTGGGAAAATGGTCTCAAGACTATATCCTCGGGAATTAGAAT
>JADFXM010000132.1 GCA_015233565.1 Candidatus Rifleibacteriota bacterium
GGAGGAGAAGCAGGAATGAAATTTTCGAAGGGTTGGGCGGAATTTTTCAACTGTAAAGTAGCCGGACACACCTATAAAATTCACTTCAGACAGAGTGGCTTGTACTGTTTAAACCCAGGGCAAATCCTTCCTTTATACCCAAGCTTTCGGCACCAGTAATCGAAAGCCTTAATCTTCAGTCTGTTTTTTCTTGCGTATTCCCGTCGTGACCACCCTTGCTCGTGCCAAGCAGTAACATGCTTAAACCAAAAACGTCTATTCTCCTGCGAGTTTCGAGAAACCAACATAATGCATCTCCTTGAAAAAAGTGATGCACTATTTTTCACTGTTTCCGGAACAGATTCAAGGTGGGGTTAATTAGACGCTTACAAAGGAGATGCTGAATTAAAAAAAGTTTTCGAAGCTTTAAGTCTTCGAATCGATGTTTTCGGGAAAGATCTAAAAATAAAGATTGCCCCCAGTTTGTCTGAGGGCACTTCGACAACGTCGCATGCCGAGGAGGGGACTTGAACCCCTAAACCCGAACGGGCATAAGATCCTGAATCTTACGTGTTTGCCAATTTCACCACCCCGGCGTTTTTTTATTATAGCAGGAAAAAAATTATTTTTCAATCAAGTCGCATCAATTTTTGAAAATCTCGGAAAGTCATGCAATTCTCTTGAAGACCCACCCCCTTTTTGCACCTTTTAGTAAAATATGACAGTTTTTTTGTTATTTTCTCCTATGATGGCCTATCTAAGTCTTTGCTGATAAGCCTTCCAGAGAACAAAATTAGTAAATCAGGGTATCTTTCACACCTTTACAATAACCGAATTTTGACAATTTAACTGAGCAAAGTCTTGTGCAGGCTAGACAACAGCTCGGGGCTCGTAAAAATCGCCCTAAATCGGCAATTTTGTAATAGTTTTTTTGTTGATGTTTGCCTCTGAAATAATTTGCGATTTGCGGTAATAGGAAATTCTGATATAATTTAAAAATGTTTTTCTTTGTGTCCAAATTTTTCCAGGCTTTTTTTCGGACATCCAATTTTATTCTTGCACTCCTTGGAATTGGATGCTTCCTCCTCTGGACCAAAAAACTTGCAAATTTCGGCAGAATAATTCTATCGGGAACAACGCTGTTCTGTATTGTTTTAACTTTGACTCCCCTGGCCCTCCATATTTTGAAACCACTTGAAGAAGCAATCCCAAGAAAGGAACTCCCCCAAAGCATTAATGGAATAATTACAATGGGCGGAATCGATCCAATTTTGTCCTATGAAAACGGAGAACCAGCTTTGGACGAAGACGCTGAGTGCCTTACCTCTTTAGTACTACTTTCAAAAAAATATCCCACCGCTAAACTTTTATTTACGGGAGGTTCCGGATCGCTGCTTCATGGTGATTTTGGCGAGGCCTCCGGTGCGATGCGTTTTTTTGCTGATGAAGGAATAGATTTGCACCGGTTTATTTGGGAAACCAAAGCACGCGGGACTCACGAAAAAGCAGTAAATAGCTACAATCTTGTTCATCCAGCCGCAAGCGAGACATGGGTTCTGATTACCTCCGGGTATAGAATGCCTCGTACATTGCTTGTTTTCCAAAAGGTTGGCTGGAATATTTTCCCCTATCCGGTCAATTTGCAGGCCAAAAGAAGTAGCTACTCCGAGCCCAGTTTTGATGCGTCATTGTTTTGGCTCTGGGCAGGGTTGAAAGAGTGGTTTGGCCTGATCGCTTACCGGTTAACTAATCGAAGCAACACGTTTTTTCCATAATGCGAAATGTTTTCATTTGCTCCCGACAATTTTCCAGAATTAATTGTTTTGACGTTTTTTTCAGGCAACGAATGTTGTACCCTAGTCGTGGAAACGGCTCGACGAAAAGGAACTTACTCTGCAAACAAACAGCTTATTTCCAGACAAACACTTAGACAATTTTTTCTGGAAATTTGCTAATGTGGCTGATTATTAAATTTTTTTAAGGACTCAAACATTTAATTATCTAAGGAGGGCACCATGGACCTAGCAAAAATTCAACAGAAGCTTCTCGATAGCAAACTGGATGGCTGGCTATTTTTTGATTTTCAAAACCGTGACCATTTAGGGGGCCGAATTCTAGGACTTGATTACACCAAGCCGACAAGCCGCCGATGGTATTATTTTATCCCGGCCTCAGGGACTCCAACGCGCTTGGTGTCTGTTGTTGAACGTACCCGGTTGGATAGCCTTCCCGGCGAGAAAATAATGTATCTCTCCTGGCCTGAAAGAAATGAGGCGCTTCAACGCATTTTAGGGACTCCCAAGAATATCGCTATGCAGTATTCTCCGATGAATGAAATTCCTTATGTCTCAACAGCCGACGCAGGAACAGTTGAACTGATAAGTTCCTTTGGCCACGAAATTGTTTCATCCGCCGACCTTGTACAAGAGTTTGAAGCAGTAATAGATGAAAAAGGGTTGTCCCTGCATATTGAAACCGGTAAAGTAGTCGACAAAATCCGTTCAGATACATTTAAACTCATTGAAACCAGGCTGCAGAACGGGCAAAAAATCACCGAAATCGAAACGGCCGAATTCATTCTGGAGGAATTCCGAAAGAACGGCTTTGAAACAAAGGGAGTTCCGATCGTAGGAGTAAATGAACATCCTGCTGATCCACATTTTGAACCGAGTAAATCGAATTCTTATGAGATTAAAAAATCCGATATGATACTAATCGATCTGTGGGCGAAGAAAAGCATCCCGGATGGGATTTTTTATGACATTACATGGTGCGGGTTCGCCGGCAAAAATCCTCCTGCTGAATATGTGAAAATTTTCAAAATCGTTATGGATTCGCGAGATGCAGCAGCAAATTTTGTAAAATCCAAACTCTCCCGGGGAGAAGAAGTCTTCGGATGGCAAGTGGATGACGTAGCCAGGAACGTGATCACAAACGCAGGTTACGGACAGAATTTCATACACAGAACCGGACATTCCATCGGTCGGGAATGTCATGGCAACGGAGTTAACATTGACAACCTGGAAACCAGGGACTCACGCCGACTTATTCCTGGGATTTGTTTCTCACTCGAACCCGGAATATACATCGATGGGAAGATGGGAGTCCGAAGTGAAATCAACATGTTTGTAAAGTCCGAAAAAGAGGCAATAATAACAGGAGAAGTGCAAAAAGAACTCGTACTTTTAAACGTCTAATTTAGGATTTTCGACCGCAATAGGTTGGCCCTTCCCGAAAACAATCATGTAATGACTGTTTTCGTTAAAATCTTGTTTGTGGTTTTTTTGGCAATTGGATAGATTCATAAAGTTTATTGGATTTTTCCCCAAAATGAAATAAGATCTGCATTGAAGGCTGTAATACTGTCCCAATTGGAGTCTCATACTGAAAGCAGTGGTTTGGATTAATTCACGCTTAAGTGAGGTTTTCAAAAATTTTCGCGCATGCCTTTCGTAGGGATCGCTGAAAAAAGCAGAGAAAAATGAAGTGATACCATAAATGACTTCCGAAATATCCATTTTGGCGGGAATCCTGGTGCTCATGGTCTTTCTTGCGGCCAGAGGTGTTGTGCTCTGGCTTGCAATATTGATTGCATCCATTTTTCTTTCACTTGCACTTAGATTCGACTTCCCTCTTCTGGCTGGAGATTTTTGGAAAGTCTTGATTGATCCAAACTTTATTGAACTTACAATAGTGGTACTGCAAATTTATCTATTCTCTGCTCTGCTCAAGTCAACCAAGCGGATGGAAAAAATGACTTCCTATCTGAGCAGTAAATTACAAAATCCAATACTCATTCTTTTTTCATTCCCCGCACTGGTGGGTTTGATTCCAATGCCTGGAGGGGCCATGTTTACCGCCCCAATCACAGATGAATTTGGAAGTATTATCAAACTTTCAAATGAAGACAAAGTGTTTTCAAATTATTGGTTCAGACACTGCTGGGAATTGAATTTCCCACTTTATCCGGGAATTATCCTATGTTCGGGATTGGCCCATATTTCACCAACGTCCCTTTCGTTCATTCTTCTTCCTCTGGCTCTTACAGCTTTTTTCAGCGGGTTCATTCTTTTTTACTTCCGCTCATATTTTTTGACAAATAATCCCGGAACTGAGAAAACAATTGAAAATATGCCGCTTTCAGAAAAAAATACTGAGAGTTGGATTGTTCTCTGGCCTATTTTAGCTGTAATATTTGTTGCAGGAGCTAAAATCTCACTCATTCTCGGACTATCATCAATAATAATAGTACTAGCTATTCAGGAGAAAATCAAAGGAAGAGACTTCCTTCATTCATGCCTGGAATCGGTGAATTTGCCAATAATGGCATTGATTTATTCGGTTTTTCTGTTAGGACAGGTTCTCGCTACAACTGAAGTTTTGAGCAACCTCAGCTTTTTACTTATTAACGCGGGTCTTCCTATATGGCTATTGAGTTTTGTCCTTCCCTTTGCATTAGGCCTAATAACCGGAGTAACAACCGGTTTCGTAGGTATCGTTTTCCCGATCCTGCTTCCTTTGTGGAAGGAGAACACCGCGTTATTTCTTCAGTTTGCCTATGCATCAGGATTGGCTGGGGTCTTTCTTTCACCATCACATCTATGTTTGACACTGACTCAGGAATATTTTGGCGCAAATTTGTGGGGAGTGATAAAATTGCTTCTTTTTCCAGTGTGTGCTGTGATTTTGGCATCTGCAATAAGGCTTGCTCCTGTGATATTTTGAAAGAGTTGGTGATCAGACTTATTGCTCACGCCAGCGTTGTTCTCTACTTTACAGTAAAGATTCTGAAAAATATCTTCGGGAAATCATTTACAAATTTTTTCTTTTAAATTTTAGATTTCCTGTATTAAACCGATCCCAAAAAATATGTGCATCACCTCAAGAACATTGATTTGATCAAAATGAGGTTGGATCGATATATTTACCAAGAAAACACAGAACTTTCATGAAAATAAGGAGCCATTACTGGATGGTTGAAACATTCATTTCTGTCAGACCCAACTCCAATTTACGCGGACCTGAAGCACGAAAGAGGTTGGATGAACGAACTAATTGAAATTGGTATTATAAGTCAAGAATTTTTCTCTTTTTCGCTGGCGAAAAGGTTCGAAACTGTCGGAAAATCTAGGTATATTTTATTCTGTACCAATTGGTTCGCAGCTGGTTTGAGAAAGCGCGGAAAAATTTTAGGGGTACATTAAAATCGGATCTTCCAAGGCAATTTACCCCTTAAAAGCCGATAGATAAACCAAAATACAGCCAAAAAAGAAGGATTTGTAGGCATTAAAAATAATTTCCTTCCCGCATTGATAAGTGTTCTCAAAAAAATAAAAAAAGTGATTAAAACTTTGCGTTGGTTCAAAATCTTTACAGGATCTTTTGTAGGCAGGCTTCTTTTTTTTTTTTGATTCTTCTCAACCATTGCGGAAAAGCTGGTTTTGCGTTGTTTTTTTAATTATTTTCTGGAAGATCCGTAAAATATGAAAATTATACCAATTCCAATTTACTCGTTCGTTAGTGTTAATTCCTGCTTCAGATCTTCTTTTATCAGGATTCGGTTTGGGAGAGGGGAACGCTTTAAGCATCCAGAAAATAATTCTGACAATCCATGAAATTTCATTTTTTCCACATGAATCAACGACTCCTCTTCTTTTGCTTAAATTCAAGTTTTTTGTGATACGAACGGATTAGTTGGAATTGGTATTAGGGGATTATTCAGCAGTTTCGTTAGCCGTTGATGAAACAAAAATCAGACGTCTTCTCAACCTCGGCATCCGTCCAAAATTTAGCAAATTGAATCTTTGTTGGCAAGCTTGGGGAAACACCTGGCTGTTAAATTGAAAGAACTTGCATAACAAATTTGTCAGCCACAAGTTCGGCTTCCCTGATTCGGAAGCATTTTGAACTGGCATTTTTTGAGCAAGCGAACTTTGAAATAAAACCAAAATTTTTCCCAGAAAATACATTTTCCAATTCCGATCCAAATCTGCAAAACCCTGACCAACTCATATAGGGGTCCGGAACTCCAAAGTTGCAACAATTTCTATGGATTTGTCTTTCTTGCTTTTCGCTGCCGGACAGCATTTAGTCAGAAGTTCCAAGTCTAAATTGGCATAAAACACAAGTAGGATGATTGTTTGAGCCTATTTTTCCCTAAAGGACCTGTCCATATTAAGCCTTGAAGATCATGATCCCAAGAGAACATTCAAAGGTTCACATGGACAAGGTCTTTTTTGATTTAACGCGAATTTATCCTTCTTGCACTGCTCCAATCAGAACTCCATCAATGTACCGCGTTTGGAACTTCGGTTTAGCAGGTTTGATAAAATCATACCCTTTGGGGGGCATGGCTGTTTAAAACACATGCGATAGGATAAATTAAATAAATAATTTTGTAAGGGATTTCCCGGACATATTTTTCGAAACCTTCATCGTAAACTGAATAAACGTATCGAACTTATTCAGTTTAAATAAAGGAACTCAAATTTATTCTAAATATTGTTGTGAGGAAAATAAGTTTTCAAAGGGACAATTTATGAAGCAAATTTTATTTCTTTCTATGTTTATTGCTTTGCTGTTCTTCGTCGCCTGTTCCGGTGGTGGAAGTGGTAGTTCAGGAAACCCAATTGGCCCTTTAAACCCTCCTGGCAATGGAGCGTCCACCACGGGTACTGCCCTTCATGGGAAAATTTCCGGCAACGGAAGTTTGGGAAATATTAAAGTGTATCTTTTTCCGACCAATTCGGATAGTCCACCCGATGTGTCCAATATTCGCAGCGCATTAAGAATGGCGGTGGAGCCTTCGTCGTATGTAACATCCACCAATGAAAGTGGCGAATTCACTTTTGATAATGTCGTAACTGGTACATATAATCTGATTGCGCAAAAGAGCAGATTTGAAAGCGCGGTGGT
>JADFXM010000133.1 GCA_015233565.1 Candidatus Rifleibacteriota bacterium
AATTTAAAAAGCTAGATTTTAAGACTATTTTGACAAAATAAGAAAGGGTAGAAGAAAATTTTTGGAAATTTTTTAAGATTGAAATTGATAGGACCTAATCATTTTGGTAATATTGCAAGAACCTCTAGTGAAAAGAATAAGATTCTTCTAAACTATTTCAAGAGAGCATTTTTATTGAACTTGAACAAGCGAGTGATTTATAAAATGAAAATCATTTTAAACGTTTCTGTGCCTGATCACAACAGTGAAATACCAATAGGTTGGATTTTTAAAAGTGGGATAAAAGATGCTGATGAAATCCTAAAAATAGATGAGGAATTGGCAAATCAGCTCGATAAAGAAAGAGAAAATTAAATCCGCACCAGCGGGAAAAAAATGTTTAAATGTCGAACAGAGCGATGCACCGGAATGCCGAAAGCCGTCCCAAAAGTTGTGGGGCAACTTTTGGGGCGGCTTTCGGTTCTCTCGCTGAAAAGAGCTCGGCGTCAGGTGATCGCTGGCGTTCGACAAAAGAAAATACCAATTTTATTGATACATATTGTACAGACGAAGATCTCTCTTAAAAGGCAAAATAGCCATGTTCCTTGAGTTATTCTCTATTAATAACAAAGGACTAATTTCAAAATTTTTCTTTTCCCAATTGTGTATTCCTCTTGCCTTTTTATTCAACCTCGCGATTTCGCTCAATAGGGTCCCACAGATTTCCAAAGCTATATTTTATTTTTTCATTGTTCTGGTATTTTTGTATTGGCTTTTCTTTTTCATTTTCATTTTCTCTTTGAAAAATTTCATCCGAAATTTTAAAAACAAAAGTGATCTAGAGAAGATTATTTTCTCACAAATTCTGGGAGCCTATTTTTTCTTTGTCATTTCAAGAATTGTTAATATTGAAGTACATCCTTTGCTTTGGTTTTTTTCTATGTTCTCCTGGATTCATTGTTTTTTTCTTTCCGGATTACTTGCAAATTACTTTTGCACCTTTCAGAAGGAGGCAGATTCTGAGATTTATTTTTAAGAAAACCTGCCGGAAGGAAAGCGTTTTTTCTAGACCTCATTTTGGAAGGAATCATTTTGACATTCTTTTTTTTTGGAATTTTTTATTTTCACTGATGAAAGCATTCTAAAGGATTTCTCATCGGAAAAAAGGATGAGTAATGATTTATGAAAAAAAACAATTAACCGTTTCTATCCTCTCGTTATTAAGAGATAGAAACCCATTGATTGCCGGTTAAACACTTAAAAGCCTCTTGGTGAATGTTTGACAAATTCCACTTATTGTCTTAATCTTAAGATATGAAAATGAAAATTTATATTGAAACCAGCTTTATTAGTTACCTTGTGGGGCGAAGAAGCAAAAATTTGGTATTAGCAGCCTACCAAGAATTGTCTCAAGAATGGTGGGAAAAAAGGAGTGGAAAATACGACCTCTTTTCTTCCCAAATAACTTTTAATGAGGCTTCAATAGGTGATCCCGAAGTTTCCCAAAAGCGGTTAGAAATTCTTCAGAAAATTCCTTTTATTACAATTACCTCTGAAGTTATCGAACTTTCCGAAAAAATTATCAACAGTGGGGTAATTCCTAAAAAAGCAACCCCTGATGCCCTTCATATTTCAATTGCAACCGTGTTTGGAATGGATTTTCTTCTAACCTGGAATTGTAGACATATTGCAAATGCTACTATTCAAAAGATTATCAGCCAAATTTGTTTAAGTTCAGGGTTTGAAATGCCTACGATTTGTACCCCGATTGAGTTATTAGGAGGATGAAAATGAATAAGAACCCCATTCTTGATGAAATTTATGAGTTTCGCGAGGAATATTCCAGGAAACATAATTTCAATTTGGATTTAATTTATAAAGATTTGAAAAGAGCAGAAAAAGAAAACAAAAACAAAATGGTAATTTTGCCCGTCAAAAGGGTCTTTAAAGGAAAAGAAACTAAGGTTGCCTAGAGAATCTCGAACTATAGTTCTATCGGACCGAGGGGCCTGCTTCCAAAGAAGGTTTTTCGATTTTTTAGTCAAGTCTTGCGCTTGCCCGCACTGTACTTTACTTTTTCCCCCGGCCCGCTCAACATTGCGATGAGCCGACTGTTGGCGTGGCCGGCGTTATATGCCCATGAGGGAATTTGAATGGTGCTAGCATGATACGGTGGTTATCGACCTCTGATGTGATATATTGGTTCGCAGTAAATTGAATGACTAATAATCAATGTAAGCGTCTAATTAACCCCACCTTGAATCTGTTCTGGAAACAGTGAAAAATAGTGCATCACTTTTTTCAAGGAGATGCACTATGTTGGTTTCTCGAAACTCACAGGAGAATAGACGTTTTTGGTTGAAGCATGTTACTGCCTGGCATGAGCAAGGGTGGTCGCGACGGGAATACGCCAGAAAAAACGGATTGACGATTACGGCTTTCGATTATTGGTGTCGAAAGCTTGGATATAAAGGAAGGATTACCAAAAATTCCGCCCAACCTTCGAATTGTCATAGTATTTCCTCCCATCTTCCTTCTGATGCGAGAATGCGATGCGGAAACTTGGGCGGGTACACAATAAAGTGAATTTTAGGGGATTTTTCGACAAACTCGTTAGCGGGATATGATTTCTTAAAGGAGGGTTATACTTAATGGGGAGCTTACCATTGAGAAGATTCCTGTTTCCGTCACTGTTCTTTCTTTATGTATGCTTTTCGCCCGACTTATTAAAGGGGCAGATTCCAATAAATAGCTCACATGCTCAAATGCCAGACGTCCCTGAGGTGAAGAGGACATTGCTAGTTGAAATTAGCTCATCATCAGTAAACAAACCACGAAATTCAAGGGTGGCATTCCAAGACGTGGGAAAGCTACACTTATCAGAAGAACAGAATATAAGACTAAAATCCATCGAATTTCGTGATGTCAATGTTCATGATGCTCTTCACAGCATTCTTTGCCTGTCAGGCATTAATCATATTATCGACCCTCGAATCTGTGGCAATTTAACCGTCATTTGGAATGATTTCCGACTCCAGGACGCGGTAAATTCAATTTTGGTCAGTCAAGGCTTGGTATGTCGTTGGATTGGGGATATTTTACTAATTTCCCTGAATGAAAACTCTTTCGTAACGACTGAAACAATTGTGCTGCGTAACAGGAAGGTTGAGGAAGTTCAAGGGATTGTTTCAGATATGATTTCAAGGGGTGTAGGTACATTTTCGATAGATGTTTCTTCTAACAGCGTCAAGATAACAAATACCAAGCCCATCGTTGACGCGTGTAAACTATTCCTTTCAATGATTGACTACACCTCAAGAAGATTTGATTCTTTTGGGACATCCGGTTTGTTCAAATTTGGAGAAAATGAAGTGGCTCTAGGGAAGGATCAATTGGTAATTCGAATGGAAACTAGTAATCCAAAAACTCCAATACCCCTTATACGCATCTTGAGAAGTGACTATGTAGATCACAATACACAAAAGATTGCCGATTTCAAATTCAATTCAAGTGAAATTGGCTCCGGTACATTACATCCCGTTCAAGTAATTTGCGACATATATCTTTCTGCATACGATAAAGTAACTGGGCAACACATTGACTTTTCTCCCAAATGATTGGCTCAATTTAAAATTTAATTTAAGTTAGGTTTCCAAAAAAAACGAATAAAACAAAATGAAAAAACAACTTTTCCTTTCACTTTTCATTCTCCTATTCCTTCAGATCGCAACCTTTTTTCTATTTTCCGAAAACGCATTACCAAAATTAGGGTTGCGATTTACCCCTGACAAGACTCATTTTAAATCTGGGAATTTTGAATGGGTGTTGTTGCAAAATGACGGGGAATTCCCAATTTCTGAAAATGCTTTTAATAAAATGAAAGAGATTTTCAAGGAAAACTACAAAACCATCTATTTAAAAGAAAGCGAAATTCCTGAGTCTTTTCTTCAAAAGGACATAAAAGGAGCTTCCTATAAAGATGGATTTTCTTATAAAATCGAGAGAAAATACTGGGGTTTGTTTTTTGTAACGGTTCGATTTCAGGATTATGAAGGCTCAAGAGCATCCGCAATGAATCAAATATCATATGTTTGGCTACTCGGTTTTTGGATAAAAATAATGGCCCATTTCATGGCTGTCTCTTAGCGCAGTTCTTGTTTTCTGATTAAAGAAAGAAACCTAACGAATAGTTGAACTATAGTTCGATCGGACCGCTCAACATTGTGTTCGAAGCTGTCGAAAAATCTCGGTAAATTTTATTCGGTACAAAGCGGCTCGCTGGTGATGCGAGAAAGCGGGACAAAAAAATGGGTAGGTACACAAAAAAGCGAAATTTAGGGAATTTTTCGACAGACTCGTTCGACAATACGTAATGCGGCTGCGACGGGGATAAAGCAAAATGCTCATGCATGAGATACACTCACCCGAGAAAAAAATGTTTAGATATGGAAAAATAGGAGGCTTCTTCATCTATGAAACTTGCTCAGGCTCTGATTGAAAGAAAGGCAATAAAAACCAAAATTGAAGAATTAAAAAAGCGAATTTACCAACAAGCTCGAATTCAGGAGGGTGATAAACCAATTGAAAACCCCGTGTCTTTAATTGAAGAACTCAAACATGCTTCCGCAGAATTTGAAAAGATCGTTGTCAAAATTAACAAAACAAATATGGTAACCAAGATTGATGAAAAATTGACCATGATGGAAGCTTTAATTAAAAAAGACATGCTAAATCTCTTGCACATGGTGCATGTAAATTTGGCGGATAAAGCTGTGCCCAATCAAGAGCGATATAGTCAAAGAGAAATTAAAAATGTGCCAAATATTGATGTTCCTTCCACTCGGAAAAAAGCGGACGTAATTGCCAAAGAATATAGAGTGCTTGATACCAAAATTCAAGAATGCAATTGGACAATTGATTTGATAGAATGAATTTGTAGGGCAGTGAGATGTGATGCATCAACTCCGCCCGGAGTATAAACAAAGGCGACCTCCACTCTAATTAACGCCCATATTAGAGAAAGAAGATTAAAGTAAATGTTAATCGCCGCGGATAAGAAGTGCCCGAAAGCAATTGAGCGCGGATTTCACACTAGTACAACTCTAATGCGTAGAATTTAGAACCAGATGCATGGCTTACTGCCCTACTCTAAAAAATTAGGGTATCTTTTTGTTTATGCGGTTCCACAAATTATTCGCTCATGCGGGAAAAGCATATCGTTCACACGGGAAAAAATGTTCAAATTTAGTTTACGTTAAAACCTAGCCATGGCAAGACGAAAAGAAATAAAAAACATTACACTAGGACTGTATGGCTCATTCATCAGCAGTAACAATGACTTTGGTGGTTATTGGGGTATCGGAAAGATATGTTTGCTCGCTCAGCAGCATGAAACAGACCTAGTTCGACTTGATTTACTTGCTGAGTCGATTTCTCCTGCAAGCGCGGAATTTTCTAGGCTTGTTGCTGGCTATCATTCATTTTTACAAAAGCATCTCGCGGCCAGGAATATTCCAGAAAACTGGCTAACCTCGGCAACCATCGAACTCGATTTCAAACCTTCGTACCCCTCGAGAAGCAAATTCCGATTGTGACGTGGGGAAGCCTTTTCAAGTTGTCTGTTTCAATAAGTGACGATATGGCAAAGAATCACACAATTGTTGGGTATAGTTTCTGCGGGCCGCATAATCCAAAAAAGGAACTAAAAAGTTGTGGCCTATTGTTTCAAGGGTTACATGGAAAAAGAAAAAATAATGGCGAAAGTTAAGGGAAAGGCCTGGATTTTCGGCAAAAAGAAGTTCTTTGTACTAGTGAAAGTTTTGTCCAAGCCTGAAAAAAACGACGAAGAATAAAATTTGTACAGATTAATTGAAAAAAGAATTTATAAAAGATAAAATTAAGAGAGAATTAAGGAAAAATTTTTTATTTTTCCTAAGATTAAGTAGCAAGGACAAAACAAAATACGGTTCAGTTCAACGAGGTTTTTGTCTCGGCTTCGCTCGGCAAAAACCTTAGGCGTTAGAATTGGAAACACCGACACAATCATTGTTTGAGACATGTTTCAATGAATATTTCAAATAATCTGGAACGTTTGCTTGAAATTCGATATTTTTGCAAACTGTCATTTGCTTCAACAACGCAAATATGATATTAGATCATAATTTTCACAATGGAACCATCTCTTAGCAAGAACAAAAATAATATGTTTGGATGTTATATCGCTTTGTACATTATTCTTGTTTGGCTGGCTGATAGATTTTTTACGGTTATTGGAGCGCATCTTAATTTGAATAATTCAACCAGAGCCTTTTTTTCAAGGGCAATTTCTGAAGGTTTTTATTTTACGTTTGGTAGTGTGCTTATCAGTTGGATTCCTCGGCTGCTCTTAGTTATTTATTTAACGCAATACTTTCTTCTTCGGGTTAATCAAAACCCAGTTCAAGCCTTAGCTTTTAGCTTTAATAGGCTGGGTCTAATTTTACTTCTAACAATCGTCTTGTTTTTTTATCAATTATTTCTGAAATATGGCACTTTTGTAAATCAGATTTCTTTGTCTGATCTGTGTCAAAACAAGAGTTTTACATTTTACTTATTATACCTTTTTCGCTTTAGCTTCAGTGCTCTAATTGAAGAAATAACATTCCGTGCAGGTATTTATAACTCTATGCGAATTGCATATTCGGCAAGAATTGCATTAATATTCTATAGCGCTCAGCAAAACTGTTACGCTTTTTCTCAGATAAACTGATACATTTTTTTGTTTCAATTAATTTTGGTAACGCTGGTTGAGAACAAGCCACTTGCCGCAATAATTTGAAACCATCAGA
>JADFXM010000134.1 GCA_015233565.1 Candidatus Rifleibacteriota bacterium
GGTGTGGCGCAAGAGGGAAAGCCCTTAAAGGGGCTTGTACAATATTCGCCCAAGACAGCCGAAGTAATATTATCGTCTACACAAGAGCTGACATTTTGAGAAAAGAGGAGGCGTCTGAGATCAAGAAGGTAGTGAATATTATGTAAAGCTTTACATAACTGCCATATTCTTGTTACAGATGGCTGTTTCCATGGGGATGACAAATTTAACATTGCGTCGCCTCTGGATTGTGAAAAACTGGAAGAACTTTTTCGGATAAAGTTATTCCAACTTCTTCTGGATAAAGAGAAAATTTCGCAAGAGATGGTTAACAACTTGACGACTTGGAGGCACTCAGGGTTTCATGTTTACTGCGGCGAACCAATAGCGCCTGAAAACGAAACATCCATGGAAAACTTGGGGCGATATATTATTCGGGCATCTATATCCCAAGAACGAATGACATACATGGACCAGGAGGGAAAAATTGTATATGAATCAAAAGATGGGCTAACGAAAAAAGAATTCACACCTTTGGAGTGGTTGGCCAATATTTGTTCACATATTCCTGATCCAGGCCAACAGACGGTTCGATACTATGGTTTCTATAGCAATGTCTCACGTGGAAAAAGGTTGAAAGCTGAGTGTGACGACAAGGTTCCCTCAATTAGCGAATCCCTTGGTGGGTCAGGAAAAGCATTTCGTCGAAACTGGGCGAGGCTCATCCAAAAAATTTATGAAATAGACCCTTTGGTTTGTCCAAAATGCCAAGGTCTCATGAGAGTAATTAGCTTCATTGAAGAAAAAGCCGTTATAGAGAAGATTCTGAAGCATCTTGGTCTTTGGACAGTTCAGCCAAGGCCGCCGCCACGGATTTCTCGACCGGCCTTTGACGAAGAGGTTATTCCGCAAGACACTTCTTCCTCAGACGGTTTCTTTCCAGATCCAGAGTTTGAATATTGAAAAAAAAGCGCCTTTTGACCGAAACCAAAAGCACGTATATGAGCCTTTTGTCTTTTTCTTGGTATTTCTCAAATTTGTCATGAAAAGCGACGAATTCTCCGCAATCTTTTGAATAAAAAAAGAAAAAAAATTCGTCGCTCCTAAAAATCAAAAAAAATTTCAAAAAATGCGAAAAAAACGCTTTGAAAACGCCTTGATGAAAACGCCTTGAAAGATAAAAATGAATATGCTATGATGGCCACGCTAAAAAGCAAATTCCTATCACGTAAATGTGCCGATTGCCAAGCATCACGGTTTGGCAACGCTGACTCTCGGTGGCAACGCTGACTCTCGGAATCAAAAACCTCATGGGAGTTCTTGGAGGACCACGCGGCGAGATTCATTCCCCTTTCAAAAAGCTTGTGGATATCGTTGCGGAAATTCTTCCAACCCTTACAATAATTGATGCATATCGAATTCTCTTAAGAAATGGCCCCCAAGGTGGGGATCCAAAAGATGTAAAACTGACAAAGACTCTTATCATGAGTCCTTGTACAGTCGCTGCAGATTACACCGCTGTCTCTTTGTTCGACATGAAACCTCTGGACATTGAACTTCTCCAGGAAGCCGTGAAAAGGAACTTGAACAAGGTTGCACTACCCGTAGCGAACCTCAAGAAAATTGTACTCTGAAAAATCTCCCGCTTAAGGCTCTTCTGGATTGTATCTCGAAAGTTTTAAAGGGTGACTGTGGTTTAATTGTACAGGATTTTTCATTTTTTTTATGCGGGTTTGCGGCGTTATTACCTTCTCCCCGGGGCTCGGCGTGGGAGAGGGTTGGGTGAGGGAGAATTTTGTCCGCCCGAAGAGTGTTATTTTAACAATGGCTAACATTGCGCAATTGGCTACCTTGTTTGGTAAACGCGTTAAACTGGTTTTTGATTAATAGAATTGATTCTTCCTACTATTGGTGGGATCAGCGTTTTGAAATCAATTAAGGACTGAATAACAATGAATGATCTCATGACTATTATCGAGTGGTGGGTTGTACCAATAGTTCTTTTTTACTATCTGCTTTACCTGCTCTTTTTCACTCCTGCTGAGGAAGCTCAACAGCTCATCAAAGTCTCTTCGAAATATGGGAAAGGAGCCGGATTTATAATCCTTGCTCTATTTATAATCAGCCGAAAAACCTCTCAGGATATTTTTTCGTTTCAAATTCCATCATACCAGTTCGACTATGTTTCGACCTTTTTGGCAACTGTTATCGGCTTTTTATTCTTTCTATTTTTCAATACAATCAAGGATACAAGATTTCTGGGAATAGTTTCTTTTATTTTGACATCTGCACTCTCAATCACTATTTATAGCTATTTTTTCGTAAGCGAAATTCGCAGCAAAATTGTCTTCTGGGCATTGGGAGTGACTTTGGGTAGTATGCTGAAAAAAATGATGTTTCCGGAACTGGATCCTGGAGAAGTGGAAAAAAAATCCGAAGCAGCGCCTTCAAAATAAGGAAAAGTGCCAATAATGAGTACTGTTTGATGGTGAAACCTGATCAATCTTTAAAGGCTATTTAGATCCATTTGTCAGGGAATTGGAGAAATTAATTTTGAGCCCATCTTTGTTCGTGGCAAAATTGTTGCTAATCCTTGAATGATGATTTTGCAGAAAAACTGTAATAGTAATACAGGAAATAATTTTATCTCGGAATAACAATACCATGAACAAACCGGAACGGCTTATTTCGCTTGATGCATTTCGTGGATTTACAATGATGAGTATGGTGCTGGTTAATAACCCAGGCTCCTGGGAGCAAATTTATCAGCAGCTTGAACATGCCAAATGGCACGGGTGGACATTCACCGACTCTATTTTTCCATCTTTTCTCTGGATCGTTGGTGTCGCAATGACCTTTGCTTTTGCGGTGCGAAAAGACAAAGGCGATAGTAATTCTCGGATTATAGTACAAGCTTTGCGTCGGGCTGCAATAATTTTCGGGCTTGGTTTGTTTGTGAATGGTTTTCCATTTGGATTTATGGGGGATTCATCATTCAGTTTTGCCACTCTTCGCATTCCAGGCGTTTTGCAAAGGATCGCAATTTGTTATTTTCTTTCCACGATTGTGTATCTGTATTTTTCCATTCGTGGGCAAATTGCAATCATAATAGGTCTTCTAACCTCTTATTGGGCGATAATGAAACTAATTCCAGCTCCCGGAATTGCTCTGGGAAGCATGGAAATTGAGAAAAATTTTGCGTCTTATGTTGATTCAATTTTCATGAAAGGTCACATGTGGAAATATACCATCACATGGGATCCGGAAGGTATTATCAGCACAATTCCTTCTTTGGCCACCACACTCTGTGGAATTTTGACCGGAGAATATTTACGGACTTCAACGCACGGGAAAGAAGAAAAAGTCTGTTGGATGTTTGTTGTCAGTTCAGGATTACTCCTGCTTGGCACAATACTGGACATTTGGCTGCCGATCAATAAAAGTTTGTGGACATCATCGTATACCATTTTTATGGCTGGATGGTCTTTGGCGCTTTTTGCGATTTTTTTCTTTCTGATTGATACAAAGGGATATCACAAATGGGCCACACCCTGCATTATTTTTGGGATGAATGCTATCTTTATATATGTCTTGTCTTCTGTACAAGAAGTAGTCCTGGAAAAAATTACGGTGTCAGTTCAAAATCCAGGGGCGGCAGCCTCAGTCCAATCATTGAAAAGTTTTGTTGTACAAAAATATTTCATGTCACATTTCTCTCCACTAAATGGTTCGGTGCTATATGCAATTCTGACGGATTTAATCATTGGAATTGTCGCATGGCAGATGTGGAGGAAAAAGTGGTTTGTTAAAGTTTAATAAATTCATTGCAACACAAAAAATTCCTGAAATTTCATTTTTCGGTGTGCAACCCAATTTTTCGCCCCGCTTTCTCGCATCAGCAGAGAGCCAGTTTATACCGAATAAAATGTGCCAAAATTTTTCGACAGCTTCCAACCCAACTGTTGAGGAGAGGTAGCCAAACTTTGAATTTCGAAAGCTACTCGACCTCAACCATGGTCACAATGACTTTATCCTGAGTGTCTTTTCGGTCAGTTATCTGGAAGCGGGTTCCTTTGTCAAAAAGTACTTCGGATTCCTCCGGGTGGCCGCTAAGCCCACCGAGAGCTTTTCCGGTTTTGGACGTGATGTGCAAGACAAATGAAAAGGCGGTAGAGATTTCTGATTTGGGGTCATTGGTAGTACTCGTAAAAGTTTTCTCGGTAACGATTTGGCCGACTTTATATTCTTCAAAACCGACAAACGATTTTATTCCTCTTATTGTCATTCCTTTGAATGACGGCAGTTTCTTGAGTGCCGAGGAAATTCTTGTCACAAGTGGAGAAAGTAATTGTTTTTCTTTCTCAGTTCCATTTCTCAAGATACTGTTAATGAGTGCAAAATATTGGGTGGTATAGGTAAAAAGAGCGATACGCTCATCGATCGTAAGATTTTGGCTTTCCGGTATGTCACAAGAGGTTCGCGATTCGGTTTCCTCTTTTATCTTTGCATAAGAAGAAGCCCATCCCTCAAAATAACGACAATCATCTGGAACCTCTTTATAATCTTCCGGAGAGTAAAAAAAACGGGCGAATTCGATTCTGGGTGGTTTGAGAAAAAATTGTTCAAGGGTGATGGATAGCTCAGTTTTTTTAACGTCTGGGGACGATGAAGAAGAGCGCTTCTTTTCAACCGGTCGAATTTGCTGAAGATGGCTCCTGGGTTTTTTTGTGCGCTCGGGAGCTAATTCCTTCAAGTATGTGGCAGTCTGATTTTCGGCACCGACAATAATTGGGAAGCAAATCAGTATGAGGACTAACAATTTGCGGATTCGGGTTTTCATTTTCAGACCTTTCATTCCGATTTTCACTAATTTTTGCTTATATTTTTTAATTATAGGCAAAATTCCTGGATGTTGCAAGGACAACAATCTCAGTTTTCAATAATTGTAATCTTTCCGCCTCTTCCCGTCGTGTCAAATGCTCTTATTTTTATGGTTCCCTTATCAGAAATTGTGCCTGTACAAATTTTGCTTTTTACGGTTGGCTCAGTTCCATCGGTTGTGTAGTGAACATCTAATCCAGGCAGTTGAAGATTGACCATCAGTTTTCCGTTTTTAAGAAGAGTTCCTACCGGGGGAATTCGATACTTGAATCCACCATCGAAGTAAGCCAGGCGGGGCAATTCTCTTTTGCCAACAATGTTTACAAATTCTGACCATGCATTGTTATAAAGTTGCTCTTTTTTTTCCTTATCCGTTTCGGTAGCCCAGGAGGGATCTTTTGCCCAGGCCCGCTCGGCCAGCGACAAAAATTTCGGCAACAGGAGGTAATCCAGCAGGTCATTACTTCGCACGTTTTCTGCCCATAACAAGCCCTGAATGCCGACAATATTTGATTTGCCATAGTCGGTCAGGCGATCTTTTCCCGAAAAAAAGTTTGGATTAGCTGGATTTCCAGCTGCGTCTTCTTTTGTTGTACTATAATAATCGTATGGTACAAAATAGAAAGGCTTATCTATATCCTGGAAACCTCCCCAGTAATAGCCGGGTTCATCGGGTGATTTGGAATAGGCCAGGTCAAAATAATTATTGCTTACACAGGATAAAACTACCTTATATCCTGCATTAGCAAGCCGATAAGGCAAATCTTCCGCACCCCAGCCGATCATGTTGTTCCATACATGTACCTGAAAATTTTCACCAGCAAAATCGGTTTTTATGTTTAACCACTTTTATATGTGGAGCCGCAATTATGGCAGTGGAAATCAGCTCTTCACGATATCTGGCTCCATATTACGGGTCCTCAATGATTACATGGACTATTTTAATCGGAGTAATCATGACAGCTTTAAGCATTGGAAACATAATCGGGGGATCAATAGCAGATTCGGAGTCAGCCCGAGATAAAATGTATTCGCTTATATGGATTGCTTCCATCTGGATAGCAATTATTCCCTTCCTAGGGAAATATGTTATTACATTTTCATGTTTAATATTAATGTGGATTTTTCCCGAACAGCTTCAAATCGCGGGGGTTCTTTTCGCCTGTTTAACCATTTTTTCAGTCCCTTGTGTAATCCTCGGAACTGTAACTCCCTGTTTGATTAGACTTGGAATTAAAGATATTGAGCATTCAGGAAGAATTGCCGGAGAATTGTACGCGCTTTCAACAATTGGGAGTATTTTCGGGACCATTCTTCCAACTTTCCTTACAATTCCAATTATTGGAACGTCAAAAACTTTTCTGGTTTTTGGAAGTGCACTCTGTGGAGTCTCTTTAATATATTTTTTTCAAAAACAGTTTAAAAAGAAGCGTGGAATTGTAACCTTAATAATTCTTCTGGCACTCCTGATTTTTCCAAAGAGCTCCTCATACGCTTATTGGAAAGACATGATAATAGAAGATGAATCGTCATATAATTATCTGCAAGTTGGCAACGATGGTGACACCACTTACTTGTCAACACACGTTGAAATTGGGCGACAGTCGGTTTTGCGAAAAAATAACTTATTTTCCGGAAGTTATCCTGATATAGTAATTTCTGCACCATTTTTTAAACCAAATTTCCGATTGTACGATCCATTAAACACCGATTTTCGCAGGGCGCTAAATCTTCGGATTTTTACCCCAAAATCACGCCGTCCATTTTATCTCCATTGGTACATTGTTTAACCATGGCACCAAAAATGGCTTTGACAATTTTTCGA
>JADFXM010000135.1 GCA_015233565.1 Candidatus Rifleibacteriota bacterium
GTTCTCATCAAAGATGGGGAACACTAATGCACCATTGAAATGCTCGTGGCCAGTGTCGCGAAGAATTCCAAGTTTCGCGAGTTTCTCGCGGACCGCCGCGCCTGTTTGGCGGTTTTTATCCGGAAGTTGATGAGATAATGAAAGTGCCTGATGTTAAAACGCCTCTGGGCCTTCGAGATCGGGCTATACTTGAAACTCTGTATTCAACTGGCATGCGGCGGGGGGAACTTTTGGCCCTGCGGCTTTACGATCTGAACCCGGAAACAGGTGTAGTTCACATTCACCTGGGAAAAGGCAAAAAAAATCGTATAGTGCCAATCGGTGAAAGGGCGTTCATATGGATCAGAAAATATATAGAGGATGCCAGGCGGCAAATAGTGATAGAGCCTGATGATGGTACAATTTTTCTAGCTTCTAACGGAACTCCGCTTTGTGATGGCAGCCTGGGGGTAATTGTCAGAAATCTTCTGCTCAATTCAGAAGTCGGGAAACGCGGTTCCTGCCATCTTTTTAGACACACGATGGCAACACACATGCTGGAAGGCGGCGCAGATATTCGATTCATTCAACAAATGTTGGGGCACGCACAACTGAGCACGACGGAAATCTATACTCAGGTTTCAATTCGAAAACTTCGTGAAGTGTTTCTGGCGACGCATCCCGGAGCCCGTTTAAAACGAAAAGAAGAATGCGGAAGCATAGAACTTGAGGACGCAAAGGAAGGATCTATTTTTCCTTTAGCCGCTAAAATAGAAGCAGAAGAGGAAAGCGACTACTAAAGAAAAAAAGGGGCTTTCGGGTGAAAAGTCCTTGTTGTGCTTCAGAAGCTTCAGGGGGCCGGAAAACAGCTGATATTTTCCGGCCCCCCGAAGCTATTCAAACCCATCGCATTTCCAAAAAATGATTTTTAAAAAGTGGGGGGAATTGTCGAAACTTTTCTTAGTGGTCTGGCAATGAGCTTTTCAAGGCAAAAAAAATCGTTCTATATCTTTCCTTTAGTGGTCATTTAAGATACAATGGATTTCCAGGAATCAAAACGGGTAGCCAAATTTTTAAGAAGGAGAAAATTTCCAGGCATGAAATTCAAGCTTAAAAACTGGCTCGTCTGTTTTTTCATTGTTTTAACCCTGATTCCATCTTGCCTTTCCGCCTGTATGTCGGAAAACTCGCGTCAAGGGTCAACGACAGTTGTTTCCCTTTTTTCACCAGGGGAAGAGTCGTCCAAATCAGCGCAGGCACTGGGTCTTTCTGGCATGTTTACGGTGGAATTGCAGCAGGTTTCCGATACGTGGCATTATGGGAAATACTACGCCGCGACATTATCGCCGCATCTTTATACCGGCAGGAGATTTAGTCCGGTTACGGGGTTGTACAACCTGAGAAATAGATATTACCAGCCGAAATATGGTAGATTCTACAGCAGCGACCCGATCGGGTTCTTGGGTGGACAGAATAGATATGGTTATGTGAGAAACAACCCGTTGAGATTCGTTGATCCTTACGGGCTATGTACTGAGCAACTTCAAGTCACACCTCAGGATTTTGTAGCCCGGGAAAAGTATTGGAAAGTTTTGGAAGCTTCTGTTGAGCAACGTCTAAAAGACGATGCAAAGGACATGGAGGAGCATCCTTTCGACCACATTCCAATTGTGATCAGCGGTATTAATATTCGACCACTTCCTAGACTTAAGCCACCCAAATTGGGACTTCCTCAAGCGCAAGTGGGAAATGCTACAAAAAATGGGTTCGGCGATTTAACTGCAAATGAAGTTCGACAGATTCAAAATTTAGCACGGCAAACCGGTGAAGATGTAACTGTGGTGGGAAGTGCTGCAAAAGGAACGAGAGGCATAAAAAGGCCGGTTAGCGATATCGATTATTTGGTCGACCCTGAGGCTTCAATCCGATCAGGAGGTAAATTGGAAGATTTAATTAGAGATACTGCACCAGGCCCACAAGAGCATGGCATTCTAAAAGGAACTCCAGATCTCAGCAGAGGCCCTGCCATTATATTTAAGCCAAATGGTGAGATAATAAAGATTGGAAATTAGACCATGTCCCATAGATGGCAGAATATTGAAATTCTAAACGAGAAACAGTCATTTGAAGAAGCGCTAAAAAATGGTCAATTTGATCATTTTCAAAATCGAACATTAATAATGATTGATCTTGATAGATTCAGGGGGTTCAACAAAGAGTTGGGAAGGAAAGCCGGTGATTTATTGTTAGAAGAACTCTGGAAATTAATTAAAAGAAGCATACCTGACGGCACCTTCGCGTTACGGTATGGTGGTGAAGAATTCTTATTAATAACGGACGGGAAACAAAGGGCGGCAGAGATTGCCAAGACTTTACAAAATGAGTTTAGTAATCTTTTATCCAACAAGTCAAAGATTACTTTGTCTTTTGGGATAGGGATGCTGCCGTTTTTTTCTAACACTAATCAACTGATAGCGAGATTCAATGATATCTCTTTGGCTGCTCAACACAGAGCTAAAATTGAAGGTAGGAATAGAATCATTTGGTTGGATTGATTCTTTTTGGATACCCCCACCGCGTAGGCCAAAACCCGACATTTTTGTTGTCTGCCGCTGACATTGATTTCATTAGCTTATCGTTTTTGGACTAACCTGAAATCAGTTATAGCCAAGATGGAAAACCCCGAGACCTGTTCAATTTGTAGCGCCCAGTCAGGGAGCCCTGACTGTAAGGCGCTTAAAAGCATTTTTAAAACTTATCTCCGCACTCAAGTTTGCAACCAACGCCCGCAAGCTGCGGGACGCATGGCGGCAAAGCGGCGGGTCGAATCGCTCGGAAAAGCAAAGCCCGCGCCAGAAATCCGACGTCCTGTCGGCTTTCTGGCGCGGGGTAGTCCGGGGTTTGGTTGCCAAACCGAAGCAGCACCAAAAGCCCCCGTTTACAGGCACTTTTTCCAGATTATTTTTTTTCCGGCTAATTTTCACTTTCCGCAGAATTATTTTTTCCTTAGTAGCTTCTATAAAGGTTTTCAACGATTGAAAACTCCGGCTGATAAATCCCTTTCCTCAGAGAGCCCTATAACTCCATTAAAAAGCTTTCCTGCCCAAAAAAATAAAGCGGTTCAGTTTGAAACAAAACTGTTTTGCGAGGAAAACGGAACATTGGCTTGGCAATAAGCGAGGCGGGAAACCTTTGAATACCTTATTGATATAAATATATATCGCTTAAATCTAGCCATTGAAAACAATTATCATCTCAGCCTCGCGAAGCCCGGAAGATTCGCAAAAGGGCGCGCACTGATTTGTTTATGGCAATAACATTCAGGCGCCCGTAAATAACGGAACTTCCGGCGAAGTAGCTGCGGAAGCGATATATGCACGTATACGGATGAAGGTTTCGTTTTACTTTACCTTGCAAAAGCGATCTCGGGGAGCCCCCCGAAAATGTTTTTTATTTTTGGGGGGCGGTGGGCGGGGTCGCATCGGATGAGGCAACGGCTTAAAAGAAAACTTAGGTTAAAATCATTGTCATGGCGATCGGCTAAAAAAAAGACATTGAATTTGCACAAGAACCAACACCCGCGATGGTTTGCATAACATACTTGTTATGTAAAGCCGACCCTGCCGGGCTCCCGGCAGGCGGAGGCCGGAGGGTGTGGGTTGGCAAGGGTCAAGTCTGATAATTGACAATTATCAGACAGCGGGAAAAGCAATGCTCATGCCAACAGGAAGTTGGCATGAGCATTGCCCCGCGGTTTACCCGGTGCCCGAGCGTTTTTTGCTCGGGCATGCCAACCCATACCCGAAGCCATCGCGGGTGTTGGTGGAACCTAAAGACCGGTTCGAATAAAACCCAGCCATGACAGCCACGGAAAAAAATAAGTTTCGGGAATGGTTCCGAAGCGTTCCCCGGGCGGGCGGGGGGAATTAAATCTTGTCTTTAATGCGCCCAACAGTCAGGGCTCCCTGGCTGGGGCGCTACAAGAAAAGTCCTGCTTTATTTGAATTTTTCAACTTGGGTTGGTATAGATCCGGTTTATGCGGCTTTAGCTAAATTTTTTGCTTTTTTCTCAACGGCTTCTATTACACTTTCAATGTCTCGGGTTTCAGACTCTTCAAACATTGCTTGTCCGCATTGCTGGCAAACCCAGGCAGGCACTGAATCAAATGTTATATGAAAGCCTTTTCGGTCAATATGAAAAGGAACTCCTTGATTTTTCATTTTTCCTTTACAAAAAACACATTCCATTTATTTTTTCCTTCTTCTGAGATCTTTCGTCCAGCAATCTTCACTGGGTCGATATGTTGTTAAGATTGCCAAATAATCCTCTCGCAATGCGCAAAGAACATGAATTGGTTCTGAATGACAATCTGGTCCAAGCAATAAAGACGATGGCGCTCGAATATCTCCGGGGTAGTCCTCAATGATTTGCCCATGGTCAATAGCGTTTATAACATCTTCCACTCGAATATCTCTTTCGGGAAGTTTCATTTGCTGAATCGCATGAGGAAGAAACATTAAGCGCTTTTTAGCTGCATTTCTGATTTTTGAAAGGTTTTCAGGTTTAACCATTTTCCACTCAACAAAGTGATGATTCAGATTAGGAAAATTATCCTAAGCTACCAAATTAGCAGTTAAAATTTCCCCGAGAAGTTTACTAATAAACTCCTGTTTTGGTCTTGGAAGTTTTTGAATTTCCTCAAACTGTCTTTCAAGCCGTGACTTCGGACCTCTTTTGGAGGCTTTTTCCTCGTTAATTCCAAGAATCTCTTCAGCGGAAACCCCCAGTAATTCAGCCAAGGGCTTTAAAAGATTGGGAGGTAAACCTCGGGCTTCTCTTTCATAAAAAGAAACATTGCGTTGGGGGATTCTCAAGGCTTCAGCAACTGCCATTTGAGAAAGCCCTGCTGCTTTTCGAAGCTCAGCAAGGTGTTTTCCAAATTCTGTCGCGTTGTTTTTTGGAGGACGGCCAGCCATAAAGACATTATAAATGCAAATTGGAGACATCTTTAATTTCCTCAAAATAATTTCTTGTTAATTAGCAAAAAACATGCTAATATATTAGCATGTTTTTTGTTGAAAGAAAAATTGAATTTTTTGCTTGACAGCTTTTAGGAGGTTTTTCAATGCCCCGAATTCCCACCGAAGAAATCGAGCGACTAAAGCAGGAAATGTCGGTCCAACAACTGGCCGAAGCGCGAGGAATCAAGCTTAACCCACACGGTAAAGACCTTCTTGGCTTGTGTCCGTTTCACGAAGACCACGAACCAAGCCTTGTAATCACACCTTCAAAGAATCTCTGGAACTGTTTAGGTGCTTGTGGAAGCGGTGGAACGGTTATTGATTGGGTAATGAAAGCTGAAGGTGTGAGCTTTCGCCATGCCGTGGAAATTCTGCGCGAAGGGACGATTTCAAACACCCAACCAACTGGCAAGCGAATTAAAATAGCCACTGTTCCAAAGCTTCCACCGCCAGTTGATTTCAAAGCTGAAGAACAGGAGCTATTGAAACAAGCCGTCGAATACTATCACCAAACCCTGAAACAAAGCCCTGAAGCTCTTTCTTATCTTGAAAAACGAGGTTTAAAAAACTCTGAAATGATCGATCATTTCAAAATCGGTTGCGCTAATCGCACCTTTGGCTTCCGGCTTCCAGACAAAAACCGTCAGGCGGGCGCGGCGATCCGCGAGAAGCTTACGAAACTTGGCATACTTCGCAACACCGGCCACGAACACTTTAACGGTTCTGTAGTTTTTCCAATCTTCGATGAACACGGGCAAATTACAGAAATCTACGGTCGAAAAATTCGTGATGATCTTCGCGAAGGAACCGCCTATCATCTTTACTTGCCTGGGCCTCACAAAGGCGTTTTCAACTTAGAAGCTCTGAAAGCATCTAAAGAAATCATTCTTTGCGAAGCTATCATCGATGCTTTAACGTTCTGGTGCGCTGGTTTCCGCAATGTTACTGCGGCCTACGGTGTGAACGGCTTCACGCCGGATCACCTGGCAGCTTTCAAGCAATACGGTGTTGAAAAGGTTTTCATTGCTTACGACCGAGACACCGCAGGTAACAAAGCCGCTGATGAGCTTGCGAGTCAGCTTATCGGTGAGGGCTTCGAATGCTTTCGTGTTCTATTTCCCAGCGAGATGGACGCGAACGAATACGCGCTGAAAGCAAAATCTCCTGAAAAATCTCTTGATGTGGCAATTCGAAACGCCCGATGGATCGGCAAAGGAAAGCCCAATACCGTGCAACAACTTAAAACCCTAGAACCAAAAGCAGCAACTAAAAAGGAAAGCTTTCAACCTCCAGCGGTTGACAATCAACAAAATAAGCCTGCCGAGGAACCACAAAACCCTGAAATGCTTTCCCAGCCTTCAAAAGAAGAAGTAAATATTTTTCCTTTAGCTGCTAAAGAAGAAAATCTTGAAAAACTTGAACCGGTACAGGCTGCGGCGGCCCCGCAGCGTGTGGAAATTCTGACTGAAATTAAACCCGAAGAAATCATTATCAAGCTAGATGGCCGCCGGTGCGAATTCGCGGGTTATTGAACACCGATTTTCACAGGCTTAGGAATCTTCTAAATTATACCCCAAAAATAATTTTTAAATTTGTACCAATAAATATGATTGCTCTTTCGAGAAGCGGCCTTTAGAAAAAAACAATCGAAC
>JADFXM010000136.1 GCA_015233565.1 Candidatus Rifleibacteriota bacterium
GAAACTGGACATTCACTGAAGGTTTTCTGGCGGCACTCGGAGGCCAACCTTACGTCGATTTAAACAACGATGGGAAAATTACTTTGAAGGAATTCGCTGAATATATTAAAAATGATATGGTCATTTTCGAGGAACAAAATTCACCAAGTATCTTTACAAATGGCTTTCCGGAAGATTTTACTCTTTCTTTTGCATTATCAAAGAGCGGTAAAAGGATTGGTGAAAGAATAGAAGCATTTGTCGAAAACGAATGGTGGAAAGGCCGAATAATAGAGGAAAACGGTGGAAGATACAAAATCCATTACATCGGCTATAACGACAACGATGACTCCTGGGTGGAAGCAAAAAACCTTAGAAAGATCGCAACACCAAAGAGTTACCCAGTTGGTACAATTGTTGAAGTGGAATGGAAGAAAAAATGGTACCCAGCCAAAATTCTGGATGTAACCGGAGGTTCACATTATATTACCTATGATGGATATGGCGAAGAATGGAACGAATGGGTACCAACAAGTAGAATTAGAAAGCCGAAAAAATAACCAGTTTTAATTTTCCAAAACAATTTTTATCTAGAAAAATAGGGACACTGTAGCATTTCAGCCGATAATTATTTTCCAGCCATTTGCTACAATTGTGTTTATTCCTTCATTCATTATGATGGACTCACCTACACACAATTTATTTTATAACTTTGGTCGTTTCGACTCCGCTCAACGACCGCCTCGTCAAGTTTCTTTTTCGTTAAATTTGCTACACTGTCAAAAATTTTACTTATTTTCTGGATTATGTCGGTTCAGCATTATCACCAATTCTTCTTTTCGATAGGGTTTGCGAATACTGTCAGTAAATCCGAATTCGGTGGGTCTTGAAACGAGGGGATCCTCCGAAAATCCGCTGGAAGAATAAATTGGGATTGTTGAATGCAATTTCCGAAGTTCCACAATTGTTTCTCTGCCACCTTTTCCCCCTGGAATTGTCAGGTCTAAAAAAGCACCGTTGATGGGATTTCCCTTTTGGAGAGCATCCATACAAAGTTGCAAGGCTTCATTGCCATCCTTTGCTTCAATCGTTTGGTATCCCATCTCCTTAAGTAGATTGCTAAGAATTTCACGAATAAAGGCTTCATCGTCCATGATCAGAATGTTTCCGCTACCTTTATGCGATATAGCACCTTTAGGAATCTCAGATACAACTTTATTCATGGAAGCTGGAAAATACAAAGAAAACGTTGTTCCCTTTCCCAACACTGACTCCACATCAATATATCCATGGTGTTTCTGGATGATACTGTAACAGGTTGCCAAACCTAGTCCATTTCCCTTCAACTTTGTGGTAAAGAAAGGATCAAAAATTCGTTTGAGATTCGCAGGAGGGATGCCAATACCAGTATCAATTACGGAAATTTTTACGAACCTTCCGCCTTTGATGATTGTCATTTCTGAACCATGAAGGACAATATTTTTTGCTGAAATGATGATTTTGCCGCCGTTTGGCATTGCTTGGCGGGCATTGATGACCAAATTGTCTATCACCTGTCCGATCTGATTTTTGTCGAAATCTACAAGCCAAAGGTCTTGGGAAATGTCAAATTCGCAAATAATATTTGAGCCGGAGAGAGCAAATGCTGAACTTTCTCGAATGGTTGGACTTAAATTTCCTGTTTCGCAAACTGGCAATCCTCCCTTGGAAAAAGTGAGAAGTTGCTGTGTAAGGTTTTTGGCGCGTTCGAAGGCTTGTAGCGCTTTAAAGAGGAAATTGGAGACTTTGTTGTTGGTACCACAATTTTCGTAAGCGAGGTCGATATAGCCGAAGATACCAGCAAGAAGATTATTGAAATCGTGAGCAATGCCACCCGCAAGAACACCGAGAGCGTCGAGTTTGTCGTTTCGTTGAAGTGCATCGAGCAATTTTTGCTCTCCTGTCCTGTCGTGAAAGACTACCACGATCCCGATGGTAACACTGTTTTTGTCACGAATGGGAGCTCCGCTTTCAGATATGATCCTTTCGGTACCATCCCGGGAAATGAGGACTGTATGATTTTCCTGCTCTTCGATTGCTCCTGTGGAAAGTATCTTTAGGACTGGGCTCACACAAGGTTTCCGTGTGAGCTGGTTGATGATGTGGAAAATCATGGTGAGGGGTTTCCCAAGGGCTTCAGTTTGTGTCCATCCCGTCAGTTTTTCAGCGACTTTGTTGATAATTACCACATTACCTTGAATATCCGTCGTAATCACTCCATCAGCTATACTGCGCAGGGTGACATTAAGACGTTCTTTTTCTGCTGCAAGAGCGTCTTCCGCCTGTTTTCGCTCGTTTACTTCCTGTTGGAGAGCCGAAGCAGTTTTTTCAGCTTGTTGTCGCGCATCTACTGCTTGTTCTATCGATTTGAAGGCAGCTTGACGTGAAGTTTCAAGTTCATGATTGGCGGCCTCAAGATCAGCAGTGCGCTCGGCAACACGGCGTTCCAGTTCTTGAGACTGCTTTTCAAGCTCCAAAGACTGTTTTTCAATCCGCTCGAAGGCAAGGGAGTTTTTCAAGGCCAGAGCTATTACCGGTGAAAGTTGTGAAATGATTTCTGCAGTTTCATCAATGCGATCTGAATCCGGTAGATCAAGTAAGACCAAGGTACCAATTAGCTCACCTCCGGTACGCAAAAGGAAGCGGAGTATGGACTGGATACCTTCGCGAATCAGGGGTGTTCGCAAGGGGTGGGATGTAGGAAAGTCCGACACCAGACGAGGCAATGGTTCGGAAAATTCATTTGGACAGAAACATTTTTGTTCGTCAGAAGAAAACATCTGCGCGCGTCTGGGCGGACAAGCATACAGGAGCTTGTGAATGTCAAGTCCGAGCGAACGGGAAATTAGAAGAATGGTACGGGCACCTGACAACTCACGAATCTGCTCGGTAAGACTCTGTCCAAGCTGAGCTGGAGCGGTTGATGCAAGCAGTTCGGAAAAGACTTCAATCGCCAGAAGTCGATCAGCCAGTGAGGCCGGTTTTGGAGATAAATGGGTGCTCGTCATTGTTAATTCTCGTTTGAAAACATCATTGCTTGAGCAGTAGTCTGAGCTATCAACAATTGTTTAAGGAGGTTGTCCAGAGTGACGGATTCGACACGCCAAGGCAACCCTGTAAAAGAAGCACAATCCTTGAGTGCTGTTTCTAGGACTGGTATCAGACCAGTGTCCAGATACACCAACTCCCGTCGGTTTTCTCCCATCAGTTCATGTGCCACATTCTCTGTTAATCCAAGTTCAGATTGCATTATTTCCCGCCAGCGCCCCGCCCATTCAGGTAAGATCATGAATGACTCCATTTGCATCAATTCTCGATATCGGGCGCGACCAACCAGCAACTGAGCGCAGTTTATTGCATCTACCCTACCTATGTGAAAGTTGCGCACCAAATCAAGCATTCTGGGGCAACAATCGCCATAAACCAGCACCAGACATATTTTACGGGGCAAAGCCTCTTTCAGGGCAGAAGTGAGAATGGTTTCCATTTTTTGGGGAACCATATGTAACATGGAATTTAAAAAACGCAACTGGCCACTGATTTTACCCAAGCGTATAAGCTCTTCCATTTCGGCACGAAGAACTCCACAGCTTAACCAGATTGTTGGAGTTGTCATAATCGGTTTTTTTGGCCAGCTGCGTAGGCTTCACTTGCGGCGATCATGGTCAAAAGGTTCCTTGGAGGGGTCGTTATTGGGACGTCAGCTGCTGAGTGTGAGAGAATGTATCGACCTGAGGGAGCTGCAGCTTGTAAACACCTAAGACTTTGTGCATGAATTTCTTCCGAAGAAGCTTCCGGCAAACTCAGGTTGTCCAGGTTCCCCAACAATGCAAGGTCTGGTCCAATCAACCCTCGGGCTTTGGTTAGATCATCCTTGGAGCTGACGACAACGCCAACCAAACCTGGCAGGCCAGGAAGTAAATCCAGAATTTGCAAAATCCGCCCTCCACCGTGGTGAAAAACCATCGGGCCTTTTACCAGTCCAAACATTGCTCGAACATGAGGCAACAACCGTTCGGCGAACAAATTACGTGAGGTAATTTCCGCACTGGCAAAAGATTCTGTGACAACTAAAGCGGTAACACCAGCTTCAAGTAGCGCATTTGCCCAGTTAACGAAAAATTGACCGGTATATTCAAGCAGTTGCCTGGCGACAGGCTCATCGAACAGTAAAGTCTCCATCCATGCTTCCAAACCTAGAACCAACCCTGGTAGCGCACCAGGGCCGGGTATTGCCGCGAACAACGGCACTTCTTCACGATAACGGGTGGCCAGTTGTCGGGTTGCCGACAAGATTTCGGGAAGGCGCCTCGTATGATGTGGATCAGGAAGTGGCATTTTCAATGCATCCAAAGGTTTCGTTGTTAACGGGCGTTTCAAATTGGGTGGTTGATTTGCAAACCAAGCGACTTCCCCCCCAAAAGCCTCAGCAACAGCACTGTAATCGAATGTCGCCAAAATCATGTCGAAACCGAACGTTTCCTGAACTGCCTGTTGCCCTGAAACCCACGCACCGGCATCACTATAAAGGTTCTGCAAACTATTTTTCGTGAGTTTCGCTCCGTAAGCGCCAAGGACAGAAAAGACCGGCACGCGATCAACTGAAAGACCTTGAAGAGTATTCATAACTCGCCGATATGCGTTCATGATTGCCTCTCTTTCTTCGCTTCCGCTTGAAGTCTTTGAAAAAGAGCATCTGCATAAGCAGCACTCTGTGCCGTTCCGTCCCCGCCAATCTCAGCAACGAGTTCCGGACGCCAGTTGAAAACTGCTCCACCCACTGCCAGTTTTAATTTATCTTTCAAGCCACGAGCGTCGATGAGATCGCGTAGTTTGCGTATGTTCAGGGCGGCTGTTTGCATCATTGCAGAAGCACCGATAACCGAAGCATGAACTTCGAGAGCTTTGTCAACAAATTGGTCAGCCGGCACGTCATTTCCCAGATCGTGGACTTCCCAACCAGTGGCTCGAAGGAACGACGCTACAATTCGCCTACCGAGACTGTGGAAATCATCTTCGATATTGCCGATGACAATAGAGCCCTTGAAAGGCATTATCGTACGCGACTCGTGAGTCGGCAAACATCGTAGAAGCACATCTTCTGCCGTTTTTGCTGCAATGAAAGTCTGGGCAAGAGAAACAGACGTCTTTTCCCACATAACACCAAGATGTCCAAGCGCAGGATCAAGGATGCCACTCAGGACGAGGTCGGGTGAGATTCCAGCTGCAAAAGCCCGTTCGATCAGTTCCATTGCAGCCTTTCTGTCAGCATTGACCATTGCCTCCAACAGACTATCCACCCAAGTTTTCAATTCCATTGTTCACCCACTTTTTTTTTCAACAATTATTTTTTCATCTTAAAAAAAAATAGCATGTTCAATCGCTGGATGTCAAATGTAGATCTTGAGTTGAAATTCAGGCTTCCTGCTTTACCGGAAGTTCCACTTCAAAAGTTAAAAAAGCACCCTGTATCCATCTTCCAATCAGCATTTAAGTGCGACATAGAATATTTCGCGTAGGCAGTTCCGGGACAATGAAATTTGCCTAAAACCAACTTTCAATACCTTCCCTGCCTACAATGGTGGTGGAACAGTAAGTGCCTATTTCACTTTCATTTCATTGTTAGAAGCTTCTTCCATTTATGTACGAACCGTGGAAGATCCGTTTGGAGTGTTGAAAAAATTTTTTGGAAAATCGAAATAATGGACCAATGTTTGTTATACTAACAAAAACGAAATTGTCCTAAAAGCCAGTATTCAAATGCAGAGAAATAATTTCAATTATATTGGAGAACCAATTCGGCCGCCAGCCGAAGCCGATAGTGCGATTGTTCAGGCCACCATTGGTTGTCCCCATTCATGCGAGTTTTGTGGAGCTTATCGGAGAGTTTCCTATTCAATTCGTTCGGATGAAAACTTTCGTAAGCATCTTGAATGGCTAAGCTGCGTGGATGACTCTTCGAAGAATAGAATTTTTTTCGCGGATGGCGACACAATGATTCTTAGTACAGAAAAGCTTTTGAATTTTATTTCCAATACACAGGAATTTTTCCCAAGCGCGAAAAGATTTTCTCTATATTCTGGGGCTGGGGGAATTATAAATAAAAGTATTTCAGAGTTGGAAAGCCTTAAAAGGGCCGGGCTAAACACTTTTTATATGGGTTTGGAAAGCGGGGCAGAAGAGATATTACATCGGGTAAAAAAGGCTTGTACTGCAACAGAAATGATCGAAGCAGTCAAAAAAGCGCAATCGGCGGGAATTCGTGCTTCAGTAATTGTTATTTTAGGACTGGGTGGCCAGGATTTTTCAAAAGCCCATATCCATGAAACCGCTCTGACCTTGAATTTGATGCAACCTCGCCTCCTCAGTGCGCTCACTCTGATGCTTGTACCAAATACACCGCTTTATAAGAGTGCTCAGGAAGGCATGTTCCAGCTTCCTGACGCAAATGGAATATTGCTCGAGCTTCAGCAGCTAATCGAAGAATTGGAACTCGAAAGAACAGTTTT
>JADFXM010000137.1 GCA_015233565.1 Candidatus Rifleibacteriota bacterium
AGAATGCAATCGCCTGATTAGGTCTCTAAAAGAGAAAATACTCAAAACAAAAAAGCCAAAAATAGTTCCGAGAGCGGGGCGTTAAAAAAAATCAAAAAAAATAACGAGGGTACCCGAAATGTATGTTTGAAGATGGTTGCAAGGGTTTTCCTACTGTCCAGTAAAAACCGTCTGAAAAATGCCTTAAATTCGTTTACAGATCAGGATTTCAATAGACTTTGCGTCCGGAACTTCGGTTTAAAACAGAGCGTTAAGAGAAAAAGTCGCAAACTTTTTCCTTTCCCATTAAAAATGTCTCCTCTGTTTTTTCAAAATTTTTTCAGCGAATTTGCTGGTATGTTCAAATCGGGACAAATTTGTGGAAGAAAAAGCGTTTGGGAAACCATCAAGTGGAAAACTTTTTTGTGGAAAAATTCATCAACGGAAAATTTTGGGTTCGTTTAAAATTGTACCTCGCTGCGGAGAAGGCGAAATTTTGCAGTGTCTTTTCAGCCCAATATATTGAGAGCCTTTGGAAGTACTTTCCAGGTGGCTTCAGTCGCTTTGATTAATTCCCCGTCAATATCCACCGTTTGTGGTTTTGAAAACATTACCGAAACCGAGGAAATTTCCCGAAAAATTACTTCAGGATGTCCACCAAACCCTTGGTTCTGAAAGGCCCCAGTCAGTGCAAGACTACGAAATGCTCCGACTTTTTTGCATAGTCCAAGGTCCATGAGACCGTCATCGCAGACCCGATTTGTTTTAAAAACAAAGCTTCCTGCCATATATGGCCTCTTTAGAAGCGTCATTCCGGTGAACAACCCTTCAAATTTTTCCTCTCCAACCTGTACCACTCCCTCAAATCCTTCATAGGTAAATAAAACATAAAGAGAAGCTAGCGGTAATCCGAGTGGGTAACAATAATTGTACAAACTATGCAAAAAACCCCTCTCTTGGGTTAAAACTTCATTAGTTACGGGAATTGCTCCAACATTCGAAGATTGTAGAAAATGGCGAACCGATTGGCTGCCATCAGGGGATTTCACTGTAAGCATCAAGACATCGTGTTTCTTGGAAGCTTCTTCTCGGACTTTAGCCGGAAAACCACCCAGCATTTTTTCCGGAGTGAACGGTTTATGAAAATCGTTACTGGTACCCATCCCGATTGCGCCTATAAAGAGTTCGTTTAACAGCTCAGGATGCTTTATTCTTGCCGACATTACAGAATCAAGCAGAATCTGAAATGTGCCATCTCCTCCTGCTGCAACAAGTTTTCTGGCACCCCCGTTAATTGATTCCAAAATTGTTGAAATCAGGTTTTCTCGTGAAGAAGAGGTTTTCAAACGAACCTCAAAACTCTGCTTTTTTAATGCTTCTTCTACCTTGCTCCAATTGGTCTGAGAAGTATTCCTGTTTGCCGAGGGATTTAAAAATATATCCAATTGCATAGTGTTTTCCTTTTTTTGTATCATCTCAAATTTTCAGAAGAAATTTGAAAAAATGTTCCTCTGAGATGTTTTTTTATTTTAAAAAGTTTAACATAATTGATGAAGCGATTCAATTATTGGAGAAATCTTCTCAAACCAATATCCGGTTGCGAAAATTGTTAATTTTTTTCAGACTCGCCAATTGAAAAAGTTGAGAAATAACCCAAAATTCGGTATTAATAAAGGAATTGAATAAAGGAATTGAATAAAGGAATTCAATCAAGAAATAATTATCTGAAACAATATTCTTACGATAAATTAAAATTGCTGCGAAGAGGCTAAATTGAATTATTTTACAAGACTCCAGGGTTGGGGCAAATGGATTGTTTTTTGCCTGGTTTTTGGTTTGTTACCCTTGTGGCTGATTGGTTGGGGAATTGAACGCAATTGGGATCGGAAATTCAAAAATAATGCCAGAGAACTTTCTGAGAAAATGGTTCGACGCCTGGAAAACATTCGAAAAGTTGCAGAAGATGAGCGATTTTTCTATAAAATGTTAAAAAATTTCGGAAAATTTTTTGATAAAAAATATTCACCCCCCAATCTTAATCAGTTTCGCAGAGGACTTAATTTCATCAATCAGAAGTATCCCGGCTTATTCGAGTTTTATTTTTCTGACCTAAATGGAAATGTGTTTGAAGAGCTCTCTTCCAAAATACCCTCCAAGGTAATAATGAAAAAAGTTCACGAGATCTTTTCAGCTGCCAGAGCGAAAGATAGGCCGGTGATTTCCCGTGGGTTAACCAAGAGCATCGAAGCTTTCATCGGTGAAACGATGTCTGTTGGAAATCTTAGTGAGGATGAAGATAGAAATACTGAGAAAGTCCATGTTGTCGGAATGGGATTGAGGCACAACTATTTTTTCTTCCAGCCCTTCTCGAATCTAACAATGATGGCCCATGTGAATCTTGGAGCTGTTCCCCGACATTTTTCCCTGATAAAGCTTCTAGAACAAGCCAATAAGCAATCCTCGTTGGGGAAATACGGTTTCCACCTTTCCGGAGAGCTTCCGAAAAGGGCTCTTGAACACGTAAATGAAGATATGTTTCTAAGAAAATGCTTGGTGGATTACGAAAATAGTACAAAAGATGTTTTCATTTCAGAAAAATACATCGTTGCCATTCTAATGGGGGACGGAAAAGAACGGCTCTGGGATTTCCTTCGAATTCCGGACAAAGTTAATTCGTCGAGATACCACAACCTTGAACGAATGATCCTTTTGGGAATTTTTCTGTTGTTATGTTTTATCAGCTATCGGTATATAGTCCCGGATCAATCACCATGGCTGTCTATCAGGCAGAAACTTTTGATTCTCCTGGGATTTGTTGCCGGTCTCCCTTTGGTTATACTCCTGGTGGTTGGGCAAGATTACCTCTGGGAAAAAGAACGCAGCTTACTTGAAGAGACCTTCAATTCCATGGAAAACACACTTCGTGCAATAGATAATAAATTTACCCTTTCTTTGAGAAACATCGCGGAAGCAATTAACAAGTTGGTACACCTTGGACAATCGCCTGATGGTCGTTTCCTTAAGGGTGTTTTCGATGAGCATTATGCTGCACTTTTGAAAAAAATTCCACTACCAACCCCAATGATTATCCGTCGTGATGGAGAAATCATCCAAACCAAGGAAAAAGAGAAGATCATGCAGCAACTAGGTGTTAAAATGTTGGAAAAATACAATTTTAGCCACGGTATTGCCGATGCGAATATGAAAAAAGATAAATTCCACATTGAAGATTTGTTCGAAGGAGATGCTGCTCTCAGTGGTCTTTATTCCAATATGTTGAAGCGTCTTGGAAATATTGAAAAAATGAAATTTTTTGGAAAAATGGACCGGTTCATTTTGATCAATATCATAGGTGGAGCAGATGGTGGCGCGAATTTTATGTTTTTCTTTTTTTGGTCACCATTAAGCCTTTCTTCATACTATGTAAGCAATTGGGGAAAATTAAATGAAAAAGTGACTCATGAACCACGTTTTTTTGCACTTTATCCCAATGATCCAACAAGATCTTATCCTTCTAAATGCGAAAAAACTGTCTGGTTACAGGAATTTTCAAAGCGGATTCAAATTCGTGGAAAATTGACAAAAGAACAGATAAAAATCAAAGGGAAGGATTTTTTGGCTACCGGAATACCGGGAAAGGAACTGGACAAATTTATTCTTGTAAAAATTGTTCCGGCTGCAAGTGTTAGTTCCTCAATCGCACGATTACGGAGAAATCTGGTTACGCTTGGAATCTTTTGTTTATGTTTCTCTTTAATTGTTGGGACGACGATTGCCAGACAGTTTCTAATTCCTATCCAACATTTGACCGATGGAGTAATGGCAATTGATAAAGGGCATTTTAAGCATCGTGTACCACCATTGGAGAACGACGAACTTGGGAAGCTTTCTCAAACCTTCAATCTTGTAATGGTTGGTTTGGAGGAACTTTCAGTTGGCCGAACCATACAAGCCAGTTTATTCCCGGTACCATATCTGCGGGTTGGATTTTGGAAAGTCTACGGTCAGTCAGTCTCGGCTACCGAACTGGGCGGAGATTATCTGGACTATTTTGCTCTTCCTGATGGAAGAATTTTAGTGGTAGTAGGTGATGTTACCGGACACGGTGTACCAGCTGCACTACTCATGGCAATGGCAAAAGCTACCGTTATCAATGAAGTTCCGGGTGACCCCAGACCTTCAGTGGTGTTGTACAAGCTAAATGAATTGATTTTCCACACGATGAGAAAGAAAAGGTTTATGACTTTCTTTTATCTTCTTACTAACTCTGAAACCGGGGAAATTACTTTCTCTAATGCAGGGCACTGCCAACCGGTACTTGTAAGAGTCGATGGGACATTTCAGGAAATCGGAGAGTGTGGTTTTCCCTTAGGAATTAAAAAAGGGAAAAAATTCACAGAAGAAAAAGCTGAACTTAAGAAAGGTGACCGATTATATTTTTTCACTGATGGGATTCCGGAAACTACGAATTCGGCCAAAGTTGTTCTCGGATATCCGGCTTTTATTAACCTGATGGTTTCATTCAGGAACCTGAGTGCTATGGATACCTGCAAAAAGATTTTCGAATCTGTTGATTCCTACCGCGGGAATTATTCTCAGGAAGACGACAACACATTGATCATTCTTGAATATGTTGGGGAAATGGAAAAAACATCAGTACCTGCATGTGCAACGTAAGAAATACAATTGAATACCAGGTGTTGATTGCCTTAGTGGTTGTTTGCATATTTGGAAAATTCCCTGCGACCGCGCAATACTCATCTGACGTATTATCTACCAAGCGGGGGTTGATTACCTTGAATGGACGTCAATTCATTCCCTACGGGCTGGATATTTACGGGCTAATGTCCCCGCCTAGCGTGCGAGGTAAGCAGGCGCAGGAAAGATACCAATATTTTATGCAGCCTGGGCAACCAGAATTGTCGATGGCCGCCAGTTGGAAAGCTAACATGATCAGATTTCAGCTGTCGCAAGCTGGTTTAGATCCGAAGAGCAAATATTGGTCACAGGAGTATTTGCAGGAGATTCAATCCGCCGTGACGCAGGCTCGACAGGCTGGTTTTGTGGTGAACGTTAATGTCGACGATCAAGATACCGAATCTGGAAAACATCGCATGCCGACTGAGGCCACATTGCGTGCTTGTCTCCAATTGACTCGCTTGTTTAGTAATGATCTTGGAGTCATGTACGAGCTGTACAATGAACCCGCATTGTCACCCAACCCGCATAATTGGCAGTTGTGGCTGCACGGTGGGCAGAATCCAAATGGTGGCGACCGATTAGTAGGAATGCAAACTCTCGTAAATGCGGTTCGCAAAGTGGGTGCCCGCAATCTGATAATCGTGGATGGTTTAGATTGGGCGCGACGATTCGAGGGTATGCCGCATATTGATGATCCGGGCCATAACATGGTTTTCGGCGTGCATCCTTATTATGCAAGTCACTATTGTAAACCATCCGATTGGCAGAAAAGCTTTGGATTTCTGATAGAGGACGGTTTTCCGGTTCTGGCATCAGAATGGAATGCAACGACAGGCCCAAAGGGTGCGGTCATCAGGTGCTTCAAGGGAGCCTCTGGCGACAAGATTAAGCAGGAAGTGTGGAAATTCCTGGGATACTTACAACGGAGGAAAATAGGACTCTGTGTTTGGGCGTTCGATTATCCTGGCTGGGTGCTTAAAAAAATCGGAGGAGAGCCGACCACTTTTGACGGATTCACAGCCGAAACTCCAGGCGGCGGACCGGGAGTGATTGTGAGAAATTACTTCAGAACTCAAAATGGGAAATAGCCACTCTTTGGGTGCATGATTTCCAATTCGATGGAATGCTTTCCAGGACATAAACTAAATCAGAAGATTCCTTCCAAAGCAAGTTGGCAATTCATCAATCGAAAAAATGGTATCAAATTTAAATCCCCGAGATTGGGAGGTCTGAAATTCAGAATTCCTGGTATCGATAGTTTGCATTTTCTCGGAAAAGGGCTTCAAAAGGTATTTTCCTGATTTTGGAATACTTTTCGGTTGGATTTCACCCTGAGACCAACATTCATAAAAATAAACCAGAAGATGCCTTCCAAAGCAACTTGGCGATTCATTAATCGAAAAAATGGTATCAAATTTAAATCCCCGAGGTTTGGAAATCTGACTTTACCATACATTTCGGGTACCCTCGTTATTTTTTTTGATTTTTTTTAACGCCCCGCTCTCGGAACTATTTTTGGCTTTTTTGTTTTGAGTATTTTCTCTTTTAGAGACCTAATCAGGCGATTGCATTCTTT
>JADFXM010000138.1:0-3647 GCA_015233565.1 Candidatus Rifleibacteriota bacterium
CAGAGGCCCTCCATGATTTGGTTTCAAGATTTCATGGCAAAATTCGAATAAGCAGAATCGAAGTTAGAAAAAAACATTAGATGAAGAACAAGGAGAGTAACCCCAATTATTAATGGATAATTCCTGCCGTGTAACTGAAAGGATTGTTGTCGGAAAATTCTCGTGCTACAATTAGTAAGGATTTTTTTGGAGCTGCTCAGGAGGAATTAGCGTGGTTCAAGTGAAAAAGCGAATTAATCGCATGAACGACTATGTTTTCAAACGCATATTTGGTTCCGAAGAGAACAAAGATATTTTGATCAGCTTCTTGAATTCAATTCTTGCTCCCGATGGCAAAAATCAACTCACAAGTATTGAACTTCTGAATCGGGAAATTGACCCCGAGTTTATTTTCGACAAGAGCTCACGTCTCGATATCCTTGGAAAGACCGACAAAGACGAACTCATCAATATTGAAGTACAAGTCTGTAATGAAGGAGACAACGAACCCAGGCCACTTTTTTATTGGGCAAAACTATTTTCCGGACAACTCAAATCTGGTCAAAATTATATTGATTTGAAACCCACCATTATAATTGCTGTTTTAAATTACTCCTTCATTGAGATTCATAGAAACTACCATTCTTGCTACCGAATTTATGATGAAAATTCCAAACATGTTTTGACAAATCTGTTTGAACTTCATTTTCTGGAACTTCCCAAAATGAAGACCTTACGCAAGAAACCTCGAACACTGCTTGAAAAATGGTTAATGTACTTGTGTAACACGGAAGGAGATGCTATGCAAGAAATCGCGAAAAATGAGTCTAAAATTAAAAAAGCTTTGACGTGTGAAGAAATTTTCCGAAAAGTTGAAAAAGAACGACTGAACTACGAAATGCGCGAAAAAGCACTTTTGGACTATTCTTCTGCCCTTGCAAATGCTGCACGGAAAGGCAAAGAAGAAGGCAAGGAGGAAGGCAAAGAGGAAGGAAAAGAGGAAGGAAAAGAGGAAAGAAATATTGAAATTGCAAAAAATCTTCTTTCGATGGGCCTTTCTGTTGAAAAAATTTCGCAGGCAACCGGGTTAAACATCGAGATAATCCGAAAACTTAAGGGGTGACAAAGAGGTTGCCAACACCTTTGAATAATTTCAGCCTATCTTGATTTGATTGTCACGCTTGGGATGAGTTAAAACCCCCGAACCATATATTGCATCAGAAAATCTTTTCGGCGTTTTTCAGAAAGGATTTAAGGCGGTGATGGCTCACTTATTAAAAATTTCTGTTTCAAACAGATTTAGAGTTTTTTTTGCTAGATCGACCTATTAAAAAGTGCTATATTTTGTTAAATTCAGAATTCCTAAGACCTCGGATTTAGCTATGATACCACTTTAAAAAAAAAGCATTAGTAAAAAGTATTTCAAGGCTGAGTTTCAAGATTACTCTGATAAAAGTTGGTCTCAAGAAAAAACCCGACAGAAAAAACATGGGCATGTTTCGAAAGTGGCTTGTGGGCTTATGTTTAAGGAAGAATCAAAATTCCTGGCGTCGGCAGTTTACATTTTCTTGGAAAAGAGCTTCAAAAGGTATTTTTCTGATTTTCGAATACTTTTACTTGAGTTTCGCCATTATTTTTTTGCCGCTCTGGAAGCTTGTCTCTGCGGTTTTGTGTATTTCCAAGAGACCCGCAGCGGAAAGCGCCTTGCAAAGCACATTTCCGAATGACTTTGCATGGGTCCTCAACATTTGTCCTCTCTTCGGAAGCTGCTGAGAAAATAGTGTACTGTCAATATCTGACAGTATTTTTTTAGGGAGACTTCGTTTGTTAGCCAAATCTACGAAATACCGTACTGTGATTTTACTTACACAAAATTCTGTCAAAACAAGCATCGTTACCATGTTTTACTCTCTCTCAAATTTGCTATTGGCGAAACTCAAGTTTTAGATTGGATTTTATCTGAGACCAACTTTCATAAAAATTAATCAGAAGATGCCTTCAAAAGGAAGTTGGCAATTCGTCAATCAAAAAAATGGTTCCAAAATTAAATCCCCGAGTATTGGGATGTCTGAAATTACTATTTTCTATGAAAGATCATCTGTGGGAGGGCTAGAAAACAGTCTCTTCCAACACCATCCTTTGATTCAGGTTCTCGACAGCCCTCGTCAGATTGGAAAACTACTGAAATGCGGCGGCTTCTTGCTCGCTATGCAGGAAAAAGCCATTATGCTAATAAATTTGAGCCTGTGGGGAACCCACAACTCTCAGTCTTGGAAGGCATTTGTGTTTGAAGACACATTCCGTTAAATAAATTAAAAAAAATTAATTTTGTAAGGGATTTCCCGGACATACTTTTTCAAAACCTTCATTTAAACTGAATAAGTGTATCGAACTTATTCTGTTAAATAAAGGAACAATTTGAAAAGGATGATCTCATCTTTTCTGAATTACCGTAACCGCAATCGCCCGGTCCAGTTTGAAATTTTTAGGCTTGGGGAAATCCGGACTAATAGTGACCCGGGGCATTCCAGCGCAACTCAAAGGTTGATCATACCCCGATTTTGCCATCTCGAGAAGTGTTGGCACCCATCTCTTCATGCTGTACGGACTATTTTTTTCTTGACTTCTTGGGGGGAATAGAATGAGAAACAGTTGCGTTTTGATTTTCATGGTGGCTTTTGATTATTCAACGGTTTGCACGCCAAGTTGCCAAATTACAAATGGGAAATATCCCTGTTACTTTTGGTTGGCTATGAATTTAAAACAGTTCTAAATATTGTTGTGAGGAAAATAAGTTTTCAAAGGGACAATTTATGAAGCAAATTCTATTTCTTTCCATGTTTATTGCTTTGCTGTTCTTCGTCGCCTGTTCCGGCGGCGGAGGTGGCAGTTCAGGAAACCCAATTGGCCCTTTAAACCCTGCTGGCAATGGAGCGTCCAACAGGGGTACTGCCCTCCATGGAAAAATTTCCGGCAACTGAAGCCTTGGAAATATTAAAGTGTATCTTTTTCCGACCAATTCGTATAGTCCGCCCGATGTGTACAATCTTCGCAGCGCATTAAGAATGGCGGTGGAGCCTTTGTCGTATGTAACATCCACCAATGAAAGTGGCGAATTCACTTTTGATAATGTCGCAACCGGTACATATAATCTGATTGCGCAAAAGAGCAGATTTGAAAGCGCGGTAGTAGCAAATGTTTCCATTTCGCTTCATGCTGATTCAATCAATCTCGGAGAAGTGAAATTATTTCCAACCGGCGATATAAGCGGAGCAATCCTTTTGGATGGCGCCGGAAAACAGGGTGTAATTGCCTATATCAAAGGAACTTCTTTTGCTGCTTTAACCAATGAGCAGGGTAATTTTGTCATTTCCGGAGTTCCTGTCGGAAATTATTCGATCAGCGTTTTCTATCCGAGTCTTAAGTCGAGCAACACCCCTTCAGTTATGGTTTCTGCAGGAATAGTCAGCCCGATTTCAAGTACAATTAATTTGCTGAAGGATGAAATGTTTTTTTCAGGATACAGCATTCTGTGGCGAGGAAGCTTTTCATCAAGCGCAGATACTGCCCTCCAGAATCCGCAAAGGAACTGGGGATATTACAACATCACCGATAAAAAATCATATATTTACGATGGCTCAGCATGGCAAACATTGGCAGCTGACGGC
>JADFXM010000138.1:3656-6069 GCA_015233565.1 Candidatus Rifleibacteriota bacterium
GAAGCTTTTCATCAAGCGCAGATACTGCCCTCCAGAATCCGCAAAGGAACTGGGGATATTACAACATCACCGATAAAAAATCATATATTTACGATGGCTCAGCATGGCAAACATTGGCAGCTGACGGTGCAGCAGGAGCAACAGGTCCAACCGGCGCCACTGGCACTGCCGGCATTAATGGTACAAATGGAGCCGTCGGCCCGGCTGGCACAGCCGGTCAAAACGCTATAGGAATTGTATGGAAGGGTTCACTCTCAGCCAGTCCTGATTTCCCTTCCGTAAAGTGGGCCTATTCCAATACCGCTACAGCAAAAGCATATATTTATGATGGAAATACCTGGACCGTTCTTGCCCAGGATGGTTCAATTGGCGCCACAGGTGAAACAGGAACTACGGGTACAACCGGCGCAACTGGAAACACTGGAATAACCGGTGAAACCGGAGCCACAGGTGCAACGGGCTCCACTGGTGAAGCAGGGACGACAGGAACAACCGGAACCACAGGTAGTAATGGCACAACAGGTTCCACTCCTCCGGTTGTGAGTGCTCTAATAAACACTCCACAGACGTTGAAAAGCGGTGACACCTCGGCATCTACTGTTCTATCGTCAAAATCAGGCAACATCTACTTCATCAAACGTGGCGAAAACGCAGCCACACCAGCAGATATTGATACAACTATCGCCGCAAATAAAGCATTTCTTGCTATATCTGGCGCAACCGCAAACACTTCATATACTGTAACGGTAGCAACTGGCCTTGTAAGCTGGGTTTACGACCTGGTTGCAGTAGACACGGTTGGGAACCTTTCCGCAATTGTTGCTGGCTGGCTGGCTGACAGTCGATAACACAATGCCGGTTGTAAGTGCTCCGATTAATACTGCACAGATTTTGAGAAGCGGCAATACCTCCACATCTACAGTGCAATCTACAAAAACTGGAAACATCTATCTCGTAAAGAACGGTGAAGCTGCCACAACGCAAGCCCAGATTGACGCCGCAGTCAGCGCAAACAAAGCATTTCTCGGAAAATCAAACGCAACCGCAAACACACCTTACACGATAACTTTGACCGCTGGGTTGATTGACGGGGTTTACGATCTTGTGGCAGTTGACACGGTTGATCATGTCTCTGCAATCGTTGCAGGTTGGCTGACAGTTGCAGTTGACTATACCTCAGCAAACATAGGCACCCTGAAATATGTCCCGGGAGGAACATTTCAAAGGGATGCCACCCCGGCTAATATTTCAACAGTATCAACCTTTCGAATGAGTCAATATGAAATTACGCAAGGGCAGTTTACATCAGTAACAGGTCTACCTAATCCAAGTTATTTCCCTGGAGTTGGAAATAATGGCCCGGTAGAAAGAGTAAATTGGTATCACGCTCTAGTGTTTTGTAATAAACTAAGCATTAATGAGGGTTTTACACCTGCTTACACGATTAGCGGTTCGACCAACCCAGCAAATTGGGGAAGCATCCCAACTACCACCAATAATTCAACCTGGGATGCCGCAACTTGCAACTGGAACGCCAATGGCTATCGTTTGCCAACTGAATCTGAATGGCATTGGACCGCAATGGGTGCCACTGACAACTCGGGTAAAGCATTCGCGGGAAGCACGGGAAGTAATCTTGTTGACAATTATGTTTGGTATGATTTCAACTCTAACAATACAACACATACTGTGGGTTCAAAATTACCCAACGAACTAGGAATATATGACATGAGCGGGAATGTTATGGAGTATTGTTGGGATTGGTATACACTCTTACCTTCCGGAGGGTTGGTAAATTATCATGGCGCTACCTCAGGAACCTGGATGGTGGACGCTAATGGTACATTCCATGTTATATGCGGCGGTAGTTGGTGCTATGCTTCAAGTTACGCTGCTGTTAGCAATCGTTTTGCATATTCTTATAGCGCTGGATACGATCAAGGTTTTCGCGTCGTTCGCCCCTGAGTTTTGCATGAAATCATCAGACAGCAGGTCCACGAAACTGCCTAGCGTGAGTTTATTAAGCTCTGAAAATTATACTTTTAAGAAAAGGTTCTGGAGGCTTGTGGGTTTTGCCCATTTTGAATTCAAGGCTTTTTTGCTTGTAAGCTGACAAGCTCGGCCAATTTCAGCCAGAAGAAGAGATGCACCAACCGATAAATTATCTCTGGTTTGCTTCTCAAGGGCATATTTGTTCAATATCTGAACAAGATTCAAGTCTTGGGCAATTTTCAGTAAAGAGGCAACCGGGTAGGTATGTTAATGTATTACAGAACTTCTGAATAAAATGTCGATTTTCGCGTAGCGATCCCAAAATTTTCTCACGTTATTTTACCAGGATGTTGAAATTGTTATAACATTTAGTGATCTTTGAAAATGAAACAAAAAAAGCCCGCTTTCGCGAGCCTGATGG
>JADFXM010000139.1 GCA_015233565.1 Candidatus Rifleibacteriota bacterium
AATGAGCTTTAAGATTGAGGAGATATGGCTTCAAAACTTGATTTATACAAATTTTTACATAGCCTTTATCACCATATTCTGCGGCTTCAACCCAATGTAAATCAATATCACGAGCTTCACGATCAATCGTAATAACCCGTTTCATCAGTTTCCTTATGGCTTTTCGAACATCAATATAAATTCGCTTACTCGATTCCAAACCCAAAAATTTAGCCAGATCAAGAATTTGGAACTTATACCAAAGAAAATCGACATCTTCAGGACGAATTTTGGAAATTAAAAGCAAAATAATCCGCTGCTCTTGAATGGTCAACCGTTGCCGAGCTTCAACAAGCTTGTTTGATTTCACTACCAAAGCTTTCGGACTCATTACAAGATTTAGATAAGCAGGCTCTTTATCACTCTCTGTTTTTTTAGTTTCTGTTACCATAACTTGGATAATACAAAGCATCACTTCTAAAGTCGATGAGTGATAGAAAACCCTTCATTAAGCGATATTTGAATGGCTAAGACAAGCTTCAATAGTTATGTCTGTTCATTGTGTAAAAAAATTTCCACAAATAAAACGTAATTTCGTGCAAAGTTGCGTTTTAATGTAAATTGATAATTGCTGTGGGGGAAGCTGATGCTCAATTTCCTCTTGAAATAGTGCTTTAATTGTGTTAGAATCAGATGGAATTCCTTTTCCAGAAGCCTTTGGAGAAGGGTTTTCTTTTTTTCCAGTAAGCTGTTTTTTATTATTTCAATTTTTGTTAAGTTTCGGACCATTTTTTGAAATGAGCTATATTCCTTGATGCAGATACCAGTGTTTGTAGTAAACCTTCCTAGAAGTCTCAATCGAAAAAAATTCATGTCTGAGCAATTGGATTCGCTTGGAATTTCCTTTGAGTTTATGGAAGCAATCGATGGAGAAAATTTGTCCATTGAGGAAGTAAAAATCAAACACGGATTGGAAAGATCAGGCTCTTATGTTTACAAGCGTTCTTTATGTAAAGGAGAAATCGGTTGTGCTTTAAGTCATTTTCAGATTTACAGAAAAATCGTTGCAGAAAATATAGAAGTTGCCTGTATTCTCGAAGATGATGCTTCCTTGTCTGCAGATTTTGCAGAAATGCTGGATTATCACCTTGTAAAATCTTATGAATGGGAAATATTATTGCTGGGGCACTTTGGAGATTATTCGGGAGGGGAAAACAAATTGGGGGTAGAATGCGCTGGAAATCCAATAAATTTTGTAAAAAACAGCAAAATCTCCAGACCAATTGAAATGGCACACGGAAGTCACGCTTATATAATAAAAAATTCAGCTGCCGGTAAACTGTTAAATTTTGCTTTTCCTGTAAGGATGCCAGCAGATGATTTCCTGGGAAGCTCGCGAAGCGCGGGTGTTGATTTGTATGTTTTAAAACCACCTTGTGCAATTCAGAATAAAAGTTTCTCCAGTACCATCTATCAAAATATAGATTTATTCAAATTTCGAAAGCTGTTTAAATTAAGAAAGTTTCTTAGAGAAAGAGTGCCGGAATTAATTAAAATGAAAAGAAAAATTGATTTCCTTTTAGTTTTTCTTAAGGTGACAATCAGAAGACTTGGCATTCTTCAAGACTCCTATGCTAAAAAATTGTGATAATGAATGTGAAATTGATTATCAGATTGAATGCCCTAAATGGTGGAATCTTAATCTAAAAGAATGTTTAAGATATAAGGAACTGTTTTTTTTCTTCGCATGGCGGGATATTAAAATACGGTATAATCAGGCTATATTGGGCATTGCATGGGCATTGCTTCAACCAATGACTTTAATGGTTATCTTCAGCATTTTTTGGAGCAAGGCTATCAAAATTGACACTGGCTTGCCGTACCCATTGTTTGCATACATCGGATTGATTTTCTGGATGCTTTTTTCTTCAGGAATGACCAATTCCGCCAACAGTATGATAGAAAATGCAAATATTATCAAAAAGGTCTATTTTCCAAGAATAATCATTCCTGTTTCAGCTGTAATTGTTTCAATATTTGATTTTACAATGACTTTGATCCTTTCTCCTTTCTTGCTTCTCTATTACAGGGTAGACTTGAATATTTTCAAATTACTTGTACTTTTACCACTCAGCCTGATTATTACTTTTACATCATCCCTTGGATTAGGTTTGATTCTGGGGTCATTAAATATTAAATACCGCGATTTTCGCTATCTAATTCCATTTCTTCTTCAGAGCCTTTTTTTTCTAACGCCTATTTTTTTTCCCATTTCGATTTTAGAATCAAATGCACTTAAAACTATAATTTCGATAAATCCTATGGTCACTGCCATTTCATTGGCAAGATGTGCAGTTGCAAACGAACCGGTTGATTGGGAAGCATTGTTTTTTTGGTTTTTCTTTTCAATTTTCATTTTAATTGTCGGACTTTTTTTCTTCAGGAAGACTGAAATCGATTGTGCCGATGTCCTATGAAACCTATAATCGAAGCACATGGAATTTCCAAAAAATACTGTATTAACAATGCCCGGAGCACATACAAGACCTTCCGTGAAAGTGTATCCTCATTCTTTAAATTTTCCCAAGACAGGAGCGAATTTTGGGCTTTGAAAGATATTTCTTTTTCCGCAATGCCTGGTGAATCCATTGGCATTATCGGGAAAAACGGGGTTGGAAAAACAACTTTATTGAAGATCTTGTCTCGTATTACCCCGCCGACAAATGGAAATGCAGTTATCAGAGGCCGTGTTGCAAGCTTATTGGAAGTTGGGACTGGATTTCATCCGGAGTTAACAGGGTTTGAAAATATCTTTTTAAACGGATCTATTCTTGGGTTATCCAGCCGGGAAATAAAAGAGCGTTTAGAGGATATTTTAGCTTTCGCCGAAATCGGAAACTTTCTCGAAACTCCCATGAAGCATTATTCGACTGGAATGTGGGCAAGGCTGGCTTTCTCAGTTGCAGCACATCTTGAAGCTGAAATTCTGCTCATCGATGAGGTTCTTTCTGTGGGAGATTCAGAGTTTCAACTAAAGTCCCAAGGAAAAATGAAAAGTATTTCCGAGCAAGGAAGAACTGTTCTCTTTGTCAGCCATAATATGGCTTCAATCAGAAAATTTTGTAATAAGTGCATTCTTTTAAACGAGGGAGTTATAGAAAAATTGGGGAAGCCAGATGAAGTTATTGAAACTTACCTAGCTCATAAACTTTCCAGGGAAGTTGGTTTTATGGAATTCAATAGTGAAAATCCCGAAGAAAAAAATAAAAAAGTTAAAATCCGGCGAATTGAGCTTCGGAATCAGGAATCAAAGATAACTTCCAATTTCAATTTAAAAGACGACCTGTACATTCATCTTTATCTGGAACCCCATGAAAAAATCCGGAAGGTCAAAATTGTCGTGGGAATTTCAGAATCTGATGGAAATACTGTTTGTACCATCTTTGATTCCGATTCTGAATTTGGTTTGATGGACATTTCGAAGGATTCACATGTTTCGCTCCTTATTAAGGATCTAAGATTTTATCCAGGAAAATATTCCATTTCTATCGAGCTCCTCAGCGAAATATTTCATTGGAAATTTGAAGAATATGATGTTTTGGAACCCCCAATTTCTTTTAATATGATAAATAATCTTGTTTTCAATAGAATACTCACCCGAAAAGATGGATTACTTTATCTGACTCCGGAATGGAAAATACATGATTGACATTCCCCGGATATCAATTGTTTCACCATGCTACAACCAGGGCGAATACGTCAATGAAATGCTGGATTCCGTATTTTCTTCAACTTTTGACAGCTTTGAAATCATCATAGTTGATGATGGTTCCGACCGTTGTACTCGGAAAAAATTGGACTCTATATATCACAAAAAGGTCAAAATTATTCATATTCCGAACAAGGGGCCATCATTTGCCAGAAACACAGGAATAACTGAAGCAAAGGGTGAAATAATCCTGAATCTGGACATTGACGACAAAATTACTTCCACATTTTTGGAAAAAGCATATGCGGTTTTTAATACTCATTCAAACATTGGAATCGTCACTGCCGAAGTTGAGTTTTTCGGAGCCAGATCAGGAAAATTTCATTTGAATTCTTATTCTCTTGAGGAAATGTTAAAAAGCAATCTGATTCATTCTACTGCCTGTTTTAAAAAGTCTGATTGGAAAAAGGTAGGAGGTTATTCTAATGATTTCCCTTATGGCCTTGAAGACTATGATTTTTGGCTATCTATTCTGGAATTGAAAAGAGAGGTTTTCAGAATTCCGGAACCACTCATTTATTACAGGAAATACAAAAGCAAGAGGCAGTGCCGCTCTGGAAGACTGAAAGAAAGTCGTAAGCAAAACATACTTTCCAGCCTTGCGCTTTTCCGGCGACATGAGCAACTTTATGCAAAAATCCCCTACGAATATCAGAGAATGAGTCAGTTAAAAAAGAAATGGGAAAATGAAAACATCTTTGTCCGGGAACTAAAAGAAATATTCCATTATTTTAGAGGTTACTTTAAAACCTGATAATAAGGAAATGGCATACAAAATTTACGAATCCCAAATTGCATTTCAAATTAAATTTAAAAGGGAATTTTTCAATTTTGAAATGCTTCCTTGGAATAAATTATGCAAAAAGCTCTTCACAAGAATTAATATAGTTCTTAATTCAAAAAAGGGATCAATTTTTTTTATTTGCCGAAATAGTTTTTTGGACGGAAGTCCTTTTCTCTTAATTTGCATTAATAATAAGTTGGCCAGTCGGTGGGAAATATTTTTCTGCTTTTGAGGATCAATCGGAACCCGGTCATAAAGATACCTATAAACGATCAAAGATTCTTTCAGAAAAAATTCATCCTGAAAATACTTATGAAAAGAAGAGTTTGAATGGATTCGCCAGTAATTAAGGGGTTTTCTTAAATAAGCAATATCTGAGATCATTAACATCTTGATATACAAAAGCCAGTCTCCACAGAATTTCATTGACGTATCGACTTTTCCCGATTCGAAATAGTATTTTTTTCTTAATAATACTGCACTAACGTTTACGATTCCGCAATTAGTGTATAGATCACTTAAAATTTCGTTCATTCCACAATTGAAATAAGTTTCTCTTTTTTTCAGTAAGGCCTGATTATAGAAATGGTTAGTCGTGATCTGGTTGGTTTCATCAACAATGCGGGATTCACAATTTACCAATCCAACCTTTGGATTGTTTTCCAAAATTGGAACTGTACAAGATAAAAATTCCCTGTCCGCAAAATCATCAGATTCGGCAATCCAGATAAATTCTCCAATTGATTTTTGAATGCCTAGATCCCATTGTTGAAAAGGACTTCCAGAATTTTTTTCATTATAATGCGTTCTTATTTGCGGAAATTGTTTTTTATAAAAATCAATAATTTCTCGACTGTTATCACTCGAACAATCGTCCAATACTATTATTTCCAGATCCTGAAAAGTTTGTTGAAGAATGCTGTCTATTCGTTTTTCCAGGAAACGTCCATGATTGTAATTTGGTACAATGACCGTTACTTTTGGCATTTCAGAATGTTTAATATTTTAATTTATTCCAGCATTGAAAAAAAAAAATCCTAAGGTCTGCTTTTAAATTTTCATTCCAAGTTTTCTGGCGATTCCATTAATTCCACGTTTCAGGAGATGTCTCAAAACTCTGGAAAATTTAAAGTTGTTTAAAAAAACGTCCAATGGAAAGTTTTCCTCAATAGTCCTTTTTAGATCTGTGGATTTCTTGAGCATTGATTTTTCAATAATTTCGCTC
>JADFXM010000013.1 GCA_015233565.1 Candidatus Rifleibacteriota bacterium
TGAACCAACCTTATTCGAAAAAATTGAATATTTAGAAAAACGTCCAACGCTTTCCGATGATTTTATGGAAAATCTTTTTTTGGAGGATTTAAGCATACCTACGGATTAATAATAATTGGTATAAGGGCTCCTGATTTTCATGAAAGTTCCGTGTTTTCTTGGAAAATATACCGATCCAACTTCATTTTGATCAGGTCGATGTTCTTGGGGTGATGCACATATTTTTTGGGATTGGTATTACTTCGAATGTGGTGAACAGTCTTTTCCCCATAGGGAAAAAGGATGATTCAGAAGATTGGAATTGCGATATCGGAAATCCGTAGTGACTTCGCGTCCTATCCAGGCAGGTTTTTCAAATTGGCAATCCTCACTTGTAAGTTCGATTTCAGCGAGAATTAAACCGGAATTTGCTCCGTGAAATTCGTCAATTTCCCATATAAAGTTTCCCGCAGTAATTTTGTACCTGTGTTTTTCTATGTATCTGCCACCGCAAAAAAGCGACAGCATTTCACAAGCGTCTTTTAGAGGAATTTCATATTCGTATTCATCTCTGGTTAAGCCGACTGTCATACTTTTCAAAGTCAAAAATCCCTTTTCTCCTGCGGTTCTTACTCTGACGGTGGTTCCTCCGATTGCAGGAATATACCCTTGCCTGTACAAAATTCCTTTGGCGAGATTTCTCCACGAATCGCCAATTATCAGAAATTTTCGCTCGATTTCAAGCCCCATATAATGTGTTACCTCGATAATTTTTGAAGATCAGAATCTCAATGGCTAAAGAGTTGGCTTTTCGCACAAAGACATATGAGTCTGTCGAAAAATTCCCTAAAATTAACCTTTTTGTGTGCCCACCCAAATTTTTGCCCCGCTTTCTCGCGTCAGAAGCGAGCAATTTTGTACTGAATAAAATGTACCGAGATTTTCCGATAGTCTCATGTGTCATACCAATTTCGATTAGTTCGTTCATGCGACCTATTTCGTGCTTCAGGTCTGCGTAAATTGGAGTTGGGTTTGACAGAAATGAATGCTTCAACCATCCAGCAAGGGCTCCTTATTTTCATGAAAGTTCCGTGTTTTCTTGGAAAATATACCGATCCAACTTCATTTTGATCAAATCAATGTTCTTGGGGTGATGCACATACTTTTTTGGATTGGTATCATATAAATTTTGGTACTCCAGCAATTTTAATTGGAAGAAACCATCCGAGAAAACAATCCTGAAATGAAAAAAGCTGGTGAAAGGCTTGGCTATAACTGTAATGACTTTTCTCGAATTGGATATTTGGTTCAAGTATAAGGTTGGAATATCAGATTATTAAATTTGTAATATGATTTTTCTTGGGGATTTTCCAAGTAAAACGGGGCTTCTCATCAATAGAGATTTGAAATGTACCAACTCCAAGGTTCTGGTTCATGTGCAACGAGTCTATCGCTTGCACGAGAGCAATGGACTTACTATTTTTTACTTCTTTCCGCCCGAAGCTTCTTTCTTTCCGCTAAATAGCATTTGTTCAAGAGGGTCTACATCAAAATTTGGCAATCGGGCGAAGATGCGTATCGCGCAATTGCTTTCTTTTTTTCCCCACCAGGCACATTTCTCGGAAATACAAGATTCCCGCAGAAGGGGACACATGAAATTTTTCTCAAATGACATATTTCAACCTTTCAAAAATATTTTGACTCCGGAAATTGTGGCATTTGCAAACTCTTTGCCCTCCCTGGACTACGCTGAAGAGTAGCCATCCTAAGAACCGTAAATTTCGACACTGTAGCATTCAGCCGATAATTATTTTCCAGCCATTTGCTACAATTGTGTTAATTCCTTCATTCATTATGATGGACTCATCTACACACAATTTATTTTATAACTTTGGTCGTTTCGACTCCGCTCAACGACCGCCTCGTCAAGTTTCTTTTTCGGTAAATTTGCTACACTGTCTAAATTTCAATCTTTTTCCTTGAATTCGACGATTTCAAAAAAACTATCATTCAAGTCTGCTTTTACAACACGATTCCTACCTTCGGTTTTGGCTTTGTACAAAGCTTTGTCGGCAGAGTTTATCAGCGAAATTGGTTTATCCATCTTGGCCGAATCAACCTCTGCCACTCCAAAACTCGCAGTGATCTGAAATTGTATTCCCGAATCGGGTTTGGAGTCGATAAAATTGTTTTCCTCTATAAGTTTTCTAAGTTTTTCCGCAACGACCAGTGCTCCATCAGCTTCTGTTTGAGGAAGAAGAATTGCGAACTCCTCGCCCCCATATCTGGCGGTCAAGTCGTGTATTCTAACTTGATCCCGGAGGATTTTTCCGATGGTGCGCAGGGTCATGTCGCCAGCCAGGTGGCCATATTTGTCATTGATATCCTTGAAATGATCTAAATCGATCATTATCAGGGCCAGCGAAAGTTTGTGCCGCTTGGCTCGGTGGAATTCTTCCAACAAACGTTGAAGAAAAAATTTGTGATTGCTCAAACCTGTCAGGCCATCTGTAGTTGCCATTGTGAATAACCGGGCATTGTTAATTGCCACCGAAGCTTGTGCTGCAAAGACCTGAAGTATATCCTGCGTTTGCTCATTGAAGATATTTGCTGAGATTCTACTGTCCAGATAGAGCATTCCAATTACTGTCCGATTTAGTTTGAGGGGGGCAATTGCAACACATTTGATCCTGTTCATTACAATGCTTTTATTGCCGGCAAGCGATGGATCTGCCTGAGTATCTTTAACTATGATATTTTTTCCAGACTGGAAACATCGTAGAATCAAGCTCTTGGATGTCTGCATTTCTTTCTTAACTTCACCTGTTCCCATTCTTCGGATGGCCATCGTTTCAAACTTTTGATTGGCTTCATTGAATAGAATTATGCAACCTCTTTCTGCGCCGGTCACTTGTATTGCCATATCAATTGTGTATTCCAGCAAGTGCTGATAATTCAAAATAGAATTCAGTGCATAGCTTACTTCCAGGATTCCCGAAAGTTCCCTGACTTTGCCTTTTATCTTTTCCTCAGGTTCTTTTAAGATAGCCCGTTCGCTTTCTGCAAATCCCTGTTTCAATTCGGAAAAAATCTGGTCGACATATTTCTCATTTTTTGTCAAAAAATACGGAAAAATTGCCAGAGAGTTAGAGGCAGGATTTTCAGAATCTTCAGAATGTTCCATTCCTTCTTTTTCAAGGAACAAAAAAATATCTTTGGAAAGCTGAATCAGATATTCTCCCAGGACAGGGACTTTTACCCCGGGTTGAACTTTCTGTCCGTTTATCAAAGTTCCGAAGGTGCTGTTCAAATCGGTAATCCATGCTCTGTCTTCTGATTCCACCATTAAACGCAGATGTTCCCGGGAGACAGAAAGGGAATCAATGCAAATTTCGCATGAAGGAGCCCTTCCTATTTTGATTTCATCATCCCCAGGTTTTAATATTGCAACCCGTAGAATATTTCCGCTCTGGTCTTTAATGTGGATTTTCATTATTTTCTATCCGCCGATCGGGGGGTTAAAATAGCAACAGTATTCTAACACTAACGGATAAATTTTTCCAATTCCATTCCAATTTCCCGAAAGCTTCCGGGGCGATTTTTAGGATTTTTATTTAAACAATCCATTACCAGAATCTCAAGGTCTTCAGGGCAATCGGGTCGAAATTTTCTGACTCGATCAGGTTCGGTGGATAAAATTATGGACAAATCAGAAGTTGAAAAAGGTCGTTTTCCCGTCAATATTTCAAAAAGGGTTACTCCGAAAGCATAAATTTCAGATTCAACTGAAGGTTTCTCGCCTTTCAATAGTTCGGGAGCCATATACCATGGAGTTCCGCGAGGGCCTATTTCCGGGCTGTTAGTTATAAAATCCTCTCTAAAAGTCGTTGCTAATCCAAAATCAATTATCCTTACCCCTCCGGATTTTTCAATCAAAATATTTTCCGGTTTAATATCGCAGTGAAATACTCCCATTTCTATGGAATAGTTAAATCCTTCAGCTAATTCGCAACCAATCTGCAATGCTTTTTTGATATCAGAAAACCCGTTCCCTCCTTCGTTCTCAAGGACTTCGCGAAGATCGCTTCCGTCAATTAGTTCAAGAGCCATAAAGTATGGTGGGGAAAGTGAAAGATCAATGATTTTGGGAATAGTTCTGTGGTCCAATAGGTTCATTATTCTTGATTCATTAATAAATTTTTCAACGATGTCAGGTTCATTTTTTTCAAAGTCGGAATTCAAGACTTTAATGGCAATCCATTTTTTCAGGGCCCCATCAAAGACTTTATACAAAATTCCCATTCCACCTTTGGCGATTTTGGCAAACTCTGTATATCGATCCAGTAGCAAGGACATTCGTCCATCTGAAGAACTGTTCGGGTCAGAGCGGCGTCTTATTTCTTCAATCATTGCAATTGCCGGCAGATAGGCTGGTTCAAGATCCAGCACCTCCCGAAAAAGCTCCGCAGCTTCAGTGATTTTTTCTTTTTTATACAAGCACATAGCAACATTGAATTTCCACTTAGGATCACTCAGGAATTCATTTCCCATTTTTTTATAGAAGTCAAGTGAGCTGTCATCGAATTTTTTATTTCTTGAATAATGTTCTGAAATAAATTTTAGGGAATCTTTGGAATCGGATACTTCGTGATATTTGAGAATTAATGGAAAACTTGGGATGACATCTATGTCTGACAATTGAATGGCCTGAAAATGCAGTTGTAATAAATCAGGATTATCGGGAAATCGTTTAAACCCATCCTGCAATTTCAACCAACTTGTACTTTTCGAAAAGTCCAGTTTAAATAAACTTTTAAATAATATTTTTGAAAAAGAATTCGGGAACTTTTTTTCAAATTTGTACAAAAAAAGAGAAAACTGATCATTCACGCCTTTTTCAATTAAACATTCAGAAATTGTTTCAAAAAGTTGAGAGTCCTCTATCAAGACATCAGGATTCGAAAGGAAATAATCACAAAGACTTGTTTTTTCCTGTTCCGAAAGAAGCTTTAATTGGCAGACCAGTCGATCCCTTTTTTGCTTTCTTTCAAGTAAATCCCGTGAGTTACGGGAAATTGTACCTTTCTTGGCAGTTCGGGTAATCCAAAAAACTGCCAAGAAAAAAATAAAAAGTAGTATTAAAAAGTATTCCATTTTTTAAACGGGCTTTGTACTATCTAAAAAAATCCACATTTCCCGCAAAACCAGCAAAGAGCTACACTGACGAAAAATACCCTTAGAGGCGCCAACTAGTCAAGCAGCTGTTAAATTACCTACATGGAGTCATCAAAAGAAAAACGCTATAGGTTTTGTCAGCTTTAAGGCTTCTCCAAAATTCCGGAAAGAGTCCACTGCCTCGCTTGGGTGATTTTCACTTTTACAAATTCTCCAATCAGGTCAGGAGTCCCCATGAAGTTTATGGAGCGACCACTTCTGTCTTTCCCGACATGTTGTCCTTTTAATTGTTTGGAGGTCCCCTCAACAAGAACTTCAAAAATTTGTCCGGGAAAAAGAGAACTTTTTTCAAGGGAAATTTTATGTTGAAGAGCAATAAGCCTTGCTAAACGCTCCTTTTTAACCTCTATGGGAAGATTTTCGGACATTTTTTCCGCGGGAGTCCCCTGGCGCGGAGAAAAATAATACATAAAGGCCGAGTCAAAACGAATTTCATCAACAAGATTCAATGTTTCCTCAAATTCTTCTTCAGTTTCGGAGGGAAAACCACAAATGATATCTGTTGTAACAGTTGCATCAGGAAAAAACCTTCTAATGGTCTTTATCAAATCGATATACTGCTCTCGCTTATAACCACGATTCATCAATTTCAAAATTCTGTTTGAACCTGCTTGGAGGGGAAGATGAAAAGTTTTGCATACTTTATCAAGCCTGGCAATTCTTTCCAATATTGAATTAGAAAAATCTCTTGGATGAGAAGTCAGAAATCTTATCCATTTCAGGTTGTCAATATTATTTAATTCTTCAAGAAGTAAGGCAAATGCGTTATCAATTCCAAAGTCACGGCCAAATGCAATTACATTTTGCCCAAGAAGTGTGATTTCCTTAACACCTGTTGGTACCAAACTTTTCACAAAATTCACGATTTCCGGGATTGGTCGCGAAATTTCTGGACCTCTTACTTTGGGGACTATGCAATATGTACAAAAGTTGGTACAACCTCTGATAATATTCACAAACGCTGAAAAGGGACGTTCGAGAATAATCCCGTCGGGTTGTTCCCCGGAAAAGTTCCCGATTTCTGCGAATTCTCCAATGGCTTTTTTTTGATTCTCTATCTGTTGCAATAAAATCGGGAGATTTTCAATGTCATTAGGCCCAAACAGGAGATCAACAAAAGGGAATTTATTCAAAAGTTTTTTCTGGTGTTCTTGTACAAGACATCCGCAGAGTCCGATTATCAGATGCTTCTTTTTTTCTTTCAAGTTTCTCAGGGAGGCAACTCTTCCAAAGAGTCTCTCTTCAGCATGATCCCTGACACAACAGGTATTAAAAAGTATCAGATCGGCTTCTTCCTGGTTGTTTGTCTGTGAATAACCAAGCGAACTCAAAATTCCTTTGATTCGCTGGCCATCAGCCAAATTCATTTGACAGCCAAATGTGATTAGAAGAAATTTTTGTAGCATTTTAATGGGTGGGGGGGATTAAATCAATCGCCCGGAAGTGCTTCAGCACCAAGGAGGCCCACTCCTACATTTGGAGAGAAATTCATCGAATTTTCTTTCGCGACTTTGGTGTCTTTTGGCCATCGGCATTTAATAGAGACCTTGATTGGTTCAGGATCTTTAGCTGGAGGAAGATTGGTGACAGTTATTCTAACTTCTTCGACGTCTTCACAGAGGGGGACTTCACGTTCTTTGGAAGCGTCTAAAGAAAGAGAAGAAAAATTTCCCGACTGTGCATATTTTTGTGTGGGATTTGTGGAAAAAGAAAATGTCTTTGATCTTAGTACTAGCTTGCCAACTTTTATGGGTTGGCTGGTTGTTGGAATAAACACAAGATATGATCGTGTAAGTATTCCAAATTTGTTTTGGCCTATCTTAACTGATTCTGCTTCACACATTACCCAGGTCATCAGTTTTTTCTGACTGGTCAAACTGCTGGCTTGTATTCCGTAGTCCCCGCCGGTGATTTGGTCTGGTAAAATTTTTACAAAGAATTTTTCATACGGCTTGGAAGGGTCGGAAGACCCTATCGGGTCATAAATTGCATCGTCAAGAAGAGTTGTGGGATAAGATGTACTTTTCAGTTGATTGTTGACAAGATTAATTGTATTCCTGAGTTGCGTGGTAATTCCGTTTATCCATTGGGCTTTGTTGGCTGTTTTCGACCCTCCAATGAAGAGCTCGTAAGCGTAATAAACGAATATTGCAAGTACCAGGCAGGCCATCATTAATTCGATTAATGTAAACGCACCCTTTTTTGGCTTCACAGAGCTCCCCTTCGTGTGATCTTTTGAGTTCTGGTCATGACTTCAGTGTATTTTTTTCCTTGAAAATCAGTTATTGTCCCGACTACTTTGATCTCTATGGCTTCTTCGTTATACCTTCTAAGGTCTTTCAAAGAGCCGACCTTAATTTCTTCAACTGAGTATGTCATCGTGTAAGGATAACTTCTAAGTTGGTTGTTTGCAGTAATATCATAGTCTTTAATGCTCTGCAGGTTAAGGTCTTTGTCCATGACCAACCCACTTTGTACGATTGGGCCGTCAAAATTACCGGTACTTATGCTACGGGCTTTGGTGTTTGTACAATCGCGAATGAAATATTTCAAAAATTTATCAGGTTTGATGGTGGAATAACCAGGCAGTTTTTTGATGTCGGGCAAAGTATATTTTTGCGAAGTAGGCGAATTTACAACGATGCCGGAATCAAGAAATCTGAATTCAGGGGTGAAGTAATTTCCAATTCGTACAAAAACATCAGGACGGTCATCAAATTGGATGTAAAAAAACTTGGGTTGAAGCTTGAGATCTAGTTCCGGAGCAGGTTTAATTCTTACAAATAAATTAGGAACCTGCGCATCAGCTTTAAAAGCAACTTCGTTGTTGACCTGGGATGGATATTCAGTAAAATCAAAAAGTGGATTTTTTCCTTGTGAAAACTCTACAGCATCATACAGTTCTGTTGGGAAGAGTTTTGCTTTCAACAAAAGATGCTGAAGAGCCGCCCTGGCTGCAAAAACAGCCTGTTGGTGTTGCAAGCTGACTCTATTCTGCTGGGCAACATTTTTATGAGTTGCCATCATGGAAAAAATCATTAACATGAGTACCAAAGTAAAAAATAACGCAACAACTATTGCGATTCCGGTCCTCTTTTTTATATTCATAATTTTCTCCCCGGTATCCAGTTAAATCTTTATCTCGATAGATCGGCTTTTAGTGTCTGGAGGTGGATCCGCTGGATGTTCCCCTTATTGGTTCTTGGCTGGTTGTAGTATCCCACTTCCAGGTTCCATTGTACTTGAATAACGAGGCGTTTCATTGTACAAAATGCGACTTTTGGATCATTTGAGTAATTAACTTTTTCGGTGGCCATTTTTTGAACATATCTGACAGTTTTTGGAGTGACAAAATCAGATTCACTATAAATGGTGTTTGCTGGAAGGGCCAAACCTGAAGGGAGATCTACTTCTGTTTTTAGCGAAGGGTTTGCTCCAATCTCGGGCGCGTACTTTTGTGCCCAGGAAGGGTTTTGTAGTTTATTTGGGTTAACGCAAAACGAGAACGATAAATCATCTGGCAAGGATGGAAATTCTGTGTTGATATCCCGCTTTTCCGCAGCATTTAAAGCCGTTTTGTCGTAGACATCTTCAATTCGAAGTGATACTAGATAGCTTATACCACGAGGGTCGGCAATGATTCCTTCGCAAGGGAAGCCATAGGGAGTGGAAGCAGTGCCATCGAGGTTAAACAGCATTTTTGCCATTCTCCCAGCCCAATTGGTGTCAATACCCTGTTTTTGATAAATGGGTAAACGGCCGATATCGTCAGTGCGAAGAAATCCAACGGGACTTCCCTCGCGCAAAGCTTCAAAAGGAACAGTGTCCAAAACTATTCCAAGGATTTCAGCTGCTTTGGTAATTGCAAATGATTGGGAGGCTGTGGAATCTGTATCTTGAGTTCCTTTATGGATAAAAGTAAACAAAGGAATCATTGCCACCGCCATAATTACAAGGGCGATAACAATTTCCAGAAGTCCTAGTCCGCGTTTTATTATCTGTTTTTGCAGAAACGTTTTATTCATCCACGGTTCCCCAATTACATTGTTCAAACCCCAATTGAAAAGTATTGTTCAAAGAGTTTAAAATTCAGGCATAAGAAAACAAACTTTTCAGAAGACTCTCTATTTAAAGTATAGCAGAAATCCAATCAAAGGTGTCGGCTCAATAAAAAGCTTCTCATATGCATGAGAAAGGGCATAAACTTACAACAAGACTGAAGCAAGAGCTGACAAATCTGATCTTTCGGATTTGTTAAGAATGATATGCCCGAAAATTTCATTGTCCTTAAACTTTTCAATAACGAAATTCAATCCGTTAGAGGAACTATCAAGGTAAGGATTGTCAATTTGATAAGGATCGCCGGTTAATACTACCTTTGTTCCTTCCCCTGCGCGGCTGATAATTGTCTTTACCTCATGTGGAGTAAGGTTTTGCGCTTCGTCAACTATCAAGTATTGTTTTGGGATCGATCTTCCGCGGATATATGTAATTGCTTCAATTTGTACTTTCTGTGATTCAAGCAGGAATTTCATTTTTTTATCGACGTCTTCTGAGTTGTTGTAAATTTTATCCATTACAAATTCAAGATTGTCAAAGATGGGTTGCATCCAATGACTCAATTTTTCATCTTTTGAGCCTGGAAGGTAGCCGATGTCCTTTCCAAGGGGCATGATTGGGCGACTGACAAGAAGTTTTCGATAGACATGCTCATCAATAGTTTTTTGAAGACCACATGCAAGCGCAAGAAGAGTTTTACCGGTTCCGGCTCTTCCGACTAAAGTCACCAGTTGAATTTCATTGCAACAAAGCAGTTCAGTTGCAAACTTTTGTTGCAAATTGGCTGGTTCAACGCCCCATGGCCTCATTTGTTGGTGATACAAGGGGAGCAGTTTCTTCGTTTTTCCACAAAATTTTGCGAGCGCTGTTTTGTTTTCATTTTCTTCAGCTTTCAACAGCGCAAATTCATTTTTTAACAAATCCCCTTTGGTCCATTCAAGACCCTTTTCATTTATGAAAATATCGATCTGCCGAGCTGGCAAAACTATCTCCCGCCAACCGGAATAAAGTTCATCAATGTCAACTTTGTTGGTCATGAAATCCTGGGTGGGAACACCCAAAGCATCAGCTTTGATGCGGGTGTTTATGTCTTTACTAATGTAGAAAACGTTTTTCCCTTGTTTTTTAAGGTATAAAGCGCAGGCAATAATGCGATTGTCGACTTTGTCCTTGTCAAAACCATATGGAATTTCCATTTCGACGTCAATAAGAACCCGAAGAAGACCACCGTTGGAAAGCGGAACACCATCATTCAAACGTCCTTTTTCCCTGAGGGCATCCAGTTCCCGGGATACGGAGCGGGCTTCCCGGCCTCTTTCATCGTTGAAACCTTTGAAACGATCAAGCTCTTCAATTACTCCCAAAGGGATTACAACCTCGTTATCCTGAAATGAAAATAACGATTGGTGGCTATGCAGCAGAACATTTGTATCAAGAACGAACGTTTTCATTATTATCTATCCTCGTTAGGCAGTTAATCATTTTTCCACTGAACCCGTATATCATAAGAAAACTTAAGTGTCAAACCGCTTTTCCGGTAAACATGGCAAAAGCATTTTAAATTAAGATTCTATCATGACAAAACACTTTTGACCAAAGAAATCTTTGGTCATCAGACAATCATGCCGACGCAATCGTGTAGAATGCGTCGGCTTTTTTAAGAGTTGCAGACTATCACGAAATTTTATTTTTTCAATTGGAACACATGGAAACTTTCATAAATGAAAGCTCGGTCCTGGTCAAAAAGACGTTGAGCCAATTCCGGTTCGGATTGCATTATTTCCAAGTTTGCCGCATCAAGCTGTCTTGGACGAGCGAGAGTGTAACGGTAAGCAAATCTAGCCTTAGGTTTGGAAATGGCAATTGCTTCACGAATTACATTGTTGAAAGTTTCGTTATCCATCCATTCAAAGATATTAGACAAATTCAGTTTGTCAAATGAAGCCTTTCCATATCTTTCAACGACATGTGTAAGAATTCCATAAATACTTTCAAGTCTATCGATATTCTTTTTCAAAAGCGGATAATTTTTTTCCAGCAGATAAGGAGACATGCTCTCAGGTTTATAATGCACACCAAGGAGCATCAGCGACATGAAGAAGTTGTCGGGATTGTACAAGTTTTTCATTGCTTTATCCAGTTTTCTGTTCAGGTTTTCTGAAAGATCAGGGTCTTCAACTTGAGCAAAGGAATGCGCTCCTTTGACCAGGCTTAAAACGAAGCGGTTCAGAAGAACACGGTTCAGAAATCTCCAGCGTTTTTTGTTTAAATCGCTGTAAGCTCGCCATTGAGACTTAATATCAGGTTGATGGAAAAGGTTTTCAATTTTGGAAGGATCATACATTTTTTGCAATATCCATCGATAGAAGGCGAAAAACTTCTCCACCTTCCCGCTCATGAAAACACCTTTTCCAATTATTTCTTCGTTTTCATCCCAAAAAGCACGCGCGTCAGAGGGTAGTTTGTCCCGGAATTTGTGAAAAAGGCTGATCCGTTTTTCGGGTGAATATTTTGATGGCTTTCCTAAAAATTCGACTCCCAGAACGCCCAAAAAATCATCATAATCGAAAGTGGAAATAGCAGCTTTTTTGAATTCAAGTAAAGCACACTGTGCCGGGTTAAAATCCATGGAAACAACTCTTCCTGGATTTTCCAATAATAGGCATAGAGAATTACACCCTCCGGAGGTAACCGAAAGAACAGATTCTCCTGGTTTAACCTGGAGTGAGAGGCGGTTTAGTTCAGGATCTTCCCAAACATTACTGTAAACAATTGCTGGTTTTTTCATTCGCTTCCTCCATCACTATTTAGAAATCTCATCGTTTCCAAGAATTCGTACGACTCCGGTGGTTCCATCCATTTCAACCCAATCGCCGGTTTTGAGTCTTTTTGTGACATCCGGGATGCCGACGATCGCAGGTAAACCAAGTTCGCGTGCTACTATTACTGAATGTGAAAGCATGCTTCCGCGTTCGATCAGTAATCCCTTCGCAGACGGGAATAAAGGGACCCAGCCTGGATCGGTACGAGCTGCAACTAAGATTTCACCATTCAGAGTCATGTCATCGCCGGGTTTCAAAATTACTTTCACCTGGCCTTTTATTTTTCCTGAGCATCCGCCTGTTCCCTTGAGGATTTTTGGATCATCGCTGGCAACTGCAGCAATTGCGCTTTTGGAAAGGTCATTCAGATAAGTGATTCCACGAGCTTCAATTCTGTCGGGAAGTTCATCGGAAGCTCGGTATTGGTCAAATTCAGCACTTCGAATTGCGGCCATCTCTTTTAATTTCTGACTGGGAGCACATCCAACGACGTAAGAAATTATTTCTTCCTGAGTAAGATAGAAAACATCATCAACTTTGTTCAAGACTCCTCGTTCAACAAACCTGCGACCGATTCCCATGAACATTCGTCTCGCCAGACCGTACATTTTTGTTCGGGCAAAGCGCTGGAATTCCCGGAATGCCATAGCTTTTTTGGTATAGTCCGCAACCAGTTGGAGGATGAAATTCTTTGGAATGCACCATAAGATTTTTTGCCCTTCCAACATGGCAGAAACTTTTCGTTCAGCCGCTTCCCTGATTTGCCTTTCGCGAGTTCCCGTATTTTCGGTAGGAGGAATTGGAGCGGAAAGGTAATTTTTCAAAATTTGGAAAATGTATTCAGGTTTTTCGTTGAGAGAAGGTTCTTCCAGCTTCAATTCATTCATTGTACGATAGCCGAACTTGGTAAGATAATCGCGAATTCTTTCAACAAGTTCTTTTTCGTGCTGATCGGTGCTCGTCGGTTTTCTGATGAAGCGTTCAACCAAAGCTGGACAATCATTCTTCTTCACTGTTTCCAATAGTCCGGGTTTGGAAACAATAAAGCGCCCGATCTCCTGAAGAGTTCTAAGCGGCAAAGTGCTTTCAACATTCCCTTGTCCTGCAACCAGATCGTTCTGAAGAGAGCCGTCGGTATCAAGTTGCCAGTTCTTCATAAGTTCTCTGAGCATTCCATAAAAAATCATGGCCATGAAATCATTGACGATTGGGGCTTTCCATTCTCGTAATACTGTGTTGATCAATTCAATGTAAACTTCGACAATTTTGTGAGCGGGAGCGCTATCAAAGTCAAAATCTTTGTATTTATCATACATTCTTTGGTATTTTCCCATGAAGTCCTTGACTTTGGACTCAATGGTGAAAAAATTCCAGGCCAAGCTGGCACCTGCAATTGCAAGTCGAGGGAGCTCCCAGAAGTATTTTTCGAAGAATCCCAACTCTTTTTTGCGGCCACCTTCGAAATCAAATTTTACTTTTACGCCCATCATTCCTTCCATGAATCTGGAATTATATTTATATCCCGGAAGGACGGAAACGAGTTTGTACCAATTCTTTAAATTGTAATATACTCGGCCATTTAAAAGTCCAAGCATATTTGCAAATGCGAAATCGTTTTCCTGAATAATATGTTCAGGAACTCTCAATACCTGGCAGAATTGTACATACACCATGTGGTAGGCATTGAGGGCAAATGAAAATGTAAGAGGAGTTGTAACTCCTGAATAGCTTTCGACGATGTTGGAGTTGTCCCAGATTGTTACGTAGTCACGCTCAGGAGGGGTTGGGGATTCAATCGTTGTAATGGGACGTGCCTGGAGGATGTAGAGAATATTGTTTGAGTCAATTGTCCATTCAATATCAAGCGGAGCCCCGCCGTATCCATTTTCAATTTTGTGACATCGTTCGGCAATTTGTCCAACTTGTTGATCAGATAAACAGGCATGTTTTTTTGCTTCATCCGGAATCGGTTCAATCGTGGTTCCTCGGCCATTAACTCGGTCAAAAACCATTTTTTCCTGTTTTTCGACTATTAATCTTGAATCAATCGGATATCCTTCACGCTTGATGCAGACATAACCGTCGGCATCGACTCCGCCTGAAACCAAGCCTTCTCCAAGACCTGGTACAGCGTTGATGGATATTTCGTCATTGTATCTGGTAATCGGGTTTACCGTAAAAGTAACGCCAGAAGCTGTTCCATCAATCATTTTCTGAATGACTACGGCCATTGAAATCCCAGCCTGGGGAAGTTTTCTCATGTGCCTATAGGACACTGCGCGGTCAGAGTAAATTGAAGACCAGCATTTTTTAATTGCGGACATGATTTCTTCTCTTCCGCGTTGGAAAAGATGGGAGTCGAGCATTCCAGCATATGAAAACTCTTTGGAATCCTCGCCAAGAGCACTTGATCTAACAGCTACAAAAGAGTTTTCAGGAAAGATGCTGAGTTTTTGACCGATCTCTTCGGATAAAATTGAAGGAAATTGTTTGGTACAAATGAAATCCCGGAATTTTGCGCTGGAATCAACTATTGCAGCGGGAGAGGAAAAATCCAGTTTGTTTAATTCCGATTTGAATTCCTCAGAAAATGGATAAATAAAGTCATCAAATATTTTTGAGGTTAAAACGATAAAAGGCGGTACTGTTGCACCCAAAGAACACAATTTCAGCAGATTTCCACCCTTTCCTCCTGCGAAGGAGATGGATTCTGCATCGGGATTATCTGTATGTGCAATGATTCTTAAAGTCATTCTTAATTCCCCTTTTTATGGTTATTTAACAATTATTTCCAAAAACCGGCCAACACCGCAATGTGGTATGCCAGGAGAAAAAACGTTACTGTCCCTCTGTAAATTTTTGCTTGGCTTGTTTTGGGGTGGGCAGAATACCAAATCCCTGTTCCCACTACGAGCAAAGCAAGAATTGAAACTGAGAGCGATAGTTGTTTGGGAAGTTCCCCAAACTTTAAAGAGGCGGAGTAAAAACAAAGTGCAATACCTATGGCCAAATTTACGAAAAGAAGAAGAAATGCCCCGATTGGGTAAAGTCGAATCGAGTAAGAATCCACTCCATCTCGTTCCTCTTCTGACCCAAAGGTTTTTCTTCCAAATTCAAAGACGTTAAAAATAAACCAATTGCTTAACGCAAAAAAATAAAAGAACTTGTTCAAATCAAAGGGATAGACTCCACAAACTGCAACCCCGGTTGTCAAACCTAAAAGAGAAGCCGAAAAAGTGTGGCTGATCGCGTAGGATTCAAGTTTGGGGCGAAGCCAATCGCCGATAAAAAATTCCATTCTCATAAGAAGGGTGAAGGCCAGCAACATTGCATAAACGGTGAAAGTAGCTCGCCCCAGCAGGGCAGCAATTGTAATTTCGCTCAAAATAACCATGAAAGTCATAAAGCCGAATTCATCAAGAGAAATCAATCCGCGGGCAAGTGGGCGGTGTGGGTTATGCTGAGTGTCAAACGCATAATCCTTAACTTCGTCGAAAAGGCGCATGTGCAGGAAAACCAGCCAGACAAGGGCAAAGCTTCCCAAGAGCCGCAATGGCCCACTTGCCAGGAGAAAAGATTTCTCTGAGGCGGCAAAAGCATTAGCGCCAAAAAACGCGGCAATTGTCAGTGTTGTACCGACTGGTTCAAACCGTTCCTTCAAAAACATAAACCATCTTGAAAAAAAGTTGCTCATAGTGTCACCATTAATAATCCTCTGTATTGTCAAAAGCCCCCCCTTCAATATTCAAAAAGAAAGGGGGGAAATATTTTAATACTTCACTTCCCCTCTTTTTTCAAGAGAGTATTGCGAAGCTTACTTAGTTCCTTTTCCATTTTCTCCTCCCTGAGGGTTCGGAAAAATACTACCATATGAAAAAACAAAACTAAAGAAAAATAGTATTTTTCAATTACCACAGCAATGATCCTTTTAGCGACTTGCCCTTTGCTTGCGCCAAATCTTTTCCATTTCCGATCCTTCGCCGAAATGTGGAATGAAGTGAAAATCGAGATTGATGTATTCACTTTCAAACAATTGTAGTCGCTCGATTTCTTTCGTGGGGATTCCTGGCAGGTAGAAACCTCCTAAAAAGTTGTCAATTGAAAAAAAATACAGTATGACTGACTATTTTATATCAGTTAAACATGATATATGTCGAGTGCCAAATTTATTAATGGATTAGAATTGGAGAAAATAAGAAATGGTACGGTTAATTAGCACAACCATGAAAGATGATCAATTAAGAAAAGAATTTGGAGCTCGTCTTAGTCAGCTAAGAAGGCAGCACAAATGTAGCCAAAAGGAATTGGCGCAAAAATTAGGTGTGAGCTTTCAATATTAACCAAGTATGAATATGGGATTCATTTACCCACACCAGAAAAGCTCATAGAATTATCTGAGCTTTTTCACACAACTGTTGATTTTGTCTTTAACAATACCAGATATGATTTTCATTACTGGCTGCCATTACAACGTTATTTAGGAAACGTTATACTGGGATTATTCCGCAGTAAAATAACAGTTCGAGATTGTCACCAAAGAGTTTTTTTCAGCGGAGAAAAAATAATCCGATTGTCGCGCGGTAATACAAAAAATAATTTTTCCGACAGCATAATTTCCACTGTAGATTGAGGCTCCATCAGTTTGTGCTGTGCATTTGGAAAAAATGCATCGTTCAATAGTGATTCCGGAAGGGGCGGTTAGATTCTTGGAAGATTTCTTTGAACTCGAAGCTGAACTCTCATTGATCAGAACTGGAACTTTACCAGGGCTTGATTCAAAGGCGATCCCTCCTCCTCGGATTCCGGAACAACCTTCAAAAAGGCAGCATTTAATAAGGGTAGTGAAATCGTTTATCAGAATCCCGCCGCCTATAGCATTAGGATCGCCACAGTTTTTCAATTTTGAATTTGAAATCAGTACCTCAGAGATTTGACTGTTCGAATATATTCCTCTCGGAGAGCAATTTTCAAAAATACAGTCTTCTATGCATCCGGCGCCTTGTTCTAAGATTCTTACTATTCCGCCTTCAGAATAGTTCTTTTGTTCTAATCTGGGAATGACTTTTCCACAGGTTGGACAAAGAGAGGAGCTCTCATTTAGATTCTTTTCAGAAAGCTTTGCGTTACATGAGGGGCAGGCGGGTTGTACTCGATCGGTCATTCTTTCTACGAGTGAGTTCCTGGCGCTCTTTCTCCCTCTGATAAAATTTATTCTTTCGCTGGCTTTTCTTGCCATTTTAGACTCTGGGTTGAGTCTGACTACTTCGCTCCATTCTGAAATTGCATCTTGATAATTTCCTTTTTTGAAATAGGTGTTAGCTAGATAAAAGTGGAAATTTGAAGCCAGGGGTTTGATCTTCAAGGCCTTATTATAAGCTTGGATAGCCTTATCCAATTCATTCTTGCTGTAGTACATGAATGCGAGCCAATCAAGAAGATCTACATCCTCAGGATTAGAAAGCAACAGTTTTTCTACTTCATCGATTCCCTCATCTTTGGAAGCGGAATACTTGGTAATGAGCTCCTCTTCCTCCTGATTCATTTCACTCTGCAAATTTTTTTCGACAACGTCTCTGAGATTTTTTGTTCGCACGGTGCAGCCAAAGAATTTAGTGTGCTCAATTTTGGAATTCTTTGAATCAATGCTGATTAAAAATTCATTACTGGAACAATTTTTTTCAAAAACGCAATTTTCCAATAAAAGAGAGCTTTTTTCGCCTCTCGATTGAATTCCTTGCCACGTTCCAAAAAAATGAGAATTTCTTATTTCTAGGATTCCTTCAGATTGGATGAAACCATCTTCAGTAGCATTAACCTGGGCTTCGTTTATTTTTACTGATCCACCCTCACGAATTACCAAAAGCTGTTTCAAATCCAGCCTTCCAGTGAAAACAACTATTTCCCCTGAATTAACCACATATGCCTGGTCTATTACTTCATTCGTTTTTCCGAATCTGGGTAAAGTAGTCGCTGCTGTTTTGATTCTGAGAGAATAGTTTTCCTGAAACTCAAGATCTTTCTCTAAAGAATTTAACCCCAATAAGTTCAGATCGACTGAGGAATCATATTTAATGTTGGAATAGACAAAGAGCTCCAGTTTAACCATATTTTGATAGGTCAACTCTAAAGTCTTGCCCAGTGAAATTATTCTTTCACGTTCTTCCTCGTCGATGAGCCAGCCTGGGTAAGCCATGCAGTAGACATCAAGAAGAAATGCTGCAGCTATTTTTTGATCTTTTAGCCAGTCAAGAAAGCTGGTTAGGTTTTTTCCGTCACCTTTTCCCGCAAACTCAAGAGCGGAATCAATGGCTTCTTTCTTCTGACCAAGTTGCTCCCCGGTAATTTGGAAAAAAAGTCGGGAATATTTTGGAATTCTTTTTTCCTGACATCCAAAAAATGCCAAAGCTTTCAAATAAGTTTCACGTTCTTCGAAAGCTACTTTTGACAAAGGATGTTCGGAAATCACTGATTTTGCTATTTCATTTTTTTTCATCATTTTGCTAATCGATATTAAACCAAATAAACATACCGGGCAATAGAGATTTTCTATTTTTTTTAATTTTTTTTCTATTTTTTCTATTTTTTAGAATAACTTTACAGTCCCACTTAACCTTTTTAAAAGTCCACATGATGCTAATTACAACACGATTCCAAGAAAATCACTTTGAGAGGAAACAAATCACTATTAAATCAACTTTGAGCGACTTCAGAGAAATTTAAATGGAACAGTAGAGATAATATTTTTGGGGAAAATATTATCGTGCCAGAATCAATCCATGCAATGCACGCACGGCTTTAGGAATATCTTCATTCTTAATTAATACTCCGATGTTGATCTCCGAAGCTCCTTTCGTGATCGCTTTCGCATTGATTCCTACTTCTCCCAAACTTGTGAAAATCTTTCCAATTGCATCTGCCCTTCCCTTAAGTTCATCTCCAACTATGCAAACTATTGCCATCGCTGGATAACTGGATACTGGGGCAATTCTTTTAAGTGCTTCGGTTGCTTCCATTTTTTGTTCATCAGAAAGGTCAGACTGGGTTATAAGGGAAATTCCCGCCTCACTTGTTGTGACCATGTGCGCTACTATCCCAAGCTTCTTTAAAGCTGCAAGCGCAGAATTAAGAACATCAGGAACTGAATGGAGTCGTTGAGATGAAAGATGAAACAGTGTCACATCTTCTTTATATGCCACCGATTTGGCAATGGACTTTGTGATTACCGGTTCTGCGAAAATCGAGGTGCCAAGGTCGTTCTCTTTAAATGCATTTACAACGCGAACTGGAATTCCTTTTTTAATTGCAGGAATTAGCGTCGAAGGGTGGAGCACTTCAGCGCCGAAATAAGCAAGTTCGCTGGCTTCATCGAATGATAATTCAGGAATATTGCGTGCGCGTGGATCGACGCTTGGATCAGCGGTCATCACGCCGTCAACATTCTTCCAAATCACGACTTCACTTGCTCCGATTCCTGCAGCAATAATGGTGGCGGAAAAATCACTCCCGCTACGGCCTAGGGTTGTAATTTCTCCGCGGCTATTCTTTCCCAAAAAACCGGTGACGACTGGAATTCCCTCAATTTTTGCGAAAGCTTCCCCCAGCCCCGTTTCAATTCCATGGAGGGGGGAGGCTGACCCGAAGTGGTCATCAGTGATCATTCCGACATCATATGAATTTATTGCAACTGAGTTTCGTCCTCTTGTAACAAGTGCACCGGATATGATGCGTGAAGCAAGTCTTTCCCCAAAAGAGATAATGTGATCGAGAGTTCTTGGGGTGAGTTCTTTCAAGAGCCAAACACCGTGTAAGAGCGTTTCAAGCTTGACCAACAAAGGTTCGATCAAGCCCGAAGGAACAATCAAGGCATCAATCAGTTCCATGTGATATTTTCTGATATCGGAAATGTCTGTATTACCCTCCAACGCAGAGCGGGCGGCCCTTAGCAAACGGTCAGTGGTGTCTCCATGAGCGGAAACTACGACTACCACTCCCTTGTCTGCAGCAGCTTCGATTATGTCCAAACATCTTTGAATACGATCATAATTAGCGATGGATTGCCCACCGAATTTATAGACGCTTGCCATATTTTTTACCTCACCGGTCGTTTTTTGTGATCGTCTACTGTACGTTCCACAAGCGGATGGAAGCCAAGTCCAGAATCGACGCCCGGCAATTTTTCGACAGGGGCCGACAATAACATTTTTCCTTCTGTAATCCAGATTTTCAGCGAATCTGCGATTTCACGGGCCATGGCGATACTTGATAATGCTGAAGTTTCGATAATCTTTCCGAGTATTTGAACTTTTCCACTTCGCAGTTCAGCATAACTTACATATGCGATAGGTTCTCCCTTTAACTCTGGGTAGTCATCACTGTAGTCCCAGACTGGAGCCATTATGTCGGCATCAGAAATGGCGCAGAACTGTGCCATTTCTTCATCCAGAATCGGAATTGGAATGCCGATTCCAACGGCAAGTGAAGGGCCGTAACCGGTCATTGAGACTCCACGAACATATTTGGGATTCATTCCTTTCATGTCTCCCATAACAGCGAGAGTTCCTGATCCACCTTTTGGAATTCCTTTGTCAGTACGAGGACCGAGTGGGGAGTGCTGAGTTCCCTGAAAGATTACATAGCCAACCCCGCCTCCCAGAAAAATTCGAGTTCCAATTCCTATTGTACGATAATAAGGATCGTTCATAAGTGGAGAAAGTTGCCCGGCGGAACAAAAATTTGCGTTTCCCATATTGGGACGCAATATTCCCATATATGTATAAATTGGTTTTTTGGAATGAAGATTCACTGCAACATTATAGTTTTGATAGGCATTACGCGGATTTAATAACGTTGCCGAATTTAAATCCTTAATATTGATTTTTGTCTTCAATTCTTTTCGAGGATAACAGTGAGTTCCGTATGAAGTTGCGGAAAAAACTACATCTTTTCCGGCTATCAAATCTTCTATTACGTGCCCACCGCCGTATGAAAATTTGCCGGGGAATACTTTATTTGCAGGGTCATCTTCCGGTATTTCAGTTGCCCCAATATAAAGATCGACTGCAGCTATTCCGCAGTATGCCGGGACATCGTTTAACTTTGCGTGTTTATAGTTCATTCGGGGTTTTGTGTGACCTGTGTTGAGAAGGGCTCCGGATGAGCACATTGGGCCAAACGTTGCAGTGGTAACAACATCAACGGCTTCGGCAGCTTTTTTTGCTCCCTTTTCCTTTACGATGTGGATAATTTCTTCAGCAGTAACTACGACAGCTTTTCCAGTGCGAATTTTCTCGTTTATCTCTTCATAAGTTTTTGCCATTTTTTTCCTCTTTCGATTTTCTCTAGGCCAGATGATCAGTAATGGATTCCAGTGCACCAAAAGGGCAAGCGGGAATGCATAATTCGCATGCTATGCATTTTTCATGTGCAAATACAACTTTACCAATATTCTTATCAACTGATAAGGCCTTGGGAAAGCAATGTGCAACACAGGCACTGCAATGAGTACATTTGTCTTCGTCCCAGATTAAATTCTTTGCAGGCATAATAAGCTTGACGCCAATTTCTTCAAGATATTTGAAGGAATTTTTTACATTTTCCGGTTCTCCATCAATTTGGATGAACATTGTACCATCTGCTTCCTGCCGAATACTGGCCTGCAGAATATTTACTTCCACGTCAAAATTCCTGATGACCCCTGACAAAATTGGTGTGCTTACCAAATCTGCCTTAAAGTGAAGGATTACATTTTTCTTCATTATTATTTCTCCCTGCTTGATTCCATCAAAACATTCTTCCACCAGGTTGTTTCAAACAACCTCTAAATCGCCCCATATGCCAATCTTATCACCAATAGTAACAATAATTCCTTTAACCCCACCATGTTCTTTTGCATTTTGGATGACGGTTTCAACGTCTTCCTTACATTGAACCTGGTTGCCAAAGCAGGTGGCTGCCGCATCTGCATCAATGGCGTTATCGGCAATAATACAGACGGCATCTGCTTTTCCGAAAGAAAGCGAATGTCCGACTGTTCCAGCCGAGGTGCAGATTCCAAAAGATTCGCCTGGTTTTCCGGTACGAAAATTTATTTTTCCGGAAAATGGAGATTCCTCGCCTGCATAAAGCGTAAAAACCACCGGTCTTCCCATTCTGACAAAAATGTCACCGCCGTTTTCGATGATTAAATCGCCAAATCGCTCAACAAGTTTTTTGCCTGTGAGTTCCGCAACAGCACCTGCTACAGCCGCCATGGGGCCAACGTTAAATTTTCTTGCAGCAATGCACATTTTAGCAACTATTTCTGAGGCATCGGTCTTCGGAACATGTGGAACAAGAGTTGTTTTAAACTCAGGATCCATTTTAATATATGACTCAATATCATTTCTCAATCCGGTTAGAATCTCTTGCGTTTCATGGGTAATATCTTTTCGTGCCAGAAGAAACAAATCGCTTTCCCCTATCACGACTCGTTGGGCAAGAAAACCCTCCGCTTTCATCCACTCTCTGTAGGTACGTTCCTGATAACTCATTTTCGGTGCTTCATGTAAAATTTATTAAGTTTCCCTAGTCCAAGGTATGAGAAGTCGCATTACCAGATTGAGCAATTTTTCACACAAAATAATCAGCTAATTTTTCAAAACCTGCGCCTCTCCTTTATATAATTATTTTGTTTTTCTTTCAACCTAGGTGCAATTGATTTTTTATATCTCGCAGCATTGAGGATGCCAAAACGGTTGCAAGCAGAATCTTCACGATTTGAAGGCTTACTTCGCATGCAATATAAGACAGATTCCTGCTCAACGGCTCAATTTGAAACTATCGAAAAATATTAAATCGCAATGTCAGATTTCCCAACCTCGGGGATTTAAATTTGATACTATTTTTTCGATTAATGAACCACTAACTTGCTTTGGAAGGCATCTTCTGATTTATTTTTGTGAATGTTGGTCTCAAAAAAAATCCAGTCGAAAAGTATTCCAAAATCAGGTAAATACCTTTTGAAGCTATTTTCCAAGAAAATGCAAACTATCGATAGCAGGAATTCTGAATGTAGACCGGAAAAGCAGTATGGTGGAACAAGCATGAGCTGCAGACCACGAGTTTTAAGTGATACAAAAAAAACATGTTTCGGATATTTTCCGACTGACTCATTAGGCTTAACGAAAGCGGAAGCTGACTGGACCGGGGGCCCCGGCTTTCTGCTCATGACCGCGTTAAGCTGGTTGCTTGCGGCCCGCTTAACTTTCCTTTCTGCACACAACCAGTAAAGTGGTGTCGTCATCATGTTTTATTCCATCAAGCTTTGATTCTTGCCAGGAAAACAGTTTTTCCAACGTTTCTTTAGCATCTTGACCTTTCAAATTGGGTAGGGCGGCTGCAACTGTTTCATAACCAATCATTTCTCCAAAATTATTCCGGGCTTCGATGAAACCATCCGAATAAGTTAATAACCAGTCGGTGTGGGTTAAAACTGTTGTAATAGAGGTATAGTCACTCCGCAATTTGGCGCCCAATGGTAGACTGGGAATTTTAATTTCCTGGGCATTCTTTTCCCCAACAAGGAATGGGGAGCATTGTCCTGCGTTAGCCAAGGTCAAAGTTCCAAGGGAAGTATCGAAAACGCCAATCAAGCACGTCATCAGCAGTTTTCTTTTTAACACTCGAGAAATAATTGTCCCCAGATTATTCAGGATTGTTTCAGGCTTAAATGAGTTGCCAGGATGAAAGATCGCTGCCTTGGCCATTCCAACGACCAATGCAGCAGGGATACCATGTCCCGTAACATCTCCGAGAACAAATAACACTCTAGTGGAATCAATTTCAAGATAATCGAAATAATCTCCCCCAACTTCGGCCGTAGGCCGGCATTTTCCGTAAATGACCCAACCATTTTTCTCTAATTGCTCTTCCGGGAAAATATTTTCCTGGAGGGTTTTTGCCACCTCCAGATCCTGGATACTTTCAAGCATTCTGTTAAAAGCAAAAGCAAGTTCGCCGAACTCATCTTTTCCCAAATCTGGAACACGGTGTGAAAAGTCTCTTTTTTGTAATGCTGTAACTCCATATTTTAAATCGTCAAAGGGTTGGAGAAATGTTTTTCTGATGATGATCCAAACTAACAACAAGGCAGCCAATATCCCTGAAATTAAATAAAGGAAACTGGTTCTCATCTCGGCCAATTCCTGTTTAATTTCATGGTCTGAAACAAAAAGCCCCATTGTTGTAAACCTCATTTTGTCAGCAGGGATTCGAGCAACAAAATACCTTGCATATGGGAAACCGATAACAGTACTTATCGGAATCTCTATAGCCCTTTTCCGAAAAAACTCAAAAAACTTTGGGTCTTTTGTTATCCAGGGAATAGTTGTAAAAACTTTGGAAGCGACTTTTGTTCGGGCGTAAAAACCGAATCTGTTTCCTTTCATCCTGAATTTTTCCAAAACCCGGGAAAGGTAATTTTCTTCAAGGACTTCAGGAACCCATGCGCAAAATGCCAAGTATTTTACTCGGTCAACATTGTTTTTTATTTGAGTAAGAACTATAGCAATTTCGGTACTGAAAAGATCAAGAATTCTTAGCTTGTCGAGATTCTGAGTAAAAAGGGAGAAAACATAGTCCGCATTAAATCCAAAAGTTGCAGCAGCCATGTTTACCATTTGCCCTTTTAAATCACTTCTTTCGTGTATACTTTCCCTGTTTAATTCTTTTATTAACCTTTCCATTCCTGTCTCAATGAGTTTGAAGGTCCTTTCGAGCAATGCCTGTTCACCCTTTCCAATGCAAAAAACGCTTTTTCCGTTTGCCCCAATCAGTGAAACGAAAATTGGCGTGTATTTTTCAAAGATTCTTTGAAGATTTTCTTTTTCTGATTTTTCGAGTTCTATGTCGGGCCTGTTTGCCACCGATAACTCTTGCTTTATTTGAGATTCAAAATTCTGCATTTCTTCCAAATACATTCTGTCTATTTCTTCAAGCTTATGTTGTTGATCCTTAATAATTTGGGTTTCCAGAAATTTTTGCCGTTCTTCAAGCCTGTCACGAAAGTTGAGTGACATGAAAAGCAGGAGAAAAAGAGTAGTGAAGCATAGAAGATAAAATAATTGTTCCCCTAGATTTGTCGGGTTTTGCCATTGTTTGGTTATTGCGAGAAAACGACAAGATAAAAGAAAAATTAATATTAAGATCAAATCAAACATTTCCAAAAGCTTTTTTAAGAATGGGAGGTTTTTCGATTCTGCTGCGGTGATAATGTAGAAATTGCCCGGAAAAAGTTTTTTCGTACAAAACCAATTTCCGATGAATGTTTTATTTTCATTCTTGTTTTGTAGAAAGGAGAAATAGTCCTTTTTTTCTTCTTTTCCGGATAAAAACTCCGGAAAAGCCAGGTGGTCCATTTTTTGCAAATCAACGGAGGCACAAAACCGATCGGGATAATATTTTCGCAAATGCAAATCGATTTGGCTTGGAAGAGTATGTTCCCAATTGGGACTCATTTTGCACTGCAAAATCAGAAGCCCACGTTGGTGGAGAGGAGAGATGAAAAGTATCTCAGAATCAGGAGTTTTCTGGCTTCGATAAAGGACTTGGATGGTTCCAATATCCCGATCTTTGGGAGACTTGAAGGTGATAAGATAATCTCTCATTGTTTCCAAAGGATAAAAATCATTATCATCGAGGCCCGAAAATTCTTTGTTCTTAACTTTTTTTATGGCAAGTAAGAACTTTGCAGCTTTTTGCTGATCCAATTTCAGGTCTGAAGCTTCCTCAACATAGTTTTCGTTGGGATCAAAAATTGCAGCCTGAAATGTTACGGAATATAGGCGAGAGGCTTCGACAAGAATTTTGCGAAGCGCCAGAGGTTGATTTTCCGCAAATAAGCATTTCTCAGCCAAAATTTCAAGAGTATTTCGAAAAATATCATCTGGGTCGTCAAGGAATTCCAAAGATTGGTAGATGTAGAAGTTACCTTTTTCAGTTTCAATTTGTGCGGAGTTTAATTCATCTTTCATTGATTCCTGGAAATAGATTCGAAGAATTAAAAATGGAATTCCCAAAAGGAAAAAGGGAATCAAAAGTCTTATTCCATAAGAAAAAAGCTTCTTTTCAGCATATTCGGTTTTTTCTCCAGCTTTAATGCGATATGTGGTAAAAAAAAGAACGGCCAGAAAAAAGAAGATTATAAAAGACTTTTGTCTCAAATGTTTTTTTGTCAAAACTTCAAGCTCACTGTTTCTTAAGCCAGCCAAAATCCGCTTTTTCTCCAGCCCTATTACTCCTAAAATGAAATCCTCCGAAGATTTGACAATTGGAGATTCGTCTTCAGCTCTTGAAGAAAGCAATTGAGCCAATTCATTATCAAACGGGAAGGGAAGTTGTTCTCGAGGAATGGGAGAATTCGGATCAATAGTTTCCAAATAAACATTGCTGTTGATCCTTTTCCAACAGCTTTTTATTGCAGTTTGTACAAAATCATTCAAATTCTGATTTTTCTTAAAAAATCCAATCATGAAGCCATTTCGGAAAAAACGGGAAATGAAAATATAATCGAAGCGTCCTGCAGGTTTCAAGGGAATGATATCCCCGCTCTTGCCATAATAATCGCCCAGGAAAATTCGTTTTTGAGGAAAGGAGCCCTTAAAAATGTAATCATAACGAGAAACATTTTTTTGGAGAACATCCGGAAAGCCTTTTTCCAAACAGGCAAAATCATAAAAAAGATTTTTGGAATCTTGATATTTAATTTCAAAAGAGATGTTTGAAGCGATGATGTTTGCTTTTTCATCAAACATTATGAACTCTGCTTTTCCAGGGAGGGTCTGATTAAACGCTTCAAGCTGGGATTGAAAATTGGAGGTTGGTTGTTCAGAAGAATATATGTCTTCTGAGAAAAAAGCAAATTGATACCTTAAAAGCTTTTCCCAATCGCGATAAGATGAAATATCTCTAAGGAGTTTCAGAATGGCAGGTTTCTCTTTTTTTAGAATTTCCTGAATGGGAATTTGATAATCAATGTTCAGAATTTGCAGTGAAAGCAATGTTAAAACTAGCCAAAAAAATAGGTTAATGCAAAGAATTCCAACTTTGCTGGAAGTTTGAGGAATTTCAGTGAGAGCCATTTTCAGAAATTTTCCTGATATTTTTTGTTAAATTCAAACACTATAACTTTTGACATACCACTAACGTGATATCATCGCGTTGAGGAGAATTTTTTACGATAGATTCCAACCAAACCATAGTGTTTTTTACAGTTTCAAGAGGGGTTTTCCCGACCCTTTTCGAAATATCTGAGAAAAATCTTTCGTAACCGATCATTTTCCCTTCTTGATCAGGGTATTCCACGATTCCATCAGTGTAAAATATTAATATGTCATCTGGTTGCAAAACAAATTCCGCAATCTCCAATTTTGTCGTTTTTTTGACTCCGAGGGGGAAGCTGGGAAGTTCAACTTCAATAACTTTGTCATTTCGGATTATCAGAGGAAATGACTGACCGGCATTTGAAACTGTTATTGTCCCAGCTGTGGCATCAAGCAAGCAAGCCACGCACGTCATATTCTTTTTCCGCCGAAGTGTTTTAAAGAAAAGATAGTTTAAAATTTCCAGTGTTTCCTTGGGATTTAGAGGGGTAAGTGGGTGCGAAAGAATAGCTTTTGCCATGGCCACAACCAATGCCGCTGATACGCCATGTCCAGAGACATCTCCTACAAGGATCAATGCTTTGTTATCTTTAACCGGTACATAATCAAAGTAATCACCACCTACTTGCATCGTTGGAATGCAAACTCCATGGATCCTCCAGTTTGTTAAATCGAGAGAAGAGGACGGAAAGAACCCATCCTGCAAGACCTTGGCAACTTCCAGTTCTTTCATTCCCTCCATGATTTGATTGAAAGTGGTGAGCAATTCCTTCCATTCTCCTGAACCGACCACTTCTGAGCGAAAATTGAAATTCCGACTTCTAAGCATTTCAATTCCAACTTTAAGACGTGAAGCGGGATTAAGGAACCGCTGTGCCAGGAAAATCGCAGATGAGATCGAAAAAAAGGCAATAAAGAAAATTATTCCAAGGATCTGGTATTTTATTACGCCCAACTCGCGGCGAATCATAGAATCAGAGGTACGAGCGATCAAAAAACGATCTTCAAGTGCTTTACATCGAAAACCAGTCAGAAGAACTTCTCCTTTTGGCTCTTTTTGAATTTGAGTTCTTACAGAACCTCCGACTCCAAGACTGTTTACAAATTGAATCATTGTTTTCGGCCATTTTTTTGCGGGAGGGAGTTTATTTTCCAGTTCGTTCCCCCAGACCGCCCAAACACGGGTTTGAGGGATATCCCGCCAGAGCTTTAAAAGATGCTTCTTCAAATACAAGTTTTCAATTTGCTTTTTTTCCCAAAATATAAACACGAAATGGCTGGGTTGCCCAGCTTGGTCACGAAGAAGGTAGGTGAAAGTAACAATTTTTAAATTTTCCATTTCCATAAGCGAGGCGCTTCCAATATTGGAAGTGATCATCGACAAGAGAAGATTCCCTTCATCAATTTGTCCCTTTTTTCTTTTTGCGGTTTCCAATGAAACCCTTTTGCCTACTATTGCCTCGCCGGAGTCAATCTGTTTAAACATTTTAACTACAGATGGGCCAAAATCTAAAAACAGAGATTCAAAAGCGGATACTCCCATATTTCCTTCTTTTCGAAACACCAGCTTGCCTTTTCTATCAAAAAGCCGAATATAGCTGATTTCATTGCGACTGACTAATTTTTCAAGATCTTCTTTTATTGAGTCTTGTCTGGTGGATTTTTGAAGGCTTTCCAGCTCTGAAGACAATTCTTTCCCTATGTCTTTTATAAAGGCTTGAAGACCACCGTCGAATTTGTTTAGTCCGACAGCCACTTGCGAAAAGACTTCACTTTCAATAATCTGTCTCTTATCCATTAAGAAAGAAAATGCATTAAAAACTACAATCAAAAGCGGGATTCCTGCGGAGGCCGCAAAAATAATCATTAACTTATTTCTTATAGTGAGCATCTTTAGAAAATACTCTCGATAATGGTACAAACTTGCAAAAATAACTAATAATATTGCTAGCACACAAATTGCGGTGATATGTAAAAGTCTTTTTTTCTCAAAGTATGAATCAGGAACAGCTTTTCCAGCAACCAGGCAAATTCGGGGTGAAATCAATTTTGCGGAGTAAACATAACGCCCCCGTACAATTGCTTTTCCCTTTTCATCAGACATTTCAGTTAACAAGTTCTTGACTTCTTTATTAACGCAGTAAACTCCAAGAGGAGGGAAAAATGTCTTGGAATCATTATCAAAGAAACCTAATTTAAAAGAAGTCCTCTTCTTTTGGAATTGTTTTATAATGTCGCGAAGGGTAAGGAGATTCCAGTCATCGACCTGGTTCAGATGAACAATAAAACAGCCTTTTGAGGAAGGACGTGAAATGAAGACATAACGCTTCCGAAATCCTTCTGTGGCAAAAAGCACTCTGTTGTGGATTTGTTGATTAAAGGGAACAAACTTTCCTAAGAATCCTTGTATAAAAGTTTTTTGCCGCTCTGGTAAAGCGGATTTTCCTGATAAAAAGCTTCGGTAATCAAGAAAGAACTTTTTTATCATCACTTTGGGAGGAGGGAAATCACAAAGTTCTGGTATTACGTTGCCATCCCTATTAACAAAGGAAAATTCAAAAACACCTGGAAAGCGCTTTTTTAGCCTTGTAACAGCTCTTTTTATGAGGGCATTCCCATTGGTGTCAGACAGCCAGGCATTTTTCAACTTGAAAAGAATTTTTTCGAAAAACCTGCAAGGATCAGAATTCCCTTCAATATTTAAAAATAAGGAATCAAATGTGTTCTCTACATTTTCGAGATATCCAGAATCGCTTTTACTAAAGTTTTTTTCTTCTTCAGAAAAGAAAATACCTTGAAAAGTGATTAGGAAAGCAACTACAACAACCAGCCAAAATTTGTCCTTAAAGACTTCCAATTTTATTTCAAGCTTGTCATAACTGTCTGGTAAGTTGAATCCAGCTTTTTGGTGGTATCTTCAAGTAGTTTTTGAATTTCAGTCTGGACTTCTTTCTTTTTTTCTTCAATTGCGGTTTTAATCTTTGCCTGCTCTTCAGACGAAAATTTAATCAACCTTCCTTCCAACTTATTGTCCAACAAGCTACCTTTGTCTTCAAGTTTCTTTTTTCGCTCTGCAATGATATTTTTGAACTTTTCATATCTTTCGGTTGCCTTTTTCTTCAATTCCTCAATTCTACTTAGAGCTGCTGAGCCGGATGCGTTTTTATTGTCTCTTTTCCTGATTTTTTCTGCCTTTTTTTCAAGGTTCTGAAGCCTTTCAGGAAATTTTTCAAATCGCTGTTTGATTTTTTGAAGGCGTTGATCCATACGTTCTTTAATTTTCGCGGTAACTTCTTCTGTGCTTCTTTTTGGTTTATTTTTTTCCTTTTCGCTTATTTTTGTTGTTAATGAAGCAGTGCTTTCCTGCGCAAATGCAATAGGAAGAAAAACAAATCCAAATGCTAAAATCATTAAACCTGTAAAAATTTTTCTCATCTATTTCCTCCAAAAATGGGTAAAAAAATCAATCTATTTCACTGGCATAATTATTACTGGATCAGACATTTTTACTAAAGGATAGAGTTCTTCCGCGTCTTTTGTATACATCCGGATGCAGCCGTGTGATGCTCTTGTTCCGATTGAAGACGGATTATTTGTACCGTGCATTGCAATGCTGCCACCCCAAGTATTCAGTCCCATCCAACGTGTTCCAACGGGGTTATTTGGAGCACCTCCGGGAATCCCTTTATATGATGGATTCACCGCTTTAGAAGCGATTCTAAAGGTTCCCTCAGGAGTTCTTGCATCGCCTTGGGCTTTCTTGTTACCTCCATCGGGATTTGCTCCGTAAGCACAAGGAAAAACTCTGATCAATTGGTTATCGCAATACACAGAAATGGTGAAATCAGCTTTGCTGATAATGACTTTTTGGACTTTTGCCCGTCCGTTTTTAATTTCATCAAATATGGGCATTTTGACTACTTCGACCTTGTAATCTGAATAGGCTTTCTGAAAATCTTTATATGCTGCCTTGGATTCAGTACTTCCTTTGCCAGATTTCAAAACTGATTGTGCGTATTTTTTATAAAATTGCAGGAAAGTATTCTGGAGAGCTTTCACTTCATCAGTTTGATAAGATGTTGAGAAAGAACTTCCAAGTTCGGGAGCTTGGGCTCCGCCAGTGTTAGGCTGGGGGGAAGGTTTAGTTGGGTCGGCAGTGAAAATATTTTCAAGTGGAATGAGAACAAGAGAAGTTTCGGAATCAGGTAAAACGTCAGTATCATCAATATGTTTTGGGGAAGTGGCGGGAATTGAAGAGATTCCATCAAGGGTAGAAATTTGGGAGTTTGAATTGGGGAGAACTTCCACTCCCTCAGAAAAAGGAGTAGGGAGTTGCCCAAATGTAGGGTTACAAAAGCCAAATAGAATTAAGAAAGGCAACATAAGTGAATTGCTAAATTTTCCGCTCATTTTTTCCCCCTTGATTTGAAAGTTTATTTTTTTATTATGAGATAATTTGAACAAATTGTCCAGATTTTCAAACCAAAAATTTAGGAAAAAGTGAATAAATGTTGAGGGGTGGACTTTGTACTATTCGAAAAAAATAAAGGTGTTGGCTGTTTTGAGATCATCGAACTTAATTTTCAAAAGTGTGCTAAATTCAACTTTCCTAAATTTGATGTTGATAAAGAGTTAGGAATAAGTTGTCAGTTAAATTGCTATAGCGTCTTAAAGATTGCAATTATGCATGTTTATGAAGTATTCAAAAAAAAGTTGTTAAAATCTTCTTTTGGAATTAGAATTGTTCCCTATTGCAAAGCGTTGGAGGCTGAAAATGTCACTGGATGAAATTCACGTTCAAGGCTCTTCTATCTCTTTTAATTGTTTTTCTTCTAAGGCTCCTTCAATTAAGTCCCTTTTTGAAGCGATGGTTGCTGAAGACCAAACATTTTCGATCGACCCGGAAAGAGCGGGATTTCATGATTGCGAAGCGGATGATGAAATAATCCGTGGCTTCTTTTCAGTTGTGGTTACATTTGAGGTTGAACACCTGATAGATGGAATAATGACGAAATCATTGCTTAAACGAATTGAGACTTGCGAATTTATCGCTTTAAAAGAAAATACTTTCATGACCGGCAAATCATCAGCCCAGAAAAACCTTGCACTCGTTTTAACAGGCCTCACGAATTATGGAGTGACACCAATCGAATATGAATTTCACCAGATGAGCCTGTTTCAGGATCGACTTTCAATGGTTAAATGCATCGTCCTGTCTAATCCCAAGACCAAAGAAATTCGGCGTGCCAGACTTGCAGGACGAATTGAAAGTTATATCGAGTACAATATTGTTGAGCCGAAAAATCACGAGATTGACAGCGTTGCAGGATTGGTTGATTCCCCACTTGGACCCATCAATGTAAATCTGACCCGGAAGGGTGGGATAAGACTAAATGTTAAAAAAGGGTTCATTTTAACAGTAGAATGCGTCCAATGGATATTGTCTCTTGCCAGAGACGAAAAGCCCTCTTCCATCATCAATAAGGGCGATATCTAATTTTTAACTTGCAAGAGAACTTCCTTAGCCGTTATTGAAAAAAAATGCTCAGCTCAACTTGAAAAACTTTTTATTAACGCGCGAGTTGTTCAAAATCAAAAAGTACTTTATTTCTTGATTTCATTGACACTTTTTGAGATGCTCCATATAATTGTATAAAGACATTTTTATCGAGGGAAAAAAATGAACCGAATTTTTTCGTTTGTTTTAATATTTCTCGTTATCGTTTCGTGCTTTTGTCCCATGAATGCAAATGCATGGGGTCCCGAAACTCATAAAAAAATGACTTCCGATGCTTTTTTTATTATGCCTCTTGAATTCAGAAAATTCTTATGCCAGGCTTATGGTGATCAAGCTTCAAAAGCTTATGAACTTCTTATTGAATCCTGTAATGAACCAGACAGAATTCTGAAAGATTTTCGAAACCATATTTTCCACATCCATGGGAGTTCAATGGGAAATGGCCCGGTTCACGTCGAAGAGCTCGCCAAAGAAATTGTTGATGACATTAAAGCTAAAAAACCGATTAACCAAATCATTCAAAAGCTAGGATGGGTGGCTCACTATATTGAAGACCTTGCAAACCCTCTCCACACTGGAATTTCAACCGAGGAAGGAATCGAAGAAAAAAGCTATCACTCTACATTCGAAAAAGATGTCGACCAACAGGTTCTTACCTTGGGTGTCAACTTTGATGGTGCCAATCCAGTTCAGCGCATCAGTGCAAGAATGGTCTATGAGGCTCTTTGGGCCAACCAATATTATGACAAAATTCAAGAAGCTTTCTCCGGAGGAAAACGCTACGAAGATACCAAACAAGTTGTTGCACTGTGCTATTCCAGAGGAGTTAACAACTTGGTCGATATTTGGTATACAATATGGGTCGATGCTGGTGGGAAAATAGACCCGAAGAGGGATACAAAACCCAGGTTTTATCCCCCGCTCAAAAAATTAATGAAAGATATTCTCACGGAATAACACTGAATACAACTTCAATTTCCGGATTGTTTTCGAACATCCATTCCACTTTTTTAGAAAATGGTTTGGGAGTTGTTGTTCATTCTCTTGAATCCCCTGCAATTGGGCTCTCTCTCTCCGTTCTCTGCGGTCCTATCTGGGAAACCGCACATTCGAGCGGAGTTTCGCATTTTCTGGAACATATGGTTTTTAGAGGTATTCCAGAATATCCTTCCGCGAAAGAACTTGCTCTTGCTCTTGATTCCGTTGGGTCCGAATCGAATGCTGCCACTTTTTGTGACCTTACCACGTATTCCCAGAAAATTCTTCCCGAACATATAGATAAGGCGATAAAACTTCTGAAATCAATGGTTACAGAACCAGTTTTTGAAGGAATTGAGACTGAGAGAAAAATTATTCTTGAAGAGTGCATGGAAGACATTGACGAAAAGGGGCAGATCATCGCACTTGATCAACTTTCTTCCCAGTTAATTTACGAGGAGCATCCTTATTCAAATCCAATACTTGGTACCCCGGAAACCGTAAAAAAAATTAGCAGATCACTATTAAAGAGACATCTGAAAACTTTTTATAGACCTGAACGAATGATAATTACAATTTCCGGGGCAATAGAGAAAAACAAGGGATTTGAGGTCATTCAGAAAACGTTTGGGGATTGGCCAACTGAACAGAATTACCCACTTCCTGATTTTATAACACCAAATAGCCCCGAATTCATGGGGCCTCAGTTAAAATCCGTAAAATCGGCAAGAAGTCAGGTTTCCGTTCGATTTTCGTACAAGGCATTGTCTCTTTCTGACAAGGATTTCTTTATTCAAAAGGCCATCGTAAGTATAATCGATTCAAGTTCAGGTTCTCCTTTGAGAAGCGCTCTCCAAGAAAAAAACGGGCTTTGCTATTCCCTTTTTTCGGGTGTTGATGCCTACCAAAAAGACGGGGCTATTCATGTTGATCTTAGTGTACAGCCTTTAAGGGTGGTTGAAGCGGTTGAAAAAACTCTTAAGGTTTTCCGGAGAATAGCTAAAAAGGGGTTTTCCCAAGAGGAAATTCAGCGAATGAAGGATCAATATATCAAAGAAAGACGTTTCTCAGCAAATGATCTCTGGGAATTCAGTGCTCGTACAGCCATGGAAATCCTGTTCGGAATGCCGAATACACTTGCCTCAGAACTTGATCAGTTGACTCAACTGAACGTATCAAGATTGAATGAAGTTTCTTCGGAAATCTTCAACTCAGAAAACCTTGGATTACTTCTTGTTGGGCCGATTTCCGCAGCTCACATTCGTGAGATAAAAAAACTGCTGAAGGTGGAATGATTAATCTTTTTCCCTCAGGTAAGGGCTCGTAGAGATAATTCAAAAAAGGTTTTAGAGCGATTGGTAAAACTATTTGCATGCCGGCTGAATGACGATTTTATGCGATTTTATAGCTAAAACCGTTGAATCTACTACAGCGGGGTCAAATTGGGTTCCTTTCTTGTCTATCAGCTCCAATATTGCTTCTTCGTTACTTTTCGGTTTTCCATATGGGCGTTTACTGGTCATAACATCAAAAGCGTCAGCCACGGCAATTATACGGCCCTCAATTGAAATTTGATTCCCGGAAATACCGCGTGGGTAGCCTTTTCCATCCCATCTTTCATGATGCTCCTTGGCGGCTTTAATTAAATTTTTGAGGAAGGGATATTTGCTCAATATTTTTTCACTTATAATTGGATGAGTCTTGATTTTTCCGAACTCTTCGGGAGTTAGTTTTCCGGGTTTATTTAGGATTGAAGTTGGAATATCCAGCTTGCCAATATCGTGAACCATTCCCTCAAGGTAGATTTCTTGTACATCCTCGGGTTTAAGCCCCATATTATTAGCGATGATTTCAGCATAACTGGCGACATGGCAACAATGTTCGAAGCTGGAAAAGTCGTGAGCTTTCAATTCATTCAGGGCTTTCCAGATCTGGTCAATTTCCCCGGTTCTGGCTTTTGTAGGTTCAAGGGCACTCAGAAATGATGAAAGCAGTAAAAAAACAACAATGGAAATTTTTCGTGGAGTATTCATTGAAGCTATCCTTTTTTAAATCAAATTAAGTTTTTTTTCATTTAAACTGGCAAAAAACAGTTGAAATCAGGTTTTGATCTGGAAAGCATTAAAAATTTCTATACTATCGAAATATTTTCTCTATCTTTCTTGCATAATTTTTTTTGTATCAAAAAGTCTGTCGCTTGCAGGAAATAGTCACGTATCTTAGGGGATAATCGTTTGAAACCCATTATTGAAGCACTTTCGCGGGCCAAAATTTCGCTTGGTAGGCCAATAGCGGATTTAAGTACTGTCAGTACCGCAGAAGCTCTCTCTTCAAGAGAAACGTGTTCCAGATCGCGTGTTTCGCCATTTTCGGTTAGGCCTCGGGCCGACGGGAGCTGGGAAAAATCCCATCCCCATGGCCAAATAAATGGAGGAAGATAAATCCATTTTTCGGAATTGTACGAATCAACTAGAATTGATCTGGTTATCTCCAAAATGCGCGAAGAAATTTTAAGTATTTCAAAAGCCTCCATTAAACGACGTGCAAGGATTTCTTCGTGAATCGGTCCTTCAGTTTTAATGATTTGCTGAATCATGGCAATGGTTTTTTCACGGTATCTAGCTTGCCCAAATGATTCTGTTCTTCCAATTCTTGAAACTGGAAATGCCCGGTAAGAAACAAGCTTGATCCGATCGGCATTTTCTGTTGAAGCCACTTCATTTTTCTTCTCATTTGCAGCTTGCATAGCATTATTGTCAATTGTTTTCTCTTCAAGAAGGCTTTGGCCGTTTAGACACTTTTTATCTGAATTTTCCATCGAAGAAATCGCATCATTAAACTTGATTCCCGACAAATCAAAGTTTTCATTTCCACCAACCCAGAAAATTTTTTCGCAGTTTTTTGAGTTTCTGCACTTTTCGAGGTAGTCTAGGAGCCTACGCATTTCCGCATTCGAATCAATTAACCATTCTGGAGTCCAAACTCTAAGCAGGTTCCAGCCTAAGCTTTTGAGCATTTCAGATCTCAAGCGTTCCCTATCACGAGCTGTAAGAGCCGAGGCATAATTGGTTCCGTCAAGTTCGATCCCGAGGATATACTTTTTTTCAGTACTCTTAGGGATTTGTTTGCCTGAATTTGAATCGGTGGCAGTGTTAGTGGCAGTGTCAAATTGGGGCAGGTTCTTGGAGACAGTTTTCAATTTGACACCAATATCGATTTTGTAATCCGAAAATCCTATCCCTAAATCGCATTCCCAACCGTTTTGATTTAATCTTTTGGCAATCTCTGAAATAATTGCATCTTTGTCCCTTTTTCCATCGCCAACTCTGTACTCATTTCGCGTTGACGAGCCTGAAGCAGCGTATTTCAAAAATGCTTTGAAGTGTGCGACTCCCCTTGATCTGGTTCGACCAAGATCTATTAAATCAGCCTTCATGGATGAAAAGACCTCAAGCTTGAAGCGGGCACGTGTTATGGCGACATTAAGCCTTCTTTCGCCACCTTCGCGATTCATTGGACCAAAATTCAGGCCTATCTTCCCTTCTTTGTCAGGGCCGTAGGTTGTGGAAAAAATCATTACATCGCGTTCGTCACCCTGGACATTTTCAAGGTTTTTTACAAAAACAGGTTCGGAAACTTTTTCTGAAAAAAAGATATTTATCTCAGGATATTCATTTCTAGCGTCTTCAAGCAGGTCTTCTATCAAATTTTGCTGCGGTTGATTAAATGTTACGACTCCAATTGAAAATCGTCTGGTGGAAGGGTTTTGTAAATGCTTAATAATATAGGAAGTAATTTTTTCAGCTTCCAAACGATTTACCCTGGTTTTGCCACGATCGAATATCCCTCCGACGAAATTATAGAAAACTCCGGTTTCACTGTCTTCCTGAGCGCTGGGAAAAGTGATCAGCGAGCCATCGTAATAGTTTTTATTACTGAAGGAAATCAAACGTTCGTCACGACTGCGATAATGCCATTTGAGCATTAAATTGGGAACTCCAGATGCCAGTGTTTCTTCGAGAATGCTTTCCAAATCACGGGTCAGTAACTCTTCTGCGAGTACTAGTTTGCTGCTTTCCTCATTATTCATTACTTCGAAAAAAGAGGTAGGAGGCAGCTGTTTGGTATCTCCGACAATTATTGTCTGGCGGGCTCGGGAAATAGCTCCGATTGCGTCATGTGCAGTTATTTGCGAGGCTTCGTCAAAAATGACTAAATCGAAAATATCGAGTGAAGGTGGAAGAAACTGTGCAACAGACAATGGAGACATCATCAGGCATGGTTTTGCTCTTCCCAAAAGATTTGGAATTTTTTCAAACAGTCTTCGAATCGGAAGATTGTTTCTCTTCTTTCGAGCTTCCTTCATCAGAATTCCGACTTCTGAAGTATCATGTGCGCTTCCGATTTGTCCTGGTTTTCGTGAAAGAGAATTGGCAAGGGCTTTTTGCCCTCCAAGTGATATCAACGATTGATCCTGTTCGATAAATTCCGAGATAAGCAAATCGTGATGCTTTCCATGGAAATCCTTTAAAGAATTTTTTTCCTCGTGGAAACTTTCAAATCGTGCATTGAAAATACTTTTTTCATAGGTCAAAAGCAGGTCAGAAGATTTAACTTGCCCGGTTTGGAGAGCTTCAAGCATGAATCGAAGACCCTTTTCATTTGCTTCGTTTGCATGGTTTATGAATCTTGTCCACGAGCGGAGTGCTCCTTGATTTTCAATCCACCCGGAGAGTTTTCCCCACAGGAAATCCGGATTTGGAAGTTCATTGTCAGAATTGAAAGCCTTTAAACGTTCTATTTTCAGTTCGAAGGATAGTTTTTCAAAACTTAATTGAAAATCGGTTAACACCTCTCGGAAAGTTTTAGCATATTCCGAAAATGATGATTGGAGTTCAATTGGGGGTGAATCCAACTTTTCAATGCCTAACTCATCGGATTCCGATTTCCATGCTCTGACAAAGCCCGTCAGTTTAGTAATCAGTTCTGATTCAGTTTTCTCATCTCTGGCTTCTGGCCCCAAAAATCTGTTGAGAAAATCCTGTTCTTTTTTCAAATAACTATTCAACTCTCTGATTCTAAGGGCATTTTTAAGATCGCAGATCAACTCGGGTATTGATGGAAGAGGAACAATGGAAACGTTAGAAATAGCTAAATTGGCTTTTCTTAAATTCCACCATTTTACTAGAAAAAAAGAGTCGGAATTATTAATGTACAAATTCAAAAGACTTTCCAACTTTAATTCGAGCAATGCGTCGTAATATTTCGGTCTTAGTTTTTCAAGTCTGTCGACTCTTTCAGTAGCCCACATACCAATTTTGTCGAGCTTCTTAAGGGTTTCTCGTCGATCATTTTGCCGGCAAAGTTCAATTGCGCCATCAGGGACTCCAGCTTCGAGTAGGTCAAGTAGGCGTGAAATTTTTTGAATTCCTGAAAATGGAAGAACTTTTTTTAGCTCGATCAATTGGCCGAGTTCGTGAAAAGTGGAAATCAGTTTTTCAAGAGAGTTCTTCGTTTCGATAAGCCGTTCTTCAATGCTGCGTCCAATGGTGGGGCTCCATGAATCGATTCCGATGCCCCATAATGGATGTTCGGGAATTAACCCATCACTCCATTCCAACTCTTCGATAGCATTTGCAATCTTTCCCAGACATTCGAGATTTCTGTCTAATATTTCCCGAGAAACTTCAAGTGGATTGCATCCTTTGAATCGGATTTGGGGAAATTCGCTTAATCTTTGGATTTTTTCAAACGAAGCATAGTTACTCAATCCCAGGATGGTAGGTTCATGCATGAAATTGACATATCGGTTCAACATTTTTTTGTTTGTGTCAACTTTTCGAACAACTTTTTCCAAATCTGCAGGAAATTGTACTTGTGGGCTTTCCAAAACCCTTGCAATTTCTATTGCCACTTCTCTTTTTCCAGCTTTAGAACCGTGTATCTCAAGAAAAAGATCCTTCAATCCAACTTTCCTAAGCCGGTCAGCGACAACTTCAAGAGCTGCTTTTTTTTCAGAAACAAAGAGAACTTTTTTTCCGGTCCCAATAAATTCAGCGATAATATTTGCGATAGTTTGAGATTTTCCGGTACCTGGGGGCCCTTGGAGGATGAAACTTTTCCCTATTGTGGCCGCTTCGATTGCGGTGATTTGACTTGCGTCGGCTGGAAGTATCAGATTTGAAGAACTTGAAGGCTTTTCGGAATCAATCTTTCTGGGATCAGGAAAATCATTTTCAGCAAATATTTCAGAAGTCCCCCCCCCGAGCAAGTGCTGCAGAATCGGGCTTTTTAACAGATGTTCATAATTTGCGTCCAAATCTCGCCACATAAGGAATTTACTAAAGGAAAAAAAAGTAATTACAGCAATTTTTTGGATTGAAAAGCCTTCCATTTTGAGTATAATTTGCTGGAAGATTGAAAAAATGCTTTCGAGGTCGATGCCGCTGGCGTCTTCAGGCAGTATTGCCAGTTCACCGAAATCCAGTCCATACAGCACTTTAAGTTTTTCACAAAGAGTTTCGTTTAGTTTGGCTTCTTCATCGCGAAGTCGCAGAGTAAATCGTCCTTTTAGGTCTTTTCGAATGATTTCAACCGGATAGAGGACAATTGGAGCCAATCGATCGATAGTGGAATCGGGTTCCTGCCATTTGAGAAATCCAAGCGCGAGAAAAAGAGTACTTGCTCCGGTTTCTTCTAGTTCAGTGTGGTAGAATCGATATATTTCGCGAAATCTTTTTAAAAACTCGTCGGAAGTTAATCCGGTTGAAATTTTTCCGCCTGCCAACAAGTTGTTTTTTTGGGTAGCCTTGAATTCATTGATACCTCGCTCTGCCATTAATTCGGTAATTCTTGGGTCATCATGATCAAAACTGACTTCTGCTTCCAGAAGCAATTCTTCATCTCTGGCGAGAGCGTTTTCAAGCTTACCTAAATCCAAGTCCTCGATTACCACACACCGATTCTTGGTCTCTTTGAAATTCAATAATCGATTTCTCAACGATAAATCTAATAATTTTTCTTTCCATTGCTCGATTCGCAGAATTTTTTCTATGCCATCTTTCCCATTCCTGCTTGGGTTGTCAAAACCGTTTGTTCTTGTACTTTTGTTTTCCGTATTTGGGGAATTTGCATTTGAACCAGAAATCTTCGAGTTGTCGGATCGTTCAGTATACTTAAAAATTCCTGCCGGTGTACCATTTGGATGGTTTATTCGGGCCGGAGAATTTCCATTGGAGAGAGGAACTGGGGTATCTTTTTTATTTGGCGTCGTTCCGTCTTCATTTGAGGAAGTTTGATTGACCGTGAGCATTTTTCCAACTTCAATTTTGGGTTGGGTAACATTTCGAATTGGAATGGGCAATATTCCAGCTAGTCTGGCCGCTCTGATATCCAATACCCATAGAAGTTCTGACGAATCTATCAACTTTTTGACAGCATTTTGTGCTTCTTCAAAAGATGGCAGAGGATCGGTAACGGAGGTTGATGAGTCAAAAGAGATTATTTCTCCTGCCTCTATTAATTTCTTTATGGTTTCGATTTCATCTGTTACGGTAACTGGCAAATGATCGTTAACTGTCCAAACAGCAGGGGAAGCATGATTCCGAAAAAGTAAAATTAAAGGATTAAGCCCCATTTGTTCAAAAGTTGATGCAAAAAACATTGAAATATCAAGACAGGTTCCCATTCGATTGTTTACAATCTGCTCGGGAAATCTGATCTTTTGCCCGCCTTTCTCAAAAGATGCTGGTGGAGGGGCATATGAAATATTGATCATTCTGGGTACCAGATATGTTGCTTTGACCAGATCACGAATTCGCTCTTTTGAAGTCCTGTTATACCCTGCAAAAGCAGATCCTTTTTTCTCTTTCTCCAGAATATGTCGAACTTTAACAAGTGTGTCTGAAATTACAGGTTCGTTGGGGAAAACAAATGCAGCACCAATTTCCTGGAATTTCGTACGGTCCCACTCGTTGAAAGCAAGTATCACTAAAGGGAATTCACGTGAGAAAAGAGCAGTTGAATTTTTGATCAATTCAATTTGGATCAGGACTTTTTCTTTCTCATTGATTGATTTCAAAACGTCAGGATTGAATTTGATATCAGGGTGTGCGAATTCCAGAAGCTGGCTTGGGTAAAAATCTTCAATTTTTTTCTCCCAAATGGATGAAATGCTTCCGGTAATTTGTAATCTTACTAAAATTTCGTTAAGGATTGTGCTGGAATTATTCTTGATCCGAAGATTTTGTATAATCGGAATGCCATTGGCTTCCATTGCCCAGGAAATCGATTTTGTGTAATCCATTTCGAGCAGAAAGTCTGTAGGAAGATCTTCATCAACCATTCTTTCGTCAGTCAAATACTTATCCCCGGCAAAATCCCCCCAGATTTTCATTATATCTTCGTCATCACGATCGAAAGTTTGCCCAAGAGTATAAAAAAAGTCGCCTTCGCTTAAATCCATCAGTTCTTCACTGATTTTGGCTGCTTCATTTACTATTTCTGAAAGAGTTCTCCTTTCGGGGAAATCTCGTATAAATTGCATTACAAGCTTGTCACGAAGTTTTAGACCAGTGAATCCTGAGAAATTTGAAAGGTAAACTTCCAGTTTGTCTCCCAGGAGTTGATGCGGTCCAGAGAGGACTTCAGGTAATCTTTCCCCGGAAATTTGGAAAGAATCAACGTTTGCTTTTAGTAATTCAGTTTCACGGTTCACTTTTTCCTGTGCGCTTAATTCTAAAAATTCAAGTGAATGTTGTGCTCGAATTTTTAACAGAGCCTGATCTGTCAAAATTTCGAACCTTCTTGCGAGGATTACTCTCCAGAGGAAAGCCAGGGAGATCAGGAAATTTCCATTTTTTGTGGTTTTTTGTACTAGCAGTTTGAATTTGGTAAGAAAACTATTAACTATTTCCCGTGCCATTTCTTCGCTTCCCGGATTTGCTTGCCGCGTGCTGTAAGTTCCTTTATTTTTTCCTTGTAAAAATTGGTCATCTTTTTTTTGTATTCACGTTCTTCGGGAGATTTTGTTGAAAAATGTTTCCAGTATTCGTAAGTTGATTCTGTTCTGGCTTTAATTTTGCCTAACTCAAGTAGCGCTTTATCATATTCGCCGTGATTTTGAAAATCATCCAACCGGCTTTCAAATTTTGCGATATCCTCACCCTGTTCTTGCTTGGACATCAGGTCGTTTGTTTGGGAATCTGCTTCCCACTCAGTTAGATGGCCCGCTTTTTTCAGTTCCTTTATATACCAGATCGCTGCTCCCAAATCGCCTTTTTCAATTGCCAATTCCTTTAAACCGAGTAATGCTTCCTTGTCAGTTTTGTCTTTCATGAGAAGGGCTTTAAGTGCTCTCTCTTTCGTGTCATCAGGGCCATTTACAGCAGCTTCCATCAGTTTATCATGCCGGCTCTGATCGTTCTCCTGTTTTATTTCGGTTATTTCTTTTCTCGCTTTTTCACCCCACTCGTCTCGGCGGGTCGAAATTTTTCCCAGCCATTCAAGGGCATTTGCATTATCACGATCATTTCGGTAAATTTCAGCTGTATGAAAGGCTGCTTCGGGGAGTTTCAATTTTTCGAAAGCTTTTTGATATATGTCCAGGGCTTTTTCGGATTTGCCAATTCCTTCAAATAATGCTCCCAATTCCAGATAGCCGGTTTTTGGATCGGTCGATGTTCTTATCATTTTCCGATATTCCTTGATTGCTTCATCGTTCCTGCCGGCTTGAGACAAACTCCTTGCCAAGTCATATCCGACGAGCCCTTCCACGTGCAAATCGTTTCGGCCTAATTTTTTTGCTTTCGCAAATTCATCTGCCGACTCTGAAACTTTTCCAAGTATTTCAAGGGCTTTTCCAGCTAACCAGTGGCTTTCCGGGTCGGAATCATCAAGCAAAATAGCTTTTCGAAGGTTGTCATAAGCGTCTTTCGGGTTCCCCATGTCAATAAGAAGTCGACCTAATTCACGCAATGTATTCGGATTTTCCGGGTCTTGTTCTACAGCTTTGTTTAAAAAGTCAAAAGCCGCTTTTTTATTCCCAGTGGCTAAAGCTCGCATTCCTGACATAGACAATGCTGCTGGATTGTTGGGCTGGATGGAGAGGGCTTTATCCAACAAACCGGCCAATTCTTCCTCGCCTTCCCCTTCCGAAATTAAAACCTCCGCCAATTTAAGCATTACATCGGGAGAGTTGGGAAAATAACTTAACGCCGTATGCAAATTCTGAATTGCCTCACTGGATGGACCTGTTTCAGCAAGCATTATTCCAAGATAGTAATACCCACCCCCATCGTCTGGATGAGCTCTAATCCAGGATTTCACTTTCTTTATCGTTTCCTTTTTTTCTGATGGAGTTCCGGTTTCGAATGCGCTCCAACTGGATTCAAGGAATTTTTCAGAATTTTCTGAAGGTTTTCGAATTTCGCGCTTTTTCTTTTTCTCGGTGCTTGTGGAAGAATTGTCTGAAGATTTGGACGAAGAACGGGATTTGGCGCTTAACGACTCAGTCAAAGCAAAGATTTGAAAAAACACAATAAAGCCAATCAGAAATATTCTTGGCATGTTTTTGCATCCTTTTGTTGAATATTTGCTTTTAAATTCCGATAATTATTCTAACATAATATAGGGATGAGTGAAAAATGAAAGGAGAGTTTAAATGGACCAACAGGAGCTCCCTGGTTCGCCATTAGAGGGAAATGAAATTCTTAAGGAAAAGCTTCAAAAAATTGGAAAAAAGTTAGATGAGCTGGAAAGAACGCAAAAATGGGCAAATAATTCCACTCTTCTAGGTGTTTTTATAATAGTCGCAACGATGTTAACTTTTATCTTTCAGCTCTTAATGCCAATTTATGAGCTGAAAGATAAAACACAACCTTTGTTACGTGAAATGGAAAAAAATGCTTCGGGCCGCTTTTTTCCCATTTTGAGAGCTCAGTTATTAAAATTACTTTCCATGACTATTCCAGCTTATCGGGATGCCTTTGTTGGAGAATTAAAAGTAAGGCTTCCCGAAATTGAAAAATCTGTTTCCAATGAACTTGAAAATCTTGTAAAAGGAACGGAAAGCGAGATATCAGATTTAGTGGAAAGCAGATTAAATCAGATAATTAAAAAACACGAATCACTTTTGAGGACGGAATTTCCGGAAATAGAAAATGATCCAAAGATTTCTGGAGCGGTTGATCAAGTCTTGGCATCAGCAATTCACAGAGTCTTGGGGGAATACTTACTGGAGAATACCGAAAAGTTTGGTGAACTATTAAAAACCATTGATGAAATCAGAGTTCCCCAAAAGATTAAGAGTATGAAAGATGATACTCTTCAAGAATATTTGATCAACAATTTGACAGCTTATTTCAACGAAAAAACTGGTTCCAAAGTTAATAACTTTAACAACCTTTTTGAACAATTTCAAAATTTCCTTTCCACCACAATGGATATCCTGGAAAAAGAGTCTATTCATATTGGTCACTTTGAAGAGAAAAAACAACAACCTGTGAAAGTGAATCAATTCGAGGGGGGAAAAAAATGAGCGAAAATAATAACAAAAATGTTTCCATCGATTTAGAAGCTCGGATTGATGAAAAGATAAAAAGAATTCGCAGAAATCGTAACATTACAATCTTACTGGCAATTCTTTTTTTGGTGACTTTTTGCGGGTATTTTTCACTCTTGACAGCCGAAATGACAACCCTTGCAGAACCTGAAGATGTTGCAAATATTATATCGGTACAAGTTTTCGACTTCCTTCTGAGTGTTGTCGAAACCTACGGAAAACAGGCAATTTCCATTGCTCCTGATTTTGCAAACGGTACAGTTAAGGATTTGGTTTCCAGAATCCCATCGTTTCGTAACGAAGTACAAATACACATTATTTCCTGGGCGGAAGAGATTCTTGACAGCATGGAAGAAGTTTTGGATCGATTTGTTAACCTTGTGTACCATCATCATAAGAGTGATATTTCCATTTTCCTGAAAACCATTCAAACCAGGGAAGGAAAAAAAGGATTTGAGGACTTTTTAGTTAATATGATCGCCACTCCTCTTGCGACTGATCAGGCAAAGTTGGAGCTGAACAACATCTCAGAATTCATTTCTATTATGGACAAGAAAATAAAAAGAATTGCAAACGACCACGACCTTTCAGAGGAAGAAAAAGTGGAAAGGGAAATATTGTTTTCCAGCAAGGAGCTTTTTGAAAGAAAGAAACAATAATTTCTTTGGCTTAATATAGGGACTTAATCCGGTTTTCTGGATTAAGTCCCTAATTTTATATCAAACGTTGTCGTCGAAACTCTGAAATAACTTTAAGAAGGTGTCTTTTTTTGCGGGAATATGGTGTCGCGCGACTCTTTTCACCAGTTCAGGGGGAGCACCAAGTCTTTTCAGCAATCTTGCTCCCAAAATTGGATGTGATCTATTTGGAATAGGAAGTATTACTTTTATCACCCTTGAAAAAATGCCTGGACGTGTGATCCCTTTCCCAAGGTCATGGGCAATTGACAAAATCAATAGTTTCTCTCTCTTTTTTTCGTCTATATTTTTTGCTGAAGAAATAGCTTTGTACAATCTGAGAACGTGGGCTTTATCCGGTGACAATAGGTGATCGAAGTGTTTTAACCATTTTAGAGGGACTTTTTTCCGAACCAGTTCCAACATTTCCTGGTCAATTACAGGAAAAAGGGTCCGCTGAAACTTCCAGAGCCAATATTTTATTCGATCGATCAGCATTTTTTATCAGTGTCAATCAACCTAAATCAGCCAAATCCTGCAATTAGGCAAATTTTCACTGTCCCCTTCAGATTTCATTTCTTTTTTGTGAGAAAGTCGATAGCCTTCTCCAGCAATTCTTTTTCCTCAGTGCTATTTGTAACATGCAGATATTGTTTCAGAATTGGAATATTTCCCTGCAAACCCTGGTTGGCCATTGCTTTGATTGCATTTTTTCTGATGAAAGGATCAGAGTCGTAAAGTAGTTTTTCCAGCATCGAAGAGGACTCCTGAGTTTGGATATCTTTCAGAATGAAAATGGCTGAATCACGCATGTTCGGGCGGGAATCATTCACCATTTTTTTAATTTCGTCTAAAATGGAATTAAATCCGAAACTTTTTAATGCTTTTATTGCATTGGCACGAATCCGATTGTCAGAATCGTTTAGAAAACCCGTTAAAACTGGAATTATTGATGGATCATGATTTTCCTCAAGTCCCTCAATCAAATTTGCTTTTACTCGTTGAACCGGATGAGAAACAAATTCGAGCAGATGCGGTGTTAGTTTCGGAGATTTAATCATTCCGATTTTTCTGATAAGATACTGGAGAGTCGTAAGGGAGATGGAAGAATTGAGATAGTTTACCCAAGCTGGAATGTCTTCTCCAGTTGAGCGTGAAACAAGCTCATCTATCAGAGCGCAATTTGGAGAAGCACCCAAACTGGAGATTTCGGATTCCAGGGGAGCGTTAGTTGTACTTAATTTTTCCCGGTGCGATTTTTTCTCGTTTGCGGCCTTTTCTAAAACATCAGGAAGAAGCCCCGAAATAGAGAAGGGGGCAACGATTGAATCTGTTGGTGTTGCGTTGGCTGGAGTTAATGCTGGAACAGAATCGTCTGGAGTAATATCCAAATCAATAGGTGTTTCTGTAAATTTGTCCGGCTCAACGGTAAGATTATTTACTTCGTTTAAGGATTCCGTGTCATCTTTCATTTCTTTCAAGGAAATTTCTGCTAGTCTGGATTCAATTCGATTTCTTTCTTTAGCTTCCGCAGAGTTGGCGGGTGGTTGCGCTTCTGAAGGTTTTTTAGTGTTGATTTCCGGCAATGGAAGATAGTCAAGAATTGAAATGTTTTCGCCCTTTGGTTGATCTGATATTTTGGCTGACTCCTTCTTTGCTCCATTTTTCCCTTCATTGGATCCTGGAGTGATCTCACTTAGATCAATCAGCACTAATCCATCCTTATTCTCAATTGATTTAAGCGGGGAGGCATTTTTCTCCTTGTCTAAATGGTCTATTTTCAAAGCAGTTTTTGCAAGTTCCTGAGTAAAATCAGAATTCATTTTTTGTTCCATAACCTTTCCCATAGATTCTTTTTTGGTCTGAGAAGGTTGCGAAAGATCAGAAAAAATCGGACTTTCTTCCTTCATTTTTTCGTAATATTCAAACTTCCTTTCGATTGCGGGATCAATAACGGGCTGGTTTTCGAAGGAATCCAGATCGGAAAATAAGGTATTTTCGCTCTTCGGAGGAGTGGTGAAAAAGGGGAACGGGGGCAGGTCTTCCGGAAGCTCTTCAGAATCTGAGGAATTTTCTGAGAGAGTGGAAGCTGCTGGAATTGTTGAAACTACCTGAGTTGAGCGAGCCGGAGGAGTTGCTGAAATTGCTGGAGTCGCCGGAACTGCTGAAATTTCCGGAATTGCCTGGCTTTGGGAGAGAATCTCAGAAGGCGTTGAAGTTGCATTTTTATTGGATTCGATAATTTCTTCTTGGGTAATAGCTGGGGATTCTTCCTGTTTCTGATAAGCGTCATTTGTAAAAACATTGGGAACCGGTTCCAGATCATATGAGGACTCCGATACTTCATCAGTAAAAATCATTCCCTGGGTACTTGGAGGTGGCCCCTCTTTTTCCAATGCGGTGCCGCTTTTCTTTACCGTAGAACTGTCGGCTGAATCCTCTGAAACATTTTCTTTCGCTGACGGAGTTGAAACTGATTTTTCAGGGTTCCGGTTTTGATCGAGGGCTTGATGATGGGGTTGTTTTGTCAGTTCGACTATCTTTTCTCTGAAACCATCACTTTTATTAATTACTTCTCGAATATGATCGCGAATTTTTTGGGCTTTATAACGGATTGTGGAATCGTCTTCGCGAATTAGTGGTTCTATTGATTCCAAAAGATCGTTGAATTGTGTGCGGTTTAAATATCGAAAATCGGCAACATTGGAAAGGCTTTCCAATATTTTTGCGTGATCCATTTCTTCAAGGGAAATCTTGATTTGACTTACTTCTGAATCAATTTCCGATTCAAGTGTGTCAAGGAGTGGAATAGCCGGAAAAAGTTTTCCATCTTTGATATTCTCTATTACAAAATCAGTTGCTCTGTCTATTAGCCCACAGCCAAGTTGTACGGAAAAAATAGCAGTTCCAAGGCTTTCGTCTTTGTTAATCCGGAAGGCCTTTTCCATTAGCTCAAGCCCTTCGCGTCCAACTTTGGCGGGATTGGTTGAGCGGTACATTTCCCCAAAATAAAGTAGACATTCTTTGTCTTCCGGAAAAGAAGCGATGTAAAGCTTCAGAAGCTTTAAAGCTTCCGGGGAAAAGAACTTGTTCTGAATTATAAGTTTTCCGATCTTTTCCAAGGCTTTTTTATTTGTGGGCTCAAGAAGTAAGAATTCAATTAATGCGGGGAGTTTACTTAAATCCGGATTGGGTGTTGAAAGTAGGTAATAACCATTTTCCTTTATTCCTATTGGATTTGCAGGAGATAATTCCTGTAACACTTCGGAATATCTTTGAGCCTTTACAGTTTGTCCCGATCTGAAAGCGGAAACTACTAAAAGCTCGAAAAGTTTGATCCGGTTTTCGCCTTCCTTAACGCTTCCAAATTTTTTTTCAAGTAATTGGAGAGAAACGCGTGGAAACCGTGGTGACATCCAAGCAAGAAGAGCCCAAATTAAATTTTCATACCAATCGAATAAAAAGGGGATGTACTTTCCTAAGAGATAAAAAAACAAAAGCGCTAAGAAGGGAATAAATTTCCAGCCATTTTCCTGCAACCAAATTATCCGACGATAATTTACCAAAGCTGGATTTGACGAATCAATTTCCGCTGCCAATGGATAAAGCTTCGCAGCTTCTTTATAATCGCCTTTATCCATCGCTATTTTTAGTCTCAAAAAATGTACCCAAAAACTTTTCGGACACAGTTCCTGCAATTTATTGGCAGACTCCAGAAGTTCTTGTTCCTCCTTTAAATGAAGAAAAGAATTGCACATCAATTTCATTTCCCACTGAATTGCAATCCGATCCGGAGATTCGCCAAATTGAGGATTATGATTCAAAATAGACAGAAGGGTTTTCCAATCATTCTCTTTAAATTCCTTTTGTGCTTCTGCCCATCGTTCCTCTGTTTTTATGCGTGATTTAAAGATTTCATTTTCCACTTCTTTTAGTTGTTGCTGTTGTTCAACAGTTGCAAGTCCTTCGGTTTCAAGTTCTTTCAGAATTTTGCGGATTTCTGAAAGATCCTCAGTTTTTTCAGCATGAAGCAACTGTGTGTTTAACTCTCGTTTAAATTTTGTCAATTGATCCACTTCTGATTTTACAGCTCCAGAAGTCAGTCCCTTTTTTTCTTCAGCTCTTTTAATATATTCTTTTGCCGAAGAATTTTCCGGATCGATCTTTAAAACTTCACGGGAAATAGAAATTGACTGCTCAAAATTTCCGGAATTGAAGGAGTTGAAGGCATTAAATAAAAGCTTTTGGATTTGCCTTGATTGCTTTAAGCGTTCTTCATATTTTTGAGTCGGAGCATTTGGATCCAGTTGCTTCAAACGAAGAAGCAGCTTTTCAGCTTCATCCAATTCTCCATGATCGATGCGGAATTTAATTTGATTGACATATTCCTGCTCTTTGGTCAGAAATTTTTGACGAAAGAGTTGGGCTTTGGATCGAATTAATTCGTTGGTAGATGAATAAGAAGCAAGAATTTCCAATATTTGCAGATCCTGAAGATCCATTTGATATTTTGAAGACAGGCTTTCTAATTTTTCAAAAATTCCTTTCCAATTTTCGGGAGGAGAATTTCGAAATTTTTCACCATTTTTCAAAAGAAAGTTGTCAGCTTCGGAAAGAATAGTTGATTCACTTGCCTGGGTTGATATTAATTGATCCAGAATATAACGCCAGCGATCAATGGACTCTGGGTCAATTTCCCGAGCTTGAAGAAACAATTTCATCACCTTTTGATTAATTTCCGGTGATGATGAAACTGCGCCCTCTTCCTTCAATTTCAATGCTTGTGAAGTAAAGAGATCAGCCACAATTAATCTTGTTTGGAAGGAAGTATCCGAAGCAAGGAGTTGTTGGGTTTTGTTAAATGCTTCTGACTCGCTATTGGCCTCAAGTAATTTTTGAATTTCGGAAAAATCAACACCTGAAGTTGCGACCAGGCGTATTCCGGCGGAGTTTGAATTTTGATGTGAATCAACAACGGTTGCTTCACTGGCTAATACATTTTGTCCATTTTCTTGAACTTGCTCTTGTTTCGGGTACTTCTTCTTGTTCTTTGCTCCTTCCACTGGGAAATCTGTGGAGGAAATCAATACCAGTAAAAAAGAAGCAAAAAAACAGAGAACAGACCTATGGCTCAAGGTCCATATCTTCCCATTTGGACTCCGCTTTCTCCGGCTTTTAAACATGGCGAATCTGACGCATAACCACCCGCCACGGTTTGAAGATGATAATCAAATGGCAACCCTCCAATGAACAATGGATCACTGGCAATATTACCTGTCCCCGAGGCAATCGTCAAGCCGTTTGTTGCGGAAGCGAAATTAAAAATATCATTATAGGAAACAGTGGGAGTTGCCGTGGTTTGTGTCTGATTTATTCCCACCAGTCCTTGCCCATTTCCAATGTAAGAGATAATGTTATTTTTTATGCTTGGATTTCCAAATGGAATATCGATTCCTTCCAAACCGTCAATTGTGTTTTGTTCGAAAGAATCTGCACCAAGTAGTGTGGCTCCGACTTGATTGTCGATAAAAAGATTGTTTCTGATGTTTGAGTTCGCTGAAATCAACCCTATGGTGCAATCCCGAAAAGTGTTATATCTTGGATTCAATGCAGTAGACAATCCCAGATCGGCGCCAACGACACACAGGCCTACTTCTGTGTTCTCAATGGAAGGTGTCGATCCATCACTCTTTATTCCAATGTCAGCAAACAAGAGGGTCACGAATTTCAGCTGATTTTCCGGTTCGGTTGTTGAGATGAATTTAATTCCTCCCCAGCATCCCTTTTTGGGGAAAGTTTCAGCAGAGGTAAACACAATGCGATTATCAGGAGTTCCAACTGCGTTCAAAGCACCCTGTACTATTAAATCGGTCATTGAAGCGCCATTGGAGTCCGGCAGAGAATCCTTTAGTGTGAAACGGACTTCCACTCCAGGCTCTAGTGTTAGAACCGCCCCTCCCTGAATTCTTAAATCGCCCAGTAGTATATATGGGCTTTCTACAAGGGTCCAGGTCCGATTTTCATTCAATCCACCAGGAGTGAGAATAGATAATGTCGGGGTGGGAGGACTTTCGTTGAAAGCGATGTCAACTGCTTTAAGATAGTAATAGTATTTCCAGCCAATCTTCAAACCGGTGTCAAGGTAAGTTGAGAAAGTGGAGATTGTGCCGGATGCGTCGGCTGCCGGGGGAATTGGATCTGCATTAACTTTTGCGAACGGCCCATTTTTTGAATCTGACCTGTAAAGGTTATAACCTTTCAAATCTGTGTCGGAACCGGTTCGCCAAGTAATGAGAGCTCTTTCCATCTCTACTGGCATTCCAATCGAAAAATCAAGCGGTGTTACCGGTGGAGCTCCTGCTGGAGTGCTGAACTGATACTCCGATGAAATTCCCTCATTGTTGGAATAATCATGAGACCTAACTCTGAAATGCCATATTAAGTTGGGAAGCAGTTTTGTTAGAGTGGCAACATGACTAGCCACCAGCGCTGTATCCTTATATTGTAAAGTAAATGTTCCCAACCCGATTGGGCCGGTGGCGTAGTCTATTACCGAATCCGCAGCTTCATCTGTTTTCCAGACAATAACAGCAAGGTTTTCGCTGACTGTTGCAACATTAACATCTGTGATTACCGGTGGAAGTTGATCTACTTCGGTAAAAGTAATGATTACATTGTTCAAAGTGTCTCCGCGGGGAATTGTGACATTCACAACAACCGACTTAAGATTCCATGTGGCAACAAGACGATGTTCCCCTGGAGAAATACTTCCGATATAAAATCTCCCTAACTCGTCAGTTTGTACGATGTGATCATCGCCGTAAATTTCTACTTTAGCGCCGCGAAGAACATGCCCGTTTGAATCGAAAACTTTCCCATTGACAGCTCCAAGAACTGCGGGAGAAGATTTCAAACAACCAGTTAATATCGCCAGAGCGAAAATCATTAAAGTTAAAAGACGAGTTTTTGGTGCCATAAGTTATTTATTTAGAAATTCAACAACTTTTCCAATCTGGTCAATGGTTGTATTTGCCCAGTTAGTGTCAAGTTCTTTAGCGTAATCAAGTTGAGTGGTTGCATCATCCTGGTGACCTGAACCTGCGAAAGCGTATGCCAAAAGAGCGTGACATTGGGCGTCGCTGACTCCGGTCGGTCTTCTTGGGACATAGTGAAAATGAGGATTTCCGCCTCCAAGTTTGTTGTAGAGTAGATCAACGGCAATATCCAAATCAGCTTTTGAACCCATTTGGATGTGGGCTGCAGCAAGCCCAACCTTGGCATCATTTGAAGTATCAATTGCTTTTTGGAAATATGTCCCGCCATCACTCAATGATCCAAGATGCGCTCGCGCCCATCCTAATCCATTGTTTGCTTCAGCGGCCTCATCAGAGGTAGGGTTATCTCCAAGGACTTTATTGAAAGTATTAATCGCACTGTCATATTGCCCTTTTGTAATTAAATCCCAGCCCTGATCATTATAAGAATTTGCTCTTACAATCGGAGTACCATTTGTTTGTGGATAGCTGTTGCTTCCTTCACCGGCAACTCCTCCGCTGCATCCTGTAAAGAACATGACCGTAGGAATCAATACAATCAAAATGATAAGCTTCTTTTCCATTTTTTTTATACTCCCGTTCTTCACTTTTTTTTCAATTATTTCAAAACAGCGATTTTCCCGCTTGATTTGATCTTTTGACCGTTTTTAATGGCTTCCAATTTGTACAAATAGATTCCGTTGGCGACTTTGCGGCCATTATCATTTCTCAGATCCCATCTTAGTCTTCCAGATGTCATGCTGTTAAAGTCAAAAGTGTCAAATGAGGTAACCACATGTCCTGAAACGTCATAGACCTTCAGTTTGATTTCCTCAGCTTTTTGCCCGAAGTTGTACGAGAACCAGACTGCTTCGCCTCGGGTGGGGTTGGGATAAGTTTTTAAATCTTCGATCTGGAAAGGACCTGGAGCGACAAAAGTGATCGACTTTTGAATTTGATTACCCATTCGGTCGGATGCACGTATTTCAAGAGCGTGATTTCCCTTGGGAAGAATTGTTTTGGGTGCATACTTGAAGGTGCCGTCTGCTTCAAAGGTAACGCCAGTCTGAACTTTTCCATCGATTAAAATCTGCAGGCTTTCAGTAGCTATTCCAGACCCCTTGTCGTTCAAATTCCCTTCAACGGTAAATAATGCGTCATCAAGATGAGTTCCGTCGGAAGGCCACAGAGATGACAGGCATGGGGGTTTAAGGTCGGCCATAAGAGCAAGACTTCCCAGCCCATCCAATTCGCTGGTAATCCTGTTTCCCTTGACTGTTCCTCCGCAGTAAACCCAACCATCTCCTGAGTTTCGATAAATTCCCATATATTTGGAAGAAATTGTGCAACCATAGGGCAATTGGAAATCAGTTGTGTATCTTAATTTGCGCGAAATCTTGGTTGTTGAAGGACCAATCTCCTCGAGACTTTTGATTTCGACAAGTTCCTGTTTAGAAAGATCGCTGACTCCGGATGCAACCGAAGCTAATTTGATAGAAGCTTTTCCCGTGCTGATTGGAGCTTCGAAATCATCAACTATTCTTGGGAGCATGAATAACGAAGCCGGTTTTTTTACAGTTCCTGTGCCGATCAAAACCTCACTCAAGCCATCCGGAGACAGCCAGCGAATATTTGATGATGTGGTAACTCCCTGGACAACGAATTCAACTGAGCCTTGTCCTGTCATTCCATAAAGATCAGACCCGCTGATATCAATATACGATTTTCCGGTCTGTGTTGAATCGATTCGATAACCTCCAGCATAGAACTGTTCTTTAAGGAAATTCATTACCACTGGGACATTTCCGCTCCCTTGAGAGACGGTACAAGTCGGAGGCGCTTGCAAGGCTTCGCTTGACCGAGTTACTATTGTAATTTCATATGGGTTCGCAGGATTTGAAAAGATTTTAATTTCAAAAGCCGGACCGGTTTTGATGACAACCTGATTTGTGGAATCACTCTCCATTTGGTTTCCCGCCAAATCTTTTGCATTAGTAACCTGAAGAATCGCGTTTCCGTCATAAAGTGCACTTGAATCTCTTGGAATAACTGTGGTTCCCATCCAGGTGTTGTCCTTGTAACTGGTCTGTACCAGTTGCATGAGTTGCCCGCCTGCGGATGTTAAGTTAACAGTCGGTGGAATGGTTGTATCCATGGTTTCGCTGAACCTGACCGAGAAAGTTACCATCCCGGTGGTTATTTTGTTGCCACTGGAGGGTGAGGGCTGAACTTCAAGTATTTTAGGTTTGACTGTGTCAATTACAAAACGCATGGTGGTCGAGAAACTGCTTATGTTATACCCATCATTGCAGCTTTCGATTGAAGCTACACGCCAATAGAAAGTTCCATCTTTGGGAACGGAAAACGATGATTCAGGAAGATAGGTAATCTCGCCCAAAAGCCCGGTATAAGTTGCGTCGGTTGGTTGAATGAGGTTATTGAGGATATTGTTGAAGCTTGAATCATCAGCGATCTGAATCAGGTATTTGTCAGCACCTGTGACTGCGTTCCATTTAAAACGCTCACCGCGATTGTTTTGTATTGAGTCATTTAATGGAATAATCGGTGTGGGAGGTGTTGGCGGAGTTCGGTCGATCGAGAAGGTCACATAAGAATCCAATCCTGTTGCAGCAAATGGATCATCGTTGGATTGGTTCCCGCCACGGTCAAAAGCACGCCCGTAAATTTTATTCGTGCCATTTGGAAGATCTGAAATATCCATTGTATAAGTCCAGGTTGCTTCTTTTCCCGTAGAGAAATTTACCGGATAATATGTTCCCTGATTCTTGGAAACTTCAATTCGGTTAACTTGAAGATTTGTTGCATCTTGACCCAGATCTGTGGCGTATCCCACGAGATTCAACGTATTCTTGCAATATTTTCCTGTGCCCAAAGGTTTCGAAAAACTCATTTTCGGTCTAAGGTAATCCATGAAAATAGTCCAGGTATAGGTGGCACTATTGGGAGCCAAACTGGTTACTTTATCTGCAATAAATAGTTGAGTGGTTATTGTTCCCCATCCTGGAGAATTCAGAGCGTCAGCTACAGTGATATTTGGAAGATTAATATTCCACGTGCTGGTACCAACTAAAGATCCGGAAACGCTCTGATTCATGAAATCAAGTTTGGCACCGTAAGAGGCTGTAGTCAAGTTTAAGCCGCTTCCAAGACCATTCTGCCACGAAGCATCCTGGGCAATGGCAGCTTTCCCAAAGGTCACTTGATCTTTTGGAGCATCGGATGCCTGGGTTGGAATTGTTGTAGTTGAACGACCACACCAGGAGCCAGATGCAGGAGTAGTTTGAGTTATAACAGGCGCCTGACTGTCGTAATAGAAGAAGGAATTCTGTGCATTTCCACGATTTCCATAAATATCCCATGGAACTACAGTAATATTGTATCTTCCATCATTACTTTGGTCTTTGGAATGAGAGGCTGTTGTTCCGTATAAATCCCAGATAAGAGCAGTAGTAGAAGCTCCCTTTAACTGAGTTCCGCACTCCATTCCATTATAAACTACACTCATTGTTGAACTTGAATAATCTGCCTGCGGGTCATCCATAAATGCCCAAACCTGATCGGTGGCAATTGCCGGGTTAGTATCGTTTGCATATAATCCCGAAGCCGGTTCAAATTTGACTGAAGATGGTCCAACTGTTCGGATAATAAAACTTCTGGTTGCTGGGCTTGACATTGAATTTCCGGACTTGTCGAATGGATTGACTGAAACTGTATATGTTCCATTCAATGTTAGTTGCGGAAAAGTGAAGAACATTGTATCAGTTCCGTTATTTGTAAAATTTCCGCTAATTTTTGTATTACTTTGATCGTGAGTTAAAGTAAATACTGTTTTGTTGAAATCAATTCCCCAGCCTGACAAATCGCTGAATGCCGAAGTCAATTTGTTGACTGCGGATGCAACTGTTGGAATAGTGGAAGGCGGTTGCATATTGTTAATGTCGACTACCAGATCGTCCAGGCTGACTCGTTGAACAGTGGGTGCATCCCTATCTACCATTACTGTTCGGAATCCCGTTGGGTTGTAGGCTTCTCTATTGCCGTTGGGTTTGGCACGGTCGGCAGCGATTGCCCAAAGTTTGTAATAACCGGGAGCTAAACCTGAGACGTCCCAGTTAAGTGTCCAGGAGGCATTGTTTCCATCAAATATAGGAACTGACTGTGAGGAGATTGATCCTCCTCCATATGATTGCCACGAAACCTCGGCATAACCAACTCCTGATCCGGAATCTCTTGAGGAACCTTTGATGTTAATGGAATTTACTCCGCTTGCAACATATATTGTGTCCATTGAATCCATTGTAGAGGTTGGTGGTGTGGTGTCGATCTGGAAGGAATTTGAAACGGTAAAAGCGCTCATGACATTTCCCGCAGTGTCTTTCGCGTTGGTAATCTTTAAATATTGTGCCATTCCATCCATAGTAGCGGATTGCCCGGATGGAATTGCTATTTGTGCAACAAATGTCCGTGAAGCAGTCCATGAACCGGCATTACTGACTTGGTCGCCGCCATTAAGAGGTGCAAAAGAAACTGTAGGTTTTTGAGTGATATCCATATCTTTGGTAAAATCAACTTCTACGGAATAATTTCCAGCGGTAATCCAGGTTGAAGCATTTAAAGGAAGTGGCTGCGAAGCGAGAGAGGAGCCTCCAATTAAAACTGCAGCAACATTCGAACTGGAAGTATCCTTGAATATTCTTATCGGGACTGACGGATTGGAGCGATTCCCTGGAGGACCATTTGCTGAATCTTCAGTAACCGCGTAGAGAACATTCTCTCCATCCGAAAGTGCGACAGAAGGGAAAGAAAATGAACCATCGCTGGCAGCACTGGTAGAAGCGATACTGGTGCCATCCATTCTGAAGAGCGTAACCATTACTGGCGGAGAATTTACTCCATTACTTACAGGGTCCTGAGCAGAAGTTCCTGCAATGGTTATGGTACTTGCAGACGTTGGAGTTTGAGGTTGAGTTAACGATGCTCTGCCTGGCGGGGTCACATCAACCTTTACGACAAATTCAGGGGACGCAGGAGATTCATTTCCGTGAGAATCTGTTCCTTTAACAGTGTAATGATGCTCACCTTCTGAAGCATTTGTTACTCCGGCCACCCAATCTGTTCCGGAAATGGTTCCATCGGTAATCTTGGTTCCGCCGTCATAGAGCGCTACAGCAACGATGTCGGAAGAATTAATTTTTCCCTTGATATTAAAGTTTTTTACCTGAACAGGAGACACTGGATCGGAAACTGATATGGTTGGCTGTTGAGGCCCTTGAGTTTGAACCAGAAATCCAATTTGTCCAATACCCTGGTTTGCGGTATTTACTGGAAGAGTAGTGTCTTTACATACCGCTCTGATTGTGTATTGGCCTTGAGCCACATTGGTTGGCAAAGCCAAAGTATATCTGAATGTTGTCTCAGTTGGAGTGCCATCAGGAGCTGGAGCAGCGCCGGCAATAGCGGGGGAAACTGTTACATCAGGAACTCCCTGAACATTCTTGCTCGATCTGACAGTAAATTTGACAACATTATAACTTGCTATTGGTGAAAAGATTGATCCGTTGTCAAGTGTCACATCGACAGTTGGCGGGGTAAGATCAATCTCAATGTTCTTGTCACAGACCGCTTCAGCCATTTTAGCGTTGGGGACAGCGGTTTCATAGACCTGGACCTTAAAACTCTTTATACCTGATCCAAGATTGGATCCCGTTGTAACAAGATCAGCAGTCAGTTGGTTGGTAATAGTTGTCCCAATTGGGGTAGCGGCTGCATCGGTTCCAGCTAAAAAAGTCGCCGAAAATGGTGGAGTGTCCCCTGCTGTCCAGGTGCCATTCAATTTCACACTGACACCGGCATTATATTTATTGCCTGTGGTCGCAGCGGGATCAGTGATTGTGCACTTCAATCCGGTAATATCCGCCATCAAATAGGTTGGAGCCGCAATCATCAAACAAAGAACGGCTATTAACCCACGAAGTGCGGAAATTACAAACCGGTACGTGTTTTTCTGTCTCCTCATGTTTTTACTCCTGACTTTTCTTGAAACCGGGCACAAAAAGATTCTTATTCAGGATCATCTTTCGACATAATGGGAGAAAAGTTTTATCTAATTTTTTTTCTCGAACCCAATATCAAATAGAAAAGCGAGTATTCATCAAAATTATTTTGAGGAGAGAATTATTTGTCCAGGGTCTTTTCTTCATGAGTTAAAATATTCACTAAAATTTTACGATCAAGATCTTAACTTACTGTTGTTCCAGCAATGAATTGGGCGCAAGGGGATCCCTTTTGAGTCTTTTTCCAGCTTTCAATAGGACTTAATGGCTGATTGGAAACTAGCGGTTGAAGGTCAACAACCTCATAAAATTGAACCGTTGAGGTGAAAAATGTTAAAGGTAATAAAAGTCAGTGCAAATAACGATTATACACTTTTTGTTGAATTGTCTGATGGACGATCGGGAATATTTGACGTTAAACCTTATCTTGAGAAAGGTGTGTTTAAGCACTTGAAAGATATAAATTATTTTAAAAAAGTAAAACCTTTTTTTTGTGGAATCGCATGGCCAAATGAACAAGACCTAAGTGCAGACACAATTGCTAATGAATTAAAAACCTGAAATCAAAGGAAAATGCTGCTATGGTTAAAAAGTTAGTGAAACGCTGATGCGTTAAAAAAATCAAATCCCTCACGCAGGATAGACAGCTTGTCTTCAGCGTAAGGTTGTTATACGAATTGATGGTGAAATTGAAATGAAAAACATAAAATGACCATTGAAGCTGGTCAAAGGGAGGTTTTCCCTCTCTCTTCCAGCACTACTGGACATATGGGTTCCCATCCGGTGGTTCATGAACATAACCGGGCCGTAGCTGGATAGTGAATCTTCGACCACAGATCCTTCGCAGAAATCAGTCCCTTTTCTTTAAGCCATTTGCTTGTCATCCCTGGTAAGTAGCTATGGTTTTCGAGAGATTCCAAGGGCCTTTTCGGCTGGAGCTGTGCATAATTGTCAGCCTTTTGGATACACCCATTTTAGAAGTTCACGAATATGCGTGCGAGACCTTTCCACTGTTTCCAGTAGCATGTTCATATTCTTCTTCGAAGCCATTTGTCTATCTCTGGAATCGGTCCTATAACAGCCTCAAAATAACATGCTCGGTTTCGAGTGGCAAATGAGGATTTTTTATGAAAATTGCAGAGTTTTAATTTTCGAAATTCACTTCAAGCTATTAATTTTTATGTTGCAAAAATAACAGTAGAATGTTATTATTACGACATAAATAACAACAATATATTATTTGCGCCAGGAAAATAATGAAAAGTTTTAAACGAGAGTTAGCGATTTTCAAGCATAAAAGCTCTGCATTTATTTTTGGTCCAAGAATGACAGGGAAGACAACGCTTCTGCGAAAATTGTCTTTCGATGCTTTTTTTGACCTGCTTGATCCTCGGCTTGAGCTTTTATACCGAGCGAACCCTGAGCGTTTCTGGGAGCAAATTTCGGCACTTCCAAAGGGTTCTGTAATAATTGTTGACGAAATTCAGAGAATTCCTCAATTACTTAATTATGTTCAAATGGGAATAGATCGATTTGAACAGGTATTTTTGCTTTCTGGCTCAAGCGCCAGAAAACTTCGCAGGGGTGGAGCTAATTTGTTGGGGGGACGAGCCTTGGATCTTAAGCTTCATCCGCTTACCAGCTCAGAGATTGGTAATGAATTCAACCTTTTATCCGCGTTAAAGTATGGAACTCTTCCCAAAATAACCACTCTCCTTATGGACGATAAAGAGGAACTTGCACAAGCCATGCTTGCCAGTTATGTTACCACCTATATCAAGGAAGAAATCCAAGCAGAGGCGATTATAAGAAATATCGGGGCATTTCAACGTTTTCTTGCAGTAGCAGTTCAGAGTCATTCGCAGATTATTGAATTTTCGAATGTTTCTCGGGAGTGTGCAGTTCCAGCCAGCACGGTTAAAGAATACTACCAGATCCTGGAAGACACTTTGATAGGCTTTTTGCTGTGGCCGTTCGACCATAATGAAAGAAAAAAAAGTCGGCCAAAATCTTATTTTTTTGATTGCGGAGTTGTTAGAGCACTTCAAAATAGGCTTTCTGTTACTCCCAACGCACAGGAAAAAGGTTTATTATTTGAAATGTGGTTTATTAATGAAATTATGCGAATCAGGGATTATTCTCGAAAACCTCATGAATTTGCCTTTTGGCGTGAACGAGAGCATGAAATCGATTTGCTCGTTCTGGACAGTAAGGGAGTTGTTCTCGCTATTGAATGCAAGACCGGTTCAGCTACTATTAAACAATCAACTGCCAGTCGTTTTAAAGAGCGTTTTCCCGATGTTCCTCTTATAGTAGCTTCAATGGCAGAAGACCGTAAACGGATCTCTAAAAATGTGGAGATTTTCCCATGGCATGACGCTCTGGAAGTATATAAAGCCCTTAAATGAAACTTTTCATTAAAAGGTTTCCAAAAGGGGGGGGTGTTCTGCCTCTAGGAAATTACTTTCAAGTATTTAATTTGTTAATTTCACGAGAAAACAAGGGATTCTAATATATGAATTTACCTCAGCATTCCAATCGGGATCTTTTAATCAACGATCTGACACAAAATAAATTGGGAATCAGTTTCTGTATGCTGAAAAGCAGGACTGATATGTTTGAACCATTTCTTTTGCGGATTTACCCATGGTTTACTGTTAGGAACCAACATTTCCTTGCTTTATGCATTTTGATGACTCTTTTTTTCCCAGCACAAAATGCTTTTTCTCAAGTACAACCATCGGAACAAAGCCAAAATTCCTCCAGTTCTGAAAGCGCGGCAAATGCTAAAGTCTCTCAGAATTCAAATTCAAAAAGCAAGACTGGTCCTAAAGGTGGTTTAAATTCAAGTTCCCAAATTGTTGACGTGAGAATTCTTTCGAACCAGATTATTTGCATAGTACTCGATTCAACAAAGGACGTTTTAAATCGAAAAGAGAAGAAGTTTAATTTACCGGCGAGTCTGGAGAAGGTTGCAAAAGTTGTCCCTGATTGGTTAAAAGAAAAAAGAGCCTTCTATCAGGTTTTTTCAACGTGGATTGATTTTCGTCTCGAATTTGTAAAGAAACTTGAGGACAATGATTATTGGACAGTGAACGGTACTCATCCGGAACAGGCAGTCTACTGGCCGCAAAGCATTGATGCTTTTCCTGAAAATAGTTCTGACTTTCCGTGCCCACCCAAAACAATTGGACTTCCAAGAATTGCGGATTATGTGTTTTTACGATTGAAAAAAGCCCTTATTCCAGGGAAACCATTGCATGTTCAGAATAGTGACGAGGAGTCGAAAAAGCTTTTCTTTGATGATTTGTCAACCATCTGCTGGTCAATAAAAGTCAATCAGGTGGGATATCTGGCAAGTGCTTCCAAAAAGATTGCATATCTTGGAATGTGGGCAGGCCCAATGGGTGCTGTTGATTTTTCATCTTTTGATGGGACTGCTTTTCAAGTCTACCGATGGGAATCAGGACAAAAATGGAATGAGGGAAATGCGACCGGTACTTCACTATTTTCAGGAAAAATTAAACTTCGTGCGGCTGAGAAATCCCAAAGATTCAAGGAAATTCCCATTACCGGAGAGGATGTCTATGAAATGGATTTTTCCGATTTCAAGGAGAGTGGACGTTTTTGTATAGTTGTTCCCGGACTCGGAAGATCCTGGCCGTTCAAAGTTTCCGAAGATACATATGGGGAAGTTTTTTTTACGGTCATGAAGGGAATATTCGCCCAACGTTGCGGAATTGAACTCAAACCCCCATATTCAAACTGGACAAGGAATGCGTGCCATCTTAAGAGTTTCCGAGGAGGTTTTCCCCCTGAAATACCCAATTCTATGAACAATTGGTACAATAGCGATAAATATGATAAAACAAGCTCTGGTCCAGTGGTTCAGTTTGGGTTCCGGGATTCATCGGGCAAACCCGAGAGGATTGGCACATTCGAAGTGATACAATGCACTAAGACTCAGGAAAAGCTTGAAAAAATAACCGGTGGATGGCATGATGCGGCTGATTTTGACCGAAGAACCGCACATTTTGAAGGAACCCTTGATCTATGCGCTGCATTCGAAATGTACCCTGAAAAATTTTGTGATGGCCAGCTCGAAATTCCCGAATCAGGGAATGGAATTCCGGATATCCTGGATGAAGCCCTCATTCCTGTCGAATTCTTCAAAAAAACACAGACTCCTGAAGGCGGAATAAGTGGCTGGGTGGAACAAACTTCTCATCCACGCCATGACCGCCTTCCAGACTTGGATGATTCACCGTTTTATGTGTCTCTTCCCGAGAGAAACGCATCTTTGGCTTATTCAAGCGTGGCTGCCTACCTTGGACGACTTCTCGCGAAGTTTGATAAGACAAAATCAGCTGAATTGATCGAATCGGCTAAAAAAGCGTTTTCCTGGGGATTGAATCCGAACAATTCGATTCGCGGGGTCAAGTTTGAAAAAACTTCTCGCCATGACAAGATCGAGGAAACGAAAACCATTTTATTTGATCAAATGGAACCGCTTCCCGGACTAAGGAATGGAAAGGCCAACCCCTTCAAAGTTCTTGCTGCTATTCAACTTTTTTTGGCCACTGAAGACAACACTTACCGGGAAAGGGCGAAAGCTGATGATAGCCTCAAGGAATTTTACGCCCGGGGGCTTCCGGATGATGTATCGCCTTTTGCTTTTGTAACACCGCTTCTCAATCCCAAAGTTTTTGGAGAGGATGGAAACAGCTTCCTCTTGAGTCTGGCGCGAAAAGAGGCTGATCTTTTTATTCGCGGGCAGTCGAATCTTGCATACAGAACCCTTTGGCGCCCCCCTGATCACACGTTTTATTCCAATTTATCCTGGGGCGGGATCCATGCCGGGCGTCGGGCTCAGTTTCCTTTGATTGTTTGGCGTGTAACAGGAGAACAGAAATATTTGGAGGCTGCTCTATTGGGCCTGGATTGGGAATTAGGATGCAATGAAATGGGGCGATGTCTTGTAACAGGCCTGGGTTCAATTTTCCCAGTGATTTTCCAACATATTATGTCCGAACAGGATTTATTTCTTGAACCATATCCGGGATTTGTTCCATTTACTTTCTCGATGGGCATTGCTCCGGTGGCATATAAAACCCTATTCGGGCTCATCGAAGGGGGGCATCCTTCTGTTAAAGATTTTTTCGACAATAGTGCTTTTTGCCTTCTACCTTCTCTACTCGATCGTGAGGGAATTCAGGCTGAATTGGACAAGCAACCCAAAATCGGAGACTGGACAAAACCAATGTCCGATATTATCAAAGGAAAATTGGAACCTATTTTTCCAATAATGAGAAGAGTGTTCGTTCATCCCTACCTTGTACCGCAACAAAATGAGTTCACTATTTTCGAAAGCCTGACAGCACTCGCAGCCGTTTCGGCTATTCTGATTCCCGATGGTTGGAAACCAGGCCCTGAACTGAAAAATCGTTTGCCGAAAACAAATTTCAACGATTTACCAATCTACTTTCAGCCTTGAGTGTGAGATGCACTTTTTTCCAACCTATACAAAAGCACTATTGACTTTTAAATTTGAATGCTGTAATTTTGGAATCAGAAATTTTTTTTGGGGAGGACAACTATGCTAAAACGCTTTTGCCAACGTAATTTTCTTATTCTGGTAATCTTTATTCCGGTTGTATTATCTTCTTATTTTTCTCAGGTTCAAGCTCAGGAAAAATCACCCCTTGTTCTTGAACCTCTTCCTTTCGCTCAGGATGCTCTTGAACCTTTTATTTCGTCACACACTCTGGGGTTTCACTATGGAAAACACCATGCTGCATATGTGGATAAGGCCAATGAGCTTCTGAAAGGAAATCCTCTTGCTTCCAAGTCGATTGAAGAAATCATCAAGGAAACCGCAGGGAAAAGCGACCAAGTTCCACTTTTCAATGCAGTGGCACAATCCTGGAATCATGCCTTTTTTTGGAAATGTCTTAAACCAAAATCGACGGGAAAACCTGAGGGAAAGATCGCCAAAATGATCGATGATAGCTTCGGTTCCTACGATAAATTCAAAGAAGAATTTGTTAAGACCGGTGTGTCCCTTTTTGGCAGTGGATGGGTTTGGCTGGTCCTTGATGGGGAAAAGTTACAAATCGTTAAGGGTTTTAATGCTGAAACGCCATTGACAAAAAACCAAAAACCCCTGTTTGTAATAGATGTCTGGGAACACGCCTATTATCTTGATTTTCAAAATCGCCGCTCAGATTATCTCAAGGCTATTTTGGAAAATCTGGTAAATTGGGACTTTGTTGCTTCGAATCTTTAACACCAAGTTGGCACAGGTCGGTACTCGGCTTCGTTAAGCGAAGTAGAGCCGGCGTTATGTATCGGGAATACTGAAAACAAAAATTGGTAAAGTTTACCAAAATACTTAAATATAGTGGAGGAACGTCTATGAAGATCTTTATCTGTAAAACTTGTGGCCATTTGGCATTTAACGAACTTCCTGAAAAATGCCCTATTTGCGGCGCAAAAAAAGAAGAGTTCGAGCAGAATGACAAGGTTTTTGAAGAGTCACGAGCAAAAAGTCCTGAGGCCGAAGTGAAGCACATTCCTTCGGTATTGGTGAACAAAACTTGTGGCTTGATTCCCGAAATGAGTTGCACTGATGTAATTGTTCGCGTTGGCAAAACCCTTCATCCCATGGAGGAAAAGCACCTTATCCAATTCGTCGATGCATATTTGAACGGGTGTTACCTTGGGAGAGCCGAATTCACTCCGGGACTTCGACCTGCCACATGTTTCCATCTCAAGGAAGCAAAAGGAAAGTTGACAATCACGGAACACTGTAATTTGCACGGTTACTGGAAAACTGACTGCGACCTTTAAGTTACGGAAAGTCGCTTGGGAGAATTTTCTCAAGCGACTTTGATTAAAAGATAACATAATTAGTGAGTGATGTGCCCTTCTGCTTTCTGTATAAAATGCTAGGTAATCAAGATATCCACAGCAACAAAGAGTAAAATCATATTGACATTGGCAATTAACCAGTAATTCAAAAAAAAATTCACGAAACTATATTTTCTCCAAATTTTCTACGCTTGTGTTGATGCAGTTTTAGAAGTCAAGTATTCTTACTCTTTTTCGCTGAGATACCCATCCCGACGAAGGGAAAGAGAGTTAATAATTTTGCAGAAAAGGCTACCAGGGCTCTTGAGGAATTTTGAAGGAGGAACGCATGCATATTTTTGAATTTGCACGGGCTCAGGAAATTCGCGCAGAAAAAACTTATCGCGAATGTGCACAATGTGCAACTTCCCGGGAAATGCAAAGAGTTTTTACCATGTTGGCTACGGCTGAAAAACGCCACCTGGAAACCATTTTGGAGATGGAGAAGGGTAAGGCTGTCTTGATCGACGTTACTGATATTCTTACCGTTGCCAAAGGTTTTCTTGAGAAACTGGTGCCCAACAAAATGGCTCTGCAGGTCCCTGCCTCCAAATTGGAGGTTTATCTGGAAGCTCGCAGGCAAGAGGAAGTAGCCCAACGTTTCTATAGTGAATCCGCCAAGAATACTCTTGATCCTGGGAAACGCGACGTCTTAGACTCGTTGGCCGCCGAAGAAAATAGTCATTATCAGCTTTTGGATTGGATTATTGAACTTGTTCAATATCCTGAAAAAACACTCGAGAATGCAGAATTTCGCAGTCTTTAGAGAGGTTTCCAAAATCAAGCGCATGAGAGGGTCGAAATAATGGTCAAGGAAAACGCTGTTTCCAATCATTTTACAATTGTTCTGGCCGGGGAGGCCGGTTCAGGAATTCAGTCCATTGAAGTGATACTGACTCGAGCTTTCCGGTGCGATGGATTTCACGTATTTGCCGGAAAGGAATATATGTCCCGGATTCGTGGCGGAAGCAATTCCACAATAATCCAAATCGGATCTGAACCGGTGCGGGCTTGGTCTGATCATGTTCATCTCTGCATTCCTCTTGATGACCAGGCCTTTTCGCATGTAAAAAAGCGGCTTACACCGGATTCCCTGGTTCTTGCTGACCAGGCAGTTTTAGGTTCGGGCGAATCCATATTTGACCTCCCGTTAGGTGCGATGGCAGCTGAAGCTGGTGGTGGGATTTATGCCAACACTATCGCTGCTGGGGCACTTTGGGGTTTGTTTTCTCGGGAACTTGAAATTCTTGAAACCGTTCTCAAAGCGCATTTTGTCGACAAGACGAACGAAGTCATCGAACGGAACTTGGTTGCAGCGCGAAAGGGATTCGCCCAAGGCAGAAACCTTCTTGAAAGTGGGAAAATAGCTTTTTCTTTTCCTGAAAGGCCGGCGAAGCCTAACCCTCTGTTTTTGACAGGGGCAGAAGCTGTTGCACTAGGTTCGCTTGCGGGAGGGTGTAATTTTGTTTCTTCTTATCCAATGTCTCCTTCGACTGGAGTTTTGACCTTTCTTGCTCAACATGCCAGGGAATTTGGGATTGCCGTAGAGCAGGCCGAAGACGAGATAAGCGCTGCGAATATGGTCCTTGGGGCTTGGTATGCTGGAGCGCGTGGATTGGCGACAACTTCCGGTGGAGGCTTCGCTCTGATGACTGAAACCATTAGTCTTGCCGGAATGATCGAAAGTCCCATGGTTATCCATCTCGCGCAGCGCCCAGGACCAGCCACTGGTCTCCCGACCCGAACCGAACAGGGAGATCTGGAATTGGCTCTCTATGCTGGCCACGGCGAATTCCCGCGGATTCTTCTCGCCCCAGGTAATATTGAACAGGCTTTTGCCCTGACGCGACAGGGGTTCGAACTTGCTGATTCTTTCCAAGTTCCGGTTATTATTTTAACCGATCAGTATTTGATGGACTCCTGTTATGACGTTGAAAACTTTGACTTCCCAGAGCAAACCATAGTCTCTACAATTATTCCGACCGAAGCCAATTACCAGCGATACGCCCGCACTCCCAACGGGATTTCTCCGCGCGGGATCCCCGCGTTGGGTGAAGGCTTGGTGGGGGTGGATAGCGACGAACACGACGAATCCGCCCATATCACGGAAGATGCCAATGTCCGTGTGAACATGGTTGAGAAGCGAAGACAAAAAGAAACCAGCATTATTGCCAAGGTCATTCCACCAGAATGGATTGGACCGCTCGAAGCCGATACAGTGGCCATTTGTTGGGGATCTACTCTTGAACCTTTGCGGGAAGCTGTGGCTGGGTTGGGATTGCCCAATTTGGCTGTCCTTCATTTTTCCCAAGTGTTTCCACTTCCCCGGGAAGGGAAAACTCTTTTAAAACGGGCTCGACGCCTCATTCTTGTGGAAGGTAACGCCACTGGCCAATTTGGACGACTCCTAAAGGGAGAATGGGGAATTACCTGGCGCTCCCGGTTGCTCAAATTCGATGGTTTGCCCTTCTTCGTTGAAGGACTTAGAGCCGATCTTCTGGAAATCATGGAGCGAAAGGAGTGATTATGACCCAAAATCCATTCGATAGCCATTGTACTGACATTGCTTGGTGTCCGGGGTGCGGAAACTTTAGCATCCTGGAGATCGTGAAAAAAGCTTTGACAGAAGTAGGACTAGATCCACGATCGGTTGTAATGGTTTCCGGAATCGGTCAGGCCGCTAAAACTCCGCATTATATAAATTCTCATTTCTTCAACGGGCTGCACGGACGGGCTTTACCGGTGGCCACTGCCATTCGGGCGTCCAATCCGAATCTTACGGTGATCGCAGAAAGCGGGGATGGTGATATGTATGGAGAAGGTGGAAACCATTTTCTTCATGCCGTTCGCCGCAACCCCAATCTCACCATGATCGTCCACGACAACATGGTCTATGGATTGACCAAAGGGCAGGCCTCACCGACCAGTCAGAAGGGTTTTAAAACTCCTGTTCAGTTTTATGGAGTAACAAACGAACCGCTTAATCCGGTGGCGCTTGCTATTGCTCTGAATGCCTCCTTTGTAGCCAGGGGATTTTCAGGAGATGTACCCGGAACCAAGGACATTCTGATTCAGGCAATTCGGCACAAAGGTTATGCACTTGTGGATATTCTCCAGCCTTGCATTACCTTCAACAAAGTCAACACATTCCGCTGGTACAAAGAACACACATATCCATTGCCGAAAACATACGAACCGAAGAATCGGGAAGAGGCATTTGCACGAGCCCTTGAAGCCGATCGTTTACCCCTGGGAATTTTTTTTCGAGAAGAAGGCCGCCCGACCTTTGAAGAGAATCTAGGGATTTACCAGAATGATCCCCGACCTCTTTATGAACGAAAAACAGATTTGAACCTTCTTCGAAAAAGGATCGAACAAACGTTTGGTGGCGTTTGAAGCCTCGATCTCTGTCTAATAGTGGAGTAATTAAATTGCAGACTTCGAAGTGGAGTGATTTTCCTTCAACTAGATTCCAAAATGTCTTAACACAGTTCTAATAACGATCGTAAATACAATACCCATCAGTATTGCGAAAAAATAATATTTTTTGCGTGCCTCATGGGACTTGCAAAGTCTATTTGAAATAAAAATAACAGACCCGAAAATGATTCCAGCCAATACCGTTCCAATCCAATCGGGATAGTAATCTTTCATTCTATTCCCTTTGAAATATGAGGATTTAACAACTTGTTAAGTTTATCATTGATTCTATAAAAATCAAAGGAGTTTCCTATGTCAGCTATGAAAATATCAAAACTCGATTTCTTTTTTTCAAACTAGCTTTAAACCTGGTTTCTGATCCCGTCGCAAGGTTTGAACATATCGACGCTCAAAAAAAATTCAAGGATAGACAGAAAAGCCCATGCAAAATTTTGGTAAACTGAGATTGCGGGGCAGTGGTACATTCAAATTCATTAATTTCTTCTTGATGTTTGTTTTTTTCTGTTTGAATTGTCCAAGTGTTTCGGCTGAGCAGAAAGGATTTGAATTTTCTCTTTCGAAGCCAGATCCAATTGAAAATAACAGCAAATCTTTTCCTGAGTCGAATTTATTTGCTGCAACTCTTTCAATTACAATTGCTGCTGGACATCATATTTACAGAGATCGAAGTTCACTAAACGGAAAGAATATCAAAATTGTAACTCAGAAATGGCCTGAGCCAGTTTACCAAAAGGATCCATTCACAGGGGAGAAAATTTCGGTATTACCTTCCGGAAAGAGTGACATTTATCTCGAACTTGCAGCAGAAATATCAACTGATTCCTTGATACTTGAATCTTCGAATACAAATTCAGATAAGAGTACCAGGGTTTCAAAAAATACTACGGTAAGTTCTATTCAACTCCACAAATCAAGCGAAATTTCATCATATGGCAAACAAGTCGGAGTTCATTCAGGGGAAACAATAAATGACGCATCTTTCGAATGCCAGGAAAAAGCTCAGCCCAGTGGGAACAAGGATTTGCGTGAAAATTGGCGTGAGGGTAAACTTCAGCTGTCTTATCAGGGTTGTTCAACTCAAACATGTTTCCTGCCTGACGATAAGAGTTTTCCAGTTTCGTTTTCGATGGCAAGTTGGCAACTTTCAAACAATTTTGTGCCAGGCATTACAACTGGCAACATCCCGGCGTCAGGAAATTCATTAATAATTCCTCAATCATCAAGCTCTTCGACAACAAGCTTTTCTGAAAAAAATAATATTTCGAATTTCGGATCTTTTCAAACACCAGCTGGTAAAGCAGATTTCTCAGCAATAATACGACAGGAAGGGTTATTAAAAGCTGTATTGTTTGCTTTTCTTGCTGGCTTGCTTGTCAGCCTTACTCCATGTGTTTATCCGATGATTCCAATAACCCTTTCAATTATCGGGGGGCGGCGTGAAAACACATCGGCTCTTCGTGGAATGATGCTTTCAATTACTTATGTAGCCGGCCTTTCCATTACATATGCATTCCTTGGACTTATTGTGGCAAAATTTGGAGCGCACGTCCGTGGATTCATCCAGGGCCCGTTTTTCCAGCTCTTCATTGCGTTGATATTTGCATTACTTTCGTTGTCCATGTTTGATGTATTCATGCTCCAAACACCTTCTTTTCTGCGACAAAAACTACAGCTAGGCAAAAAAGAGGGTTTTGGTGGAATATTCTTTCTCGGCATGCTTTCGGGATTGCTTGCTTCGCCCTGTGTTGCAGCACCTCTTGCCGGCATACTTGCTTACATTGCTTCCACTGGAAGTGTTATTCTTGGATTTTCACTGCTTCTTTCTTTTTCGTGGGGAATGGGGGTTTTGTTAATACTTGTCGGAACATTTTCCGGAACACTGAATTCCCTGCCCAAGGCTGGTGTTTGGATGGAAAAAGTCAAGGAATTCTATGGTTTTCTGCTGGCAGGAGCCGCTCTCTATTTTGCTCACCCGGTAATTGGAACGGCACTCAGCAATATCGCTACAGCAGCTCTTCTTGCCGCACTTGCTGCATTTCTGGGCCTCTTCCAAAATGGTAACAACGACCGCAACATTGATCAACAAGACGACAATGGCAGCCTATTCCCGTGTGTGATGAAATGCTGGGGGGTGGTAATACTTGCAGTCGCCTGCGCATTTGCACTGAACTCCGCTGCAGAATGGGGTGGATTAAGCGGAATAAAAAATATTCCACAGCAACCTTTCAACGAATCGGCAGTTTCTATTAAATGGTACTACGATTACGACGAAGCCAGGCAAGTTGCCAACTCAAAAAATACCCCGCTGTTCATTGATTTTCGAGCTGACTGGTGTCCAATCTGCAAAGAACTTGAAAAAAGTGTTTTTCCTGACCCCATTGTTAGTAGATTTTCCGAAAAAATTACTTTTTTGAAAATTGATCTTTCCGGTAACAATCCAGACGAAAAAGAACTTTCTAAGAAATACCAAGTAATTGGATTGCCAACCCTTTTGTTTCTTAAGCCTTCCGGAGAAGAAATTCATCATCTTAGAATTACTGGGGGAATTGAAGCAAAAGATCTTGCAGAGTCATTAAACGAAGCGATTTCGCAATTACCCTAAAAAAAGCATTCAGTACGAATGCTAAGTTCAATGGCTAACGAGTCTGTCGCAAAATCCCTGATTTGCACATTTTAATGTACCCACTCAATTTATCTCCCCGCTTTCTCGCATCAACAACGAGTCGCTTTGTACCGAATAAAATGTACCGAGATTTTCCGACAGCTTCTAACGACAAGTTCGGATTTCCTTGTCTCAAGGATTTAATCTGATACCATTTTTCCGATAATATCAATGTGAGTTTGCTCTGATTAGGCTAATTAGAGCAATTTTTTCAAAAGTTGGTCTCCAGCGGAATCCAATGACAAAAAGAATCGAACCTCTGCGAAAATGTCTTGTGAAGCTATTTTTTAGCCCGAAGTTCCCGAGTGAAAAAGCCCTCTTGTTATGACCTGAAGCCAAAAAGAAGCCTTTTTTGCCTGCTTTTTCTGCCCATGTAAATTTGACGCCTGAAAATAGCATTTGAAGATGGTTTCAAGGGTTTTCCTACTGTCCAGTAAAAACCGTCTGAAAAATGCCTTAAATTCGTTTACAGATCAGGATTTCAATAGATTTTGCGTCCGGAACTTCGGTTTAGCCAAAATTTCAGGTTTCCGATACCAGGAATTCTGAAGCTATGATCTAACCGCCTCCAAAAGAGGTGTGCTTTCATCCCATTCATTCGATTTCTGGTTGTGAAAGGTTGGCATTTGATGCATCTTCACAGCAACTTTTCCGGTTTTCAGAATTTCTTCGACCATTTCCAGATCGTTGACATCGCTTAAATCAATATCTAACTTCGTTCGATAATTACTACTGTAAAATCGTCAGGAAGCGGTTGTCCCGAAGCAATCAGGGGATGATTTTCCAGGATGTCCTTGCAAGCTTCTTCCAAAGGAAGAAAAGGTCTTCCCGCCAAATAACTCTTCAATATGTTGAAGCCGGAAACTCCTTCCTCGCCCAACGGCTCTGCCAGGCCGTCAGTGTAGAATATGAGGCGCTCAGAAGGTTGCAATTCAACCTGGACAGGTGTAAAAACCTGTTTTTCTCTTATTCCAAGAATTGTCCCTATAATTTCGATTTCTTCAAAGGTGCCATCTACTTTTCTTTTGTAGGGGAATGGATGTCCACAGTTGTAGATATTGATTTGGTCATTAGAAGTGTCGATCCAAACACTGCTGAGAGTCATTAATAGCTTCTTACTCCAACCCAGATTAACAGTGGAATGCAAAATTTTATTCAAAGAGGACAAAATGGAAACTGGCGTTGCTTCACTATTTGCTGAGGTGACAACTATCGTTTTTACCATGGCCATAACAATTGCTGCTGGAATTCCGTGCCCGGTAACATCTCCTGTGAGTACAAGAAGATTGTTTTTTCCCACTCTGAGATAGTCGAAATAATCTCCTCCCAGTTCTGATGCTGGTTTGGAATAGCCAAATACTTTGTAGTTCCCATATTCGAGAACTTGCGCCGGAAAAAGCCTTTCCTGGACTTCCCTGCCCATGTTGATTTCGCTAAGACTTTCAGCCATTTTGTTAAATTGATTGGCAAGAACGCCAAATTCGTCGTTATCTTGTTGCGGAATTCGGTAGGAAAATCTTCGGTCCCGTAACTCGTCAATTCCTTTGGTCAGCTCCTGAATCGGTTGCAGAAACTTTCTCGAAAGGAAAATGCCCAAAAGGGAAGTAAAGCCAAGGCTTAGAAATCCAAATACTATAAGCTGAAATTTCAGGTATTTTATTTCTGATTTTATTGGAGAAAGGGGCTTGAGCGCGAAAAGAATGTAATTTTCCAAAAATCCTCCTGGAAATCCGGTTACGATATAAGGTTCATTTTTATAGAGCATGATTCGATGTGCAATTCGTTTGGAAAATAGAAAAGTCCTGAAAAATTTAATAAACTTTCGTCCAAGTGGCTTATTCGGGATTCCGGGAAAAATTTGGCGAAATCGAAAAACACGCCTGGGGTCAGAAGGCTTCAGATCCTTTTTTTTCTGATAAAAGGCATCGGTTCGCACCGCAAGAAGTTCGGTTCCATCTTCCAACGGTCGAAATGGTAGCGAACGCTGAAGATGGAGCCGGTACATCATGCTTTTCTTCCAGCAGATTCCCATAATGTGTGTTGGTTTGCCATCAGGAGATCTGATTAGGTTATACATTGCGTAGTATTTTATTGGACCTACTTCGAGTGGTGACATCATTCCTTCTTTCCCAAGCAGATCATACGCGAGAATTTCAGGATCAACTCCTGCTATCCCTGAAAGTATTGCGCTCTTCTTTAGGGACATCGGTTTGATAGGTTCGGCATTTTCGTTGATACAATATTCGGTAAAAACATAATAAAGTAACGTGCCCAGAAGTTTTTTAACTTCATCATTCCATGAAGAATCGACTGGGATCATTTTTCCGGAGCGATTGATCAGTATAGTTCCGCTTTTATTTCTGTACAGGGTGGCAAACTTATCGATATCAATCTTAAACTGTTCCAATCCTTGTGGAGTGGAAAGATCAGTTCTTTTTACCAATTCTTTTAATCCAATTTCACAAACCCTCCCCGCTAAGGGGAACTTTGTGTCCAACTCTCGTAAAACTTTTTCGGAGTGCTGTTGAGAGTCATTCGTTAAAGACTTTTCCCGTTCGCCGAGATATGCGATAACAGTAAAAGCCAGAATTCCTAAAGGAAGCGCGGAAGAAAGCAGAAATAAAGCGATAAGTTTCCCGCGAATTGAAATGAACGGGAGCTGTTTTTCAGATAAAATTATATAGATGAAAAACCCACCTGAAATCAGTATGAGAAAAGAGAGGAAGAAAAAGACTTTTGATGCCATTTTGGAGAATTCCGCAATGTCATTCTCCGAAAATGCTGTCAGTCTATATCTAGAATTAATGCTTGCAATCGAGACCAATTTGTTTTTGATTATCAAATTATTTTGTGGCTCCCGTTCAAATTGAACGGCAGCTTTTTGCACAATATCCACATTCTCCTTAGTTCCTGCGACTTTCATCGTATTCATGTCGACCAGGCTCAATTGAATATTGTCTCCGGATTTTCGTAGGATAAATGGCATTAATCCAACGATTGGTGAAAATCCTCTTCCATGAATTTGTGCAAAGAATGAAAATTTATCGCTTATGTGGTGGAAAAACCATGTTTTTATGGGACTGTCAGAACAGGGCATCCAACCGCTTCCAAGTTTCAAGACCCTCAAAATTTTATCTTTACCTCCGCCGAGAAGCCCAAGAAAAGAGAGAAAATATTTACTTTGGGGATTTTTTTCATCCAGAACAGCTGGTTTTTCCCCTGTTTTGTAGACGAACCGTAAAGTTTCCAAAAGTTTTTCAGAAATTGTTCTAGAGGTTGGATCTTTTCCAAAATCTATTAATCGATCCTTTTCATCGAAAATCATGAAGGTAAAAAGGTTGGGAAATTTTTTCTCATAATGGGGTAGTACTTTCTTTAAAAAAGAAACCGGGTCCTGAGCTTTTTCAGCCCGTTGTCCCAGTTTCTTCAACAGTGGCTTCAAAAAAGCTTCAGCATTGCAGAAAGGAAGAACGTGGAGAATGCGGGAATCCATTCGCTCGAACCTGTCTCGCTCATCGTTTACCAGTTTTAGATCGAGAAGATATTTCAGAGCAATGTTCCCAACAAGGAGAGGAAAACCGCAAAGAAAAAAAGTTATCGAAAAAGCGTATAGAAATCGTTTTAAACTACTTCTTCTGTCCATTTTTACTCAAGTACATAAACTGGGCCTGCAAGAAACTTGTGCTGGGCAAAGTTCACGCAATCTAATTGTTAACCACGAATTATTAAGGCGCTAGCAAAACTCCACAAAAGTAATCCAGATTACTAATGTTGATATTATAAGTGAATTCCATTATTATTTCACTCATAGGAGAAAATTTGCTCATGGATTTTATGCCCGATGTCCTTCAGACGCTTGATGCGCCCATAAAGTCGTTCCGGATTTTTGCTATTGAAAAAGCCATTCAAGAAGGCTCATCAAACGAACTGTTGGATGCTCTTCGCAAAAGGCAACTTGAAGAAACTGATGAGGAATGTCTGGTTCTCCTGTCGCATGCCGTTGTTGCAGTAAGAAACAGAATATCAGCTTCCCCCGATGAAGTCGGGATTTCTTCCTGCGTGGATTTCCATGAAAAATTTTTTTCTGCTGTTCCAGAGGAAAAATTAAGCCTGCTCAAATCCCTTTCCCATGAGGAAATTGGAAAAATGGCGCCCAGGGCTCCCGAGTGGCTTGTGAATGATAACAATCCTTTGGTAATGTCTAGTATTATTCGTTTATTTGGACGATATTGGCCGGAAGACAAACTGCCGGTGTTAAATGGAATGCTGGTGTCCGGTTATCTTTCTGTTCGCCTTTCGGCACTTGAAATACTCGCGGGAAACCACCCGGGAACTTTGATCAATGACCTTCCACAGCTATTGTCCTCGGATGACCCCCGAATCCGGGCGCTCGCAATTCATGGCCTATCAAGACTTGACATTGAAACAGCGATTGAGCATCTTGAAGCGATGCTTATGAGCTCGAATTCCCAAGAAAAGCTATGTGGAATTCAGAATTGTATATACCTTCCTTTTGAGAAAATAAAATCGCTTTTATTGAGATTTATTGCCTCGGAAATAGCTCCGGGCCTGATTGAAAAGGCTGGCCTCCTTTTGGAAATAAATGCAGATCAGGAAGTTCCTTTTCGACTTTTGGAAATCATGCAGTCTCGCCCTGATCAAACAGGAATTTTTAGAAAAATTTGGGAAGGGTCCTGTAAGGCAATTGAACATTCCGGAGAATTAGGAGAAAACTTCCATTCATTTATTGACCGACTTGGGGTTTTTGGAAAGAGAATAAATGCCAACCGGATCGTTCAGACCCTCCTGACTAAGCATTCTGCGATGGGTTCGGAACCTGAAATCCTTGAGGAATTGACCCATTTGATCAGTTCAGATCAACCTGAAATAAGAAGTTCTCTGAGGGAATCACTCCAATGGAACATCTCTGCTCCATTGAAAGAGATGATAGAGGATTTATTGCAACAAAAGGACAAGCGGATTTCATCTCCCAACCAGCAAACAAATATTAGTGATGCAGGAATTGAGGGGCTCAAGCCGGAAGAGGCCGTAAGAATTGTTTCTTCATGGCAACCTCCGCAACGTGAACAAGCTGCTCCTATCATTAAAAACATTCTCTCCAACAAGAATTCCTCCTTTGATCTTCGTGCAGCATCACTAAGAGCTGCTCGCAGGCTTGAAATACCCGGATTTGTTTCCCTGGTTGAGCCGTTTTTGAAACACTCTGATGAAAAACTTACAGTGGCTGCTCTAGAATACATTGCACATTTTGATCCGGATCGTATTTTTCCTCTCCTGGGCTATTATCTTCAATCTTCCGGAGTGAGAATAAAATCGGCTGCAATAGCTATTCTTAAGCAATTTGATCCTGCACGGGCACTTTCAATGATTTCAGTTATGCTCTCCAACAAGAATCCTGAACAACACAAAATGGCAATTTCTTGTATGGTTAGATTTGATTTTCCCCTAGTCAGAAAAATATTGGTAAATTTTCTCTTGAATAATTATGACCCCGAGCTTTTGAACTTGGGTTTATGCCTTTTCCAGACAAACCCTGATCCTGAAAATCTTTATGACCTATTCCGCCTTGAAAAGGCTCTCTTGCCAGATCTCCGTGGAAAAGTAACCATTGCTCGAAAACATATTGAGGCTGAATTGTTGGAAATAGGACTCTTGAATGATGATCAAAGGGAAAAACAGGATGCAAAGTTTGCTGTCCAACTGTTTCAAGAGGAAAGTCAAGCTAAAAAGCCCCCAAAGCCTTATTCCCTTAAGGAAGTTCGCCGTCAAACTGCAATAGAAGAAAAAAATCCGTCTTTTTTGTCAGGCTTTATGGAATTATATTTTCAATTTGCTTTCTTTGCGGAACAATGGATTGGAGGCGATTGGAAGAAAGTTGTTTTTATGCTTTTTCTTATAATTATTTCTTTTTTAATCATGCTGAATTCTTTCTTTCACGGTTCAGAAATTTCAAAAAACAAACCACACGGCGGTCCTTTGGCTGCTGCTAAAAAAACCCTTTTTGCGCACGTTCTTGAGGTTGAGAAAGAATCGGGTGGCATATTTTTAAAGGCTCTGGATGGCAAGAAACTTCTTTTATTACCAAACAAGAAAATAAAAATCGATTTGTCCGAAGGAGATAAAGTCAAAACTACTATTGTTCCTTTCCGATTGAATAACAAAGGTGTTATAATCGTTCAGGATTATGAAATAGAAAAAGTCTCCTCTGGTACTGACAAAAAATAATATCATCTCAGGGAAATGACTTCTCTTCCGATGAAATTTTGCACATTATGTTATATGAATTTAAGTGATATAGGGAAAGGTTGTGCATTCTAGACTACTGAAACTACAATCCAGTTATTAGTAGAGAGTTACTGAGGTAGTACAAATTACTACTTTGAAATTTTTTTTCATGAGGTTGCTATGAACTCTTTTGAAATTGAAGTGAAAGAAATTCGGAATACTCAGATAATTCAGATCAAAGGTTATTTTTCCGCAGATGCAGGAAAAAATGTTAATGATCTGATCGATGACTTGCTTCGTAAAAACAAACTGGATTTCATAATTGATTTCTCAGTTTGCAAATTGATTAATAGCCCCGGTGTTGTTGCTTTAATGGATTCAACGATGAAAATTGTTGATGACTATAAGGGCAAATTGTTTTTTATCGGGGTCGATGATCTCAAAGTTTCTGTTTTCAAAATGGCTGGAGTTTTTCCTCTGGCAGGTAAGGCGACCTCTCTGGACGAAGCACTTCTGAAAATTAAAGGAAAGTGATGTCGATTTTCTCTCATTGACACTTTCAATATTGGCAAACCAGTAAAATTTTCCAAATAATCATGAATATAAATTATTTAATCTATTTTCTTATATTCTTTGAAACTATCTTCAGCAGAAGATAGTGTGAGACTTTGTGAATTTGCCGTGTAATTGGTTTTTCTCAGCTGAAAAATCAGATCAAAAAAAAATAAAAAATAAATGTAACAAAAAAAAATATTAAAACGTAACTTTTATAAGTAAGAGAAATAAAAGATAAAGGAGGGAACTATCCATGACAAAAGTAAGAGTATTTAAAGGTTCGATTGGGTTAATACTTTTGCTCATCGTTTCCATAACCCTGGCTGGATGTGATATGGCCGCGCTTCTTCCCCTGTTAAAAGGTGTATTTGGCGCCATTACCGGTTTTATGACGGGATATGGCTCCGGGAAATCCACTACCGCCACAACAACAGGCGTTGTTAAACCTGTTACCCCTACTACGATTAATCCAACTCCGACTACAACCCCAACTACTCCGACTGCGGTCAAGCAGCCTCCTAATATTGTAATCACTAAACCTGCTGACAAGGAATAATGGAGATTTCGACTCTTGCTTGTAAAAGATCTGAAATAGCACTTTTTCAGGAAAAATGAAAAGATAAGTCGCAGTGATCAACTGAAACCAGTAACTCGAGGTTTGCGGATACAAGAGGAACACCGATAGTGAAGTCCTTCCCCGATGATGCAAAAATTGTTGAACAAGTAAGAGCTGGAGATAAAAATAGTCTGGAATTGCTGATAGATAGACATCTTCCAGGAGTTCTGGGCTTTTTTGGCTATCTTGGTGCTCCAAGGGATATCATCGACGATTTGGTACAGGAGACCTTCATAAGAGCTTCCCGAAAGTTGGCACTTTATGACTCTGGAAGACCTTTTATAACCTGGTTGTTAAGTATTGCCCGAAACATTTTTTATGACCAATGCAGAAAAACCGCTCGCGAAAAAAATCTTGTTGATACGCTTTCCGAGGATAAAGTAACAACTGCAGAAGAAAATGCTCTAATCGATTGTAGTATTCGGGAATTACTTGATTCCCTGCCTGATGAAACCAAGCTTCTCATTGAACTAAGAGTTTTTCAGGGCCTTCCATTCCAGGAAATTGCTAAAATCCTGGATGAACCGGAAGTGAATATCCGAGTTCGATTTCATCGTACAATCTCTCGTTTGCGGGGTTCTGCACGAAAGGAGAACAACCATGGCTTTTGATCCTGTTTGTGATAAGTTTTTGGATGAATTGACCGGAAACAAGCCATTCTCCTCCGAATTGACTGAACACCTCTCCAAATGCCAGAATTGCCGCGAAATGTGTGATACCCTCAACGAAATTAAAACCCAGGATTCAGCGTTCTCTGCCGGTTCCACAGCTGAGTTGAAAAGAGCGGTTCTTGAAAATACTTTGTTGGCAAACTCCAGTATTTTGATCCCCCAACCTTCCTGGAAAATAGCCATTATCGGAATCTCTCTTGCTATCATTTTGACTCTCGGTTCTGAAGTTTTTCATTTCTTTCAAAAAGCACTTCCACAGGCAAAAAATTCCTTTCCAACTTTATTTATAGATGGAGCCTCCCAAAGTTTTCCTTTGTCTTTACCTATGGAACTGAAAAAAACAGCGATTATAAGTGTTTCAGAGAATTTGACCATCTTTTCAGAACCTGATACTTCTATTAGTTTAGCTTCTGAAAGTATGAAACTTCTTAGAGGCACAATCACGCTGAATTTAAAATCTGATCGTGGAATTTTCACAATCTCAACCCCTGACACTTTGATAGAAGGATGCATGGGTTTAGTTAAAATCTCTTTCTTTCAAGGTGTTACCAAAGTTACTCCAATTCACGGGCATTGGAAAGAAAACAAAACTAAATCCGGAGAATCACTACTTTCCCCCAAATTAAAAGGACCTGGAATTTCAGCTTTTGCTGTTATAAATTCCCAGGCTTCAGCTGGTTCTTCGATTCCTCCCAGTTCTTCAAACTCTTCAAGACCCATTCTTAATTCTGATCAGGAAAGCGGGAAATGAAGAAACTGGCTGAAGTAACAAAAAAACGAGTTCTCAACGCCAGAAATGGAGTAATTGCTTATGTGGTTATATTCGTTTTAATGGTATTAGGTGTTTTAACTTTTCAATTCCATTGGGTCGCCCGGCAAAGCATGTTTTTTGCGCATCAATTTCTTCTGAGTGACCAAGCACGGCAAGTTGCCGAAGTGGCGTATGAAGAAGCATTCTCATATTTCTGGAAGGAGACCGCAAATCCTTCTTCCCCCGCAGGAAAATGGCTGATTGACGGAACTTCTTTGAATTTTCCCAACCTTGATCTCTCCACGGTGATTCCTAATACGCAAAAAAATATGGATAGCCTTGTCAGAACTTACCTTCAGCCGGAAGTCCTTATTAATGCAAAAGTGATTGATTTTCGGAATACGAACAGCCAAAAGATACCTTGTCCATATTACGGCAAAGAAGGTGTGGGGACACTTGAACTTGCAATCGATGTTACCTTGAAAAATCGCGGCTCAGGGGCCAAAGAAACGTATTGCCATTTGATCAGACATCACGATTTCAAGATCGTTTCAATAACTTCGAACCCCTCTTCACGTCTGAATAGTTATGCCCACAATTCCATACTGGATTACGTTTTTTTCATCCGGCAGGGTTTCCGGGAATTCAGTGAGACTGGTGCTCAAATTCTCAATCCTCCTAAAGTACAAATGACTGTTTCGCAGCCTTCTTCGAATGTGCGAGGAAGTTTGTATTTCGGGGGAACCACCTCTGCTGGACAATCGGTCTATCTCAATGTTTCCGAAGCAAGTAAATTTGCCGGAATAATTCCTTCCTTCCCCTGGAATGCAATCAAACGCATTGGAAGGGACGAATGTCTGAATTTGTTCCCGAAGATCAAAGAGAAGTGTGATAGCGATACCTTGAATGCCTTACAAGGACTAGAGGGAGTCTTTTACGCGGGAACGTTTCCTCTGATTAAGCGCCTTCAAGCTCCGCCGCTTGGTTCCATTGAAGATATGACATTCCGCTCTTTATGGGACGCAACCCAGGGAGCATACCGGAACGACTGCCCTGGACTCGAAATCCTTTCGGATGACCCCAAGCTGGCTTGTGATCCTGATTACGCAAAATCATGTCTTCAGGGTTTCATTCGCCAGAGATTTTTTTATTTCGCCGCGTTCTTTATGGATACCAGTAAGCTTGATTCTCAGGTTGCTGATCAACTCAAGGGTTACACCCCCTGGTACCCATGCCTGTTGGATCCCCTTCCTCAAGAGCCTGCAAAGCCTCCCCCCGAAATGATTGATTTTTGGAATCAAATGAAAAACCAATATGGAAGTGACAAGAACCTCTTTTCGAGATTTGATTCTGACTATCCTTTTCTTGGTGGGCAAACTTTTGGGAACCCACTACCAGAACCGGTTTTCCCTATCCCCCATTTCTTTGATGTTTCGGGAAAGCCGATCTTTGATGACTCAGAGTCCTTTCAAGCATTTAATCATGTGAATCTTTGGTCCAACCGGTTTACGGATGCAGAAAGTCTTGAACAAGCCGGAATAATCGACAAAACTAACGGAGTAATAAATCTGAGAGGTTTTGTATGGGTCGGGAACTCTGATAACGACTCTCAGGACAAACAGATTCAGATCGAGCTGGGTGATCCCAATCGCCCTTATAAAATCCGAGGAAGAGGGGGAATTCTCGCGAAGGGAGGCTCTTTTAAGATCCTGGGAAGCCTGGTCAAAGAGTCCCCGGGAGATGTTTTTGTTGTTTTTTCAAGATACGGGAATATTGATATTTCCACCGATCAGCCGGTTAATGCTGCGTTAATTGCGCTCGGAGGAGGAAAGAAGACCGGTGGATTTATAACTTCCCGAAAGAAGTTGGATTTAAAAGGAATGATCGCTGCGGAATGGTTTGATTCTGCCAATTGGGCACCGGATGTCTCCCATCACATAGCCTATGACGAAGCTTTGAAAGGGGGAGATCAATATTGCATAAATCTTTCTCCATCCTTTACTTTTCAGAAAATTTTGGAGTCTAAATGAGGAAAAGAAAAGCACTCTCATTACTGGAAGTTCTTTTTGCAGGCGCATTATTGACGATTGCGATTTTACCATTACTCTGGATGACGAAATATTCCGAGCAAAGCTCGATGGATGCATATTATGAACTTCTTGCAATGAATTTAGTGAAAGAACCGATTGAAATATTTAGGGGGCTCGGATATGAATGGCTTGCGGCCAATCCCAAAAGTCCACATCCTGATTACCCGATTGGGGATCAACAAATTCCGGGTGATGGCTTGAAACGGCCTGTGGAAGCGTCTTCCTTTAAAAGAAGAATCGATTTGAAAATCATGACTGCTGAAAAAATTGCACAGGTTACTGTTACAGTATACCCGGCAGGGCAGAACCGTGTACAAGCATGGTTAAGCGATAGTGCGACAACAATGGAAGCACTTATTTCAGCAAAAAGAAAATGAATATTATGCAGCAATATCAGGCGATTTGCGGGTGGGGAAAACCTCACTACATTTCTGCGGGTAGCTCCCCATTCACACCACCGATTTGCGCGAATTCAGGTGAAATTGAAAATAATAGTACTGTTGTAAATTTACTGAAAAAATTACTCAAAGAAAAGTATAACCAGAGAGGTTCTTGCAAAATTAGCAAATTCAAGTTTGCGAAAAATATCACAATGATCATCAGACTAGAATTTCTATTTGTCCAATGTACAAATTTTATACAATATTGCAAGAAGCTCCAGAGAACATCATTTCTCCTGCTTTCTGAACTTTCAACGCTTAAACAATCAGGCAACTCGCCCCGCAATCAAATTAAATCCGGAATTACCCTGGTCGAGCTTGTTTTTGCAATTTTTTGCATGATGCTTCTTTTACCTTCCATTTGGACAGTCCTACAATCTGGAACTAAAGCGTCTTTACGAGGTATGACCCGTGTAAATTCGACCATCAAAAGTAGGGAAATTTTAAAACAGGTTTGCGATGACCTTGCTAATTCCTGCATTGAATATGGCTCGAGTACCATGATTCTTGACATCAAAAGCGCGATTCTCCCAGAAAACTCTGTGCCACCTTATTCCTTTTTTGTTTTTCCCCATCATGGAAACATTGAAGATTTTTTTGTTTCTCCAAAAACTGGCGGAGAATCAAAAATTCTGGCGAAACCCTATCACGAAGGAGGCAGTCTGCCTCCCAATCAAACCGGGAGGGTTGAAAGATTGTTGAATCTTGTCACCTATGACCTTGTAGTTGATCCTTCCGGGAAAAACTTTTTAAAAAAACTGGTACGAAAGGAAAAATTTAATACTTTCAATCCGCTTGCAAAAAGTTATGAAAATGGAACAAAAATTGAAATTCTTTCAGAATCTGTCCAGAATTTCAATATTAGGCACGAAACTTTTTTAACAACCCCAAACTCTAATCGAACCCCGGTCATTGCATATTTCTGGGTATCCATTCAATTGGTGGATGTCCCGCCGGGTGTTAGCTCCCCTGAAAGTCCAGTGGATCCATTGAGCGTTCCAAATGGACTAGTAATTTCAGATTTATTTGATGTGGTTTGTCCTAAATTTCTTAATGAACGCTTCAATAGTGGTAGTTTCAATCAGAACTGGCACATTGGAGCTGTTGGGTCTCCAGATAAAGCTGGTGATTAGTAATTAATTTATAATGAAAAATTAAATTTTGGAGGAAATAAATGAAGAGTGTAATGCTCCTGATGGTTGGCTTTCTTTTTCAACAAACACTGCTGTTTGCGGTTGATACTAAGGTTACCGCTCCTTGGTCAGGAAATTCCGGGATTAAACCCTTCTGCGCGATTACCATTCCGGGAAATGCTGGAAAACAAGCACTTCCGGGAAAAGGAAGTGTTGGGTCTGTGCGATATTTTATGCCAAAAAGCATCCAATTGGAGATCAATTCAAAATCTCAAGCAAACGATCTGGCTATTCCGACGCTCACTGAGCCTCAAACACTTACGGCAACGGTAAAAACCCTTGTTGGCAACCTTACCCAAATGAAAATTTATTTTGAATCTTCTGATGATCTGGAAGTTACTCCCTCCACGGCAAATCTGGAAACACTCTCTTCTGGAACTTTCCTGAATTACGATTTGACTGTTAAATCAACTTCAACTCCCAAAAATGCGGGCGGCTCGTGGGTCAGATTGAGAGTTTCATATCTTCCGGATTTTGAAGCTTTAAAAGCTGCTGTTTCATCTGACCTAGTGACTTATTCCAACGAGGTTCAAAGGAAACAGTTATTAAAATCAATCGAGGGATGCAAAGCAAAACAACAAATGGATATTCAAGCTATTCGGTTCTTTTATCCGGACAAAAAATAGTGTTGATTTTTTTTAAAGAAATGTAACAAAAATTAATTTTTAATCGTAGCTTATTTAGAATCAAGATTAAGGAGGAAGAGTTTATGAAAAGCAACGGAACAGTTAAAAGTTTATTAGGGGTGGTACTATTTTTAGCGGTTATCTTCACTTTCGGATGCGGTGGATCATCTTCGGACCCGGCCCAGGGCGTCCTTACCCCGATAACTTCCTTTTCTTCACTTTTTGGTGCTACCGCGACCGGAACTTACACGCTTCTTGCTACCGGAACATATACCTATCTTGGAACAGGGACCTATACATTTTTCGGCACAGGGACTGTTACAAACACCTTCACAAACACTTCCACAAATACTTCCATTTTTACGGCAATTTTGACCTACATTGGAATCAACACTCAGTCTGTCACTTTTACCAGCACTTACATAGGGACATGTTCCTTCACCTTTACTTCCACTTCAATGATGACTAGCACAACAACTTCAGCCACAACTACTCCCCCAAATATTAAGATCATTTCGGGAGGAGATAAAGAATAGTAACATTAATAACATCTTCTCTAAATCCAACTTTCCGGAGGAACAAAATGAAAAAAATGGCAGGATTACTAATCGGTTTCTTTCTGGTTAATGCAATGCTTTTTGCAACGCCACCAAAGCGTTATCTAATGCCGCAAAGCATCCAGTTACAAATATTTTCCCTTTCCCAAGTGGGTGCTCCTGAGCCATTGAGTGCGTCAATTAAGTCTTTGATTGGCAATCCCACTGAAATCCAGCTCTTTTTCGAATCTTCTGAGGATCTGGAAATATCTTCTAAAACAGCGAGCCTTGAAACTCTTGCTTCCGGGACAACGAAGGAATTCAAGCTCAGTGTCGCCTACACCAAAAACCAGGCAGATGTCGGCGGATCTTGGGCAAGAATCAGAGTTTCCTACCTTCCTGATTACAAAGCTTTAGCCGACGAAGTTTCGAAGAACCTTTTGTCCTATTCCAACGAAATGGAAAGAAATCAATTGTTGAAATCACTACAAAAGTGTCTGAAAAACAAACAGAAAGATATTCAAGCCGTTCGCTTTTTTTTCCCTGATAAAAAGAAGTGATCTGCATCTAAGCTAGTGATGTTGTTATTGCTGAGGTACCGTTGGAGAAAACGTTGAATCTGACTAGCTGGCGTTTCGATCAGACTTTCGTCAAAACTTTTTTCTGCCCTTTATGCGGATTGTTGGAAACAAGATTATATCTTCTAATATTTCCACTCCGATTTTCTTTGAAAGCGAGGTATTAGACTATGAGACAGCGTAGCAGAGGTTTTGCCCTCCTGATGTTCATATTCCTTTTGGGATCTGTTGTTAACTCGGTTGCGGTGACAAATGGAATAAATTTTGTTTTTGAGCGACCAGTCGAAGTTGTGGCTAACTCTTCCGGAATTCCGGATTCCCAGGCTTTACCGATTTCGGGTACTAATTATTCGTTCCGAATGGATCGCGTTGAAGTTACCAGCTTAGATCAACTCAAACAGCTACTCGGAGTTGATAAACTTCCCGAAGACCAGTGGCCAAAGGGAGCTGCAGGGTTAATTGGTGCTTACCAGGGATCAGACGCAAATTTTACCAGAATGGGAATTACAAAATACGGTCGAACTCCTACGGTTTATCTGACCGATGATCAGGTTATTAGCCCTACCCTTCAGAATAGTGCAAAATCTGCCGGTGTTGACCTGGATACATCATTGAACTCCGCCTATAGAATTTACGGAACCGATAACATTAATTTTTGCGCAGGGTTCTTTAAGAACGAACCCAGTACACAAATCGCTTTGGAGGATGGGAAATACATCCTGACTCACGAAGTGACGCATCTTGCTGAGAATAGAATCATCCAAGCGGGAGACTATGGGCAGGACAATCAGCATTTTTGGAACGAAACCACAGGTGGATCGGCCCCGTTTACAGAAGCATGGGCTGAATATGCTGAAATCAATCAAGCGCTGACAGATGGTCGTCAAGAATACGTGGACAGGTGGTACCCGACACTTAATGAACAATCGACCTATTCCCAAGACGCCACACAAATGAGTAAGGATGATATAACCGGAGCACAACTTCTTCAAGTTGAGGGGATTGAATGTCAGGCATTATTGGAAATTCAGAAGAAAATTCCGAATGGGGATGCTAAAATCCGCCAGGCCTATGATGCCACGAACACTTCGACTGGCACCTTTCAGGATTTTTTGAAAAGTTTTGCTGCTTCCAACCCAAGTGATGTTGATGCTTTAAAGGCAATCCTAAAGGAGCAGACATTCGGAAAACTCTCAGATGCTGAAATAGCTAATTTCATTGCAGGAGCCTCCGGAGGAAGCAGCCCAACCGGAACTGTGGTAATAGACGGGATCACTTATAACACCGACAATCAAGGAAATCGCTGGTACACCCGAAGTGATGGAGTTACAGTGTGTTTTGATAAATACGGGGAACGCTGGGAAACAACTGATGGAATCACTTGGATTGATAGCACCGGATTAATCTGGCACACCACCGATGGCAGAAAAACCTGGAACACCACCAGAGATGGTACGAGTTGGTTCGACTTGAATGGAAATCCTGTTACTCTGACTCCCGAAGAGCTTAATAAGGCGCTATCCAATACCAAATATTTAGTCGATAAAAATTCTTCCCTTCCTGTTACAGATGGAGTCCGCAATTGGATGCAGAATTCTGATGGAAATGCGAATGTTCAGACCTCCCAGAATACTCAAACTGCCACAAGCTCGAATTCCAGCACCGGAACAATCACTGGCACCAACACTGCCACCAACACCGGAAACGGCCAGAAAATAGAAAATCCTGACTCCGAGTGAGAAGTTGAATCGTGATGTCTGCTAATCTTCGTGTAATAATGTGATATGAATAATACGCTCAATTGCAATGTATTGGAAATGCTGTAAAAAGCAAATACCAATAGATATTCAAACCATGGAATCGCGAAAAGACGCATGAAAACTCAAGCCAACAATTTCCACGGTATACCTGCTCGAAATTCGGGAAAAACAGCAACGAACGAATCTCGCTGCTTTCCCCGCATTTTTGAGGAGATTCTTGATAAACGATTCACCCTTGAACAAATTCAGATTTTTTCAGAGAATTCCTTTGTAACAAAATAAAACCAGGAAACGTACCTATTGTAAGAATAAGTGAATTTCCAAAAGTATTTTTCATTTTTTTAATGCTTGCTTGGTATTATGTCCGTAGCTTTTAAAATTATTTTTTTAAACATGAATGCTATAAGTTCCAAAACAAGGAGAAATCTATGTCTAAGTTAAGAGTGTCTCGAGGTTTGGTCTCCGCAACGCTTTTACTCGCCATATCCATTACCCTGTCTGGATGCAATATGGCCACGCTTCTACCAATATTGCAAGGTATTTTTGGAGCCACTACCGGATTCACTTCGGGATTTGGCTCTGGAGCAAAAAAAGTTGCCAGTGGTACTGTCGCCATTACTACAAACCCTAAACTCTCAACATCAGTGGCACCAACAACAACGCCTACAATAACCACGACAACAACACCAAAACCATCAACCGATTCCACAACCGATCCAGCAACAATTCCAATTCCCAAAACAAAGCCAACACCTCCGCCAGAACCAACAACTGATCAAACAGTTGATCCAGCAACAATTCCAATACCCAAAACAAAGCCAACGCCACCACCAGAACCAACAACTGATCCAGCGCCAACACCTGTAACAACATCTCCCACCAACGGAAACACTGATGATTCGCCCGGAATAAACTGCCACTCCAAGCCACCTACTTTTAAAGCAGGGCATCCAAATGACAAGGAATAGTAGTATCATCGAAAAGGAATTTTCAGATTTTCTTTGAAAGCGAGGCATTAGACGATGAGACAGCGTAAAAGACGTTTTGCACTCCTGATGTTTATATTCGTTTTTGGATGTACTGTTAGCTCAACAGCTTTGACAAATGGGATAAATTTTGTTTATGAGCGTCCAATAGAAGTGGTAGCCAACTCTTCCGGAGTTCCGGATTCCCAGGCTTTACCGATTTCGGGAACAAACTATTCATTTCGGATGGAGCGAACTGAGATTACCACCTTAGACCAACTCAAGGGGCTTCTCGGAGTGGGTAAACTTCCCGAAGACCAATGGCCAAAGGGAGCTGCCGGACTAATAAGCGCTTTCCAGGGATCAGATGCAAAATTTACCCAAATAGGGCTTGCTAAATACGGTCGAACTCCCACGGTTTATCTGACTGATGATCAGGTAATAAGTCCTACCCTTCAAAACAGTGCAAATGCTGCCGGTATTGACCTGAATACAACATTGAAATCCTGCTACAGAATTCCCGATACGGACAACATTAACTTCTGTGCAGGATTCTTTGCCGACGAAGGGGCGCAAATTGGGAAGGGGGATGGGAAATACATCCTGACTCACGAAGTTACACACCTGGCTGAGAATAGAATTATTCAGGCGGGAGACTATGGCAGTGACGATCAGCATTATTGGAACGAGACCACGGGCGGATCCGCCCCGTTTATAGAAGCCTGGGCTGAATATGCTGAAATTAATCAAGCACTGGCTGATGGCAACCAGGATTATGTGAATAGGTGGTGCGAGACACTTAATGAACAATCTACTTTTTCGAAAGACGCCACGCAAATGACCAAGGATGATATAACCGGAGCGCAGCTACTTCAGGTTGAGGGGATAGAATGCCAGACATTATTGGAAATTCAGAAGAAAATTCCGGATGGTGATGCGAAGATTCGCCAGGCTTACGATGCCACAAACACTTCAAATGGTACTTTTCAGGATTTTGTGAAAAACTTTGCAATTTCTAACCCAGGTGATGTTGATGCTTTAAAGGCCATTTTGAAAGAACAGACATTTGGAAAACTTTCAGATGATGAAATAGCGAATTTTGTTACAGGAACCTCCGGAGGAACTGGGACTTCCGGCGGAACCGGTCCAACTGGTACTGTTGTAATAGACGGGATCACCTATAACACCGACAATCAAGGGAATCGTTGGTATACGAGAAGTGACGGGGTTACCGTGTGTTATGATAAATATGGGGAACGCTGGGAAACAACGGATGGAATCACATGGATTGATAGCACCGGATTAATCTGGCACACCACCGATGGCAGAAAAACCTGGAATACCACAAGAGATGGTACGAGTTGGTTCGACTTGAACGGAAATTCCGTTACTCTGAGCCCGGAAGAGCTTGCTAAAGCGTTAGCCAATACCAAATACTTGGTCGACAATAATTCTTCCCTCCCTGTTTCAGATGGGGTTCGCAATTGGATGCAAAATCCTAATGGGAATGCAACCACGCAGAGCTCTCAGAATACTCAAACGGCGACGAGCTCAAATACCAGCACGGGAGATGGAACTGCCACTTCCACTGGCGATACAAGTACGAACACTAACGCAAACACCGGAACAAATACCGGCACCGACACCGGAAGCGGTCAGAAAATCGAAGATCCCGACTCAGAGTGAGAAGCTGAATTATGAATTCCTAATTATTTTCGTGTAATAATGCGATATAATTAATACGCGGCGGATCAGGCTCCCTGAGCTTGATTCGCCGCTTAATTGTGACTATTTGTCTGGAAGTGATATAATACTTTTCCATGCAATGTTTAATCAGATGCTTGAGAAACATGGGAAAAAATGAATAGAATTTTTCTTGGTTGGGACAAACCGTTTTTGCATTCACTTGTCGAATTCCTGTTTAACGAATATAGAACGAATTACGAATGGGACCTTTCGCAAATAACAATTGTTTTTTCGTCCCAAAGGTCCATCAGACGTTTGCTTGAACTTTTAGCTGAGAAGGCTTCCCTTGAAAAGGTGATGCTTCTTCCACCCAGAGGAATGACAATAGGGGCACTTCCCGAAAAGCTCTATACTTCCGGAATTCCTATCGCAGGAAAACTTTTTTCACTTCTTTCCCGGGCAAAAAGTCTCCAAAATTCTGATGCCCAGACATTTCAGACAATTTTCCCGAAAATTTCTCCAACTGCCCCATTTCAGGAAATTCTGGCTGCTTCAGAAGCACTCAATCATCTCCACTCTGAAGTTTCGTCCGGCGGAATCGATTTTCAAGAGGCTGAAAAAATATTGACGGCCGGTATTTCGTTTTTCCCGGACCAAAAACGTTGGAGTGCTTTAGCGAGTCTTCAGGAAACTTACGAAGAGGCTCTTCGAGAAAATGATTATTGCGACATTAATTCTGCAAGATTAACGGCTTTGAAATCCGAAAAGAAATCTTCCGTTTTCGGGAAATTTTTTCTGGCTTCCATAGTCGAAATTCCTGAGCTCATCAGAAGGCTTATTCTTTTTTCAGAGGCCGATTTTGTCTCATTGATTTTTGCACCGCAAGATGAGGAATGTTCGTTTGATGACTTCGGATGCCCAATTCAGAAAATCTGGAAAGATCGCATTCTTCCAATCGAAATTTCAACTTTGAACGTAGTTGAAAAGACTGAAAACCAGGCATTGGAAATCCTCTCAATTCTTTCTAAAATGACTGAACTTGGACGACTGGAACAGTTAACTTCAGACCAAATCACCATTTCCCTTGGAGACGAAGAAACCGGTACTTTAATGGAGAATTATTTTTGTCTTTCCAATGTGCCAGCTCGTTTGTCTTCCGGAAGAGGCATGATAGAATCACCGCCTTCACTTTTTTTAATCGCGATTTCCCGCTATCTGGAAAAACGTGATTTTAACAGTTTTTCCAGTTTAATCAGGCATCCCGGATTCGAAAAATTCCTGCGAAAAAAAATCGGCCTCAAAGTAGGAAAGGATGACGTTGTGGGAAAGCAATTGACCGAGCTGGTAGACAGGATCGATCAATTGATTATACAGAAAATTCCCGAAAAAATTGATAAGGGACAACAAATTTTCGAAACTGAAATTGGAAAGCTGATAGCAAAAATTATTGAAGAAATTGATGAATTATTGGATTTTGATAGGAATTCGAAACTTCCTTTGCCTGAGTGGGTCCCTGTTACTTTGACTTTATTGGCCAAAGTGTTTTCCGAATTACCTTTTGAAGAGTCATCTTTTGAAGCTTTTACGATAATTCACGAACAACTTGAACAGTTTTCACGAATTTCCGGAAAATTAAATTTTTCGTTTGAAATGGATTTTTGCGCTGCAGTCTCTCTTTTATTGCAGTTGCTCTCAAATGAAAAGCTCCCTGCAAAATCGGGTGAAGCGGCGATTGAGATGGTTGGTTGGCTTGAAACTCCCTTGGATGATGCGCCATTACTTTTTATTACCTCCCTGAATGAAGGTTTGATTCCTAAAAATATCGATTTTGACCCGTTTTTAACCGACAGTGTCCGAAAAATTTTGGGACTTCCCAATAACGATTCCAGATTTTCCCGGGACAAAGCCAATTTGAACGCAATACTCAAAAGTCGGGATGTCTACCTGATTGCTGCAAGATATGGATTGAAGGGAGGTGCTCTTTCCCCGTCAAGACTTGCTCTTTCGGTTTCAGATGACATCCTGGCAGAATGTGTTCAGAAATTTTTTCCAGGTTCCAAAAAAATGGCTGCTTCTGATTTTCTTAAACCGATTTCGACCTCTCAAAATATTTCGTTTGTGCCACCTTTCCCGCTTAATGCTAAAAAACTCGGAAACACCTATAGTGTTACTGAATTCCGCGATTATTTGCGCTGCCCTTATCGGTACTATTTAAAAAATATCCTTGGTTTAAAGAGTCTTGAAACGAGAATTTCCGAACTCGATCCTCTGTGTTTTGGAATTTTTCTTCACGACGTTTTGAAAAATTTTTCAAGATCGGAATTTGCTGATTCCCAGAATGCAGATGAGATATTTGTTTATTTGAAAGAGTCGGCATTACGGGTATTTCACCAAAGTTTCGGGGAAACGGTTTCTCCAATTTTAGAAGCCCAATTTGAGATTGCCTTGGAGCGTTTGAAGTTTTTTTCTTCAAAACAGGTTGAATTGGCCTCGAGCGGCTGGAGAATCAGAAAAGATTTAATTGAGATATCACATAAGACCCCATTTGAGGTTGATGGGAAAATTGTTTTTATCAAAGGAAGAATTGACAGAATTGATGAACATCCGAGTGAAGGGTTTCGCATTTTTGATTACAAAACTTATGATGAATGCAAAGACCCCAAAAAAGTGCATGTCCAAAGTAATGAATTTGTAGATCTTCAGTTGCCGTTATATAAATTGCTTGGAGAAGGCATTGGACTGAAAGGCAAAATCGACCTGGCTTATTTTTGCCTTCCCGGTAAGTTTGATGAAAATCCAATTAAAATTGCCAATTGGAGTGATGCTGACTTGGAAAGAGCATTTGAGCAAGCTGAAAAAGTTGTACGAAACATCGAAAATGGAATTTTCTGGCCGCCAAAAGCTGAAATCCTTGGAGACGAATTTTCAGACCTTGTACTTGAAAAATGCCTGGACTGGTCTGTCAGACAGAAAACCGCTGAGATACGAAGTTCCTCAGAGTAAGGATTAAAAAGGAAATGAAACCTCCGCTTTATCTTTACAGTTCCACTTAGCCTCTTTAAAACTGCACATGATGCTAATTACAACACGATTCAAGGAAAATCACTTTGAGAGTAAGCAAATTAATATTAAATCAAGTTTTGAGCGACTTCCAAGAAGTTTAAATGGAGCAGTAGAGTGATTATTGATAAGTCAAAACGAAAAACCTCAATTACAAAATTTGAGATACTTTTAAGAGTTAACAATTAGCATAAGTGAGCCTGGTGGAAGAGTCCAAGAATTTGCAAATCCCCTTAGCATGGACTCTAGGGTAAAATAATTCATAGAAAGCATCTTTTTCAGGAATGGTGTGTTCTCTCTAACAGCTTGATTTATCCTATTATTACCTTGAGATTTTATTCAAATTGGTGTAGAGTTAGTCGCATAAAGACTTCTTGGGTAGCCATCGACAGTCTTTTCCGAGAGGCGCAAGGTGAACCCTTTTTGCTCACCCCAAGATTAATATGATTACTATAATTATTGTTCAAATGGGCTGGTTTTGTATACTGTTTGTTGAATCGATAGATAATTGAACTTAATTCATTGTGAATTGCAGGTGTATATATGAAAGTAGTCATTCTTGCAGGTGGATTAGGGACCAGATTGAGCGAAGAGACTGTTGTTAAGCCTAAACCAATGGTTGAAATTGGTGGGAAACCCATTTTGTGGCACATTATGAAGATCTATTCGTCCTATGGCTTCAATGATTTTGTTATATGCTGCGGTTATAAAGGCTACATAATTAAAGAATATTTTGCGAATTACTTCCTTCACACATCTGATGTTACTATTGATATGTCTTTGAATAAAATCACAACCCTTCAGAGCAGCTCAGAACCATGGAAAATAACGTTGGTGGATACCGGTGACAGCACTGCAACCGGCGGACGAGTAAAAAGAGTGAAAAAATATCTTGATGATTCAACCTTCATGCTGACTTACGGCGATGGGGTTTCGGATGTAAATATACTAAAACTTGTTGAATTTCACAAAAGCCATAAGAAAATTGCCACCATTACAGCAGTTCAACCTCCGGGGCGATTTGGTTCATTGCTGATAGATTCCACGAATGTAGTCTCATCTTTTGTGGAAAAGCCTTCTGGGGACGGCGGTTATATAAATGGCGGCTTTTTTGTTTTACAACCGGAAGCAATAAATTACATTAACGATGATAGTTGTGTTTTTGAAGCCGGAGCGCTTGAAAATCTAGCGAGAGATAAGCAACTTGAGGCCTTTAAACACCAGGGGTTCTGGCAACCAATGGATACTCTCAGGGAAAAATTCTACCTTGAAAAACTGTGGGAAACCGGGCAAGCACCTTGGAAGTTGTGGTAAAAGTATTCGGTGAAAAATTTTTTCAGAAACAAAAATATTCTTGTCACTGGTCACACTGGGTTCAAGGGAACCTGGCTCTCTATCTGGCTGAAGTCCCTGGGTGCGAAAGTGTTTGGTTATTCGCTTTGTCCACCAACTACCCCCTCCATTTTTGAAACAGTGACAATGCGTGATCATCTTGATGGAAGCATCGAAGCAGACATAAGGGATTTGAATAAACTAAAGTCCTATTTAGAGCAGATTTCCCCTGACATTGTTTTTCATTTGGCCGCCCAATCTCTTGTGAGACTCTCTTATCAACGGCCTGTGGAGACTTTTGAAACAAATGTGTTGGGCACTGTAAATGTTTTGGAAGCTTTCACAGCCTGTAAGTCAGCTAGAATTTGCGTTGGCATTACGAGTGACAAGTGTTATGAAAATCGTGAATGTGAATATGCATATCGGGAAAATGATCCGATGGGTGGACATGACCCTTACAGTGCGAGCAAAGGGTGCGCTGAAATTGTGGCGTCTTCCTGGCGTCGTTCTTATTTTCCTCCGGACAAATTTGAACAGCACACTAAGGCATTAGCGACTGCCAGGGCTGGAAATGTTATTGGTGGCGGGGACTGGGCAAAGGATCGAATCATTCCGGATATCATACGGTCATTAAGCAGTCACACCCCGATTCAAATTCGTAATCCTCTAGCGATAAGACCTTGGCAACATGTTCTTGAAGCTATTGGAGGATATCTGATGCTTGCGCAAAAATTATGGAATAATCCAACAGACTATTCTGGTGGTTGGAATTTTGGCCCGCCCTCAAATTCCACTGTCAATGTTTTGGAAATTGCTAAGAAATGTGCAGAGCTCTGGGGAAGTGGCGACATTCAGCATTCTTTTGCCGAAAAGAACATGTCAGCTCATGAAGCCAATTTTCTTAAGCTTGATTCATCCAAAGCAACTGATTTACTAGGATGGAAATCGGTTTTAAATGTCACTGAAGCTATAGACTGGACTATCTCCTGGTACAAAAAATTCTATGCTGGAAATGACAACATGTTTGATTGCACAGCAGCGCAAATAAAAAGTTTTTCCGATAAAGGTGCTCTCTGATTTTATTTTTTTGCGAGGTTTAAATGCTTGGAATAAAAAAAATTGTGTCTGTTTCAAATGATGGTTATATTAAATTGAAAATCCCGAAAGAAATGGGCAACTTGCTGGAAGTAATCTGCTTTCCAGCAAATTACTCGGAAGATGGTGATTATCCTGATTGTATGATTGCTCAAGAGAGAACTGCATTTTTTCAGGAAGTCCTAGCGGATAAGGCAGAAGATGTCTGGAATAATTTATAAAGGTTACATTTTCAAGGTTCCATTTCCTTTTTCGGATTCGACGGGATCAACCTTCAGACCAGTTGTTGTCCTGGACGAACCGGATAGCAGAGGGGATGTTGAGGTTGCTTTTCTTACGACAAAACCCAATCTGCAATCAGTTTGTTTAAGAGTAGATGAATCCGATTTTGATGGTATTCCACTGCCGTTTGTGTCATATATTAACATTTCTAAGAGGCTCCAGATCTCTTCTTCTGTTTTGGGAAAACGTTTGGCAAAATTGAAAAACAGTTGTTTTGAGAAACTGATAAAAGAGATCGTTTTTCAGTATTCAAGAAGTTTCTATGAATCTAAACATAGTACTACCGCTTCTGAAGAGTTTATTCCTGGAAAAACCCGAGTTCCCTACGGTGGACGGGTTTTCGACGAAAAAGAACTTTGCAATCTAATTGATGCTTCTCTTGATTTTTGGCTTACAACTGGCCCTTGGGCAGATAAATTCGAAGAGAGTTTTTCTGATTTTTTAGGGGTTGATTATTGCCATATTGTAAATTCTGGCTCGTCTGCTAATTTGCTTGCTTTTATGGCCTTGACATCCGATATGCTTGGAAAACGGAAAATTGAAAAGGGTGATGAGGTCATTACCCTAGCAGCAGCTTTTCCTACAACAGTCGCACCAATTGTTCAATATGGTGCTGTCCCGGTTTTTGTCGATGTGACCCTTCCAACATATAATATAGATTGTGACCAGCTTGAAGAAGCGCTGTCCCCTAAGACGAAGGCTGTAATGGTTGCCCATACTCTTGGCAACCCATTTGACATTGATAGATTAAAATCATTCTGTGATGAGCGAGGGCTTTGGCTGATTGAAGATAATTGTGATTCTTTAGGTTCCAAATATTTTTCAAAATCCTTCAATGGGTTCTCCCGGAAAAATTACACTGGGGGTTACGGCGATATCGGTACAAGTAGCTTTTACCCTCCTCATCACATAACCATGGGAGAAGGCGGTGCGATTTATACAAATAATGCGATACTTTCAAACATTCTTCTTTCCTTGCGTGACTGGGGGAGAGATTGTACCTGTAAATCCGGGCAGGACAATCGGTGTGGAAATCGTTTTAATCAGAAATTAGGAGATTTACCTCTGGGATATGACCACAAATACATATACTCCCATTTCGGTTATAACTTGAAGGCGACTGATCTTCAAGCCGCCATCGGCTGTGCACAACTCGAAAAATTACCCGAGTTTATTCACAAACGCCGTAAGAATTTCGACTTTTTAAAATCAGCACTCAAGCAATATTCGGGAAGTATTATTCTCCCGGAAGCAACAATGAATTCAGAACCATCATGGTTTGGCTTTTTAATTACTCTAAATGATGCTAAGCATGACCGACAGAAAATTCTGAACACCTTGGAGAAAAACAACATACAAACAAGAATGCTGTTTTCCGGCAATATTATTAAACATCCATGTTTTGATTCTCTTCGAGCTTCGAAATCCGGTTACCGAGTAATCGGCGGAGACCTGAAAAATACGGATCGAATTATGACCGACACTTTCTGGGTGGGAGTTTACCCTGGGATGTCAGAGGAACACCTGAATTTCATGGCCAAAACCATCTGTGGAGTCCTGAGTTAATTTTATTTTGCGATGCTCAATGAAAACCTTTAACTATCTTACTGATAGAGGAGTTTCTTGCAAAAGAATTATCCGAAACGACTATTGTAAGAAATAAGAAAATGGTTTTTATTTATGATTTGACCCAGAATCGCTTTTCTTTGGATGAAAAAGTGTGTTTTTAGAGGCTGTAGCAAATTTATTGAAGGAATTACCGAAAAAAGTGCGAAGAAAGCGTTATTCAAAGTTTAGTGAAGGAGCTTTAATTACGCCCCATCTCTCAGTATTTAAGCGTGTCTTCGGAATAATAACTATCAGTCAAGTTGCAGTATCTATTTTTAGTGAAGTATAATAATTTTGTAATAGGTGAACCATGCATTTTGTTCCTTTCTCAATAGTCCCGTCTGGTTTTCGAATTAGTCTGGGTTTACACGAAGATCAGAGAGGTTTTTTTGTTAAGACCTTTCATTCGAAAAGCTTTACTGAAAGCTCCCTCCCAACGAAATTTGAGGAGGACTTTTATTCTCTTTCAAAAAAAAATGTGTTGAGAGGATTGCATTTTCAAGTTCCTCCCTTTTCTCACGATAAGTTGATTATTTGTGCACAAGGGGAGATATACGATGTTGTGGTTGATTTGAGACGAGATTCTCCATCTTTTGGAAAATTCGAAACTTTTATTTTAAATTCCAAGATTCCCGAAGCACTTTTTGTTCCGAAAGGCTTAGCGCATGGCTTTTGTGTTTTGAGCGAGGAAGCTTTGGTGCTGTACAAAACAACAACGATTCACTCTCCTGAACATGATAAAGGTATCCTTTGGAATTCTGTTTCAATACCTTGGCCGTGTCAAAACCCCATTTTGTCAGCAAGAGATAGTTCATTTCCTTCTTTTTCAAATTTTTCTTCGCCTTTTATTTTTGGGAACAAATAATGAAACAAAAAGCGTTGGTTACAGGTGGTACTGGCTTTATCGGGACTAATCTTCTTTTGAGACTGTTAAAAGAAGGCTGGGATGTTTTTTGTTTGGTTCGATCCCAATTTCGGTTATCTTCCGAATTTCTTTCTCAAGGAGTCAAAGAAGTAGTATGTCCAAATTCGACCGAAGAATATGTTTCAGTTTTAAAATTAATTAATCCTTCGGTTGTTTTTCATTTAGCGTCCTTGTTTATCGGCCAGCATAAAACCTGTCAGGTTTCAGATTTGATTGAAAGCAACGTGCATTTTGGAACAAAATTGCTGGAAGCTATGTCCTGTGCTGGTGTAAAAAGAATCGTAAACACTGGTACTAGTTGGCAGCATTTCAATAACGAAGATTATAATCCTGTTTGCCTTTATGCTGCTACAAAACAGGCTTTTGAGGATATTTTAAAGTTTTATGTTCACTCAGAAAATTTCCAATCAATCACTTTGGAAATTTTTGATACCTATGGTCCAAATGACTTTCGGCCTAAAATTTTACCAACTTTATTAAATCTAAAGAAAGATGACCCCGAAATTTTACTTTCCCCTGGGGAGCAAAAACTTGATTTTGTTTATATCGATGATGTAATTGAGTGTTTCGTGCTATCTGGCCTTGAGCTGAGCAGTAAAAAAAATGCCCAAGGGGATTTTAAGAAATTTTGTGTCAGAACAGGAAATCCAATAAAACTAAAAGAACTTGTTGAAATGATTGAAAAGCTAAAAGACTTCAAATTACCTGTTAAATTAGGTGGAAGAGCGTATCGTCCTCGTGAGGTAATGGAAGCCTATCCCTTCGGAAATAATCCACCATATTGGCTTCCTAAAATTGGCTTAACTGAAGGGTTGAAAAAAACAATTCACAGAATTATATGAGTTACATTAGGCTGGAATCAGTGTGAAGTCTCTTGGGTTAAACGGGAAAGGTTGGCGATAATCATCATACGAAAATTATTGTCTTGCTCAGTTCCTTTGCGAGTAATCGAAAGCGCCTTAAGCAAGTGGGTAATAGCTTCATCCGGGCGTTTCAATTTTTCGAGTAGCAGACCTAGCTGTAGATGACCTTGTAGAAAATCCGGTTGTTGATAAACACACTGTCGCAAATAGGCTTCTGCTTCATGTAGCGCCCCAAGGTTTTGTAAATAAACTGAAAGATTAAAAAAAACCACGTATAGAAGAGTTGAGTTTGGCTGTTTAAGCCACAACCTGAGCAATTCTACAGCCTGATGATATCTTTGTTTACTCCAGAGTTGCTGTGCTGCAGAAATAGCCTGCATAACATCAAGCACCCCAGCAGAAGCCTTATTGAAAGATTCCTCGATCGGGATGGTGTAAATCTCCGGAAGGTTCCCAACTTTATTAGTCGAAAGTTCCTTAATAAATCTGGCAACGTTCATGAATGTGGAAGCAGATTTGCCCACAATTATGGATTGGGACAAGATCAATAGATCGACCAAAGCATCTCTGACCCCTTGGGCATTACGCCGAACATTGCTGTGATACGCTCTTTTGCTGGTGTCGAGAGTGATGTCAGACCAATTTTTTTTCTCATCCTGACGCTCTACGTATGACATCTTGTTCCGAACCCGAACGTTCGAATATTGTGCAGCAGCTTTTTCTGATTCTTCCGAATCAGAGCAAACGAAAAATTGCCGGTCCTTATGTTCGAGTATGATTTCTTTCACTTCTGCATCGGAATAGCCAAGTACCAAGTCGGTTCTGCGAAGGTGAAGTCCATAAAATTCTCCTGAGAAGGACTCTTTAACAAATTTGTCAGCTGCAGCAACCAAATCAGGGTGAAATGGAAGTCCCCGTGCTACTGTTCTGAGCCTCTCCTGGGAGATCCATGGAAGGATCAAAGCTGGATATAAAAAAACGTCGCGACCATCCTTAAGACAAAAGTCTGTAAACTCAGCTTCCGTTGAGAATCCATATGCAGAAAGGAAAGGAACACCTAAATATTCCGCATTCCTTAAATCGTGTGACAGAACCAACCAGGATGGGGCGTCTTTTTTCAGGTCGATCAAATTGGAAGTATGAATTTGTACATTATTACCGAATATGTCGGAATATTCCGCTTCACACCAATTGTTGACTGGCCAGTAGATATCGGGTCGGCAATTAAAAAGTTCGGCTGCCGAAATTCCTGAAATCAAAGCATTGTAACGGTTCCCTAGTCCGCCGTCACAATAGATTAGTATTTTTGACATAGCTCGGTTTCCTCATTCCCAGGCCAAACCAGCCACATTGATATCCGAAGAAGTACAATCTGGCATTAACGGCTTGGGCATACTCTGCAATGTATTTGCCCTTTCCTGAGATTATCGGCTTGCTCAGAAAAGTAACTGACCCCGGATCATTGAAAAGCAGAGCTGCATTGCTAGGTGAATCATCCAAGGCTACGAGGGTTTCAGGGCTAATAAAAGAGGAAATTGCCAAAAGTTCTTTTATATGATGAAGTGCGCTGGGATGAGGATTCTCAAAATCCACATCATAGGAGTCAAGATAAAGAAGATCTACTGTTGTAAATGGAAGCGGTGGATTATTGGCAACTTCCCTGAGAAAGGCGATACTGTCACCGGTATGGACTTTAACTGCAGGGCTTACTAGCGATTTGCACAAAGTGGTTGCTTTGGGATCAATGTCAACAGAATATACTATTGAACCAGGGATACTACTTGCATACTTGTCGAACAATAAAGTGCTTTGTCCTTCTTCTTTATAGGTGTTTGCATTTCTTACGCACCCAGTTTCCAAAATGAATACCGGTCGCTGAAGTGTGTCAAGGTATTCAAAAATCTTCCTGAATGTGTTTTGCCTAAAGCCAAGCTTAGGTGATATTTCCTCGTTGAAATATTTCCAAAATTCGGCTGCTGCCATAATGATCCTTTCGCTTTTTCAAAATGTTTTACGGAATCTATTAACTACATAAGAGCTTGTTGCATAATTCCAAAATGAACGAAAGTCCAAAACATGAGACCAGCATTTCAAGCCACTTCTATTCACTAAATTTTTGCATAATTAACGTTTTTTATTAACTATGCGACAGGTTCATAAATGGTTAATCGAAATAACCCCTGATTTCTGCCTAAATAAGCGTAGTTAAAAGTCGGGCTGCCCGGTCCCAGGTAAACTTTTCAAGTAAGTCACATCTGCCGAAGGAAAAATGGAGTGAATTAAGGCAGCTCCCTTTGGCACATTTGTTCCATATCTCAACCAATGCATCGAAATCAGGTTCAAGATAGGCACTGATTTTTGTGTTCTGTAATACCAAGTGCTCGTGTTTGGTACTAGGTACTTTTATTGAGGTCAAATTATCGCAGAAGTCGTCAGTTGAGCCGCCTGCAGTGACAATAGCTTTGGTTCCACAGGCGATTGCTTCTATTACCGGGAGGTTAAAGCCCTCCGCACGATAGGGAGAGATGTAGTAATCTGCCAAACCATAAAGAGTACGAAGCTGTTCGAGTGAGAGTGTGGACGGGATAATCTTGATAGATTCTATTGCCCCGTTGTCCAGCTTGATTTCACCATCTGTTGCCATCTTGCCAATCATATTCTGGGCAGACAATCCATACAGGGTTTGTTGGTCTTTGATAAGGAGATGCACGTTTTTGCGCTTCTCCCTGACTCTGAAGTAAGCTTTTAGTATGAGATCCATCCCTTTGTTCCAGAAGGGGGCGCCTACGTTTAAAAATACTACATCATTTTCAGTATAGCCAAGTGCTACTCTTGAGGCATTCCTGATGTTTTTTTCCAATGGTGAAAATTTGTTCGAGGACACCCCATGAGGTACAACAAGAACACTTTCAGGAGAAAATCCAAAATCAATAATGCGTTCTCGGCTCCAGGCGGAGGAGGTAACCACCAAATTGCCGGCTGATTGATATGAACGAATATCCAGATTTCCCCCGAAACTTTTCTGGTCAAGGCCAACTTCGGTGTTTATGAACGATACTATCTTTACTTCGGAATTCTCAAGATTGAAAGGTGAATATATTCGGTAAATAGCTGAAATAGGTTCACCGGAATAATTTTTTACATTTGAAAACTGCTGCTGTTCCTGATCAGTGAAGCCGGCGCCATTCTTTTCTTTGCTCCATTGCTTGCTAAAGTATGGCATTTCCTGGTGAAATAAATTAATTGACTTATCCTTGATAAAAGAAAGCAACTGATATTGGTTGACTAACGCATAAGAATGGTTGATCCCCATCCAGCCTTGAATAAGGAGGGATCGACCAGGCGAATGATCAGGAGTTTGTCCTTGCACAAGCAAAATATAACCGATTATTTTCAGAGTGTCAAACAATTTACCCAGCAACAAAGAGCAAATCAGCTCTTTTAGCTCTTTTTTATTTCTACAACCTACCACCATTTCCATTTCAGAAATGACACTTATAGATAACAAATACTTTTTTTACAGGATTTTTATTGTCAAATGCGCTTTGGGCTCATTTCGCAAAAGATCTATCAAAATGCCAGTGTCAATAAGAACTATTTTATCCACGTTTTCGTTTCCACTCTTTTTCACGAAGTTTTCTAACCCAACTTGAACTGTCCTTCATATCTTCTCGATCTTTCCACATTCCAATGCATTTGCAATCAAGCACAGACTTCTTTTTTCCTTTTTTGGGTGGATATATTTCACCAAATTTGGTTCTCAAAAAAGCTACAAAGTCAGCCACTTCTTGTTGAGCTTCGGGCGGAAGCAATTGAATTTGTTTCAGAATGCTTTCAGGATCCATATAGATTTTCCCAAATAAAAATTTTCGCAACAATTACAATAGAAAATTTATTCCTTGGCCAGATAAATTTTATCATTAAAACGAAATTTTTGGTTTTACTTTTTTTTGTTCAGAAATAATGATAATCAAACAGAACGATAACCATTGAAAAACTGCTCCAGATCACAAATCCATGATTGCTGGTGGCGGTGAAGATATCTTGGAATGCGGATAACAATGAATAACCGAAAAAAAGTATTATGGAAAACGGTACGGAGACTCAAACCGATAATTGCTGTATTCAGCTTCTGATGTTTGACTCTGGACTCTTTATTGTGTTACATATTTAATCAGATTCAGTTAGCATTTTTTATTTAAGAATTTTTCCAAAAATGTGCGAAAGTCATCAATAATATACTTAATTTTAATGATGATGACAGGCAAAATCCATGTCGTGGGCAATGGAAGGTTCTCGTGAAAATCGGATTTTTCATACCGAATAATGTGATAAGTCATAGCGTTGGTTGCCTGATGCAAGGCTTTCATGCACTAGGCTGGGAGGTGCATACAAACGGGGATGTTAAAAATGCTTTGTCCTCGCGCGGTATTTCAACTCCCTTTGCAGTGGTTCCGGCAGAGTTTTTGTGCAGAACAGAGAAGAACGAGCTTCCCAGCGATATTCTTTTAGTCGATGTCTCGGATGGATATGGGGAGGATTACGATAGGCTATGCAAAATTGCCGCAACCAAGCCGGTTGTACTTGTTAACATGGGTGGGATGACCAACTTCTGGGATTACCCAGATTTCTTCATTGTGTTTACCACGCATTTTAATCGATTGGCAACGCGAGAGGGACGGATATTCCCTTTGAGTTTTGGTCTTTCCGAGGATACTATTCTTCTTTCTAATGGCAAAGATCTTAGCCAAAAGCGAAATATCATAATACGGAATTTTAGTGCAACATTTTCACAATCGGTTCGTAACGCCCTGGATTTGATGCTGGTTGAAAGCTTGGAAAAGCTTTTTAAGGTGGATAGGCGAAAAACTGATCCGTCGGACTATCTTGCACAACTTTCGGAGGTTGCTGCTGTTTGTGCTTATGGTGGGGAATTTGTTCCCGATTACTGGGGGTATGACTACCTTAGAGACCGATGGGAGAAAATGAGGATCAAGACCTACAAATTTAAATACATGGGCGCATCTCCGGTAGTGTTGCGCTGGGACAGCTGGCGCTATTTCGAGAGTTCGGTTATGGGGTGTGCCCCAATTCAAATGGATTTTAATGAATATGGATTTGTTTGGCCGATCAATCCAGAACCTTGGGTACATTACATCCCTGTTAATCTGAATTCTGTGAGCGATTTGCCACAATATCTTTCAGATCGAGTGAAGGATAGCCCTGACTTCCTGATTCAAATAGGCCGAAATGCTCGCAGTTGGGTAATTGAAAACTACAATCCCCGGAAACAGGCAGAATATGTTTTGTCTGTGGTTCAGGCAACCTGGCCAGAAGTGGTACTGTAAAAATCAGAAACTGGGTAGGGTTCATTTTGATGTTGACAACCATCTTTTTTCAGGAAAAATTGACACAGCAAATTCGCTGAAATAATTTGTAAAAAAAGCCAGAGGAGACAATTTTAGTGCGAAAGGAAAAAGTTAACAGCTTTTTCACTGAAATCTCTGTTTTAAAAAAGGTTTTGAAGACAACTGCTCAGCTACTTTCATACAGTCTCGAAAAATTTGATGTTTGGGGCTGTACTGGTACATTTTTCGGAGAAATGATTTTTTAGGAAGTTAGTATGACTAAAACATTACATTTAAGATGCGTTTGGAATCCAAAAAAAAATGACTAATATTGTTGTTCTTGTCCCAATTTACAAATCCGAAATGAATAGGATGGAATCCTATTCGTTAGACGTATCTTTGTCTGCTTTAAAAAAACGAGAAATCCATTTTATAGGCTCAGCAAAGTTAGACAAACGTTTGTACACGGCACGTTATCCATCCATACCTTTTATTGGCTGGGATGATTCTTCTTTTGCTTCTGTCCAGGGCTATAGCAGATTGTTACTGAATACCGATTTTTATAATCGATTTATTGATTACGAATTCATGCTGATTCTTCAAACCGATGCCATTGTTCTGCGGGATGAACTGGACTATTGGTGCATGCAACCATTCGATTATGTGGGAGCGCCTTGGCCCAATGGCGTGGAATTATTTGTTAATATCGGGCGACTCGAAGGCGACAAAGGGAAGCGAGTAATAGCAACTGTTGGAAACGGTGGTTTTAGCTTACGGCGTATTAAAAAATTCATTTCTATTTTGTCGGAATTTCCCGACGCTTTAAATCTTTTTAAACGGACTGGTTCGAGTGAAGATTTATTTTTTAGTTTAATGGGAACTTTGTCATCAGATTTTATTGTTCCAAATGAAATAACGGCTTCACGTTTTTCAATGGAATTGAAACCTTCTTATTACTATTCGGTCAACGGAGGAATTCTACCTATGGGAAGCCACGCCTGGTCGAAATATGAACCGGAGTTTTGGAAGCAACACCTTAAAGGAATCTGAGTTAGTGCAGGCAAAGTTTGAATAATGAAGACTGCAAATTTTTTTTTAGGTTGCAATATAAGCATCGTCTGAATACGAAAAAATCGGCTAACTTGGCAACTCTCTGAGGAAAGAATAAAATGTTACAGTTTGGCAGTGCTTTGTACAAAGATGACCCGCAGAACTCCGAGGTCACGAATTTTTTAACAAATTTTCGGAGGGAAATAAACGCTCCGGAATCTTCACTTAATCAATTACGCGAGCTAGTCAGGACGTCACCAAAACCTGGGCAAAGTCTTTTGATATATGTAAGGTTACTATTCTGGGGATATTTTTCCCCTGATGATGCACTGATAGACATTTCAAATATTCTCTCAGTTGAAAATTTTAACCAACTTGGAGCTTTTGAGCGGATAGAAATAGCAACCTGCTTAGGCCCCCAACTTCTCTCAAAGCTGATTCAAATTGATATTTCAGATGCTAAAAATTATCGAGAGTTTACTTACGAAAAATTTGTAGTAAAAGGTCAATTTGAAAACGATGAGGTATGGTGCTACTCGCCACCTCCCACCGGTTTTTTTTCAATAGTCGAGAATATACTACTCGCAAAATTTTTATGTTTATTGCAGAAAAAAACTTTTAAGCTTGATGATAATTTTCATAAATGGTGGCGTTACCCGGTTCATTTTAACGAACTTTTCGGGGAAATATTCACATCTGAAAAGATTCCAGCAAACAAGCCTGTTAAATATCTTCCATGGAATATCGTACGTGATATTGTTTCCAAGACCAGTTTGGACATTTTGAATGCCTTTTCCAGCTTCAAGAAAGAAGAATATAAAAAAATTAAGTACCAGTTGGGTAATTGGCTGACTGGCATAGGTGAAGAAGCTATACATTATTCTGAAAGTGCTGTCTTTTATATCCGAGGTGGTGACAAACTGGTGCTTGAAACCATGCCCCTTCCGCTTCATGTGATAGAAAAAGATTTTGAATTCCTCATTAAAGCTTCAGAATGCTTTAAGGTTTTGTCAGACGACTATCAGCTTGCACAAAATTTTAAGGAAAAATTTGGTCCCGATAAGGTGGAAAATATCACAAAAAAAATTTTTAATGGATATTTTGTCCAGAGCATTGCCACTATTGATGATGTTCGTGCAATCGTCAGAAATTATATGATACTTTCTTCAGTAAAATATAGTATGAGCTGTCCTTCTTCAAATCTAGTGAATTCAGCTCATTGGTCCAATGAAAAACTTGCTTCGATTCAGCTACATTCGACCCCTCTGTTAAAGTATGCTTACCTGTAATTTCTTGCTCCCATTTAACCAAATATACGTATGATTGAAGGAGAATTGGTACTGCTCGCTTTTCACTAATGAGTCTGTCGAAAAATGCCCAAATTTTCATATTTTTATGTACCCACCCAATTTTTCGTCTCGCTTTTAAGCATCAACAGTGGGTCGTTTTTTGTAACGAATAAAATTTACTGAGATTAATCGACAGTCTCTAATACTGAGATGGAACAGGAACTTTTTGCATCAAAGAAATTAGATGAGGTCCCTTCCATTCCTGACTAATAATCTTGAACGCTCCTTTAAAACCATACATTTCAGCCCACCTGTTGATGTTGTCAAAATAAACAGCGAAGGTCTCTTCGGTAATAATGTTGACATGTGTGGGATCTCTAAATGCGGCAGGTTGCGGATATGCCGGAGTGAAAGATAGAAACGTTCCGTTTGGTTTCAGTACCCTGTATATTTCGTTCATCAATTCAACAAATGGGTATCTACGTTCTGGTAGATAAATCAGTCGTGGAACATGTTCGATGAAATCGTGTGCAGTAACATATTCAAAACTGTCATCTTCATATGGTATTTTTTCAACCACCAAATCTGCTTTCTTAATATTATGTTCAAGATCGTCTCGTACATCAATGCCATAGACTATATCGGCGTTGAATATGTTTTTTGGAACTCGGCCACATCCAATATCCAGGCTTTTTGTCATTTTTATACCCAATATAACCTGATTTTCAAATTTATCAAAATTGGTATCCACTTCCAGAGGCCTCAAATCGGAAGACACCTCTGAGTAATTTCCAATTTCGAAACCTTCAAGCCATCTGGGTTTCGAATGTGTGTGCGTAGAATCATCTGCAAAGCCAACATTGGTTGTCAGATTCCTTGGTGGAGTTACGCAATAACGGCCAGCTCTCCACAAGGAGAGTTGCATTCTCCAGGCCCATGAGTTTACTGTACGATTGATCAAGCTATTTCTTACTGAATTCCAGAAATTTAGGGCACCGGGGTTATTCAAAATGGCAGGAAGACGGTTATTATAGAAATCGTCGTCAAATTCGATATTGTCATCATACAATCTCCAGCGATCACTCCATGTGGCCCATCCCCAGCAATGAAAAATACTGCAAAGAAAAGCATCGTCAGAGCTTCTGGGGTAATCCTTCAGGTGAGAGACCAGGTTGTTTCCGGAAATTGCCCCTATTCTCTGATTTTGCGAATGTTGAGTAAGAATCTTAGTGCAATATCTGAAAAAGCCCTCCCCGAACCTGACATCGTCTTCCAGGATAATGCCTGTCTCGTTTTCCGAGAACAGCCAATCAATGTTCAGCTTGACATTTCGCCTTAAACCAAGGTTTTCTTTATTTTTACTGAGTTTTAAATTGCAATCCCAGTCAATTAAAGTCAGGGCTTTCTCTACAAGATGGCATTTTTCCTTGTCGTCCTCTCGTCCTTCTCTTGGCCCGTCAATCGCGAAATAGATTTTCCTTGGTCGGATTTGTTTCAGATTTTCAATGAGTCCAGCAGTATAATGCGGCCTGTTAAAATTCAATAGCAATACCGGAATGTCCATGAATCCCTCCATCTAACCTGGTCGTTCTTTATCAAGCTGCCAGCGATTTAATGATTCCAGAAAAGCGAGATGCATTCGTTACATTATCAATTCCAACATCAAAAAATTCGGGTTGTATGTTTTTGTTTCCTCTTACACGTGATGCTAGCATTTCAAGATAATGGTTATACTCCACGCCTTTGCGCATAAACGTGTATAATAGCATTCTTTCGGCCTGCAAGGGCTCATTTACTTCTGCCAAATATTGGGGAACCGCATCAAGACGATGTCCATAAACTTCTGCGCATTGAGTGGGTGCAAAAGCGAATCGGTCGTTCAGGCCTCCCCAACGTTGCCAGGACGGCGTGAGAATTGCACGACCTTCAGTATTCCCGCAAACTTCAATTGCATGCTTTAAATTAAGAGCGGTATGATAAAAAAGGTCTAGTCTCAGGAAGAGTAAATAGTCGAATTTGTCTTTTGGTACCATTGAATAAACGGTACGAATAGAAAACATCTCGCGAAGAATATTTCTGATGCTGGCATAACCATCTTGATATTCGGAATCATGATGCGGGGAAAATATTTTGTAATTTATTGTTTTGTCGAAAGAATCCTGGTCAATTAAAACTAAATCGGAAAAGTGAATCGTTGCAAGAGATTGGACTTCCTGCATACAGTTAATTTCGCCGCTGCGTACATTTGAGAATCCTCCGCTCGGATTCATTAATGCACCAAAAATACTGTATTCGTATCCGCAATTCACAATCTGATCAAATATGTTCCGCTCGATGGAAGGCAAAGTGATAGAAAGTGAGCGGTTTAATCCAAAAAAACAGACGGCAATTCGTGCAACCTTCAAAACAAGCCTCTCACAAACTTTTCTACCATCCTGATTTTACAACAGAACAAACTTTATCAACTTGTTCCAGTGTAACGCGAGGATGGGATGGCAGCACCAAATAACGATGTTCAAGCTCATCCATCACAGGCAAGTCTTTGCGACGTTGACCAAATATGGAATATCGATCGTTTCGAAAATGCACCTGAGCGGATTCAATTTTTTGTTCGCGCAATTTATCCATTAAACCTACGCGATCACCTTCCACCAGAACAGTCAAAAGCCATGGACAGAAATCAAGAGCTTTTTCTGATACTGGCGCAATTACTTTAACTCCGCTAAAATTTTTAAGATTTTCCTGGTATTTTGCAAATATTGCCTTACGGTGCGAAATGTTGGAGTCAACTTTTTCTAATCCTCCTAATCCCATTGCAGCAGCAATATCAGTCATTTGGTATTTATATCCAACATCAACAATATCGTTCTCCCAAATCCCGCCTTGTTTTGATTCACGATCAATTCCAAACCATCGTAACTTTTTAGCACGTGGCAAGAGAGTCTTATTGCGGATTGCCAACATTCCACCATCACCTGTCGTCAAGGTTTTGATAGCCTGAAAGGAGAAAATGACAAAATCAGAAAATGACCCGACAATTTTTCCGTCATACCTAGAACCTAAAGAGTGTGCAGCATCCTGAATTACCGGAATGTTATATTTCAGCGCTAGGGAGTTGATCTCATCATAGTCACAGCATATTCCGCCGTAATCGACAGTTACTATGGCACGGGTTCGGTCATTAATTTTTCTCTTTAAATCGGCAATGGAAATGTTCATCGTCTGAGGATCGATGTCAACAAAATTTACTTTGGCTCCTATGTAAAGAAGAGGAATGTTCGTAGCGGTACACGTGAATACAGGCACTAACACTTCATCGTCGGCCTGCAAACCTGCAAGTAAGTAAGCCAAATGCAAAGCATCTGTCCCACTTCCGACAGCTAATGGCGAATGATCGATTAAATATTTGGCTTTGAATTGTTGCTCAAAACGCTCTACTCGAGGGCCTTGCCCTATCCAACGTGTTGCCAGCGTTGCTGCAACTTCATCTATCGCTGTTTTTGGAACAGTTGGGTAAAATAGGGTTAATCCTTCGGAAGGATCCATTACTGGGTACTCGCGCATGATTTTGAATTCCTTTCATACATAGGAATTAATTTTCCATTCTCACAATAACAGTTTCAATTGCGGATGTCAAAAGTGGATTATTAATGATATAAAGGGGTTGACAAATGCTTTTACTCTTTTTCGCTGTGTAGTAGCCAATCTTTTCACAAATTATATCATGCTTGACGTTAACGTTGCCATTAAATTGTTAATCGGATGTAATCTGAGCCACAACGGTGCGAGGTTTCTTGACATTTCTCAAAAAAACGAAAAGCTCTATTGGATGAAAGACAACTTGAATAGTAACGCATTCATGACCAAAGATGCTAACTATGATTCTTAGATTCTGAAAAAAGAGATTCAACATTACTTTCGAAGCTATTTCTTTTTTTGTTTTTTGTTCAATCCGATAGTTGCAAGGATTTGGCTATTATAACGAAACTTGAGATTGGCAGCCTTCCTTTGGATTTGCAATTTTGTTCAACTTGCTAAGAAATATGCTTTGGAAAAATTTTCCAAGGATTGCGGAAACTACAACAGCGAAAAAGAGTAAAAAAACTGGACTTATAAACCTGTACCAACACAATTGCAGAGAATTTGGAAAAATAATTTTTCGCGAATTTTTTTTTGAATTGTATGATTAATTGCCAATGTCAATATGAATTTACTCTTTATTGCTGAACTTCAAAGCCAACATTGACATTCATGATCAGTTCTGCTAATTACTTTCTTATGCCAGAGTTCTTTTTTGAACAGTTTTCCCGGAATTTCATCAAGACGGGTTTCGACTATTCGACTGACGAACTCCTGATCAGCCATGTAACCAATCAATTGAATGAGACTCTAAGTCTTCTTCGAAGTGACTTTCCTTTGTTGATAGAATGGCTCAATTGGGGAAGTACGATTTTTCCAACGGTGGTTGCCGATAGAATACTTCATCGCGAATCACTCTCCGTCTTAGATTATGGGGGTGGTGCCGGCAGGCAATATGTTGAGATTACTCGGCCTCTTGGCGAGGTTTTAGCAAAAAAAGTTCAATATCATCTTGTTGAAATGCCAGAGTTTTGTCGTTATGCAACCCCGTTTATTGAACAGATATTCAAGGATGTTTATCTGTTAAGATTTCATGTACATTCGGAAATTCCTCAGATTAAGGTTGATATTGTTTCCTGTACTAGTTCTCTTCAGTATTCTGAAGATTTCACATCGACAATTTATCGCTTATTAGCTTGTAACCCTGAGATTTTTTTGGTCATCAATACACCCGTCAACACTTCGATGACCTATTCCCGGCTTCAATGCAATCTAGAGCCTTTTAAAATTCCGCAGTGGGTCTTTGGAATTAATGATTTGGATTCATTGTTTCGGACTCGTGGGTACAAGCGAACTTTTTTCTCTACGCATCAACTGGATTATCCGACGCGTGACACTCCTCCAAACTCCGAAACTAAATTCTCAACATTATTTTACATCAGAGAGACTGCCGGTTGATGCGTGCGCAAGCCATTTTATTCACCGATTGCCTACCTGTCTGCGTTCGAAATTACCTCCTCCTGTAAAATTCTAATAGACAATCATCTTAATGGTATGCAATTTTCAAAGGTTGGATTCTTTAAGAAAAAATATGACAGAGAGTCCAAGCCTGTTTGGGCTTTGTTATAAGCTTTTTAGAAATTCAGCCGAGAAGAAACAATTAAAGTGGTTGAAACAATCGAATTTTTAAATCTAAAAGCACGTATCCTTGAAAAATTCTGTTACTTTTTGGCGACCCCTAAACAATTTCATTCCCAAAACTCAACATTGCTATTAATGTTGTTTTGAATATCTTGTTTTATTTCCTCATTAAAAACTCCGGATTTAAGAATAACAACAGGGTTTTTGATGTCTTTAAGAATTTTTGGTGACTTAACGAAAAGTTTTGTACCGTATAATCTCTTCTCTTGTTTGTTTGGGTCGTTGTCAAGCAAATTCATTACCCGCTTGGAATCAAGTCCAAAAGCCAGAAGAAATTGTGAAAGTGCATGGGCACCAAATAAAAAAATCGGCTTTTCACAGGAGTTAAATTTCGCGTTTAGCTTTCCGACTAATTCTTGATGATACGAAATGTAATCCAAAAATAATTCTCTGTTCCGGTTGTACAAATCGTTTGCGAGAGGAGAAAAGGGTTGATTTTTAGTTTTTATTGCTGAATAGAAAACGCTGTGATCTTCCAGAAAATTTTCTTTTTTAATAATACGAAATCCATATTTTGGCAACAAATATTCAATGTATTGGTCTGTCAAAAAAACAGTATGTTCAAATCCCAAACAATAAGTGAATCTTTTTTTCATGTGTACCATTAAATTTGGGACAGAAAAAGCAAGTAATTTCCCCTCCTCTACAAAGTTCGAAAGATGCTCCATAAACTCGCTTGGCGTGTAGATATGCTCAAAAACATGCGAGTGGACAATTGCATCAAAGCTATCATTGACTTGGAAACTTCCGTCAAAAAAACCCTTAATAAAACGTGCTTTTGTTTGGGAAATATTTATTGGGTTCGGTTCTAAAATTGTCCAGGGAATATCCTCCAGGAGGTTATAATAATTCGCAAGTATTCCATGATGGCCACCAATTTCAAAGACAGAAGAAGGCTTAAAACTATAAATAAAGTCTGCAAAAGCTTTGTGATGCTTTTGCCACAGTGAACCAACGCTACCAGCCCCATGTGATTCAGGATATAAAATTTCAAGAGGTATTAGCTGCTTGAGTTGTATTAAACCAGAGCTTCTACTTATCCACCAGGACATATCTGCCTTTAAATCTTCGTAAACAGGGGCTTTAGTGCAGCCCATAAAGACAGGAAAATCGGGAAAAGTATAAACCGGCTCTAGATCGTCTGTTCCAGTGACAGCACAAACATTTCGTTCAATTAAATCCATCAGCATCCCTCATATAGGCAGATTGTCGAGAGTCGCGTTCTATTTCCTGTTTACTTGGCGTTTGCCTATGTGTTTCTCTCATTGTCAGGTTTTTTTTACACAAATACTGTAACTTTTTAAGGCATTTTTGAAGTTGCTAAGCTGCAGGAAAGAATATCTGTTTCGCACCCCTTTAGCAACAATTGATCGTAATCGTCCTCTGAGCCCTCTTTGATATCTTGTTTAAGTAGTTTAAATATCAAATGCGTTGTAATGGGTTCGGGATCGCACACATGTTTCATGATTAAATCCTTTATTCCTTCAACACGAATGCCGTTGAACATCAACAAAAGAGAGAGCGTGGTGTGATATAGATAGCCGCGAGGAAAGCCGTAAAACCCTTCTTCAATCACTTGTCTATTGGAGGAATAAACCGTTGCATAATGGTTCATAACTTGGGGACCTCCAACTGCAAACAGGTCTCCGATCATCAGGGGCATTACATCACCAATTTCCCAGGTGACTATTTCATTGGAGATAAATGGCCCAAAATCCGAAAAGATAAGTCCTTCTGATGTTGAACGATGAAGTATTTGATTCCAATTAATTTGGCCATCTCCTTCTATTAACAAATCCGGGCGAATTCTTATGACCAAATCATAATTCTTTCCTTTTTGAGCAGCCATATTCACACAGCTTTGTATCTTATAATGCATCTTAATAATGTTATGGATACCTTTATAAGTATCTCCCCGATCTTCTTCGACTACAACCTGATCAGTTCGATAGGCAGTTTTCAACTCATCCTCTGTTATTACATCTCCTTCGTGGAAAAAATTGCAAAATTTGGGGTATCTTTTCATTAGTTCCTTTTGGCCAATTGCATAGTAAACCTTTCTATATGCCTCAAGAAAGGAGCCACTGAAAACCCGATGGGCTTGGGCAACTTCCGGAAAACGCCGCCCTATCATACTCCAAACATGTACAAAAGTGTCGACTTCATGTGAATCCAGACCTAATTTTGACCAAGATGGCAGAGCTTGCCGAAATCCCCGTAATTGTCCGGAGATGCAGAGAGCAATTTTTAATCGCTTCTGGTTGAAGTGGATTTCAGGAGTAGAAGAATGCGACATAAGCAACTTTCGGGCTGTATGAACGTGGTTCAAAATGCCAAAAATATTTGACAATGATTTTTCTTCGGGACGTTCTTTAACCACTTCTGCAACAAACTGCTCGAACATTTCTTGGTCAACACAATACAAAACGGTGGCAATCCGATAAATTTGGGCAGGTTTAAGTGAGGCTACTACTCCAATCTGTAACAACAATTCGACCAATCCGGGTACCATTTTTGCATTAAGGCTGTTAGCACCAAAAGAATGACTAAATCTTTGAAAACTATCATCCAACAACCACTTTGCAACTATTCGTATGAGCTCTTCCTGGGGGCGGGGAACTGAAAACGCTAATATGTAGAGTTCGCCAACGGTGGAGACAGGGGTTTTCTCCATAAGGCATTTAATAACCTGGCGATGAATTTCCTTGGAACGGGTTTCATTTATTTTGCTAAGCTTATAGGACTCAGTAATTATGTAAGGAGAGCCTTTCCCGCACTTTTCAATAGGTTGAGATAACAATGCGCGGATGCATGACTTTATGACATCATCATTGGTATCTATCTCGCTGTCCTGCAAGATAAAACATGCCTGCCGATAATAGTTATCCTCTTTTGCCTCAATTGGAACTGCCAACCATCGGCGCTTCTGTTCACTCCTATTTTTAGTTGCAAAAGCGCATTGAGAATAAGCAACTGCAAGCTCGACATTTGTCGGGAAGCGGATTATACAATCTGTCAGAAGTATTTCCAGGTTTTTCCAATCTCCTGTGGCTTGATAAATGTCTACCTTACCAAGGTATCCGGTTGGTTTGTCGGGAAAGTGTGTACAAAACGTGTCCCATCGCTTTAAGGCTTCTGCCCAGTTTTGATGGTTTTTGGCCACGATGGCAAGATTGAAAGCAAAATCAACGTTATCAGGAAATCTTTCAACGGCTTCGGATAAAAGACGTTCCATCGCTGACTCATCCTTTAATTCTTTGTAGGCTAGTACACCAAATTTGAAACCCTCAATCCAATTAGGAAATTTATCTCTAATGACTGAAGCTAGTTCATTGAGCATTACCCAATCCGATTGTTGGATTGCAATATTTGCCTGGTCAACATATTGTTGAGGTGTATCAAAATCGGTTAGGATGGGCATTTTACTTCCTTCCTGCACACCACAATTTTCGCCCCTTTTCCTGAGCAATTAGCTTCTCGACTTCACTCCAAGAAACATCGACATGTCCAAGGCCTGTCACGATTACATCTGAACGGTCAAGATTTGAAGCCGGTGCTGAAGAAACAACGATATTCGTAAATTTTGATTTTTCAAAAGCAGTCCGAATCGAATTCTTCGAGAAATACACCAAGTGATCGGCTTCGAACCAACCGAAGGCTTCAATATTATGCTGAGCCAATAAACAACCAATGTTTGGCACTTCGACAAAAAGCACTCCGCCTTCTTTTAATAGGCGTCGGGCAATGCTCAGAGTTGTAACTGGGGTAAGATGATGCTCTAGCGAATCTTTAATGACGATGACGGACGCTGAGTCATTGTAGGTTTCGGGGATATCTTCGAACATTCCCGCGAAAACTTCGCAACCGATAAAGGTCTTGTTCCAATCGCACAGTTTTTGATCGATTTCGATTCCAAGACATTTCATTCCCATATCTTTTGCTGCCTTGATAAATCCTCCGGCGTTACAACCAACATCCATCAGATAGCCGCTCGAAAAAAAATCCCTGTTTTGTTGAAAAGTGGTGCAAAGCCAATCCATTACGGTGTTAACGTCTTTTTTATTATCAACATCGTTGATTGCCGAAAGGAACCGCTCAAGTGTGTAGGTACCATGTAAGAGTGCAGAATTTTTATAATGATTTTCAAGTATTTCTCTTGGAGGCATGGGATTAAGATACTGCAAAGAGCAGGCACTGCAATGTAATAAAGTGCTCTCCATTATGACATTTTGGCCATTTTGGCTATAAACCCGGAGTCTTCTGGGGACGGAAAGATAAGATCCACCCCCACATAAAGTCAATTCCTGATTTCCGGCTCCACAAACGGGGCAATGCAGGTTTACATCCTGATACCCGACAAATGACATTGGCCTTTTTTGAAGCATATTTTTACTTGCTAAAACCTTTTATTGACGTCCAGTATCCGGTACTGGCAATTTTCAGGCTAATTTTTGTTCCCTTTCGAAGTTTGTGCTCATCATTGAAAAGAGAAACGATCAGATGAAATTGAAAGCCCAAGGAACAACCTATGCTGAACATTCAGGCTGTCGAAAAAATCTTTGCACATGGATTTGGTGGAAAGCAATGCTGGTTGGACGGGCGAAAACGGGGTAGAAAAACACGGTTGTAGACTGAAGATGATATTTGGGGGATATTCTGACAATCTCACTAGCAACTGGTCTGCTTTCCTAAAATTTCCATTTTGTTGTCAAATTAGCACACTTATTCTACGATGTCAAAAGAAGCTTTGTCCATAAAAGGTTAACTAGGGGTGAGAGTGGGGTACCTCATCTATTCTCGGACAGCGAGTGGAAAACAATTTTTTTGATTTTTTTCCAGGCAACTTGTATTATTGGGAAGATGCGAATCAAACATGATAAATGTTAGTATTTGAAAAATACCAATGTATTTGGAGAAATAATGATTGCGGAAATACCAAAATATTTTATTTTTGATGTTGACGGTGTGTTGACAACCGGGCAATTTCTATATTCTGAAAAAGGAAAAGAGTTCAAAGTTTTTGGTGCGCATGATAATGATGGAATAAAGCTGATATCGAAAAGAGTAAAAATTGCTTTCCTCACTGCGGATAAGCATGGGTTTTCGATTTCAAAAAGACGGATTGTTGATGACATGAAACAGGAGCTCTTTTTAATAGATGAAGATGGAAGGCTCGCTTTCATAGAGAAAAAATTTGGTCTGCAATCAGTGATTTACATGGGCGATGGTTTTTACGATGCTCCGATTTTGGAGAAATGCTTTTATGGTATTGCTCCCAAAAATGCACGCATTGAAGCGAGAAAGGCGGCAGATTTTGTTACTCCTTCAAAAGCAGGGGAGGGGGCGGTATTAGACGCTTGTTTACATGTTATGAAAAAGTTTTTTGCGAAACCGGAAAAAGGCTTGGTTAAATGTTCAGATCGCGACTAGAAAGAATTTTATCTAAACGGTGTACTTTGTTGGGGGTTGGGCCTGTAAGCGGCAATTGTATTGACGCCGCAATTGAACTAGCCAACGAATTTGACGTCCCTCTAATGCTTATTGCGAGCCGAAGACAAATTGACTCGGAAGAATTCGGGGGTGGTTATGTTAACAACTGGTCTACGCAACAATTTGCTGAATATGTAATTGAACATGATAAAAATGGGAGAGTTATTTTGGCAAGAGATCATGGCGGCCCTTGGCAAAATCCTCTCGAACAAAAGAAAAAGCTAAGTCTTCGTCGGGCAATAGAATCTGCAAAATCTTCTTTTCGCTCTGATCTGAACGCCGGTTTTCAAATTCTTCACATTGACCCTAGCATTGACATCCATGGAAACCCTGGAAAAGATGAGATTTTGGACCGAATTTTTGAGTTGTACGAATTTTGTTGGAGCTATTCACAGGAAATAGGACAAAAAGTTCTGTTTGAAATCGGAACTGAAGAGCAAACCGGGAGTACGAATAATCAAGAGGAGTTGAATTATACTTTAAATTGCGTTCAGGAATTTTGCAGTCGTAACAAAATTCCCCCTCCTTTTTTTGTGGTAATTCAAACTGGAACTCGTGTTATGGAAACAAGAAATATTGGATCTTTCGATTCTCTTTTGAGAGTTGCTGATGAAATTCCTCCGGAAATTCAAATCCCAAAGATGGTTGAAATATGCAACCGGCATTCTATTCTAATGAAAGCCCACAACACTGATTATCTTTCTGACGAATCCTTGCAATGGCACCCTAGACTGGGTATTCATGCCGCAAATGTGGCTCCTGAATTTGGGGTAGCGGAAACCAGGGCGCTTGTTTCATTATTAGAAGAAAATAGTATGCATGATTTATCTGAAAAATTCCTAAAAATAGCTTATGATTCCAGAAAATGGGAAAAATGGATGCTCCCGGATTCAAAAGCTTCAGATTTTGACAGGTCTTTGATTGCAGGCCATTATGTCTTTTCCAACTCTGAAGTTATTGCTTTAAAGCTTGAGGCTGGTAAAAAATTAAGAACTAAAGGGATAGATTTAGAAAAATTTTTGAAAACTAGAGTAAAATCCAGTATCATGAGATACCTTCAGAACTTCCGATTGATAAGGTATTTATGAAAAATGTTGCGACTTTGATACTTAATCGAAATTTGCCTGAACCAACCGAAAGACTGGTTGAACATCTCAAGAAATACGATGATGATTTAACTGATATATTCGTAATAGAGGCTGGGTCAGATAAACACCTGCTTTCTAAGTATTGTATTTGGCATGCCGATTGGCCGGAGGCTGTTAAACAAGGATTACGCTATTCCAGAGGGATGAACTTCGGTCTTCTGCAATTATTGAAAGAGGGAAAATTTGACAGTTATGAAGCTTTTTTTCTTTTAACCAATGACACTGAGTTTTCACATAAGCCTACTCTTGAACCTCTAATGAAAATAATGAAGCAACATGTACGAGTCGGAATTCTATCTCCCTGCTCTCAGCGATGGGGTGAAAAGCAATTTCTTCTTCAGCAATCTACAAAATATTTTTGGTTTATTCATAATAACGCCTATCTTTTGCGTCGCGATTTTATCAAGGCCATTTGCGAGCTTGAGCAACCTGATTATATGAACTTTTTATTTGATGGTACAAATTTCCGTGGTTATGGAAGTGAAAGTGAATTACTGGCTAAAGCATATGCCAATGATTGGGCCGCTGCAATAACTAGTGAGGTTTGGGCAGAGGAAAACGAAAGCCATCTTCTTAACAAAGCTGACTTAATCAAGACAGAGGGCTACAACGAAAATTTAAGGTTGTACATAGAAGAAGGAAAACATTGGTTGAGACGGAAATACGGCTTTAACAGTAGATGGTCTATGCAGCAATATGTAAAATCTTTCTATGATCTTTTTTTTGATTTTCATCCGGAATTCGCACTTTATAAAATTTGAGGCAATCATGAAAATTATAGAGAAACCTTGGGGAAAAGAAGAAATAATTGAAGTTAATGAAAAATACATGGTGAAAAGACTTACCATGTTTAAGGGCCATCGTTGCAGTCTTCAGTACCATAATTTTAAAAAGGAAACAGTTTATCTCTTAAGCGGTCAACTTCGAATTTTACTAGGAACTTCCCTGGAAAACCTTGAACCCAGGATATTGGCTTTGGGTGAGTCAATCACTTTAGTCCCAAAGCTTATTCATCGAATGGAAGCACTTGAAGAAAGTGTGTATCTTGAAGCAAGCACTCCAGAAATGGACGATGTTGTTCGTCTTAGTGATGATTATAAAAGAGAGTTGAAATGAGCTATCGAGTTCTTATTCCAACTGCCGGAACAGGTTCTCGCCTAGGAAAACTTACGCAATTTGTTAATAAATCGTTGGTTTCAATTGCAAATCGCCCGGCCATATCCCACTTAATCGATTTATTTCCCAGTGATGTTGAATTTGTCATTGCGCTTGGTTTCAAGGGAAACCTGGTCCGGGAATTCTTGGAAATAGCGTATCCTCAACGAAAATTTTTCTTTGTTGAAATAGAGCCATTTGAAGGACCGGGCTCAGGTTTGGGTCTGAGCATTCTTGCTTGCAAGGAATTTCTTCAACAACCTTTCGTTTTTATTTCCTGTGATACTTTGGTAAAAGAGTCCATTCCTAACTTAGACCATAATTGGATGGGTTTCGCAGACTTGCCTGATTTTGAGGAGTATCGAACACTTGAAATTGAATCAGGAAAAGTAAAAGAAATTTGCGAGAAGAAAAGTGTAAAGGTGAGAGTTCAAACTCACAAACCCTATATAGGACTTTCGGGGATTCGGGATTATGAAACCTTTTGGAAGGCCATGGAAAACGGTGGTTCAGAAGCAATTTCTGTCGGGGAATCTTTCGGGTTACGCAGTCTTTTGAGACTCGGAGTAGTGGGTCATTGTTTTACTTGGTATGACACAGGCAATCTTGATGCTCTTAATAAAACTCGTGAAGTATTCAGAGAGGTAGACGAGCCCAATATTTTAGAAAAAGCAAATGAGGCAATCTGGTTCGTCAATGGTCAAGTCGTGAAGTTTTCGGATGATGAACGTTTTATAGCCAACCGTGTGGTCCGTTCACGAGAGCTTCAGGGGTTTGTCCCAGAAGTAACTAGCACAAAAACCCATATGTACTCTTATTCAAAATCTGAAGGGAAAATTTTATCTGAAATTGTTACAATACCTCTTTTCGAACAACTACTTCAGCACTCCAAAGGTTTCTGGAAAATTCACTCACTAAACGAAACCGAAAAGCAAAAGTTTAAAGATATTTGCTTGCGTTTTTATAGAAACAAAACCCTGGATCGTGTAGCTCTTTTTTACAAGAATTTCCAAAAACAAGACAACGCCGAAACAATAAATGGATTTATAACTCCAACACTTCAAAAATTACTTGATTCCCTAGACTGGAATTGGCTTTCAGACGGAACATCGGGACAATTCCATGGTGATTTTCATTTTGAAAATATTTTGTATAACAAAAATGAAAACAAATTCATTTTCCTGGATTGGCGACAGGAATTTGGAGGCTCCCTCACTAATGGCGATGTTTACTATGACTTGGCCAAGCTTCTGCATGGACTCATAATTTGCCACGAATTAATAGCAAAAGATCATTATTGGATAAGCTGGAACAACAGCGAGGTTAGTTTTGATTTTTTCAGAAAGCAAGTTTTAGTGGATTGCGAAGTTTTATTTTACAAATGGCTTGAAAAAAACAGTTTTGATGTTAGAAAAGTTCGAATTCTCACCGGATTAGTATTTCTGAATATTGCTTCATTACATCATTTTCCTTATTCTTTACTTTTATATGCATTGGGAAAATTTCTGCTATTCAAGGAGTCCGGTTTTTTCAAAAGTATTAAGTAAATTAATTGTTAAGAGAGGAAAAATTATGAATTTAAAAAACATTTGCCAGGATTATTTTGTCACGTTTTCAAGCAAAAATATTTCAAAGTTGGAAAAACTTTTTGATTCGCAGATATCCCTTAGAGATTGGAATTTGAATGTACATGGTAGGCAAAAAGTTTTGGAAGCAAACGAAAATATCTTTAGAGATTGTAAATCAATTATGGTTGAACCATTAAACTTGATTCAAGAGGGAAGTACAGTCGTTTGTGAGTTGGAAATAACCATCAACAACACTCCTAAGATTTTTGTAACCGATATTATCACGTTTAATAACGATGGAAAAATTCTATCAATACGTGCTTACAAGGGATAAAACTTACTTCCAGATTAAGGTAGATTTTCATGAAAATTGGATTCCTAATACCGAATAAATTTGTAAGCCACAATTTTGTTTGTTTAATGCAGGGATTTCATGCCTTGGGCTGGGAAATATGTACCAATTGGAATTTTCCGGATGGTTTGATTTCTCGTGGTATTTCGGCTCCTTTTGAAAGTGTTTCTTCGGATTATTTACAAAAGGTTGATAGCAATGAACTTACAGATGACCTTCTTTTGGTAGATGTATCAGATGGATTTGGTGACTATTTTGATAAATTGTGTAAACTTGCAGAAACCAGACCGGTAGTTCTCACGAATATGGAAGATCCAGCAAATTTTCGGGACTATCCGGAATGCTTCATTGTATTTTCAGCTCATTTCAATCGATTGGCCACCCGGGAAGGACGCTTATACCCCTTGGGATTCAACCTTTCCGAGGACTTGATTCTTCTATCAAATGCACAGGATTTAAGCCGAAAGCGAAATGTTATTGTTCGGAATTTCAATGACACATTTTCGCAATCTGTTCGTAATTCACTCGACCTGGTATTTGTCAAAAGTTTAGAGAAATTTTTCGAGATGGATCGTCGAAGAACATCACCTTCCGAATATCTTTCACAACTTTCCCGGAGCGCTGCAATATGTTCTTATGGAGGAGATTTCATGCCTAATTTTTGGGAAAACGAGCAGCTAAGAAAGAATTGGGAGCAGGAAGGGCAAAGGACCTACAAATTCAAATACCTGGGTGCTGAACCGGTAGTACTTCGATGGGACAGCTGGCGGTTTTTCGAAAGTGCGATTATGGCTTGTGCTCCGATTCAGTTGGATTTTGGTAAATATGGATTTGCATATCCGACCAACCCTGAACCTTGGGTGCATTACATCCCTGTTGATTTGAGTTCGGTAAGTAGTTTGCCGCAGCATCTTTCAGACAGGGTAAAGGATGATCCTGAGTTTATGTTTAAAATAGGTCGAAATGCGCGACAATGGGTGATTGAAAATTTCTCCCCTCGTAAGCAGGCAGAGTATGTTCTGTCCGTGGTTAGCTCAATTTGGCCGAAATTATGAGAAAAATTTGAGCGATGAGAAAGTAATTTCAATTTTTATCGAATCTCAAAGAAGTTTTATTAAGATACACTTCCCTTCAAGGAGCTTTTGTGTGACAAAACGCAGTAAAAATACTAAGCTTGATTACCAAAGTCTGCAAAGCGAAGCAGCAGGCTTGTTCAATAGTGGTCGATTGGAAGAGGCCGAGAAATTATATCGAGGAATGCTCTCAAGGAACGAGAACGATTGTCTTGCAATCTATCATCTCGTAATGGTTCAGGTGAAGCAGAGTAAATTAAGAGATGGTGTGCAGCTTATTGAACATGGATTAGCCCTCAAGGCTTATTCTGCACCTTTATGGTTCGCGCAGGCAGAGTTGCAAAAAATGTTGGGAAGAAATGAAGACTCTCTGAAAAGTTATAATCAGGTTATAACTCTTGACCCGAATCATCGCAGTGCGCTAGTAAACTATGCAGCATTGCTTCACACAATGAATCGGCATCATGAAGCCTTAGTGCGTCTCGAACAATTGATTGTCCAGGACCCGGATAACGAGAACGCGCTTTGCAACAGTGGCATTGTTTTAACAGAATACAACCGGGGAGATTTGGCAATTCCGAGATTCCGGAGATTGATGGAACTAAATCCTGATTATGCCTATGTTCCAGGTCTTTTGTGCTATGAACTCCTACGTTTATGCTATTGGGATGAAGTTCCGGAACTTTGCACGAAAATTATCGAGGGTGTTCGGGCAGGAAAACGAATTTGTAAATCATTAGCATTTATGGCTATTTCAGACCAAGCAGAAGATCAATTCCTTGCTGCGCGTATTTTTTCTGCACGCTTTCCTAGGCAGGAAAAGCCGCTGTGGAATAGGGAAACATATAATCACAAACGACTTCGGCTAGCCTACCTTTCTCCGGATCTTAGAGAACACCCTGTAGGACACTTAATTGCCGGAGTATTCGAACGCCATGATAAATCTCGATTCGAAGTATTTGGGATCTCGAATGGAGTGAATGATGGGAGCCGTTTGTTAGAACGCATTCGAAACTCTTGCGATCATTTCATTGATGTAATGGGACAGGCCCCGCAGCAGATTGCAGAGATGTTGCGTGCCAATGAAATTGACATTGCCATTGACTTAGCCGGTTATACCTCGCGTTCGTGTATAGATGTCCTGGCATATCGACCAGCCCCATTGCAGGCTACTTATTTAGGTTACTCCGGAACGTTGGGTAATGATTATATCGACTATATTTTTGCCGACCGTCATGTGATCCCACCTGAACATCAGCAATTTTTCAGTGAAAAGGTAGCGTACCTGCCAAACTCATTTATGCCTACAGATTCTGGTATTCAACTTCCTGACCGCATTCCCACAAGACTTGAATATGGGTTACCTGAAAAAGGTCTGATTCTTTGCGCTTTCAGCCATGATTATAAAATTAATCCAAAAATTTTTGATGTTTGGATGCGCATTCTTTCTAAATTCCCTGAAAGTACAATTTGGTTAGCTTCCCGAAACGAGTTTTCACAGATAAATCTGCGTCGTGAAGCAAAAATAAGAGGGGTAGACCCTTCACGTCTTGTGTTTGCTACTCGCGTGCCGAAGGTAGAAGACCACTTGGCTCGCTATCGCCTGGTTGATTTGTTTTTAGATACTCTGCCCTACAATGCACATGTAACATCAGCTGATGCATTGTTTGCAGGAGTTCCAGTACTCACCTGCATGGGTAATGCCTTCCCCGCACGTGTTGCTGGGAGTTTATTACACGCCATTGGACTTCAGGAATTAATAACTCACTCACTTGAAGAGTATGAGGCACTTGCTATTGATCTTCTTTCAAACCCCCAGCGTTTGATTGACCTCAAGGCAAAGCTTGCAGCAAATAAAACAACTTATCCATTGTTCAACACCGACCAATTTTGTACCGATTTTGAGAACATGCTTGTCAGTTTATACGCAAACCATCAATTTAATGCTGGGCATCTTCAAAAGACACCTGAAGTTCTTCAACCTAAGCCAATTTCAGCATCTAAGCCGATTTCGCCATCTATGCCGGTTTTGCCACCAGCGAGTTCTTCGATCCCAACAACCCCTCTGGGGAAACGTTTAAATATAGGTGGAAAATCTTCTTCCCCCGGGTGGGAAAATTTTAACAATTTAGGAGGCTCGGGAATTGATCACGTTGGAAATCCCAACGACTTGTCCCGATTTGCCGAGAATACCTTTGAGATATTATATGCATCGCATGTTCTTCAACGCTTTGATTATAAGGATGAACTTGAAAAAGTGCTTTCTCAGTGGTACCGAGTGTTAATACCAGGTTGTTTATTCATGGTCAGTGTTCCAGATCTGGAAGTACTCGCTGAATTGTTGCTTGATAAAAAGGTGTCGATGCCGGAACGCCTGATGGTGATGCGTATGATTTTCGGTGGCCATATGGATGAAACTGACTATCATTCTGTTGGTTTGACCGTGGATCTTTTGACTTTCTTTTTGCAACAAGCTGGCTTTGTAGACATTAAGCGGGTGGAATCATTCGGTTTGTTCCGTGATGCTAGCGATTTGATCTACCTTGGAAGGCGCATCAGTTTGAACGTGCTTGCAACGAAGCCTGTGTCAGAAATTTCGGTGCCTGTCGAACCAGCTTAGAAATCAGAGTAGATAGTTTTTTCGAGGTCGGCTAAATCTTTGGAAAATTATTTTAGGGAAAGAAGTGGCTCCTGAAAGCCAATTGCTTCAAATGTGTCAAATTCAAAAAAAGATTTTTCAAAATAATTCTTCCAAAATTTGCAAAATGGAATAAAATTAAAGTAGGTGGAGAAAAAAGAATAATTCGTTGAAAAGCATTATTTTCTGTGGTTTCACTGATAAATACAGCTTGCCCGAGGAATAACCTCCCTCAGGTCGTCTAACCGCATGGCACAAAAGATAACAAATACATCAAATTACATTTTACATGAAAGAAAAAATAAATTGTGGATTCGGTTTTTTTTTGCTGAAGTTCCCTGGTTTCATATAAGCGGGTTTTGGAAAGGGCATCAGGCTGACCAAAATATGAAGGTTTGCTTTTTAAGAAATTTTATTTCAGAATTTTTTTGAAATGCAAAAATTGTCATGCTATAATTTCTTTTACCTAGGGCGGATTTTTGAAATTTGAAGGGGGATTACTATGGGCTCAATAGTTACGGGCATGTCGCCGGCTCAAATATCCACGCTGACTACAACCCAAATTAGATCGCTTACCACAGCCGATTTTAAGGCTATGACTACTGCTCAAGTTCAAGCATTAACGAGCGTTCAGATGCCGGTAATTGGTACTGAAGATCTTGTAATTTTGAGCACTGGACAAGTTCAAGCACTTCAGGTTTATAATATAAACTTGCTTCTCCCCGGGCAAGCCAAAGCCCTTACCACTTTACAAATGATAGCACTAACCAGCAGTCAGGTTCAGTCCCTTTCTACTGATAATATTTCTCAGTTATCGACTGCCCAAACCGCAGCGATAGAAACAGGTGACCTTTCAGTGATGGGAACCGACCAAATTGCTGCTTTAACCTCAGATCAAACATCCACCCTGACAACCCAACAACTTATTGCATTAAGCTCTGGGCAAATTGACGCATTTGGGACTGAAGATATCGTTGCTCTAACTACTTCTCAAATCCAGGCATTGTATACTTCACAAATTGCAGCCATGACCACTAATCAGGTTTTTGCAATGGAAACGACCGATGTTGCTGCTATGAAAACCACCCAAATTGCCGCTCTAACTACTGATCAAGAGAATGCAATGAGTACCGACCAGATAGTTGCTTTCACCACAGCACAAGCCAAAGCATTGACAACAAGACAGTTGGCAGTTTTGTCCTATCAGAAAATTGCCGCCATGGGAACCAGAAAACTTTCAGCTTTAACCACGTCTCAAATAAAAGCTCTGACTTCCGATCAGGTTCAGAATGGTCTTACAACTGACCAAGTTGTTGCTCTTACCACCATGCAAACTAGTGTGTTGACCACTAGTCAAGTAGCAGCTATTTCGACAGTACAATTGTTTGCCATGGAGACAAGTGATTTTGCATCGCTGACAACTGCTCAAATTCAAGCACTTACTACCGATCAAATTCAATTGGGCTTGACCACTGATCAGGCTGTTTCTATTACCACCACTCAGATTAAAGCTTTTACCAGCACTCAGATTCAAGCTTTATCCACCAGCAGTATTGCCTCATTGACAACTTCTCAGATTCAAGCGCTCACTACAGATCAAATCCAGAATGGATTGGCGACTTCCCAAATTGCAGTATTGACAACTTCAGAAGCAAAAGCGTTGACGACAAATCAACTCATTGCGATGTTGACAACTCAAATTGCTTCAATGATAACTAATGACCTTTCTGCTTTAACAACTGGTCAAATGAAAGCACTGACCTCCGATCAGATTCGAAATGGCCTCACCACTGATCAGATAGTTTCCTTGACTACTTCTGAGGCTAATGTCTTGACAACCTATCAACTGACAGCCTTGTCGACCAACCAAATTGCTGTGATGGGGACTTCAAACTTAACTTCTCTCACAACGACACAGATTGCTGCACTGACAACCGATCAATTCACAAACGGGTTGACTACTGATCAAGTTGTTTCTTTGACAACGACCCAAGCAAAAGCGTTGACCACAAGCCAGCTTTCTGCCATGTCGACCAGTCAAATTACTGCAATGAGAACCACAGACCTTACTGCGTTAACCGCTTCCCAGATCAAAGCGCTGGTTAGTGATCAAATTCGCAACGGCCTTACCACTACCCAAATTGCTTCTATCACTACTGCTCAGATTGCTGCTTTGACTACTGATCAGGTTGCGAACGGATTAACCACTTCTCAGATTGCTGCTTTGACTACTGGAGAGGCTTACGCGTTAACCACGAATCAGCTTATAGTGATGTCCACCAATCAAATTGCGACAATGGGAACCACCAATCTTGCAGCTTTAGCCACTAACCAAGTCATAGCGCTTACCACAGATCAAATTGTTAAGGGATTGACAACCAATCAAATTGTTGCTTTGACTACGTTACAAGCCAAATCTCTGACAACAAATCAAGTTGTTGCCATGTCCACCAATCAGATTGCTGCAATGTTAACCGGGAATTTAGTTGTATTGACCTCTGGTCAAATTAAAGCAATGACCACTGATCAAATCCAGAATGGAATGAATACTTCCCAAATTGCAGCTCTGACTTCCACCCAGATCCCTTCGTTGACCACAGATCAAATTCAGAATGGTCTTTCTACTGCTCAAATTGCAGTTTTGACAACCGTGGAAGCCAAAGCGTTGACGACCAGCCAAATAGCAGCTTTTTCAACCAGTCAAATCGCAGTAATGGGAACCACAGATCTAGCGACTTTGACGCCTTCCCAAGTCCTTGGATTGACCTCCGACCAAATTCAGTATGGGTTGACCACTGACCAGGTTGTAGCTATGACCACCGCGCAATTTAGCGCACTCAAGACAGATCAGCTAACTGCTCTGTCAGTAGGTCAAGTTGCTGTGATGGAAACTAACGATCTTGTTGCATTGACGACTTTCCAAATTTCAAACCTGACCACTGATCAAATTCAGAATGGTTTGACGACTGCCCAGTTTGCTGCCCTGAAGACTACCCAAATTGCAGCATTGACTACCGATCAGGTTCTAAACGGATTAAGCACTGCTCAAATTGCCGTATTGACATCCGCTGAAGCAAAAGCTCTTACAACCAGTCAAGTAATTGCGATTTCCGCCAACCAAATTGCTGCCATAATAACTAATGACCTTGCTGCTATGACAACTAGTCAAATCAGAGCACTTACTACTGACCAAATTAAGAATGGATTGACTACCGACCAAATCTTTGCCCTTACAACAACGCAAGCCAGAGTGTTGACTTCAACTCAACTGGCTGCTCTGTCGAATAATCAAGTTTCTGCAATGTCAACCAAAGATCTTGTCGCGTTGACGACTGCCCAGATAAGGTCACTTACAACCGATCAGGTACTAGGTGGCTTAACTACCGCTCAATTTACAATACTCACCACATCGCAGATTTCAGCATTGACCACTGACCAAGTTCAGAATGGGCTTACTACAGACCAAATTATCGCTTTGAAGACATCCCAAACCCAGTTGTTGACAACCGCTCAGGTTGCAGTCATGACGACTGATCAAGTTGGAGCGATCGAAACTGCTGACCTTTTTGTGATGACCACCGACCAAATCAAAGCATTTACCACTGGCCAAATTCAAAATGGCTTGACCACAAGTCAAATTGTCGCCCTAACAACGACCCAGGCAAAGGTTCTTACGAGCAATCAGTTGGCTGCTATGTCAACTAACCAGATTGCGGTGATGTTAACCAACAATCTTAACGTCCTGTCGGCTGCCCAAATTAAAGCATTGACTACTGATCAAATCCAGAGCGGTTTGACTACTTCCCAATTAGTTACCCTCACCACAGCTCAGATTGCGGCATTGACTACTGATCAAATTCAAAATGGATTTAATACTTCACAAATTGTTGCCCTGACAAGTACGGAAGCTAGAGCGCTTACAACAAGTCAAGTAGCGGCCATTTCATCCAATCAAATTTCAGCCATGCTAACAAGTGATTTTTCTGTTCTGACAACTGCCCAAATTCAAGCATTAACCACTGATCAAATTCAAAATGGCCTGACAACTGATCAGATTGTTTCACTGACCTCTTCACAAGCCAGAACTTTGACCCAAAACCAGGTAATCGCTTTGACTACTAACCAAATTTCAGCGATGCTTACCAACGATTTTGCAGTTTTAAATACCACCCAAATCAAAGCACTCACTACCGACCAAGTCCTTAATGGGTTGACCACAGACCAGGTTGTTTCCTTGACTAGTACGCAAGTTAAGATCATGACATCAAGTCAGTTGTCTGTTATGTCCACAAATCAAATTGCTGTGATGTTAACCGGCGATCTTGTTGCGTTATCAACCGCACAAATCAGATCACTGACCACAAGTCAAATCCAAACAGGATTGACTACCGATCAGGTTGTTGCTTTGACTACCACTCAGGCAAGTTCCCTGACATCAGCTCAATTATCTGCTTTGGCAACTAATCAAATTGCCGTGATGTTAACTACTGACCTTACGGCCCTGACGACTCTTCAAATCAAGGCCCTCACTACTGACCAAATCCAAAATGGCTTAAATACAACTCAGATTAGCTCTCTTACTACATATCAGGTTGCCGCTCTGACTACTGACCAAATCCAGAATGGGTTGAGTACTTCTCAGATAATTGCTCTGACCAGCGGAGAAGCAAAAGCCCTTACGACAAGCCAGATAGCAGCGATGACAACAAGTCAAATTGCTGTAATGGTAACAAACGATTTTTCTGCCCTGTCGGCTGGGCAGATCAAGGCGCTCACAACCGATCAAATTTTGAGCGGATTAACAACTGACCAGATAGTAGCGCTTACTACCTCTGAGGCGAAATCTCTAACAACCAGCCAATTGGCAGCAATGTCGACCAATCAAATTGCGGCAATGGAAACAACCGACCTCGCTGCTTTGATCACTGACCAAGTTATAGCCTTGACTACCAACCAAGAGGTTGGTTTGACCACTGACCAGGTTGTAGCCTTGACTTCGGCCCAAGTCAAAGCAATGACAACGAGTCAAATTTCGACACTCTCGACCAATCAAATCGCTGCGTTGGAGACCCGAGACCTAGTGACTCTTAACGCGACCCAAATTAAAGCATTGACTACAGATCAAGTTCAGAATGGTTTAACTACTACTCAGATTGCTTCATTGACAACTTCTCAGGTTGCAGCTATGACTACAGACCAAATTCAAAATGGGCTAAGCACGGCTCAAGTTGTCGCTCTGACTTCAGCGGAATCCAGGGCGTTGACTACTAGCCAGATTGCAGCAATGTCCACCAATCAAATTTCAACAATGATAACCAGCGACCTTGTTGTTTTGACGGCTAATCAAATTAAAGCATTGACAACAGATCAAATCCAAAATGGATTATCTACTTCTCAAATAGTCACTCTGACTACCGTACAAACTAGCGCCTTGACGACAAATCAATTAACCGCTTTGTCCACTAGCCAAATTTCCGCGATGGTAACTAATGATCTAGTAGTGCTGAATACCGCCCAAATTTCATCATTGACAACAGATCAAATCCAGAATGGATTGACTACTGACCAAGTTGGTGCTGTGAGTTTGTCACAAATCATTTCATTGACCACAAATCAGATTCAAAATGGATTGACTACCTCCCAGATAGCAGTCATGAGTTCTGCTCAAGTTAAAGCGTTGTTGACAAACCAATTAACCGCCTTGTCGACCAATCAGATTGCTTCGATTTTAACATCTGACTTAGTAGCTATGACAGCAGTTCAAGTCAAAGCCCTGACCACGGATCAAATCCAGAATGGCTTAACAACTGTCCAAATTAACGCTCTGACTAACTCTCAAGCTGCAGCGTTAACCACAAGCCAATTGGTTTCTTTGGCAACTAACCAGATTGCGGCATTCTCAACCGCTGGTCTTACTGCCCTGACGACTGCTCAAATCAAAGCACTCACAACCAACCAAATTCAAACCGGATTGACTACCGACCAAGTAGTCGGATTGACCACCCTGCAGTTCAATGCGTTGACAACAACCCAGTTAGCGGCTCTGTCGACTAATCAAGTTTCCGCAATTGAGACCAGTGATTTAACTGCGTTGACTACAAGCCAAATTAAGGCTGTAACTTCTGACCAAATTGCAAATGGAATGACCACCTCCCAGATAGTCGCACTAACCACTGCTCAAATCGCTGCATTGACAACAGACCAAATTTTGAACGGTTTGACTACTACTCAGATTGGTGTTCTGACTACTGCGGAAACTAGAGCGCTTACGACGAACCAGTTACCTGGTATGTCAACAAGTCAAATTTCTGCGATGGGAACCAGTGACCTTGTTGTGCTTACTGCTAACCAAGTCAAGGCGCTGAACACCGACCAAATCCAGAATGGATTGACTACCGACCAAATTGTTGCACTGACTACCGGGCAATTCAATGCATTGTTAACAAATCAATTAGCAGTTTTGTCGACAAACCAAATTGCTGCGATGTTAACAAGCGACTTCACAGCTCTTTCCACTTCTCAAATTAAGACAGTCACTACAAATCAGATACAATTTGGTATGAACACCTCTCAGGTAGCTGCCTTGCTTACCGCTCAGGTCATATCGTTGACAACCGATCAAATCCAAAATGGCTTGAATACCACTCAAGTTCAAGCTATGACTTCAGCGCAAGCAGCAGCTATGACGACGAGTCAGCTATCTGCTATGTTGACCAGTCAAATTTCTGCCATGGTGACCACCGATCTTGTTGCGTTAACGACCCCGCAAGTTAAAGCACTTACAACTGATCAAATCCTGAATGGATTGAGCACTAACCAGATTGTTTCTATGACTTCAAATCAATTTGCCGTCCTCACGACAAATCAAATAGTTGCCATGTCGACAAACCAAATTGCTGCGATGTTAACCAATGATCTTGCTGCCCTGAACACTTCTCAAATCAGATCCTTGGTGACTGACCAAATCCAAAATGGTTTGAATACTTCTCAAATAGCGGCATTGACTACAGCCCAGATTGCGGCACTTACCACAGACCAAATTCAAAACGGTTTGAGCGCTGGTCAGGTAATGGCACTGACTACAACTGAATCTAAAGCACTGACTACCAATCAGTTGGTTGCAATGTCGACCAATCAAATTGCAGTGATGTTAACCACCGATCTCGCTGTACTTTCTACGGCTCAGATATCATCATTGACCACCGATCAAATCCAAAATGGTCTGACTACTGATCAGATTATTGCCCTAACTACGGGGGAAGCAAAAGCGCTGACTACTAATCAGTTGGCTGCGATGTCGACCAATCAGATTGCCACAATGTTAACCACGGATTTGGTTGTACTAACTACTCCCCAAGTTAAAGCTCTTACTACCGATCAAATCCAGAATGGTTTGAGCACCTCCCAGGTTGTAGTAATGAGTTCCCTCCAAATTGGGGCTTTGACTACCGATCAGGTTTTAAATGGTCTAACCACAGCTCACGTCCTTGCCTTGACTACAACGCAAGCTAAGGGGTTGACGACAAGCCAGTTAGCTGTTATGTCAACCAGTCAGATTGCAGCGATGTTAACTACCGATATTGTTGTGCTATCAACCGGTCAGATCAAAGCTATGACTACTGATCAAATACAGAATGGTTTGACTACCGATCAGATTGTTTCTATGACCACAACCCAAATTGCAGGACTGACAACCGATCAAGTCCAAAATGGGTTGACCACCAATCAGATGGTTGCTCTGACTACCGTAGAAGCAAAGGCTTTGACAACAAGCCAATTAGCCGCTATGTCCACCAATCAAATTTCCGTTATTCTAACTTCTGATTTTGCGACATTTTCGGCTGCACAAATCAAAGCACTTACCACTGATCAACTTCAGAATGGGGTTACCACAAATCAGATTGCTGCTTTGACAACTACCCAAATAAGGGCGTTGAATACAAACCAGCTGGTTGCAATAACAACCAATCAAATTTCGGTCATAGTAACAAACGATCTTGCTTCATTAACAACTGCTCAAATAAAAGCTCTGACTACCAATCAAATCCAAAATGGCTTGACTACCGACCAGGTTATTTCTCTTACCACAGCTCAAGTTGCTGCGCTGACTACAGACCAGGTCCAGAATGGCCTTAATACTTCTCAGATTTTTGCCTTGACTACTTCGGAAACACAAGCTTTGACGACAAACCAGTTAATAGTGATGTCTACCAATCAGATTGCAGCGATGGGAACCAGTGATTTAGTTGTGTTGTCAACTACACAAATTAAAGCGTTTTCCACAAATCAAATTCAGACCGGTCTTACCACCGACCAGGTTTCTGCTTTGACTACCGCACAAGCCAACATTTTAACTGGAAATCAGTTGTCAGCTATGTCTACAAATCAAATCTCCACGATGGGAACCACTGACCTTGTTGCACTTGGGACTTCCCAGGTTAGAGCATTGACCACTGCTCAAGTCCGAATGGGGCTTACTACCGATCAGATCGTGGCACTAACGACAGCGCAATTCAGAGCGCTTACTACAAGCCAAGTAGCGGCAATGGCAACAAATCAAATCTTTGCCATGGAAACCTCTGATCTAGCCGTTTTGACAACTTCCCAAGTCAAAGCATTAACTACTGACCAAATCCAAAATGGCCTGACTACTGACCAAGTAGTATCTTTTACCACAACGCAATTTAATGCACTGTCTACAAGCCAAATCGCTGCCATGTCGACCGGCCAGATTCTTGCGATGCTAACCAGCGATCTTGTAGCGTTGACGACAGCTCAAATTGCGGCGTTGACAACCAATCAAATCCAGTTCGGTATGACCACAAACCAGCTCACAGTATTGACTAATACTCAAGTCAAAGCATTATCCACCGATCAAATCCAAAATGGTTTAACCACCGATCAAATTGTTTCTTTGACGTCATCTGAAGCCCGAGCACTTAATCCGAACCAGCTAGCTGCCATGTCGACTGGACAAATTTTTGCGATGGTGACCAACGACCTTATTGCGTTGACAACCGCTCAAATTGCAGCCCTGACCACCGATCAAATTCAAAATGGCCTGTCTACTGACCAGGTTATAGCTCTGACTACGTTGGAAACTAGAGCTCTCACGACCAGCCAATTGGCAGTCATGTCTACCAATCAGGTTTCTGCAATTAGAACCTTTGATTTGGTGGCACTTACGACTTCTCAGGTCAGAGCACTGACAACAGATCAAGTTCTGAATGGGCTTACTACTGATCAGATAGTTGCCATGACATCGTCGCAATTCAATGCCCTGACTACAAGTCAAATTGTAGCGTTGTCTACCAGTCAAATCTCTAATATAGAGACCAGTGACCTCGTCGCTTTGTCGACTTCACAAATTAAAGCACTTACAACCGATCAAATCCAAAATGGACTAACCACGACCCAGATTGTTGCTCTGACTGTGGGGCAATTCAATGGACTAATGACAAATCAACTGGCAGCGATGTTGACTAATCAAATCTCTGCTATTGAAACCACAGATTTTGCTTCGTTGGCCACTTCTCAGATCATTGCCTTGACCACCGATCAAATCCAGTATGGAATGATCACTTCCCAGTTGGCTGCCTTGACCACTACCCAGCTTGTGGCGTTGACTTCAGATCAAATCCTGAGCGGCCTGACTACTTCCCAGATTCAAGCTTTGACAACTTCAGAGACTAAAGCTCTGACGACAAGTCAGTTGCCGATTATGTCTACTGGGCAAATTGCAGCAATAGGAACCACCGATCTTGTGGTTCTAACATCCCCTCAAGTTAAATCACTTTCTACGGATCAAATTCAGAACGGTTTAACGACGGACCAGATTGTAGCACTTACAACTGGCCAGTTTAATGCTTTAACTACAGGCCAATTGGCGGTAATGTTAACCGGTCAAATCTCTGCAATTCAAACCCACGATTTGGCCATTCTTACAACTACTCAAATCAAGGCGCTGACTCCTGATCAAATCCAGAACGGCCTAACGACGGATCAAATTGTCGCTCTGACTACAGGGCAATTTAATGTGCTTTCGACAGCCCAGGTAGTGGCGATGCTGACCAATCAGATCTCAGCAATGCAAACTAATGACCTTGCTGCACTGACCACAGCTCAGATTGCTGCAGTGACCACCGACCAAATCCAATTTGGGTTGACCACCACTCAAATTGCATCTTTGACGACAGCGCAAGTAATAGCAATGACCACTGATCAAATCCAAAACGGGTTGTCAACAACCCAGATTGCTGCTCTGAATACAGCGGAAGCTAAAGTGCTGACCACTAGCCAACTGGGAGCCATGTTAACCAGTCAAATCGCAGCGATGATAACCAACGATCTTGTTATTCTCTCCACTTCCCAAATTAGGGCGCTGACCGTTGATCAAGTTCAGAACGGCTTGACTACTGATCAGATTGTCGCTCTGACAACAGGGCAAGTTACTGGCTTAACTACAAGTCAGATTGTTGTTTTGTCGACCGGTCAAATTTTTGCGATGGAAACCAGTGACCTAGCTGTTCTTTCCTCAGATCAAATTCTCGCACTGACTAATGATCAAATTCAGAACGGATTGAATACGACCCAGGTTAACAGCCTGACTACGGCTCAAATTTCAGAGTTAAGTACTGATCAGATTCAAAATGGGTTAAGCACTGCTCAAATCGTAGCTTTGTCCACTTCTCAGGTTGCAGCACTGACGACCGATCAAATCCAAATTGGATTGAGTGAAGGGCAAATCGGAGTTCTAACCACTGCAGAAGCAAAAGCTCTGACGACAAATCAACTTGGAGTGATGTTGACCAATCAAATTGCCTCCCTGGGAACCAACCAGTTTGCTGCGTTAACGACCGCCCAGATTGCAGCATTGTCAACCGATCAGCTCCAGAACGGACTAACTACTGACCAGATTGTTGCTTTGACCACGAGTCAGTTCCGAGCGCTGGTGACAAACCAGATAACCAACTTTTTGAATAGCCAAATTTCCGTAATGAAAACTAACGGTCTCATTGCTTTGACTACGACTCAAATTGGAGTGTTTACAACTGATCAAATCCAAAACGGATTTACTACCTCTCAAATTGCAGCTTTGACAACTACTCAAATTGCTGCATTGACGACAGATCAGATCCAAAACGGGTTGAATACTGCTCAGATTGTTGCTCTTACTACGAAAGAAACTCAAGCACTTACCACAGCCCAAGTAATTGCCTTGTCGACGAATCAAATTGCTGCAATGGAAACTAGCGATCTAGCTGTTTTGACAACAGCTCAAGTCTTGGTTCTGGCTCCTGATCAAATTCAGAGCGGATTGAACACCACTCAAATCGCGTCTCTGACTACTAACCAAGTCAGGACCCTAAACACTGCCCAACTTGATTCATTGTCCAGCGATCAAGTCACGGCCCTTGGAACCACTGATATTTTCATTATGACCACTCAGCAGATTTCCGCTGTTCATACCCCCGGCTTGTCAACTGACCAGATTGGTGTTATTCGCACAGACCAAATTTCCGTGATGACTACAACTCAGATTCAAGCGTTATCGACTGATCAATTATTTAGCTTGTCGACAGATCAAACCCATGCTCTTAACGGTTCCCAATGGGCTGTAATAACCGACACAACTGTATTGCACCTCTAAAATAAACAGAGATTTTTTAAAACCCCCTGACGGCTAATTCTTAATCGTCAGGGAGTTTTAAAATTGATTTGAAAAAAAAACTCAGAACGGCCTTAAACATATGTCCGGAGCATCAGGCCAATTCGTTCTATCAAGTGGTCCAGGAATCGGCTCTGTGGAGTGGCCGGCAAACAATGCCAGATCTTTTCGTAGATAGGTTATTTCAAGAAATTGAGGAATGGGGATACCCAAAACAATCTTTAAGCCACCAGCATTATTGGGATGCAAATGGATTGGATGATGGGTTTTGGAAAGTTTCTCAAATACTATTTTAATACGCTCAAAAAAGACTCGGTCAGTCAGATATTGAAATCCATGGAATTCACCAGTTATTACTGCAAACTTTCCCAGGTCATTTGATCCCGCTGCTTCCAAAGATTCCCATTCAGCTAACTCTGCGTCAAATTTAAGTATAGCCAGCTCGGAATTACTAAAATCTGCCGTGGAGATCATTGTTCGTAATGAGACAAACATTTCAGTATCTTGTGGGCCCCATCCTTTGTGGTTGAAGTGAATATTGGGGTGCTCAATAGGCGTTTTATCTATGGTATGATCAAATTGATAGACTCTCGCTCCTCTTTTAGCCAATTCAACGTCAAAGCTGACTTCTTCACCTATTCCAAGGGAGATTACCACTCCAGCATTATAAGAACAGGAGGGCATGACATAACCTCCATCGCCATCGGCTCCGATCCTAACTTTGAATTCATCTACCATATTCCAAGGTCTGATAAAATTTAGTATCTCTTGAATCTCCTTTTGAGTAACAATTTTTTCCTTTAATAGAACTTTTTGACTATTACTCAGTTGGACTATTTCATTAATTGGTTTAGAGGATTGGTTTTCTTTTTGAGTTTTGATTTCATTGTTGGAAAAAGTTTTTTGGACAGAATTTTTCTTAAACAAAAACACACTGCTTGGAATCACATGTTTGCTCATGATATGGTTGCTATGAAATATTTCCAATTCGCCCAGGTTTTCTATTTGCCTGTACATGGATCCAATTTCTGAAAATGTCAGTCTTTCACCAAATACCAACAAAAGAGTTGCATCATGTACAAGTAAACGAAGAAACTTGTTCACTGCATTCGCATGACTTTCAGCTGGTAAACCAATCACTAAAATCATATCGAACTCGGTATACCCGGAATTTACCCCTTGAAACTGGGCAGAATCAGAAAATTCAGCTGCGTTTAGCATTGTAATGGGGATATCTGTTGCGTTCATGAATTTTGCGTATTCTGTAATCGCACTTCTTGCACGGATCAATTCTTCAGGTTCTGCAGAAAAGACGTGATTCGAAGCTACCCCAACTAACAGGATGCGTTTAGGAAAAGCGGGATCCAGACTTCGTCCGATTATGTCTGCAATCTGACGGCGAGGAGCAGCAAGGAGCCCAAGCCCCGATTTTTCCCGTTCACATGTATAACCGAACCAAGACACAAATCGATCGTAATTTTCGCCTTCTTTGGCATGAGTCAAAAAATGATTCCAAGGGTTATTTCGTGCCATTTCGTCATTGCGCCATTGCCAGGAATAGCGCTCAATGTCGAAGTTTTTCCACGGTCTATCAACGTTATTCTGATCCGGTAAAAAAAACAAATCATTGTTTCCGTTATCAGTCTGAAAATAATCGATATTGCAACCAGCAGATTTGATGCATAGGTCGAGGGGTATTTGATCATTGTTGGAAAACAACAAAATTTGTTCCCACCATAGTTCGCCAAATCTCTTCATGATTGGATGATTATGAACGCGTAACAAAACCAAGTCAGAGGTAAGGCAATTAATATTTTCCAATAGTGCAGATTGGCGATAAAAATTGATCTGTCGGGCAACTACATTGGCCTCGTCAACTCCTGATTTAACAACAGCATCAGCTTCGTCCAGAGGGAAATTCCGCTCCGGATGACGAAAAGCTTTAAACAAGGTCTCAGACAAGTCCGAAGATGTTGGAAGCCGTTTAAAAACTACGGTGTTATCAATGTACAAACTATAGTCAGAATCAGGGAAAAATTCGTGTGGTTTGGCTTTGGGGCGATTGACTGCTTTTTCTATGGGAACAAGTTTTGCATCGAAATGAATGAAACGCCAAGTTGGTGAAGTCAACCCTTTACAATCAGTGAAACAGACAAATTCAATGTCCAGGTCGCTGGAAGAGTCGGGTGGCAACATTCTAAGCGGGTTATTAAGTGTCTCTTTTTCAGAAACCAAAACGGTATAAACTGTTAAATGCTTTCCGGAAATACAGCTAGTCAAATCTTTTTTCCTTATTATTGAGATTTTACGACTTTTTAAGGAATTGCAAATTCTCAGGGAATTTATATGTCAGGGAAATTTTGGTTAAAATAACAAACCCCCTTTTGGTTGTCAACAAAAGGTTCTTTTCATGGCGAAAGAAAAATGAATCATTTAAGTGGAACATTTTTTTGGACTTTCTATCAAGTTTTACATATTATTAAATTGAGGTCTAATATTTCGAAAAACTTTTTCCAATAATATTTTGATAAAACAATTTCACGAAAGCGCCGATGAAAAAACGAGTACAGGAAAAACTTGATTTAACGCATGACCAAATTCTTTGGAAATGTGTTATACTAAATATAGACTTGGGTGGACTCTAACACGGAGGAGGGAGACCTATGATTTCGACCATTTCTCTTTTATCGCCAACACAAATATCATCATTGACCACATCCCAAATTAGCGGGTTGTCAACGGTCGATATCCAGGCCATGAGCACGGCTCAAATTCAAGCATTAACCAGCGATCAGGTCCCCGCCATTCAAACTGCAGATATCTTTATTTTGAGTACTAAACAAATCGAAGCTCTTCAAGTGTACAGCATTAAATCGCTTACCTCCAACCAAGCTAAAGCTTTGGCTCCCTCCCAGATTTCTGCAATCACTACAAGCCAAATTCAGTATCTAACTACTGACAATATTTCTTCGCTTTCCACCGACCAGGCAAAAGCTATAGTGGCGAAAGATCTCACCGCAATGACCACAGATCAAATAGCGGTTTTGACCTCAGACCAGACAGCCGCCCTGACCACCAAGCAACTAACAGCTCTTTCTTCGGATCAGATTCAGGTTTTTGGTACCGAAGATATTGCTGTCCTCACAACCACGCAAGCTCCAGCATTATTTACTTCTCAAATTTCTGCATTGACCACCAACCAAATTGCCGCCATGGGAACCAGCGAGGTTGCTTCATTAACGACTGCCCAGATAATAGCTTTGACAACGGACCAAGAGAGCGGGTTAACCACTGACCAAATGGTAGGTCTTACCACAGGCCAAGCAAAAGCCCTGACAACAAGGCAATTGGCCGTTTTGTCCTATCAAAAAATTTCTGCCATGGGAACTCGCAAAATAGCGGCTTTGACAACTTCTCAAGTCAAAGCTTTAACCACTGATCAAATTACGAATGGATTGACTACAGATCAAATTGCTGCCGCGACTACCGCTGAGATAGCTGCCCTGACCACTGACCAAATTCAGAATGGATTAACTACCACTCAAGTTGCTGCCTTAACAACCGATGAAGCAAAAGCTCTTACAACAAACCAGGTAATTTCTATGTCGACTAATCAAATTGCCGCAATGGAAACTACCGATCTTGCTTCCCTAACTGCGAACCAAATTCAAGCCTTGACAACCGATCAAATTCAGAATGGACTTACAACGAATCAGGTTGCAGCTCTTACAACCACGCAAGTCAAGGCCCTGACTACAAGTCAGGTCGCTGCGATGTCGACCAATCAAATTGTTGCCCTTGGAACCAGCGATCTACTTGTGCTTAACACAGCTCAAGTTGCCATTATGACAACGGATCAGGTTCAGAACGGATTGACCACTGCCCAAGTAGTTGCTCTGAGCACCGCTCAGGCCAAGGCTATGACAACAAGTCAGGTAGGGGCCTTGTTGACCAATCAAATTGCCGCGATGGAAACTACTGATCTTAACGCACTGACAGTATCTCAAGTAAAATCGCTTTCCACCACTCAGGTGAATGGGTTAACCACCGCTCAGGTTGCAGCTCTGAACACGACTTCCGTTGCAGCCCTGACCACAGACCAAATCCAAAATGGCTTGTCCACTGACCAGTTAGTTGCCATGAACGCAGGACAATTTAGGAACTTGACTACAAGTCAGGTAGCTTCGATGTCGACTAATCAAATAGCTGCCATTGAAACGAGTGATTTCGCTACACTCACCCAAGTTCAAATCAAGGCCCTTTCTTCCGATCAAATTCAGGGTGGTATAACTACTAATCAGATTGCCGGAATGGCTAGTTCCCAGATTTCAGCACTTACTACAGCTCAAATCCAGGACGGTTTGAATACTTCTCAGATTGGCGCCTTGACTACTGCTGGGGCACAAGCATTGACCTCAAGACAGTTGGCGGTTATGTCAACCAATCAAGTTGCTGCAATGGGAACCAGTGACTTGGTTGCGCTTTCGTCAACCCAGATTAGAGCACTTACTACTTCTCAAATTCAGGGTGGGTTGACTACCGATCAAATTGTTGCCTTGACTACGGCACAAGCTAAAATAATGACAACAAGCCAACTAGCTTCCATGTCTACCAGTCAGATGGCTGCCATGCTAACAACCGATCTTGTTGTGTTGACAACTGCCCAAATTAAGGCCCTAACTACTGACCAAATTCAGAATGGGTTGACTACCGATCAGATTGTTGCCGTTACCACTGCTCAAGTGGCGGCATTGACAACTGCCCAAATTCAAAATGGGTTGACTACTGATCAGGTTGCAGCCTTAACTACTGCTGAAGCCAAGGCACTGACAGTAGGACAATTAGTAGTTATGTCGACCAATCAAATTGCTGCAATAAAAACCACTGATTTGGCAGCTTTAACGACAGCCCAAATTTCTGGCCTGACTACTGATCAAATTCAAAATGGACTTACTACCGATCAGATTGTTGCTCTTACTACGAGTCAATCCAAAACCTTGACAACAAGCCAAATTGCTTCGATGTCAACCAATCAAATACTTGCAATGGAAACCACTGACTTGGTTGCATTGACGACCGTTCAAATAAAGGCATTAACCACAGCACAAATACAGACTGGCATGTCTACTAGCCAGGTTGCTGCTATGACTACTGCTCAGGTTGCAGCATTGACAACCGCCCAAATCCAAAATGGATTGACAACTGATCAAGTTGCTGCTCTGACTACTGCTGAGGCAAAAGCTCTGACCATCGGCCAAATAGTTGTTATGTCGACAGATCAGATTGCTACAATAGTAACCAACGATTTAGCAACCCTAACAAGCGCACAAGTTGCAGCTCTAACCACCGATCAAATCCAAAATGGACTGACAACTGACCAGGTTTCCGCTTTGACTTCCTTGCAAACAAAAGCACTGACAACGAACCAATTAGTTGCGATGTCAACCAATCAAATTGCAGCAATTGGAACCACCGATCTTGCTGCCCTAACAACCAGTCAGATTAAAGCTCTTACATCGTCCCAAATTCAGACCGGGCTTACTACTGACCAGGTTGCCTCGCTTACTACCGCCCAGATTGCAGCAATGACAACCGCTCAAATTCAGAACGGGTTGAATACGACCCAAATTGCTGCATTGACAACTTCTGAAGCCAAAGCCTTGACAACTAATCAGGTATTAGCCCTGTCCACCAATCAAATCGCTGCAATGCTAACAAGTGATTTGGCTGTTCTTACGACTTCTCAAATCAAGGTAATGACTACTTCTCAAATTCAAGGTGGTTTAACTACTGACCAGATCGTGGCCTTGACTACGATGCAAGCAAAAGCACTGACCACTTACCAAGTAGCTGCAATGTCGACAAATCAAATTGTAGCTCTTGAAACTACTGACATTGCTGAGCTGACGACTGCGCAAATTAGAGCATTGACCACCACGCAAATCCAAAGTGGATTGAATACCAATCAGATTGCTGCAATGACTACAACTCAAATTGCTGCAATGACCACCGATCAAATTCAGAATGGGTTGACCACTGACCAAGTTGTCGCATTGACTTCGTCCGAAACGAAAGCTCTTATGCCAAGCCAGCTAGCTTCAATGTCGACCAATCAAATTTCTGCAATTGAAACTGGTGATTTTGCTGTATTAACTACTGCAGAAACCAGAGCAATGACTACAAGTCAACTAGCTGCTTTGTCAACCAATCAAATTGCTGCAATGGGAACTACTGATCTTGTTGCGCTAACAACTACTCAAGTGAGAGCGCTGACCAGCGATCAAATTCAAACTGGGCTTTCCACTTCCCAGGTTGCCGCCCTTACCACTGCCCAAATTGCTGCATTGACCACTGACCAAATTCAAAAGGGATTGAACACTTCCCAGATTGCTGCTCTGACTCTGGGCGAATCCCAAGCGTTGACCTCAAGCCAAGTGGCAGCTATGTCGACCAGTCAAGTTGCCGCCATAGGAACAACCGATTTTGCCAGTCTTTCGACTTCCCAAGTCAAAGCCATGACTACTGACCAAATTCAAAATGGACTTACTACCGATCAGATTGTTGCTCTTACTACAACACAAGCCAAGGGAATGACTACAAGCCAAGTGGCAGCTATGTCGACCAATCAAATAGCTGCATTTGAAACCAGGGACTTCGCTGTGTTGACGACTGTTCAAATTAAAGCTCTGACGACTGATCAAATTCAAACCGGAATGAATACCTCTCAGATTGCAGCGTTGATTTCAACTCAAATTGCCGCATTGACTACTGATCAGATTCAGAACGGATTGACTACCAGTCAGATTGTTGCTTTGACTTCAGTTGAAGTTAAAGCGCTTACATCAAATCAACTAGCTGTGATGTCGACTAACCAAATAGCTGCAATTGAAACTAGTGACTTGGCTGTGATGTCGAGTACACAGGTTAGAGCACTAACCACTGATCAAATCCAAAACGGTTTAACGACCGATCAACTTGTAGCTCTTACACCCACACAAGCTAATTCACTTAGGACCGACCAGCTGGCCGCCATATCGACTGCACAAATATCCGCTGTTGGAACTAGCGACTTGGTCGCGTTGACGCTTTCCCAAGTCAAAGCATTGACAACCGATCAAATCCAAAGCGGACTTACCACGACTCAGGTTGCTGCTTTGACCACAGCTCAAATTGCGGCGCTAACGACTGACCAAATCGTGAACGGTTTAACCACAAGTCAGATTTCCGCATTGACTGCCGCCGAAGCCAAAGCATTGACACCAAGTCAGATAACTGCGATGTCCACCAGCCAAATTGCTGCATTGAATACCAGTAACTTAACTTCACTATCAACTGCTCAAATTGTAGCTCTAACGACAGGTCAAATTCAGAATGGTCTCACAACCACTCAGGTTGCTTCATTGACTTCAGTTGAAGCTAAAACATTGACAACAACCCAGGTTGCTGCGATGTCGACTAACCAGATTGCAGCAATAAATACCAGCGATCTTGTTGTTCTAACTTCCCCTCAAATTAAAGCAATGACTACTGATCAAATCCAAAACGGACTTACTACCGATCAGATAGTTGCTCTGACGACCACCCAAGTTAAAACCCTGAATACGAATCAAATGGCAGCAATGTCGACTAAGCAAATCGCCGCGATTGAAACCAACGATCTTGTAGCATTAACAACGGTTCAAATCGCAGCAATGACTACTGATCAGATTCAGAATGGCCTAACAACAAATCAGATAGTGGCACTTTCAACAGCAGAGGCCAAAGCCTTGACAACAAGCCAGGTAGCAGCGATGTTGACTACTCAAATAGCTGCAATTGATACCAGCCGCCTCAATGCGCTCACGAGCCTGCAAGTCGCTGCAATGACCACTGATCAAATTCAAAATGGTTTGACCACAACTCAAATTGCCGGACTTTCTTCTGCCCAAGTAATAGCATTGACCACTGATCAAGTCCAAAATGGACTGAATACCGCCCAAATTGTTGCCTTGACAACAACCCAGGCCAAGACGCTTTTGACAACTCAGATTGCAGCGATGTTGACCACTCAAATTGCCGCAATTGAAACCACCGATCTTAATGTTCTGACTAATACTCAAGTCAAAGCGTTAACCACTGATCAAATTCTGACTGGCCTTACAACCACTCAAGTCGCAGCCTTAGGCACTACCCAAGTTGCAGCGCTAACTACTGATCAAATTCAAAACGGGTTGTCCACCAACCAAATTTCAGTTCTGACTACTGCCGAAGTTAAAGCACTTTTGACAAGCCAACTCAGTGCCTTGTCGACCGGACAAATTGCTGCAATTGTAACCAACGATCTCGCAGCTTTGGCTACCTCCCAGCTGGTAGCGCTTACTACCGATCAAATTGCAAATGGGCTGAATACTAACCAAATAGCTGCTTTGACAACTGCTCAAGCGAAAGCCCTTACTACCAGTCAGGTTGCCAACCTGACAAGCGTTCAGGTAGGAGCTCTTGAAACCAGTGACCTAACCGTTCTAACCGCTCAACAAATCACTTCTTTACAAACACTTGGGCTTTCAACTGATCAGGTTGTGTCACTCCACACAAATCAGATTGCCGCATTTTCCACCAGCCAAATTCAAGGGTTGTCGACAGACCAAATTCATAGTCTGACTACAGGGCAACTTCTTGCCTTGACTCCAGCTCAGTCTGGAGCGCTAACCACCGATCAAATTGCCGCATTGTCATTAAACTAACACTGATCAGATCACAATTTCTCGAAACCTCAAATGGTTGTTTTACCAGCCCTCTCTGAGGTTTCGAGTAAAGATCAGTCGTTACTGTGGGAGATTGATAGTTGTCCATCGAAGCTGAATTTACTACCGCGATATTAAATGCATGGCAGGGAAGTCTCGATTTCACTCAACTCCTTAATCAAACTGGGCCTCTTGAAGCGAAGGGACACATTGCTTTATCTGCTGTTCTTTACCAAACCTGGCTGAAACGTAATAAGACTCCATACAATCACTTCGGGTATTTCAATTTAGGTGTTGTACTTTTCAACCAAGGTGACATTCTCGGTGCAAAAGAGGCTTATTCCCAGGCTATTCAATTGGTACCTTCCTTTTATGAAGCTCATTTTAATCTGGGACAAACTTACGAGCATTTAGGGCAAATTGATGCGGCTATTTCCGAATGGCACTGGATTGATGACAATGTTTCCATGGAAAAAGAGAATTATCGACTATTGTTGCTGCTTTCTCTCAACAATCTCGGGCGAGTTCTTGAAATTCGCAAACAGTATGTTAGTGCTCTTAGTTATTTGACCAAAAGTCTTATTATTGAGCCCAATCAACCTGATGTCCTCCACCATTGGGTGTTTTTACGAGAAAGACAATGTTCATGGCCTGTTTACACCCCAGTTGCCGGTGTTAATCTTGACTTGATGCGACAATCGACTTCAGCCTTGGCTATGCTCAGCATTTCTGACGACCCGGAAGCTCAACTTGCTGCTGCGAAAAACTACGTTAAGAATAAGGTGATTTCTGATGTTCCAGTCTTGGCACCAACCCAGGCATATGGTCACAAAAAAATACGTGTTGCTTACTGTTCCTCTGATTTCTGCATGCATCCTGTCGCCATGCTGACTGTCGAGTTATTCGAATTGCACGATAGAGAAAATTTCGAACTCTATGGTTATTGCTGGACCTCAGAAGGTGATTCGCCTCTTCGACAACGTGTTATCAAGGCCATGAATCACTTCGAGCGCATAGGTGGAATGAGTGACGAAGCTGCCGCACGACTTATCCGGGAACACGAAATAGATATCCTCGTCGATTTGCAGGGACAAACTTTAGGCGCTCGTGCTAATTTACTAGCATATCGACCCGCGCCTATTCAAATTACTTACCTTGGATTGCCAGCCACAACGGGTTTACCCTCGATCGATTACGTCATTGCTGACCGTTTTCTGATTCCGGAAGAATTCGCCTTCCTTTATTCGGAAAAACCGTTATATATGCCTGATATATATCAGGTAAGCGATCGTCAGCGGCAAATTGCTCCAATTCCGAGTCGGGAGAGTTGTGATCTTCCCCCCGAAGGCTTTGTCTTTTGCACGTTTAACAATAATTACAAATATACTCCTGAGGTTTTCGACATATGGATGAACATTCTGCGCAGAGTTCCCGGAAGCGTACTCTGGATCCTTGGCGACAACCCATGGGCAGTAATCAATCTGAAAAATGAGGCAACAAATCGGAATATAGATGTCAACCGATTGGTTTTTGCTTCTCGGGTTGCACCCGATCAATATTTGGCGCGTTACCCCCTTGCAGACCTCTTTCTGGATTCTTTCCCTTTTAATGCCGGAACAACTGCCAACGATGCTTTGTGGATGGGTTTACCAGTGCTGACCTGCAGTGGCCGTTCGTTTGCTTCACGTATGGCGGGAGCACTTTTGACTGCGGCTGGATTGCCGGAGTTGATAACTTACAACTTTCATGACTACGAAGAAAAGGCTGTGGCATTGGCTCAAACACCGGAAAAATGCCTTGCTCTTCGCGAGCATTTGCGACAGATTCACAACAATGGCGTATTGTTTGATATCCCTCGTTTCGTATGCAATCTTGAGCAACATTTCAAACGCCTGGTTGCTGATTTAAGTTCAGGTGAAGGCTCCAAACCAGTTTAGTAAAACAAACATGAGTTCCAGGACGAGAATTTCGAGAGGTACGAGAAAATCCCCTCCAAGAGCATTTTTCACCGACTCGTTCTGAGAGTTGATTGAAATTGTTTCGAAATTTAATTATTGAATGTGAGTCTCTATGACATTGGTAAATGGTGTAAACAACGTTATTGTAAGCGCATCTGCTGGTTCCGGAAAAACATTTGAATTGAGCATGAGATTTATTTCCCTGATATACCATCACGCTGATCCGGCGGCAATTTTAGCCACGACTTTCACAAAAAAGGCAGCCGGAGAAATCCTGGAGAGAATTCTGCAGAAAATTTCAGAAGCAGTAATTAACGAAAAAAAAGCTATCGAATTAGCAAATTTTATTAAAATTCGTAATAGAGATTTCCTGAAACCTTCAGATCTCCAGATGATTTTTCTTTCCCTTCTGAAAAGGATGCGCGATTCATTACACCGATTGTCCATCACAACAATGGATGGTTTTTTCAGTGGAATAGTCGGGTCTTTCCCTTTTGAACTTGGAATGACTGCTGAAATGAATCTAACCGAAGAGGACTCTCCGATTGCAAAAAAATTATATTCAGACGCCCTGAAAGAAATGTTTTTAAGGCTTCCAACTGATGAAACGATTTCTCAGATAAAAAAAATCTATCGAGGAAAATTAAAAAGATCTATTTTCGAAATGTTTTTGGAAAAGATTGAATCCGCATTTCCAATTTACCGTTCTACAAGCGATCCTCGGTTATGGGAAATGGTGAAATTTGATGAGTCTCAGATTCTTGGGGTTGATCAATTCGATCATTTTATTAAAGAATGGGAAAACATTGGCAACTTATCAAGTTTTGAAGGGAATACCGTTTTAGTTGAGGCTCATGCAAAAATTAAAGAATTTTTGAAAGACCAGAATTGGCCTGCCTTTTTAAAACATACGCTGGTTTGCAATTCTTTTAAAGATCCTCCAAAATATTTTCGCAAGCTTATCCCAAACGAAGTCTGCGAACTTGTATCCAAAGTTTATTCTCACGCCAAAAATTCACTTCTACGGCAATTGTTCGAGGAAAATAAATATTTTGGAAAATTCCTTGAAGATTTCGAGAGGGTTTTTGAAGAAATTAAAAGGAAACACAATCTCACATTTTTTGGCGACATCCCGCTTGCCATAATGCGGACAATTGATTTGGAAAGTGATTTGGCTTTGAATGAGTTTTATTTTCGACTTGATGGAAGAATCCAGCACATGTTCCTGGACGAATTTCAAGATACCAGCATAAGTCAATGGAGTATTTTCCAACCACTAGCTTCGGAAATTTGCGCAACTGGTGATCCCACAAAAATGAATCGAAGCCTTTTTCTGGTGGGAGATCCCAAGCAATCAATTTACGGTTGGCGGGATGGATGTCCCGAACTTTTTGGAAATGTTATCGATGATCCGGAAATATTTATCCGGATAGAAAAAATGTGGATGAGTTATCGGTCCAAGCCGGCGATAATAGAGACGGTAAATAGAGTTTTCAAGAACATCGCGATAAACCCCGGAATAACCAAAGACTATTTGAAAAGGGTAGTTGAAGAGTTTTCCAGCTTTTTTGATGAACATGTTTCCCATGACCACGAGCATGGTTCGGGTTGGGTTGAACTTCGCAGCTCCAAGACTGTAGAAATATCAGAAGTTTCTGAAACGACAAATTCAGATGATGACAGCGAAAGCTCCAGCGAGCCACAGGAACAATTTTCCAGCCACTATCAATTTTGCGCGAAAGAAATACAAAAACTGCATTTGGAATTTCCCGGAAAACAGATCGGTGTTTTGGTGAGAACCAACCGACTTGTAAAGCAGATGATTTTTCATCTCCGCGAATTAGGAGTTTCTGCGAGTGGCGAGGGAAAAAATCCTCTGGATGACGAAGCAGCAGTATTAGCCGTTCTTGCCGCTCTGAAATTGGGGGACAATCCGGGAGATTCCATTGCAGCTTTTCATTTAATGGCCACCCCTCTGGGAAAATACCTAGGACTCAATCAAAAAAGTGACTCTGCCGCAGTATCACTTGAAATCCGCAACCAGATTTGTTCTGATGGGCTTCAAAAAACTCTTACAAACTGGACACGATACATCGCACCGCTTGAAGTTGAAAGAACTCTTGATAGATTGCTCCAGCTGATAAAGATTGCCGGAGAATTCGATTACACGAAGAGTACCGGTTTGTCTGATTTCATCGATTTTGTGAGAGGTTCGAGGGTTGAGCAGGTGGAAGTCGCTCCGGTAAGAGTTATGACCATACATGGGTCAAAAGGACTGGGGTTCGATATTGTTGTTCTTCCCGAATTGAACTTTAATTTTTTCAAAACCTTCAGGGATCCAATTTATGTGAGGAGGGAACACCCGATTTCCCCTCCAACAGGATTCTTTAATGCTGTTGGAAAAGATTTCCGCAATCATAGCCCGGAAATCAGTGAGGCCTATGATCAACAAGTTAAACGTAGATACAGGGATATAATCTGTGGATTGTACGTTGCAATGACTCGTGCTAAAGAGGGGTTATTGATGATTACTGAACCACTTGAGAAAAGAAAAAACGGAGAATGGAAGGTGAAAGGTTGGGCAGACGATTCATATGCTGCCATCCTGAGAAGAGCGTTATCTTCAGAGCCTACCGAAAATGAATGGTTTAAACCTATCTTTCAATGCGGAGCCAAAGAGGTTGTACTAAATGCGGAAAAGCAGTCTGATTCCTTTGACTCGGCCAATCAAATTCTCTCCGAAACAGATTCTGAACTTTCAGACATTGAAACGCCGTTAAAAACTCCTGATTCCTCGAAAGGAGCGACTTCTAGCACTGCTTTTCGAAATGAAATTACCAAGCAAATTCCTTCGGTTTCATTTCGGAAGTTGGTACCGGATGAAAAACCATTTCGCTCTTTTCATGTATTGAACCCTTCTGGAACTGATGAGTTTGCATGGTCTCAATTTTTGAATATAGAATCAAATTATTTGAAATCTCTTGAATACGGGAAAATTGTGCATTTTATTCTTGGACAAATCGAATGGATTCCTGATGAGAACAATGATTTTCTTAAGGTGATCTATGACACTCAACTTCAAGATTCTGATTCCAGCGCTTTTTTTGAAAAACTTCTTGCTTCCTATTTTCCCGAGGCAAAAAATGAAGTGATCCGGAGGGCGTTGGTCTCGGTAAAAAATTTAATTTCCAGTGGGAAAAGTAGGGAAATCTTCGAACTTCCTAAAGAAGCTGATTTTCGCCTTTTTCGTGAGCAATCCTTCTCTGTCAAAACTCAAGATGGTCTTATGAATGGAATATTTGACCGGGCCATTTTATTTTATGAAGATTCCAAGCCTTTTAAGGCTTCGATATGGGAATTTAAAACCGGGAGACCGGCTAACCGGAAAGTTTCCGAAGGTCATGAAAACAGCGGAAATCCCGAAGATTCTTCAGCCAGACCACTTGAAAAAATAGACTTTTCAGAAAAAAGAGCCGCTGAATTGGAAAAAAAATATCAGAAACAAATTTATATGTACAAAACCGCATTTTCTTCAATGACTGGTCTTCCTTGCGAAAAAATTGAATCTTCTCTGGTATACATTGATTATTTTCGTTGATGGGTAGATGGTTTAGATTAATCCAAGATCAGTCCCACGGTAATTTTGCATTACTTCTCCCTTTCAGAGCTGAGTTTTTCGTCAAATGCAAATAGTCATATTTCCTGAATTTAAGCGGATGTTCGTTCAAGAACAAATCCACCGTGAAATCAGTTCCCTCGCTATTTTTTTTTTTGTTATAATGTTCGCATGTGTAAAGTTTTTGACATCTATTATTCACAGGAGGGAACCCGTGCCTCCTTCGGAAAATAGCCTTTCCCTGTTCGTTTTCATCGATGCCTTCGGTTGGGAAATTCTCCGAACTCATTCTTTTTTGGATGATGAATTGCCGATCCGAGCGCCGCTTGAAACTATTTTCGGATACAGCTCCACCTGCGATCCCACTATCCTGACTGGAAAAATGCCACGCGACCACGGACATTTCTCCTTCTTTTATTATAACCCTCAAAAATCCCCCTTCCGTATTCTACGGATGCTTTCAATTCTTCCACCCTCTCTGGCAAATCGTGGACGGGTCAGAAATGTCATCAGCAGAGTGGTGAAAAGGTGGCTTGGATACACTGGTTATTTTCAGTTGTATAACATGCCTTTCCGATACCTTCCTCTATTCGATTATTCTGAAAAAAAGGATCTTTATCAGAAGGGAGGAATCAACTCAGGTGATCTGACGATTTTTGACCACCTCCGAGAGCGTGGTATCCCATTTTATCTTTCTGACTGGCGGAATTCAGAAACAAGCAACCTGCAAAGCCTTGAAAAAAGCCTAAGTGAAGGGAATATTTGTTTTGGTTATTTGTACATGGCTTCTATGGATGCGGTGCTTCACCAGTATGGAACACCCTCTGAGCCGGTTAAGAGAAAAATTGCGTGGTATGAAGACCAACTTCGAAAGATAATACGGATTGCACGAGAAAAGTATTCTGAACTTCACCTGTTTGTTTTTACGGATCATGGTATGACAAATGTTACAGAAGATTGTGATCTTATCTCGAGGATCAATAGCCTTGGCCTTCGCTTCGGAAAAGACTTCGTCGCCGTTTATGATTCTACCCTTGCCCGTTTCTGGTTCTTCCACGAAAAGGCGCGGCATCTTATCGTTACAGCTCTTTCCCAGGAACCGCGAGGGCATATCATGACTCGTCAGGAATTGGCGCTCTACGGGTGCGATTTTCCAGGACAACCTTACGGTGAACTTTTTTTTCTCCTGGAGCCAGGAATCCTACTGTGTCCGAGTTTCATGGGCCAATCCCATCTTGCAGGCATGCATGGATATGATCCAAGGGACAAGGATTCTCTTGCCATGTTTGCGGCAAATTTTTCACCGAACCCTCTACCGAAGCGTCTTGATGGCCTTTTCCCGCTTATGATGCATGAAGCAGGACTCGCCTGAGCAGGCCCGAAGAAAACCGCAATCATGAACCCTGAAAACGTTTTTATAATTATGCGGTCCCACAATGACATGCCTCTTGTGGCTGAAACGCTTCGGATGGTTGCGAAGCAAGAACACCCCTTTACGCTGATCGGGTTCGATAATGCCTCCAATGATAGGACCCGGGAAGAGGTTCACAAATTTGCAGCCGCTGTTTACAAAGTTCCCAAAGGGGAATATGTCCCCGGACGAGTGCTGAATAATGGTATGAAATCATCATCCGGAGAATTTGTTGTTTTTCTGAACTCGGACTGCACACCAGTTAATAACAAATGGCTCACAAATCTTCTGGCAGGTTTTACCGACAACAGTGTTGCGGCAGTCTTTAGTCGGCAGATGCCCCGCCCAAATTGCGCTCCTCTTTTTGCCCGCGAAACCGAAGAGGCATACGGAGATGGCCACCGACAAAAGTTCTGGAAACACTGTTTTTCCATGGCCTCAAGTGCTATACGGCGCTCGGTTTGGCAGAAAATGAGTTTTGATGAAAATCTCCAATATTCCGAAGACATCGACTGGACCTGGAGAGTTCGTCAAAAAGGCTTCAACATTCAATACGTTCCGGATTCCGCCGTTTTTCATTCCCACAATTATTCTTTAAAGCAGTATTACAAAAGGCATTACGGAGAGGGAAAGGCGGAAGCCAGAATTTTTCATTGGACGGATTGGGAAAAATTCTGGCTGAGATATTCTCTCATGCCCTTTGTCAGACAGATACTTACTGATTGGAAGTTCTGCTTAAAATCACTCGATTCGAAGAGCTTCGCTTTATCACCCGCTCTAAGACTAACCCAAATGCTTGCTCGGCGTGAAGGATTTCTAATCGGATTACTGGAAAAGCGGCTGAGAAAATGATCAATTTAGTCTACCCCTTCCCTTCCCAATAAGGCAACTGTGGATCCCCCTGGAATGGCTTTCATTAAAGATTTTTTGATGCTGTTTGCAACGGGTGACAGGAATTTCGGGGTTTAGACCTTTTCGAATATTCCTTCGGATCGCATTCCCCTTCTATGGAAAAAAGGAGGAATCGTTATTTGTTGTTATTTTAATAGTCCATTTTCCCTAGTTCTCCTGTCTCAAAATAAGGGTTATAATGGACTCATTATGAAAAATGGGAAAACGAAAAGCGAAAAAAATGACAGTGAGATGATTCTATGAAATCGATCTACCTTATTTTGACAGGTATGTGCCTATTGCCCCTAGAATCGACAAGTCTGTGGGTTTTGAACTTGGAGCAGGAATGTATATCAACAGTTCATTCCTAGAAATCAGCGCCAAAATTTTGTGCGAAGCTCCGGAATCACCCGATGACTGAACTAAGTATTTTACAGCATTTTCCAACAAAAAAAAGCTCTTAGACTTGTTTCAAAGAGGAACCTCGTAATGAAATTTTTTGACAGTGGTATTTGCGGGGCATCATCAGACCGCGATGAGATGGAGCCGACTTTGTTATTCGCTTTAGACTGAATATTCATATCAAACAAGTTGCCTAAGTTTTGCCTACCAACCTGGATACTGGAGAAAAAGCTATGGATCCCTATCAAACCTTGGGTGTTTCGCCAACCGCGACCGATGAAGAGATAAAATGCGCTTATCGTAAACTGTCCAAAGAATATCATCCGGATGTCAATCTGGGGAAAGCTGGTACGGAAAGTAAATTCAAAGAAATCAATGCCGCCTATCAGCTAATCAAAACCGAAGCGCTGCGGGAGAAATACAAACAGGATCAGTTTTTCGGGGTTTCCCAAGGACAGACTGGCAGGTCAGGTCCGTTTTACCGGGAAACCCAAACGTCGGAAAGTCGCTATTCTCATGCGCATGCCGATGATTTCGAGGACATTCTCGGTTCGTTCTTTAGGGGGCGGAAGCAGTCTGGCCATATCGATATTCCAGGAGAAGATTATTCTTTCACACTGGAAATCGATTTGAGGGATGCTGTAATGGGCGCGGAAAAGGAAATCCGCCTTCAGCCCGGAAAATCGACCCTAGTGAAAATACCTCCCGGCACGGATACAGGGACCAAACTAAAACTCCAAGGGCAGGGCGGGCCTGGTTTCGGGAACGGGCAGCCCGGGGACGCTTATATCGAAATCAGGGTGCGGTCCTCTGATGTTTTTCGCCGGGAAGGGGCTAATTTTTTCATTGAGGTTCCGGTCACGATCGACGAAGTTGTCAACGGAACCGAAATAGAAGTTCCAACGGTTGAAGGTCCGGTTAAAATGAAGATACCGCCAGCCATGGACACGGCAAAAAAACTTTGCCTTAGGAATAAAGGTTTTCCGGGTAAGGATAACAAAACCAGGGGAAACTTGCTGGTTGAATTGAAAGTCATTATGCCAAAGTTACAAGATCAACAGTTTAAAGATTTTATCCGGGAGTGGACTCGAAAAAATCCTTATCAGGTGCGCATGCCTAATGATCTGAAAGGGGGGCAGGGATAATGCCGGAATTCTATTACTACCAGGAAATTACTCAAATCTATCAAGTCAGTGAGAAATTTATCCGGGATTGTCTGCAAAGACAGTGGATCGAGCCTATGGATAAAGAAGCGGGCAGATTGGCCCAGGAAGACATTGCTCGATTGCTACTGATCCGCGATCTGATGGAGGATATGGGCGTCAATGATGAATCGGTTCCGGTGATCTTGAATTTGATCGACCAGATTCACACTTTAAAAAGGAAAGCCCGATTGTTGGGGGAAAAAGTCCAGGAAAATAGTATTTAACGAGACTGTCGGAAAAGTCCGGTACATTGAATTCGGTACAAAACGACATTGATTTGATGCGCGAAAGCGGAGCGAAAAAACGGATTGGTCCATGAAATTATCCATTTCTAGGGGTTTTCCGACAGTCTGAACGTGCGGGAAAAGCGCTAGGATCGGGGCGGTGACAAGACGAATTTTTCCGTGTTTTTGTAGAGGAAGCCTTTTGCTGCTTGAAGCCTTGCGAAACTCGCTCGTTGAAACGGACATTGGCGGAGGAAAATCGTGACACGTAGAGCGACGATTTTGCTGGCAATGTTTCTTCTGGTCTACACTGCCATCAACTATTACTTTTCTGTGGCGCTCATTGTCTCCGGATTAGTTCATGTACCCTTCACCAGATGGGTTTCGTTTTTTTTTGTGGTCATGACCCTTTCTCCACTTCTGGTATCTGGTTCCTGGGGTGCTCTGCCGGTCATGGTTCGCTATGTTGTTGGAACCATAGCCTTCTATTGGACAGCCACTATGATGCAATTTCTTTTTTGGTCCCTGATGTTTAAAGCATTCCGTGCTGTCGGCCAGGCCGTTCTGAACCTTTTGGACGTCAGTTGGAGACTCCCCGAAGGTGGATATGCCGATTTCGCGTATCCACTGACAATCACTTTCGCAATCACCGCATATGGTTTTTGGGAGGCAACCCAGATCAAGGTTGTTGAATATGAAATCCGTAGCGAAAAGGTTCCGCAAGGTCTTCCCCGATTTCGGATCGTTCAGATGTCAGATCTACATCTGGGGATGCTCGAGAACCGATGGCGTCTGGAGCGGGTTCTCACAAAGGTCGAGGGGGTCAAACCCGACCTTGTAGTATCCACCGGCGACCTCACCGACGTTCACCTCCAGGACCGAGAATGGCTGGTCGAACGCCTGAAACGCTTGACTCCACCATTTGGCAAGTTTGCCGTCACCGGCAATCACGAAGTCTACGAGGGTCTCACTTCTGCGGTGACTTTTCTGAAAGAAGCTGGTTTTCAGCCCCTTCAAGGGGCGGCGGTCCAGGTCACTGCTTTCCTTGGCCTGGCAGGGGTGGACGATGACGACGCGGTCGGAATGGGATTAATCCCGGAACCCGATGAGGTGGATATCTTGTCACGGCTGTCGGCACAAGGTTTCCGGTTGTTTCTGAAACACACACCCAAGGTCGATCCCCGAACCCTGGGCAGATTCGACCTGCAACTTTCCGGTCATACCCACGGGGGACAGATCTTTCCCCTCATTCTGGTGCAGTTTTTGGTCTATGGGTTTGGAATAGGGCTGAACGATTTGGGAAAGGGTTCTCGCCTCCTGCTCAATCGTGGCGCGGGAACATGGGGACCGCCCATTCGGGTACTGGCACCTCCGGAAGTGTGTGTGATCGACCTCTTGCCATCGGTCCACTTTTCGCCGGATTGTCGACTGAAGAGCTCAAGCAACATTGCTGGTTGCAAATCGAATCCCAAGGCTTGATTGCCTTGCAAGCTGGACACGGTGATTTCAAACTCAAACCTCCTGAATTGGGAGGAACTCATTTGGTACAATTTTGAAGAGTTTTCGGCACAAATATACACTTTTTTTTCTGTGAAAAGTGCCAGGTGGATTTCCGATTTGGAACTCTAAAATTCTGATCAATTAATATATGCATCAGGAGATCTGAGACTATCACTCAACCACAAAAATCTGCGTAGGTCAAAATTTGGCTTTAACAAATCTGTCGAAAAATACCTAACATGAAAACCCACCTCGAGGGGGAAGCCAGTGTGCTTATGACACACGAATCTCTCGCCTTTAAGTGAGGGATTTTCTGTTAATTGTCAGTTTCTAAAATTTCCTCTTAGGGTTGTACGAAAATTAAATGGTAAAATGGTGAATTTTTTGAATAAACACAGATTTTCATGGAAAGAAACCAGGGCTAAAATATTAAGAGGATGATAATCCAGAAAAAATTATTTTTCGATTATTCAAAGAAGATATTTTTGTGCTTTGAAATTTTTGTAAAGCTGTCAA
>JADFXM010000140.1 GCA_015233565.1 Candidatus Rifleibacteriota bacterium
TGAAACAGCTGATCAACACAGCTTTATCTTGACCAACTGATAAGTAACTATTTCGAAAAATAATTTTCCTTTTCCCTTAAAAAAATAAATCTCTTACAGCTTCTATAAGAAGCTATTGGAATCAATTCTCCCGAAAATTCTAACATACTTTTTCTGGGACTTTTAGCACTTTTATCGAAAGGACACTGCCAAATAGGTGTCCTGTTTATCTCGCAAAAACACTTGTTTCGAACCGAAACGTTTTAGGTTTTTGGAGGGAGGAAAATAAAGGAAACGCAAAAACGTTACAAACCTCTGGAAATAAGCTTCTGGAAGGAAAAAGCAAGCGACTAAAAAAAGAATCCTGGATTGGCTTTAATTCGGAAATTTCCCATTTCCTTTGAAACCCTGAAAAATAGGTGTTTCTCGGAAATGGGTTTTCGTCTTTGTTTCAGTAGAAAACTTTTTCCATGCATATCTCAAAGAATGAATTTTGATGGATAATTGATGGATTTAATATTGCAATTTGGAGATTGCATCAAGCAAAATTCTTACTCCGAAACGTTTTCCGTAGCGGCTCATGGTAAGGGTATCATGGGAATGTCCGATTAATTCTGCAATGATTGATGAGTCAACCCCAGCTTGTTTCAATTCGTCTGTGAATGCGTGTCTTAGGGAGTGAAACGACTTGCGGGGATTATCGGTAATTTTAAGCCGATTAAACAATTGGAACCACTGACCGAGCTGGTGAGCATAGCCATTTTTGTTATGTTTCCGGAGATTGGGAAACAATCTCTCATTTTTCTTAACATGCAGATCATTTGCGTATTTGAGCAACCCCTGATTTAATAAATTTGCATGTATCGGAACTGTGCGTTTGCTGCTCAGGTTCTTCAGGTGTTTATCTGGCTTGTCATCGTCAACCGAAAAGCACCAGGTATCATCTATTTGCTTGATATCGCTTATATATAGCTGCGCTATTTCATTTAGCCGCATCCCGGAATATATTGCTATCATCGGTATCCAATAGCGTTCCGGTCTGGAAATTTTAAACTTCTCGACGCATTTTATTATTTTCCGGATTTCCTCAATACCATACCGTTCACGTTCCTCATCTGCTCTGACTCTATGTTTGGGTAGAATCAGATTGTGAGCGGGATTCGTTTTTATATATTCATGCTGTACTAACCACTTGAAGAAGGCGTTGACAACGATTAAATGACGATTTACACGCACTCTCGACAATAGCCTCTGATGCTTCATACCAATCAATTCATCGATTGACTTGCCTTTAAATCTCGGATTAACATTAGAGTTAGGTGGCAACCTGCTAATCTTATCCCTGAAAGTAAGCAATTCCTGATGTGTTACTTTGTTAACATCCTTGTCTCCACAGATTTTGATAAACAGGTCGAAACACTTCTGATTCTCAAATTCTGTTTTCGGAATCCATCTTTTAGCGGCAACCATTTCCTGTTTATATTTCAAAAATAGGTTCGAACCCAGGGACAAATTTTCATCGGGGATAACCTTTTTTCGCTTGCGTGATATTGGCTTCATTAACACATTTAGCACCTCTTGTGGTAGTTCAAGCCGCATGGTAGCAAAAACTCTTTCGATTGTATTATTTAATTTAGCTGCTAAGGCTTTTGCAGTCTCAATATCAGTAGTCTTTAAGCTTCGTCTAAGCTCTTTATATCCGATTAATTCCCGCATTTCGGGCGGTATACGTCGTCGGTAATAAAGTCTGTTGCCAATCGTCGTTAGATATTGCACAAAAATGCCTTTGTGATTGGCACACAGAAAGCGATACAAGCAACACGGGGAAACTCAAAAAAATGGTTTTGTCCACAAATTTGGGCACAATTATGGGCACATTTTTGTACATTTAGACGCAAAAATCCCATCCCCAAAAAACCGGAGATGGCTTTACCGTCTGGCTTGTGTATTTTGAGAGGCGACAATCGGATTTGAACCGATGTATAACGGTTTTGCAGACCGTTGCCTTACCACTTGGCTATGTCGCCACATTCATAACAAAAAATGGCCAGAGTCGGAATTGAACCAACGACACACGGATTTTCAGTCCGCTGCTCTACCGTCTGAGCTATCTGGCCATGGAACGGGGTCGACGAGACTCGAACTCGCGGCCTCCTGCGTGACAGGCAGGCGTTCTAAACCGACTGAACTACGACCCCAAAACTTTCCGCCATGGGCGATGACGGGCTCGAACCGCCGACCACTTGCGTGTAAAGCAAGCGCTCTGCCAACTGAGCTAATCGCCCTTCAGCTATTGGAGATTCTAGCATTTAATTTATTCAAAGTCAACAATCAAAAAATAAATCTTTTTTTAAAAAGTTACAACCTTCTGGGATTTATGGATTACCTCCAAAAAATCAAGATAATTAGCCAACTTTCCAATTCGAAGTCGACTCTTTGCCTTTAACTTTTCAATCGCAAAAGCTGAAACAAGTATTCTTACTCCATTCCGCTCAATTTTTGCCAGAGCTTCCAGGAGCGGGCTTCTATCAAGACAGGCTAAAACCGCGCGATTCCAAAAAACGATTGTACGAGGTACAATCTCGCTTTCAGAAAGTGTTATTATCAAATCTTTAAAGGCTCTTCTTCCGAATTTGTCCGCACTTCCAAGAAAGGGAGCCGCGAAAACCAATAAATAATTGGAAACATTGGCTGAGGGCATCCATACGCGCTTTTCAAAAAGTGCGTCCTCAAAATATTGGTAATTTACTTCGGCTTTGGTGGTCAAAAGGTTTCCCTTTTATTAATCTGGAAAAGATTATACTTTAATCGCTTAATTATATCAAGGAAGCTCAACAATTCCCATGGAAAAAGCAAACTTGTGTTTATTGTCCCTTTAATTCCGCTCCAAAACTGTGAAATAGTCATTATTTGAAAAATGGGCTTGCCGTTAACAAAGGCTATCGAAGGCACTATTATTGAATTTTGGGGTTTTTTCGCTTTACTTGATAAGACCATCTCTTATTCTCCTCATGTATGCGTCTCCCCCAAGATGTGAATCTTGGTTCTCTTAAATCGATATCTTGTTGGTGAATCTTTGGGGAAGGGAATTTTTCAAAATTCAGGATATTTTTTCAGCTCTCCTTAAGGAATGGACCATAAGAGGATGAAAATAGCGCGCCTTGGGAAGGCTTATCCGGGGGGGGTTAAAAAATAATTTCCGTTTCGAAGTAGGGAGTGTTATTTTTGTCAAATTGCCCGATTGGCCCTAGGGCGTCTGTTGATTTACCGTTTATCTGGATGCCGGCTGTCATTTTTATTGAATCGATATTTCTAATGGAAATATTTGGAGTTAACACAAATTCCCCAGTACTTAAATTTTCTATTCCAGCAAATTCAACAAAGAGAGTTTCATTTTTGAAACCCTTTTTCATATCCACAGAGACAGCAGTTTCAAAGGGATAAAGTTGAAATGGGGTTGAATATTTCAAATCCTTGGCGTAGGAAAATAGTGTTTGAACATTGAAATAGAGATTATTTTTAAAGGTTTTGTCGGTTCCAAACAATGCATTATATGAATCGCTGAAAAACTTGCGGCCAACTTTTCCCTGATTGAATTCGGAAAATGATTTGTCCTTGGTATAAGCCATTTCGAATCTGACCAGAAGGTCCTTCGACAGAGTTACGTTTCCATCAATAGCAACAGTCTCATCAATCGGGTAAGTTTGTTTGTACAGGTTTTCATTGACCATATCCACAATTGGAAGTCTTTCCTTAAAATAAAAATAATGGTAACGAATCTCGTATTTGGGAAATGAAGAACTATAGGAAACATGATACTGTTGATCCAAGCTTTTTGTACTTTCCGATAAGAGAGTTGCTCCTTTGATTACCTGCACGGCTAAAGCTTTTTGAAAACTGCTTGCCCAACTTGAATAAATACTGGGGGGATCGCTTGCCTCAAAAATTGGGAGATAATGGACGGTCAGGTTTCTTTTCGGGGTGAAATAATAAGTAAATTTGAAAGCGGGAACTTCTTTTTTATCCCGGTTATAATCATTGGCCAATCCAGCGTAATAACGTCGGGAATTCAGTTTGTCGATAAATGAGACATTGTCACCACTTCCGAGTGTTTCGCGAAGAAGCCCTAACTGAAAATCCATCTTCCCTTTCTTAATCTTGTAATAACTCTCACCAACATATGAGTCCCAGGATTTGTTATCCTTTTCCTGATAAAACAATCCATAAATCCCTAACAAGAACTTTTGTCCCTTTGGACCTTCTTTTTCCAAATTGATTTTAAGAAGGTCGAAGGACGAAAATTTATTATATTTCCAGTTTTCAGCTCCGGTGATCGTCGGCCTTTTCGGTTCGGCTTCTGAGTTTGCATTCCCGCTATCCCCCAAGACGGAAAAAACGTTTAGCAGGATCAGAAAAACTGTGCAATATCCAAGTCTTGCAGTTGAACGAATTTTCATGGTGAGGAAAAAAGTGGGAAAGGGGCCCGAAGGTGAAAAACAAGATTGTTTTGGCTTCGTTCTGTGCGGTTTCTTTCGCTTCGCTTGCCGAAAATTCCTCGACTTCGCTTAACACAAGCGCTTTGCTCTTTCTCGCTAGAGCCGCTCCCAATTTGTTCAAGGGATACGTTTTTCCTTTGCTTCGCGTAAGACATTTGGCTTCGCTCAATACAGGTGATTGATTCTGCTCGAAATGGCATTCTCGAGCTATTGATAGCCAGGTTTCGGTAATATTGCGATTTTTTAATTTTTGCAATCAATCTTGTTTGCCTAGAAGTGTTAATTACCAAGAAAGTGGTTCTAATTATTTTGGAAAGAATCGGCAAGTTCGCGATTTTTTTTCACTTTGATTATTACCAAAAAAACTTTTTTTGGATTATATTTTTGAAATGTTTGCCTGGTTTTATAACCGCAGTCTTTAGAACTTCGTTTTTAAACGCGAAGGGGCACTTTGGAGGGAATACTGAAGTAATCATGAATAAAACAAAAAGAAAAACTCATTTTGGCTATGGCGTATAGGCGTATACTTGAGTTTCGCCATTATTTTTTTTGCCGCTCTGGAAGCTTGTCTCCGCGGTTTTGTGTACTTCCAAGAGACCCGCAGCGGAAAGCGCCTTGCAAAGCACATTTCCGAATGACTTTGCATGGGTCCTCCACATTTGTCTCTCAATTCGGAAGCTGCCGAGAAAAATAGTGTACTGTCAATATCTGACAGTATTTTTTTAGGGAGACTTCGTTTGTTAGCCAAATCTACGAAATCCCGTACTGTGATTTTACTTACACAAAATTCTGCCAAAACAAGCATCGTTACCATGTTTTACTCTCTCTCAAATTTGCTATTGGCGAAACTCAAGGTATAGTGAAATCTGCTTCGATTGAAAGCACCGATGGTTCAAATGCCTATGCCCTGGGGTTCGATCAGCAATAAAGAGTAAATATTTCATTAGCCACCAATAGGCATGTTCGTTAAGAATATTTATTTTTTTTCGCGGACGGGGGGTGTACAAACGAATCAAAATATGCTTCACTGGAGCGGGAGCGTTTTTCAGGTAAAAAAAAGATTGAACAGAAAACAATGTTCCTGATCAATCCCAAACTATTGGAACAATTATACATGAATAGTGATGATTCTGAAAAGGAAAAATATCATAAATTTGTCGCATTAGTTCTGGAAACTCTTTACAAACAGATTTTTTGATTTTACTCTTTATTGCTGATTGCTGAT
>JADFXM010000141.1 GCA_015233565.1 Candidatus Rifleibacteriota bacterium
CTCCGGAAACAGTTTCCAATGCCGGGGATCAACCCCCCGGAACCGTAAGTATACATCAACATATTCAGTTTACCGGTAGAAGATATAGCACTGCGACGGGGTTGTTCTTCAACCGCAACCGTTACTATTCGCCGCAGGTGGGACGTTTCGTGAGTCGTGATCCAATTGGCTTCAATGGTGGAAACAACCTCTGGGGGTATGCCAATAATAATCCAATTTGTTTTTCCGATCCTTCTGGGAAGGGTATTTTTGAAGCTCTTCAAATAGCTTATCTAGAAATATGGAAAACCCAGTCGGAAAATACTATCCAAAGTGAAAACATTCAGCGATTGCTCCGACAGGTTCAGAAGTGGATTAGGGACTTGGAAAGCCGTGATCCATGTAATCCTGAAATTGAAAAACTAAGAGGCCTAGAAACCGAACTTAGCAATGCAATTGGAAGTTTGGGTGGGACCCTTAGTATTAATCAGGCTAAACGGGCCATAGAACGTGGCCAAGCACCCCGCTCTATGGATCGAGCCGATTCGGGAAAAATACCTGGCGAACAAGACCACATTCACTTCAATGACGGTTCAGCTATCAACATTGATGGCTCTTGGAAGCATGGCAGTAGAAATCTTACCAATGAGGAAAAAAAGTTTCTGAAGAAATTTGGTTTCAATGTTTAAGCCAACATTCAATGCTTTAATAAAAAATTGGCTAAATAGGGCATGGTTTAATGCCTCCTATAAACAATTTGACGATCTCCATATTGATTTGGTGGAACCATCTGTTAATCAGGAAAATTGGTTTTCATTTGGAGTGGATTGTCTTCTCGCCGCGAACAAGATCAAACTGAAGGAGAGAATTCCTTTAATTGTTGGACTGGCTTTTTCTCTTCGATCTGGGGGGCAACCCATCGGTGTTAACTTTTCAAGCTTACAAGAGTTCAATCAAGAGTTGAATAATACCCCACCATCTCTCTATCTTCTCGAAATTAGATTCCTTGAGCGTTCAATTTTTCAGAAAGTTTCCCTCCCAAACATTGAATTTTTGCCAGAGACATTAGATTATTTCTACGTGGAGTATCAGGATGACGCCGACTCTGATCACAGAAGGTCTCTATGGCTATTCCAGGTTGATTGTCGCTGAAAAGGAAAAATGAGCATTTTATAGCGGCCAGTCAGGGTGTCCGGACTGGCGGGTGCAAAAAAGTATTTGAAAACTTTTTGGGTTTGTCCTGATTTGTGTTATTGGGTCTGGATTTTATGAAAGGCTTATCCGATAAAATTATGCAAAAGCAAACTAGTGCTAATTTCATTATAGGTTTAATTGGTCCATATTGCAGTGGAGTATCGACTTTCGCAGCATATCTCCGTTCCCATCACAACTTAATCCAGGTTTCACTGGCAGATATCGTAAAAGAAAAATCAAAAACAATGCACAAAAAGGATTATAGAGCGTTGGCTTTAAATGGTGGTTATTTTCATACAACAAGCAAACGCCAGTTTCTTCAAACTGTGGGAAATTCAATTTGTTACAATGGTGGCAAAATTAATTCGTCTTGCTTAGCCGAGTTGGCCGCAACCAAGGTGGATTTGAAAAAGGGGAGTTATGTAATAACAGGTTTTCGGCGACCCGCAGAGGTTGAGTATTTTCGAGACAATTTTCCTTCTCAGTTTTTTCTTCTTGGAGTAGACAGCTCGTTTGAGCTAAGAAAAAAGAGATACGAAATTGCCTACGGAAAAGAAAAATCTGGATTAGATAGTTTTTTCTTCGAAGATCAACGAGATCGCTTCGAATATACATTACTTAATTATGGACAAAATGTTCAAAAAACCTTTTATTTTGCTGATTATTTCGTTCAGAATGCTCAAATTAAAATGAAGGTAAGTGAAAAACAAACCCAGAACATTCTTTCAACTAATGCAGAATTATTGTCGGGAGAAACAAAAGGTGAAATTGATCGTTTTCTTTCGATTATAAAAAACATGGAAATTAAGCAAACTCCAAATGAATTTGGAATGTCTATTGCTTTTTTAGCTTCCTTACAAGCAATGTGCAAGAAAAGATATGTTGGTGCAGCCTTATTTCGGGCAGATGAAAATTTTCTTTCCACAACGAATCTAATTTCTGTTGGCTTTAACGCCCCTCCTCAGGGTTTGAAGGAATGTAACCCTAATTGTTATCGTGCGGAATTTAGAAAACAATTTCCACTAGTTTGCAATGAATGTAAAAAACCGATAGAATCTGGCATTTGCCTTTATTGTGGCAATATAAATCAAAGTGAAGTTAAGCATCCAAGATGGCTGGACGAATGCAAAGCTGTCCATGCTGAGGAAAGGGCTATTCTTCAAGTGACAGTACAACCTACTCAGATTCCAAAAAACTCAGTTTTATTTGTTACAACATTTCCATGCAATCTATGTGCAAAAAAAATAATTGAAACAGGTATCAGTAAATTGGTTTATTGGGAACCCTATCCAATGCCTTCTGCAAAGGAATGGCTGAAATTAGCAAAAGTCCCTATTGTTTCCTACCAAGGGGTTTCTCCTAGGTCAACGGCAAGAATGTTTGCTGGGAGACATTTTGAGAAAATTCCAACGTGAGGTGGTTATGAAAAAATGCCCAGCTTGTTCTTCCTATTCATTTCAACGCGAACTTTTAACTCTCAAGTATCGATGCATTATTTGTGATCATCGTGAAACCGAAAAAGATAAAAGAACTAGGGATAAAGAAGTAAAGAAAGAGATCAAAACAGGGGTTTATAAACTCCTAATTCATGAGTGAGGGGAAAAATATGCTTAGCGACCAAGATTTGTTTCGCGAACTGGGTACCAGCATTTACATATTTCCATTTAATAAAGAGAATATTAAAGGAAGTTCAATAAATTTAACAGCGAGTAGTAGGGCCTGGTCAGTCCAACAAAAAAAAACTATTTTCAACAAAGAAGGTAATAAAATTACAATCCCTGCTGGTGAAACTGGTTTAATTGAAACAAATGAAGTGATATATGTTTCAAACAAAATTTCAGGAACTTACCATTCGAAGGTTGGTTTGGCCTCATCGGGTGTGGGGCATGTTGGGACAACACTAGATCCCTGTTGGATTGGGCCTTCTTTGATAGCGATCCATAACCATTCTGGGGGGGCTCTAGAAATTTTGGTAAATTCATCATTCGTCTCGGTTTGCTTTTACTATCTTCGAACACCATCTAAATATGAAAGCACAAATAAACCGGGACAAACAGATGTTCTAGCAAAACTTGAAATTAATTACTCTCAAGATGCTTCTTACTTCGAAAATGATTGGGTGAATCAACCCGAAGCCCTAAAAAGAGTAATGCTAGATTCAAATGAATTCAAGTTGTTCAGGGAAAAACTGTCTCCTATTTCCCGTTATCTTGATGATATTAAATTCTTTGTGAAAATAACCCTTGTCTATCTCTTAATTATTGGGATTTTTTACGGAATTGAGCATTTTTCGGGTATAAAAACCCATCCATTATCAAATTGGCTAACTAATGTAGGTCCTTCTGGTTGGTTTTTAGGCATTATTATTTACTTTGCGAGTAAGAAATGAAGCAAAAAAAAATATTAGTGAAAAAAATTTCTTCCTTTGCAATTCTACCAATTTATGCACATCCTGGTGATGCAGGTTTGGACTTGACCTCTGTTGAGGAAGTAATAATTTCTCCAGGTTCAACAAAGTTAATTCACACTGGTCTGGAAATTCAATTGCCCCCTGATACTGAAGCACAAATTCGCCCACGAAGTGGTTTGGCACTCAAATTTTCAGTAACTGTTTTGAACACACCAGGAACGATAGATGAAGGCTACCGAGGTGAAATTGGGGTTATCTTGATTAACCATGGCAAGCATGATTTCCAAGTTTCTGTTGGCATGAAGATAGCTCAAATGGTTGTAAAGCCGGTTTTAAAAGTTACGGTGGAAGAAGTCACTTCTCTTACAGACACACAAAGGGGTTCTAATGGTTTTGGCTCCACTGGTGAGCTTGCGAAGAAATCGTAAACCACCAAGTTCAAAGATTGAAAAAGCAATACAAAAGTTCCTTTGAAGCAGCAAAGCCAGCGAAAAAGAGTAAAAGCATTGGACTTATAAACCTGTATCATCACAAGTGCAGCAAATTTGGAGAAAATAAATTTTCGCGAAGTTTTTTTGAATTGCATGATTAATTGCCAATGTCAATAGGAATTTACTCTTTGTTGCTGCAGCAACGCCCGCAAGCTTCGGGTCGCACGGCGGCAAAGCGGCGGGTCGAAGCGCTCGGGTGAGTAAAGCCCGCGCCATAATTCCGCCATCGTGGCGGCTTTATGACACGAGCTTTGCGCCTCGCTTGCAATATAATGCAGCATTGTGCGGGGCACGACCCGCCTTCTGCCATACGCCCTTGCCACTTTGGGGTCTGCTAAACTTTGTTCGAGTGGCCCTTGCGGGCTGCGCGGGGTAGTGGTGGGTTGGTTGCTCTACCAAACCGGCACCAAAAGCCCCACATTTTCCTGCAACACCGATTTTCCATAGTAATATCCCTTTTTAGCCGCTGTTTTTGCTGTGTCCCACAGGAATTGTGATTTAAACCGATCTTCCACGCTGAAATCTAAAGGTGTAGCTAGTTTTCCTCGTGATCGTTGGCTTTTTAAAACCTTGATTGGGCCTGAAGAGACTGTGACATCTTCGTTTCGGAGAATTTCCACCGCGTGACGAAAGCTTACGCCTTCACTTTTCATTACCCAATCAACAACAGTGCCCCCGGTTTGGCAGGCTCCAAGGCAATTCCAAAGATTCTTTGAGGGCGTGATAACAAGGCTGGGGTTGTGGTCTTCGTGAAAGGGACACAGCCCGATGAAATTGTCGCCCTGCTTCGTGAGCTTCACGCCTCGCGCTTCGGCGAGGCGTTGAACGGAGACTTCTTCTTTTAGTCGCTCGATTTCCTCCGAAGGAATACGAGGCATAAAAACCTCCAAAAATTTTAATTTCATCTTATGGCAACAAAAATGTCATAACATAATGCCATAAGTGTCCATTTTTGTCAACCGAATCATTCATAGTTTGTCAAAAAAGCTTCAAAAACTCGGTAAAATGAGGTATAATGTGTCTAGTTAGGAGGGCAAAAACATGCTTTTAGGTGAAAAAATAAAAAGCCTTCGAAAAGAAAAAGGGCTATCACAGCACGAGTTTGCCGAAAAAATCGGCGCAGATGCCCGTCAAATTAGCCGCTATGAAACCGGAAGAATAACCCCTTCAGTTGAAGCAATCATAAAAATCGCCAAGGTTTTCGATGTTTCGATCGACTATTTGCTTTTAACCGATGCTGCACGGAAATCTTTGAAAGTAGATGATCCAAATTTGATGGATCGTTTTCAAGTCATTCAGATCCTTCCAGAAGAGGATAGGGCTTGTGTTTTCCATATCCTTGATGCTTTTTTAGCCAAGAGAAAAATAAAATCTTTGGCAACTGAGCTTGGATAGGTATTTCCTGGTTTTGGCGTGATAAAGTTCCCTTCCTAAAAACCCTAAAACGTTTCGGCTCGAAACAAGTGTCTATGCGAGATAAACAAGACACTGGTTTGGCAATGAGCGAGGCAAGGGCATCTGAAGGGTTATAGATGTAAATATATATCGTTAAAATAAGG
>JADFXM010000142.1 GCA_015233565.1 Candidatus Rifleibacteriota bacterium
AAGAAAGATTTTTATACTATTTTTCTGATAATAGAGCCCGGAATTTTTAAAAAAGAACCAGAAAAAAGAAAAATATAATTTAAACCTCTTTTCGGAAGAGCTTTAAACACTAAATGGATAATTCCTGCAAATAAACACGGAAGTTGTGAAAAAATATCAAAAACCCGCTGCCAATCCAGGTAAAAAATTTCACAATTGTTTGTTGGTGTGGCGCGTGGGTATTGTACTTTTGCAAATCAGCCTAATTTTTTGGTAACACCGGTCATTTTCTGACCTACTTCAGGAAAAAAGCTGACCCACCAAAAGCAAAAGCAGCAGCTAAAGGAAAAGCTTGGATTGAAGAGGTAAGGCTAAGGTTGCTCCAGGCCAAAAGAGTGGATCAATTTTCACCGGATAGAAGGGTCAGTTTTAAACCGGTGTTACCATCTTTTTTCTCAGTTTCAGGGCAAACTTGCACTTTTTCCTCTGTTAATGAATCTTTCACGAGGTTTCCTGTTGAGGCTACTTTACTCGGAATTGGGTATAAAGCGGCAATTTTTTGAAGAAAATATTGACAGAAAAATGTGATTTTTGAATTCGCTTTGAGGGATTAACCATATCAGATCAACAAAAAATACGCATTTGTCCTGAAGCTGTGAAATAATCGAAAAAATGGTACAAAAATTAAATTCCCGAGATTGGGATGTCTGAATTTAGATTTGTACTACTATGGCAAATTTGGTGAGCATACCAAGGAAATTGTTCCTTGCGTTCCGTTAATTTCTGCAAAAGCCCCGTCTGGAATTATTCTGTAAGCATTGTTTACGGAGAAAACAGCTGGAAGATGATACTCTCTTGCTGCAACCGCGCTATGAGATAGGAGAGCTCCTGTTTCAGCAATGATACCTGCGAGTCGTGGAAAAACAACTGAAAAAGCTGGATCTGGGGAAATAACCAGTAGAATTTCACCGTCTTTGAGTTGGGAAAGTTCCTCAATTGACAGGACTTTGCGTATTTTGCCCTTTCCACTTCCGGGACTGACTCCTTTCCCTTTTAAAAGAAATTCGTTTTCTTTTTCAGGTGCAATTGGTAAAGGAATTGAAACTTGTACGGCGGGGGGGCCATCTCGGAGAGCACGTTCATAAGCATTTTTCCGTACATGACATAACGGCATTCTGTTTTTTGCAGATGAAGATGCAATGTCAGCGCGGACCTCGGCGTCAGTTAGCCAGAAAATGAACTGAGGATCATTTAAAATTCCGCGATCCACCAAAATTTTTCCCAATTTAAGTACAAGATTTCGGGTAGGTTGAAGGATTCGGCCCATGTGAAAATGATGCGCTTCATCAATGGACATGAAAGTTCTTAAGATTTGAGTCATTTCATGTGAAAATTCAAGGGCGAAGGGTTTGAACTCAAGCCGGGTGAAGAAATCAGTGATTTCCGGGTCAACGTTTTCAGGATTAACGGAAGATCTGAGTTTGAAATTGGAAGTAGGGTGGGGGATCTCGGTGATTAATTTAAGAAATCGCTCTCGGTCTTCACCCCAAGTTGGATTCAAAATGTCCCAGCTTAAAGACAAATGTCCAAATTTTTCCAGAAAATTTTCAATCTGGTTTTCGAGATTGTAATACTCGTTATGTTGGTTCTCAAAAGCTTTATTCACCCGATTCCTATTTTTCAATTCGCAAATTCCCAAGTTCAAATTCCCCAGATCGTGGCTTGGCATGGTGCGGCAAACCATATTGGGCTTTTCCGGTTTGGGGCTATCTTGGGGGGCATTTTTTTTATGGAGTTTGATCTGTTGCCCTAAAAGGCGCGCTTCTTGGTGAAACTGTAAAGTTACATTCTCTGAAAGGTGCTTTCCAAGCAGGGAGGGAATATTCCGGGGATTTTTGCTTCCCGCCAAAATTGCGAGTTCTGAAAGAGATAAGCTTGCGATTTCCTTAACTGAAAAAATCACCAGATCCGGGCGAATATAATCAATCATTGCTTTTTGTAAACGATCCCCAAGAAAAAGCAGCTCTTCAGCTGTTTGGGAAGTGTTTATCGCGGTTTTTACAGCTTCAACCTCAGATAGAAAATGCGCTAAAATTGTAGGCCAGGATTTTTCAATGGATGAGGCTGTGCGCTTAAGAAATGTTAAAATAGTTTTTCCTGCTATCCACAAAATAATTGAATTCAATTTATTTCCAAGTTTTGTGCGGAAAGTACCAGGAGCTTGAATGAATTTAATTAAACTACGAAGCTCTTTGAGAGGGGTAGGGGAGCCCAAAAGATGAGGGGCAAAATCTTTTAAAAGGGTTACTTGTTCGCTAAAAAGAAGTTTGATTTTCAGTTTGTCTTTAAAGTTGAAGACATCAGCGTTCGCAAAAACCCAACCATTCCAGAGAGTTGCGAATTCCTCATCAGCTTTTAAAGAGATATTCATGAATTCAGCAAAACATCTTACTCCTTTGTCGAAAACAAGCCTTATGTTGCTCCAGCCTAGTGGACTCATTGGCAATGGATATCTTTCAGCAGTTAATTCCCGACTCCAGTTGATTTTCGGATTAGGAGGGGCTTCTAATGCTGTTATTGAACGGACCTGAAGTATCACAAGTCCTTTCGCATCCCAGGCCCACTCAACATCCACAGGGGTTCCAAAAAGCGTTTGAAGTTTTCTGGCGGCCTCTGCGATGGTCTGGATTTGCAAAGAAGAGAGTAAAGACTTGCCAGAGCAGGTTTCCCGCGAAAAAAGCACATTTCGAGGAAAATCGGGAGTCCCTTTTATTGAAAGGTTTACATGAGGGTGGCCCGATAAATTATTTGCTGATGAGATGGGGTCAGTGATTTTTTCAAATTTGAAATCTAGGGGTACACGATACTGACTTCCGATCGTTTCTCCGGAAACCAGTTTTTCTCCAATTCCCTCGACTGCTTCGATAATCGTATTAGGGGAAACATCGATCGGATCAACTGAAAAGGTGACTCCGGAAAACCTGGCCTCGACAACTGGTTGTACCAGTAAAGCAAGGTTTACAGAATCTTGATTTATCCCGAATTGCTTGCAGTAGGTCCGAAAGGTGGTCGAACGAAATGCATTCCAGCATTCGACAATAGCTTCACGAACTTTGTCCGGTTTTAGGGGTAATCCTATCACGCTTTTTAACTGTCCGGCAAAGCTGATGAATGGCCCGTCTTCAACATCAGCAGAGGATCTTACAGCCAGGGAGTTGCACCCGGAGAATTCGGTAACAATTGAATCTATAAGGACAGATGGCACATTCAGATTTCCACTTCCATTCAACGAAAAAACATTAGTTGGGATAACCAATGACAATGGAACCCGAAATCCGGCTTTAGAAGCTCGTGCTAGTCCAAAAGCTTTACCTCCTGCAATTTTGGAATCGCAGACATCTTTCAAGGGAATCAGAAAATCTTTCATAATTGAAACTGTAGCACCTTGACTGATATTTTTTTCCAGTTATTTACTACAATTGTGTTTATCACTTCCTTCATAAGGATGGACTCACCGACACACAATTTATTTTATTACTTTGGTCGTTTCGACTCCGCTCAACGCACGGTTCGTCAAGTTTTTCTTTCAGTAAATTTGCAGTGTCTCATAATTGCATTGCACATTGTAACAAATTGACTTTTGCCTTTTCCTTAATGAAGAAATATAGTACTAGATATCATACTCCATTAGAGCTTGTTGCGCAATTCCAGAATTAACCAGGGCAAACATACACTTTTTTCGCTGTTAATCAACCTTTTACGAGGTTTCCTGTTGAAGCTACTTTACCGGGAATTTCGTATAAAATGCTCATTTTTTGAAAAAAATATTAGCAGAAAAATATGATTTATGAAACGGCATTGAAAAGATTAATCGCATCAGATCAACAAAAAGTAAGCGTTTGCCCTGCAGAATTAACGAAAGTACAAAACATGTGACCATCATTTCAAGTCACTTCTATATACTAAATTTTGCATAATTAATGATTTTAATTAATTATGCAACAGGTCCATTAATAGGGAATTTGGATTATTCCATTGAATTCATCAATTCCCGGAGTCGGGTATCATCAACCCCGAAATTTTTTCGCAGTTCGGCCATTTGATCATGGCTATGGTTCGGAAGAATTGATTGAAGAAGTTCCCAACTCGATTTAAGCATAAGAAGGAGAAAAATCCAAATGCCATAACTGCGACCCACTTCGCGACTTGTACGCCAGATATTCATTACCCAAAGCCAAAAAAGAGAATTTTCTCCTTCTTTTTTTGCATTTATTCTGCATAAAGTTGTTTGGGGTGGAAAAAAAAGCCTTTTCCAGAAAGTTAAAAACCAGGGTAATTTATTGAAAAAAGCATTTTCAAAAGAAAAAGCCAGATATGCTTTTTCGATTTCTGAAGAATAAACGCTCCTACTGGTTAGCAAAATATCGCGTCGATTGCACAAAGCGCGGGTATCTCTTGCTGTCCAATGTTCCGCTTTATTTTTGCATTTGGAAAGTAATTCATCAGGAACAAGAGCGGGAAAAAGAGTATGTACAAGTGAAAGAGTGCGAAAAGCTGGAGTCCAGGTTCCGGCATTGGCAATCTCATCGGAAAATTCAGTCCATGGAAACTTCGGAACCGATCGTATAAGATTTATAAAATCGCTTAATTCCTTCAAGCCGGTTTTGTAATAATGGAAATGCACAACCAAGTGATGGAGAGCATCTTTGGGGCTTAAAGCTCTTGCAGGTTTTCCATTTATTGTTATCGGAAGTGAGTCGTCCCACAATTTTTTTTGATTCAATTTAAAGCCTAGTTTTGGACTGCAAAGCATCCAATGTGTGCCAACCACAAATTTTAAATCCTGCGAAACATAGGCCGGCAAATGATAACTTTTTGTTTCGTTTTCTTCTTCATCGCCTCCTTCAAGCAACGCAAGAGGAGCCAAGCCCATCTCTGAGTAAATTTGCTTGATTTCCTGGACGTTTTTGAAATGGATGAAAATGTCCAAATCGTTCATCTTCTTGTACCCAACATCTTTGTAAATTGTTTCTGCGAATAGTACCCCTTTCAAGGCGATGACTGGTACTCCTGCTTTTGAAAACCTTTCAAAAAGTTCATTGGAAACTATGCTTCTGGCAGTATTTTTTGCCTGGATTTCAGTATAACGATTTTCAAGACCGGACAAAACATTGGGCGGAAGTAAAGTTGTCAACTCTGCTCTCATTATGTTGAGATAAACCAAAGGAGCGATGTCGTTATGTTGTATCTTTGTCTGAAATTCATCCCAGGCCGGGTTGGAAAGGAATAAATATCTGACCTCTTCAATTTCTTTTTTGCTGGGGGAAGCCAGACAAAGTAAAATGAGTGCCCGATCAACTTTCGAAAATGAATACCGCGGTTTATTTAAAGTTCCATGGGTTTGTGCCAAAACATTCCTCCTGATTTTACGGTTTTTCATAGCGAAGAACTAATAACATTATAACAGTGCAATAAAACTTCCAAAATTGGCTGATGTATAACAAACCTGAAATCGGCAAACAAGACAATCGATCCATCTCAAACCAAGATTAAAGTGCTGACTACGAATGCAACGGTATATAGGAAA
>JADFXM010000143.1 GCA_015233565.1 Candidatus Rifleibacteriota bacterium
CAAGCAATTGGCCCATTTGGTGACTCCTTTGTTTTTGAACGGAATGAATGAGTCACCATTGTGCCATCTTTTAGCAAAATTGGGTACTTTAATTTTCGGGATAATTACTAATTTTGCAAGAACCTCCTTAGAAAGAAATAAAAAAATTGGTTAGGAGGATAATGTGAAAAAAGCACTAGTTGGATTTTTCTTCTTTTTTTCGTTGATATGCTTTGCTGAGAACCCAACTCAAACAAGTGATGAAACAGATTTTTCGGGTGAAACTCCTTCATCCACAACAATAGATACCTCAAAAGAAATAGCCCTAAAAGAAGTACCTCAAGTCAGTAATGAATCGAAATGTGGCCCTAAAATCAAGGGACTTTTCTTAGGTATGGATTTTGATACAGCTCATCAAATATTCGTTAAACTATATGGGTTAGACCCTAAGAACCCGGAAATTAAATTAGAAAAAAACGAAGATGGAACCTGTTCTTTTTATTCAGAAATTCCCTTTGGGTATTTCCGTATTAAAGAGATATTTCTAGCAGCTGATAAAGAAAAAAAAGTTACCCATATTCGCTTTCCGTATAGGGATGATATTTTTAATACTCCGGATTTGGATAATGAGGGTTTCGTTCAGCAATTTGTTAATTCATACAACATTCCCGGAATGAAGGGCAAAGCAAGTTCAGGGATTGAAGGAAAGATCCTTTTTGGCGATTGCCTCTGGGAATATTTGAGTCCTGAGGGATATAAATTGACAATAGGTCAAAAGAAAAGCATTGAATTGGAAATTATCCCGAAAGCAACAGAAAGAAAATTTGACTAACCTTCAGTCTTTCGTTTTGAAATTCGGTATAGTTTTTCCTCCAAAGAATAAGAAACTAAGAAAAAGTGATGGACGAGGATTTATACTCATCCGCTTCACCTCCATGTCCCAAATCCTCGTCCATTGCGACTTTCGGTGGACGAGGTTTTTGTTTTGTGCGGTTAATGCAGTGGTTCATCTGATGTCAAAAGCTGGGAAGGGGGAAAAATAGAGGTCAAATGGCAGTTTTTCAGGTGAGGGATCTCCTGATGACCAATTTCTTGAAAAAAGCAAATAAAGGCATTTTGTCAGGGATTTTGAGCAAATTTGTCGAAGTTGAAAATCGGGTAAATTCCAGAATAATCCAATTTGTGTGAATAATCGGGTTTTCCTGCACACAGAGTGCTGAGAAACCCTATTTAGTGGATTTGTGAGGTAGAAACAAAGCCAAAAAACCTCTCAAAAAAAAACGTATGAGAAAAATTTTCTTGACAAGGTATGTCACGTGTTTTAATATGATATCAGCGTCTGGGATGAGTCGCCAAGCGTCTCGTCTTAGGGTTTTTACCTGAATCCCCAGTCGCTTTTTTCATTTTTTGGAGGTCAAGATTGATTTTTTGCTATATTGACGAATCAGGCACTCCTGAAATTCCCGGAAATACTTCGCATTTTGTTTTGGCTGGTATAAGTATACCTGTCGAGAAGTGGAAAATTTGTGACATTGAAGTAAATAAAATCAAAAGCAATTTTGGTCTGGAAGGGTGCGAAATTCACACAGGTTGGATTTTAAGAAGTTATGTTGAGCAAAACAAGATTGCCAATTTTCAAAGCCTTGATGCTCAAACCCGCCGACGTGAAGTTGAAAAGCTCCGAATTCAAGAACTTCTGAAATTGCAAAAGGGCCAAAATTCCAAATCTTATCAACAAACCAAAAAGAATTATCGGAAAACTCTTCCCTATGTCCATTTGACCTTTGAGGAAAGAAAGAAATTCCTGGAAGAGATAGCGTCTCTTGTTTCAAATTGGAGCTTTGCCAGATTATTTGCCTATTGTGTCGATAAAATCCACTTTGATCCAAACCGCGCACGAAACACAATAGATGAGGAAGCTTTTGAGCAATTAGTTTCCAGATTTGAAGCATATCTACAAATTAATTCAAAAAAAAGTAAATCAGCCAAATACGGATTAATGATTCACGACAACAACGAAACCATTTCCAAGAAACATACAGAAATGATGAAGTCTTTTCATAAAAAAGGGACTTTTTGGAAAAAAATAGAGAATATAATTGAAACACCCCTTTTCGTGAATAGCGAGTTGACAAGTTTGATCCAAATTGCTGATCTTTGTGGTTATGCACTGCGACGATATTTTGAGAACAAAGAAGATCTTCTTTTTAATCTGATTTTTAAAAGAGCGGATAAAAAAGATGGAGTCAATGTTGGAGTTAGGCATTTTTCAGATAAATCCTGCAAGTGTGTGGTTTGTCAAAGCCATTAAGTTTTCTTCTATTGTCATGAAATTGAATTTTCTCTTAGCTTCTATTTATCACTATCTGGAAAAAGAAAAGGAATTACTTTTTTGTAATGCGTGACAATTATTCGTAGTGGTTGTCGATAGTTGAATTTTTTTTTCCAGAATAAGGAAACTTAGGAAATAATCCAAATTTGAACATTTAAGCGGGTTTCCCTGCGTCTCAAAACGCCGGGAAACCCTTATTTTTTCCTAACAATTGGAATTAATCTTCTTTTTCAGGGAAATTACAATTTCCAAGAAAAATATTTCAAAAACCAGAAAAATTGTAAGCATACACAATAAAAACGAAAAATCTGGAATCCAATATGTCTTTTGGGAATTACAACTTTGAGGTTGTCTGAGTGATTTCATTCACAGGTAAATAATTTCCCGGTCAGTTCCGAATCAAATGCCACTCCCAAGTATATATAATTAAAAAAAAACAAACGAAAATGAAATTTCGGCATAATTTTTATGTTCCTGATGATTCTGACACCTGTTATGAACCAATAAAATAGTTCTTAGGGTGAATCTAAGAGGCGTCTGAAATATATATTATTTCTTTGACCTCCTCAGGAAGGAGGTTATTACAAATATCATCAAGGAGTACAATATGAAAAAAATTGCTGTTGGATATGTCAGATACTCGTCGCTGAGCCAGCGAGAAGAGAGTCTGGAGGCGCAAATCAGATTAATCGATGAATACGCACAAAGAGAAGGATATGTTCTGACCTCATTCTACGCTGATCATGCCTGTTCTGGTACAAATTCCACCAAACGACCGGAATTCCTAAGACTTATGGAAGATGCCAAGAAAGGAGTATTTCAATATGTCATTGTCCATAAGCTCGATAGATTCAGTAGAAACAGGTATGAATCTTCGAATTTCAAATTTCACCTGAAGAAATATGGAGTAAGGCTAATTTCGGTCCTAGAAAAGCTGGACGAATCTCCTGAATCAATCATTCTCGAATCACTACTCGAAGGCATGAATGAGTACTATAGTAAAAATCTCGCTCGTGAAGTAAAAAAAGGAATTACTCAAAGTGCGCTGTCAGCAAGACATTTAGGAGGAAAGCCTCCTCTTGGCTATTCAGTCGATCGAAATACAATGAAATACATCATCAATGAAGAAGAAGCTGAAATAGTACGCACCATTTTTTCGATGTATCTGAACGGAATGGGCTATGGGAAGTTGATTGCCTACCTAAATTCACAAGGACATAGGACAAAATGGAAAAAAACATTCGGGAAAACAGCAATCTACACAATTCTCAGAAACACAAAATACAAGGGTCTATATACCTTCAATAGAGGTCCAGCCAAGGATTGTTCAGGAAGAAGGACCATCAAGAAAACTCAAGAAGACATCATATCAATACCCAACGGTCTTCCAGCAATCATCTCAGAAGAACAATTCGCAAAGGTACAAGAAAAACTCAGTTTGGAGGCAAAGAAATCAGGAATGTATAAGGCAAAAGCGGTATACCTTCTGTCAGGAATTGTACAATGTGGTTGTTGCAATCATCAATTTCATGCAAATGGAAGAATAGGTGGACGAAATCGCACAAAGTATTACACATACAGATGTAGTCATCGTGCTGCAAACAAGGATAATTGCAACAATATCGAGGTAAACAGGAACTATTTGGAGGATTTTGTATTGTCCGAATTGCAACGTGTCCTGTTCAATGAAAGACGCATTGGAAGCCTCGTAAAACGACTCAACGAATATCAAATCAAAACCCTAACAGACAACAACCAGGAAATAGAGAAAGTCCAGAAAGAACTATCAGCAATCAATCCACAAATTCAAAACATCCTGGACGCAATCGTCAAAGGAATGGACCATTCCACACTCAAAGACCGCTTAACCACACTAGAAGGCGAAAAGGTGCGGCTAGAACTAAAGAAGAAGGAACTCGAATATTCCGATCAGAAACCATTCATGGACGAAACAACGTTGCGAGAAATCCTCAAAAAGTACAGCAATTTCGTGAAAACAAGATCAATTCCAGAATGCAAGAAATTCGTAAAAGAATTCGTCGAGAAAGTTGTTGTCCACAAGGATTCAATAGAAGTCCACCTCAAGATCAACATAATGAAAGGAGAAGATACAAAAATCATCCCACTTCAGACAATCAAAAGTGATGAAATTAAGCATTTCTACAGGCACAACACCAATAGGATAGCCGAATCTCTTCCCCAGGAAATCTCATGAAAGGAGTAAATGATATTTCAGTTTCAAGAAATCAAACACAAAAGAAGGTGAAAACACTGATGGAATCTCAAGAATATTTCATGAATGAAATAAATTATCATCTAAAATTAAAGGAATTGCGCGAAAGTATCAATCTCAAGGACTATGAGGATGAAATTCTTGATGCAATAAAGGAAGTACTTCCGGAAAGCAAAGCTAATGTGTACAAAGACCATTTTTCAATCGAATATACTTCACCCAAACTAAGTCATGGATTAGCATCAAAGCTAGGAAGTGAGATATGTAAAGCCGGGAACAGTCTCAATAAATATGTAACAAAATATATCTACAAGAATAATACTATGGTAAGTCGGCAGCTCTTTGTTTGCATGGACAAGTAATTTTTTCTGACTCCTGCATCATGATCAATGTATTGGTCATGATGCTTTTTTTTTTGTGTAGATGTTTAAGAAAAGAACAAAGATCAGGAAAAAAGTATCTCGAATATTAATTTGTTCGATATGTTTCTTTTTTGCGTATGGAGAGGAGTAGAATAATTTTTGTAGGGCAATTGCCAGAAATATGAACCTCTTTGCCATCAAGCCCTAAAAAAAGCGAAAATAAGCATTTTTCTTGATGGTGACTAGGTAAGTACCCTTTGTGGAATAAAACGCTTTCTTTGCCTCTTTTGAGGGGTAAATTCGCCCTATTTTTTTGCGTAAATAAAAAAATATTTTGGGGCCAACCAATATTCGGAAAAACGGAAGTTTCCCAATATGTCATCAATCGGGTTTTCCGTTCCCCTAGGAGGAACGTAAAACCCGTCTTCATGCAGGCATTCCGCTAAAATGAATTGAAAATTTGAATTTTTGAGAAATGCTAAAACTACAAGATAGAGATTGTACCTCTACAAAACCTGGTGTATACTTTTTAAAAATTTTAGACCAGGAGATTACGGTGCCTAAAAGCCACGTTCC
>JADFXM010000144.1 GCA_015233565.1 Candidatus Rifleibacteriota bacterium
AACTTCGAGAGAGGAAATCAAAGCTTTGTTGCCACAAAATCTGGATCGGAACAGACTTTCCAAATTTATGGATTTGGAAAATCACAACCGAATTGATAGTTCAACTAGGGTTTAAATAGACGCTTACTCTCCTTTTGTCTCAAGTGATTCTCTGAGTAGAGCAATTGTTGATTTAATGTCAGCAGGTGAGACAACAGACCTCTTACTTACTTTTTCAGCTTTTTCTTGAACATCCTGAAGGGATTGAACCAGGGAACGTTTATTATCAGCCAGCAATTGAAGCCTTTTCGATGTTTCTTCTGCCGGCAAATTTCCAGTTTCCAAAGCTTCGAAAAGCAAGTTTTCCCGGCGTTCAATTTCCACGATTTGTTTTTTTATATTGGTGGTCTCTTTTTTCAATCGCTCGTTTTCTTGGTAATTTCCTTTAGCCAGGATTGAAAGCGCGTCTTTGATTCTAGCAGGAGTTAAAATATTTTCCAAAATTGCCGATTTGACTTTGACAAGCAAAGGAGGTTCATCGAAATATGGTGATGCTTTACACCCTTCATGCTTCCTTTTGGAGCAACACAAACGCCAATTTCCATTTAGTTTGGCGGTGGTGACATAGCGGCTTCCGCAAGCGCCACAAAATAGATGACCGGAAAATGGATGTGTCGAAGCTAGGACTTTTGCATTGGTATATTCGGTGGATCTTATTTTCACTCGAGCTTGAACTTTATTCCATGCTTCTTCGTCAATTATCCTGGAAAGCGCCCCCTCATTTCTAATCCATGTTGAAGGATCCGGAGACTTGCGCCAAACCAAAACCCCTTTATAAGCTTCATAGCGGAGGAGATAAAATAAATTGTGATGGCTCCATTCTTTGGCCCGTCGTGGCCTCCATCCTCTTTTTTCTATCTCGGTGACGATAGCCTTGAGGCCCTGACCTTCCGAGTATTGTTTGAAAACGAATCTCACGACTCGAGCTTCGTCTTCGTTAATCTCAAGGATGGTTCTTTCCTCACCAGTCTCTGGGTTTTACCTTTTTATTCTGGTATCCATAGGTAGCAGTTCCCCCGCAACGGTATCCGCGCATGGTATTTGTGGTCATTCCTGAGATTGTTTCGTTGGCAAGATTCCGAGAATAGAATTCGTCCAATACTTCGATGATTCCCTCCAGAAGTTGCCCGGTGGCGGTGTCTTCGACTTCCTCATGAACAGAGACAACGCGAATTCCGATTTTCCTTTAGTCGCTAGCTTTTGTTTTTGGTGCTTTTTTCCCTAATTTATTTTGATCAAACTCCTGTAAATTAGCGTGTTCACGCTCAATCTCTTCGCCTCTTTTTCTGGGTGGGGTCTATGCGCTTCCCATTTCACTTAAGAATAAAAGCCACTCTCGAGCCATTCCCTTCTATCTTTTCAGCGCCTAGAGCAACCAATAAAGATTCAATTGCTTTAAATTCGATATTACTCTTTGTGGGCTTAGTGAAAATCTTTTCGAGGGTTTTGCTTTGTTTGTTGTTCATATTTATATAGCATCAAAAAGTGATACTGTTGTCAAGGGAAATGTTTAAATGAATATTATAATGATGAATCAAACACGCTAGTGTGGTAAAATTACCATAGAGTTGGAAGATACCTAGCAAATTCAGTGTTAATAGATATTTCAGTGAAAACCCGCACCCAATGGGTCCTTCCGGGGGGTCGGAAGTGCAGGGGTCGGGAAACCCCGAAGACCACCTACATGCAATAAAAATTTTTTGAAAACTTGTCAAAACCAAAATCAGGGGCCGATATGACGGTGAAAAAAATCAAAAAATCTAGCAAATTAGCTAATATCAAAGAATATAAAGCTTATCTTGCAAGAATTTCTGAGGGTGAAAATCTTTCTGGGGCAGAATTGAAAAATTTCCACCCACTAGAAAAAGAGATTGAGAAGGAAAAAAAAGAAGACAATTTTTCCAGCGATCAGGCTGTAGCAAAATCTCTTGGCATTTCTCGCCAAGCTGTTATTTTGGCAGTTTCCACAGGAAGATTAAGACAAAATCCAGATGGCACTTTCAGTAAGTCTGCTGTGGAAGATTTTGAAGAAATTCGAAAGGGAGGACGTCCTAAACTACCAGTAAACAAAGAAATTGAAGCCGCTGATCTCCGCTATAAACTTGCAAAAGCGGAGAAGATGGAAATAGATCTTAAGGAAACGCGCGGCTTATTAATGCGCCGAATAGACGTGGAAAGGGCTTTCACGGAAAGAGCTTATGAATTTTCAAGATCCCGAATCTCTCAAGGCGAATCGGCCATCGCTTGGCGGCTAAATGCAAAAACCATCCTGTAATGGCTCCTTATTTTCATGAAAGTTCTGTGTTTTCTTGGAAAATATACCGATCCAACCTCATTTTGATCAAATCAATGTTCTTGAGGTGATGCACATATTTTTTTGGATTGGTATTAGTTCCTAATGATTAGAATTTATGATAAACTATCAACAACTGTTTTTATGGAGGTTCAATCCTGTGCATTATTCTTTTAAAACAGAAGGAGTCTGCTCTACGCAGATTGAGATTGAATTAGATGGAAACATTATCAAAGATGTTCAATTCATCGGCGGATGTGAAGGCAATCTTACCGGTATTTCAAAATTGGTTGTGGGAATGACCGTTGAAGAAGTTCAGCAAAAACTGACCCGTATTACCTGCGATGGCAAACCCACTTCATGCCCGGACCAACTTGTCATGGCAGTGACCCAAGCCCGAAACCTAGTTCAGGTTGTTGACGCTAAGACAGATACTTGTGGCAAATTCGACTAATTCAAAAAACGCGAGTGACGTTTTTGACCTGGATCGCTTTGTTCAAGCTCAGGAATCAGACCATGACAGGGCACTCCATGAAATTCAGTGCGGCAGGAAGACCTCACACTGGATGTGGTATATCTTTCCTCAGTTCGATGGGCTGGGATTCAGCCACTTTTCAAAGAAGTATTCGATCAAGAAGATTGCTGAAGCAAAGGCATACTTGGCGCATCCAGTCTTGGGCCCTAGGCTCAACGTGTGTGCCGAGGCAGTTCTCTGCCAAATTGACAAGGGGCTGACCCCTCACGAGATCTTTGGCTCTCCCGACGACATGAAGTTGAGATCATGCGCTACCTTATTCGCTAGTGTGTCGGGCCCCGATTCGATCTTCCATCGACTGATCGTGAAATGTTTCCGGAACGAGGCCGACCAAAAGACGCTCGAATTGCTCGGTAGAGCATCTGAAAGAATCTGACCTCGTTTGCGTTGTCTGCTACGCCTCTGACCCAACCGACCCAGTATTGAGAATACCATCACGCACTCTAAATACGGTTAAGGTCCTTAGCGAGGCTGTCAAAAAATCCCCCAAAATTCACTTTTTTGTGTACTCGGCCAATTTTTCGCCCCGCTTTTACGCATCAGAAGCGGGTCGTTTTGTACCGAACAAAATATATCGAGATTTTCCGACAGCTTCTAACGTCCTTAGCCCTTAAGATAAGCCCATAGCTTATGTTTGTTTTTCGAAAAATTAAAACCGGCACACTCCGTGGAGAGTCTGCGTCCGCGCTTCGATTTTCGAATAACCTGACTTAAATACCTCTTATATCGTCAATGCGACCCTTTGCTGATCTTCCTCATGGATAACCGAAGTGGCGTTCTTTCCAACTATGTCTTCAGAGAGAAGTCCAATCACTTGTGCCAGCAATTTCTTTACGCGTAGAAAACGTGCTTTGTTGTCAATCAAACAATTGGTTCTCTTTCTGTCTGTCTCTTTTGGGGGTCACAACATACGGCCACCAAACCACCAATCATGTATGCCACAAAGTCGGGGACATTGAATGTTGAACCAAGTATTAGATGACCCAGCGTTGAATGGCGAATTGTCTGAATCCATGGCGCTTGATAAAGCTGGCTGAATTCAACGATAAAAGATGTAAAAATCGCAATTGCACCGATTGAATAAGCTGAGTAACTTGGAAAAACGATCACCCAAAGCAAGTAAGCCATTACAGTCCACAGGGCGTCACCTGGATATTTTCCAAAAATTTCATGTAAAAATTGAGCGTTATGGGATCTTGTCCAGAGTCCGGCAAGTATCACGAGGGGAATGAGCGCCAGACACGTCAATCTCCTCTTCAAAAAGAAGTTATTATTGTCCTTTTTCAAGACATATTTGCCCCATATAGGAATTTCGCGATTTGCGATTAAATTCAGAACTCCTGATTCGGGAGTATTTAAAATTGCAATTTTTAATTGGACAAATCTAGAAATGAAGGCGTATCTTCTCCGAAAAAGTGCATTTCCAATTTCTGCTCCAAACCTGCAAAACTGTTAACAATTCAAATACTGGTCAGGAAATCTGATTTTGCATTTATTTCTTTTTGACTTATTTCCATTAACGAGTCTGTCGAAAAATGCCCTTTTTTTCATACTTTTATGTACCTATTCGAATTTTCGCCTCGTTTTTTCGCATCACCAGCGGACCGCTTTGTACCGAATAATATGTACCGAGATTTTCCGACAGCTTCTAACGAGAGTGTCGAAAAATCCTCTAAAATTCGCTTTTTTTATGTGCTCACCCAAATTTGCGCCTCGTTTTTTCGCATCACCAGCGGGTCGTTTTGTTCCGAACAAAATGTACCGAGATTTTTCGACAACTTCTAACCACAGAAAACGATTATTAATGAATCCTTCTTGTACAATACAACAAGTTTGGCTGTCGGACACGCTAACACCGAGGTATCAGAAGAGATATTTGCACGAACATGGAAGGCTGTCAGACGTGAAAAATGCCCTTTTGAGAGAAAAAATTCCCCAGTGACTTGCCGGGGAAGGTAACAACGTTATAGTAATTTTTTATAAATTTCCGGGTCGTCGATAGCTTCCTGATACCATTTCATATTTCTCATTGACGGTGAGACTAAAACTGCCTCATTGTGCGTTGTTTTTCCATTGACTGTTTTTGACGGTAAATTCTTATAATGCTCTCTTTGATCGCCTTCTACCAGCCGCAATCTAGTTTTCTTTCCATCCTCGGATACCGAATAAACTAATGTTTCAATTTTCATTTTCCTTGCTCCTTTTCAGGTATTGTGAGCGGATTTTTTGAAGTGCATCGAGCTGCACTCCACTTTCCACATCTCCGATTTTCAATATTATAATGAGGTTCTTGCAAAATTAGTAATTATCCCGAAAATTAAAGTACCCAATTTTGCTAAAAGATGGCACAATGGTGACTCATTCATTCCGTTCAAAAACAAAGGAGTCACCAAATGGGCCAATTGCTT
>JADFXM010000145.1 GCA_015233565.1 Candidatus Rifleibacteriota bacterium
GAACCTGGGTAATCAAGAGACGAACATCCCGAAAACGTCTGAGGCGAGCAAAGAAAGCAATATGGAAGTGGTGTCGGGAGGAGCGACATTCCTCCATGAAAGATCAATACCGAGGACTATGTCAGAACCTTCGGGGACATTTCCAGTATTATGGAATCCGAGGAAACTACGAGTGCTTAGAATCGGTCTTATCATTTGCACGGAGAGCTTGGCACTACTGGGTAAGCCGCCGAAGCAACGAGAGCTACATTCCCTGGGACAAATTCAAGGAATTGCTTAAGGAGCTTGTCTTGCCGATTCCAAGGATCATTCACAATGTTTAAGGACGGCAAAAGTTATGAGATATCATTTGTGCTATAATGGTACAGCTGAAGAACCGTATGCCTTAATTGGGCTCGTACGGGACTGTGGGGGGAGCGGGGAGCAATCCTTGCTTCTACCCGGAACCTGACTCCCTTCGGTCGCAGGTTACCTCCACGTTGACCGTCGCGTTGGCCACTGGATAAACAAGTCCGGATGGCAAGCTTGTTTGTGATATTGAGGATAGTGGTCCTGAAAAGGGATAAGCGTTTTTTGAGAAAATACTATAAAGACAAAAAGTCGGATGCGTGATCAAGGAGTGAGATATTTTCCTTGGCGGTCTTTTCAAACGGGAGATATCGACAATCACTCGGTCAACCTCTTTCCCTCCGCTCACAGTTAACTTGCCATTGGTCGCCACTACCAATGCGGCGGATTGCGATTTTAACTTTCCCAGCTTGCGATGGGTCTTATGGAGTCAGGAAATTTTATGCAAAATTGAGATTGCTGCGCCGAAAAAATCCTTTAGCATGAAAATGTGATATATTTGAGTTGGTTTTGGTTAGTTGAAAAGGAATAAACACCTTGAAAGGGCAACATGTACAATTATGACCCGACGGAAAATGATCATGAAGAAGCATTCGATAGGAGCGCCATTCCTTCGTCGCATTGTTGGTCTATTGGAAGAAGTTGACAAAAACAGTTATCCCTTTAACGTCCGAGCTTTTTCTCATGGAATTGACATTGGGTTTCGCACTAATGTTACATTCTTTGTCGGTGAAAATGGAAGTGGCAAATCCACTCTCCTGGAGGCGCTTGCTGAATGCTGTGGATTCAATCCTGAGGGTGGAAATCGTGACCATCAACGCGCAATTTTTGCAGATCGTTCTGAGCTGGCGCAGGCTTTAAGATTGTCATGGATGCCACGAATTACTGAAGGTTTCTTCATGCGTGCTGAGAGCTTTTACAATTTCGCTACTTATATCGAGCAGGTATCAGACTTACGCGCCTATGGTGGAAAATCTTTCCATAAGCAATCTCACGGAGAGTCTTTTCTCTCTCTCTTCGCAAACCGATTCGAACAGGGAATTTACATCCTGGACGAACCAGAAGCGGCGCTTTCACCACAAAGACAGCTTTCATTTCTTCAAATTATCCATAGCCTTGAAGCGCCAGGGCACGCCCAGTTTATCATTTCTACTCACTCGCCAATTATTCTCAGCTATCCGTGCGCAGTACTTTATAGCCTTGACGGAGATAAAATTAGAGAAATTTCATACCGTGAAACAGAGCACTTTTTGTTAACCCGTGATTTTCTCAATTCCCCGGAGAGATATTTCAAACATCTTTTTGGAACACCGAATGATGACGAAAGCAGTGATTGAGATTTTTTTCCAGAACAGTATGGCGAAACGTTTTACATGGGACAATTATGAAACTTGAAGCCATTGTATTTGTTGGAATTCCTGGTAGCGGAAAGAGCGTTTTCTTTTCCCAAAAATTTATTGATACACATATTCGAATTAATCTCGATATGCTGAAAACAAGAAATCGCGAAAAAATCTTGATAGAAGCGTGTTTTAACGCAAAGCAAAGCTTCGTTGTTGACAATACCAACGTGAAAATAGCCGATCGGGAAAAATACATATTATCAGCTAAGAAGTATGGTTTTTCTCCGGTTTGCTATTTCTTTAAATCCAGTTTAAAAGATTGCTTATTACGCAATGCTCAAAGGGCCATGAACAAAATTATTCCAGAACCTGGAATAATCAGTAAATTTAAAAATCTTGAATTACCTTCTTACAAAGAAGATTTTGAAAAGATTTATTGCGTATCAATTTTGGGGAATAATCAATTTAAGGTTGAGGATTGGCAAGATGAAATTCGATGATCTTGACCTGAAAATGCGCGTTTTTGAAACGTCGCAAGATTATTCATCATTCCAGATATTTTTATTGTTGTACGCCTCGACGGTCGTTCGTTTACTCGATTAACCAAAGAAATCGCAAAATTCGAAGCGCCTTTTGATGAAAGATTTCGTGACCTTATGGTTCATACAACTCAACATTTGATGAATTGTGGCTTCAATGTCCTTTTTGGATACACTCAGAGTGACGAAATTTCACTTCTATTCAACAGGACGATGCTCTATTTGAGCGTAAGGTTCGCAAAATACTTTCTATTCTTTCTGGCGAAGCTAGCGCCGCTTTTTCCTTAAAATTTGGTCAAATCGGAGTTTTCGATGCGCGAATTTCCCAAATACCAAGTTCTGAGCTTGTTGTAGATTATTTTCGATGGAGAAACGAAGATGCCAACCGAAATTGTTTGAACAGTCACTGCTATTGGCTTCTGAGAAAATCCTCTTTTTCAGGCAAAGATGCCTACCAGAAGATACATAAGATGTCCATCGCATCCAAAAACGAATTACTTTTCCAAAATGGGATAAACTTTAATAATCTTCCAGACTGGCAAAAACGCGGTTCGGGTCTTTACTGGGAAAGCTTTCAGAAAATAGGTTTCAACCCGGTTGCAAAAGTAGAAGTTGAAACAACACGAAGACTGCTTAAGATTGATTACAACTTGCCGATGAAAGAAAAATTCGAAGAATTTATCAGGAAAAGGATAAACGAGTTCTGATATTATGTTTATTTGTACTTGACATGCGATTTAGGACTGTTTATCCTAGTTTAGGATAGTTTTCTCCTCAAAATGTTCGGATTGCATAGCAAAGTTGGGTCTGTTCGGATTTTTTAGGAGGCAAATTATGCCATCAACAGCAACCATGGCGCATTGGACATGTCTTAAAATGGGCTTTTGCTCTCTAGATAACTTGTACTGGACAAAATTTTTCGAATTGCGGAGTTAGCAACAAAGACATATGATGAAGCTTGTGATTATTGACTTTTCATTCAAACTATTTCGGAGAACACCACGCTAACCAGAATATTATGGGTCAGAAGATTTTATTGAGACCAAAGTTTGGATGATAAATTTTAGCTCTGGGGGGGGGGACTTTTTTGAGGATGGCATCGAAAACTGAAAACCTTTATAATTACTTTGGAATTTTTCGGAGGCTGATTTTTCCTTCGTTTAGCTGGATTCTTTTTCTTGGACAAAATCACTTGTCCTGTACAATGGCTTTTGGATTGATACACAGGTAAGGATATTACACGAAGCTTATGGGTATTGACTTCTCAAAATAAAATGTTTTGGATTTTGATCAAAAGTCTCGCCAACCAGACGGTTGCACCTGGCTTCGCTGGTGAACCGCACGATGGCCGCCCCTTCGGCCGGCCATCGCGCAGGGTAAGCTGCGTTTCATGCCGAAGCTTGTGCCAGTCCCAGCATCGGCCATCAAACGGGTCAAGCTGACACCCAAAGGGGCAGCTTACCCTGCGCGTTATACGCAATGCCACCAACATTGAAGCTAAAGGTTGTTTAAATTTAGGAGGTGGTGCTAATGCAAAGAGATCTGACCATTTTGGTTCTATTCGTTCTTCTGTTGGTAAATACGGTTGAAGCCAAAAACTCAAGCCCTCTGGAAAAAAAAAATACTTCTTCCACTTCTGAAATCATTCAAGGTATCAAGAGCAGGAGTGAAAAGGTCCCAATTGATATTAAATTAACCCCTCTTCAAGAAGCCGCTGCATTTAATCCTGACACGACAGTTTTGATTAAACTTATCAAAGATGGGGCTGACGTTAACTTCCGTCCAAATCAAGGGTGGACGGCCCTCATGTATGCGGTCATGGATAATCCCAATCCAGAAGCGGTTTATACGCTTATTAATGCCAGCGCCGATGTTAATGCTCTGGATGACTCCGGGTGCACCGCACTATCTCATGCGGCAATGAGCAACCAACATCCTGAAGTTATCAATGCCCTAGTAAAAGCCGGTGCAAATGTCAATGTAAAAGACCGGGAAGGACAGACCCCCCTAATTGTTGCAGCGATTTACTCTGGAACTCCTGAAGTTGTTTCGGCTATTATTAAGGCTGGTGCGGATCTTAATGCATGCGATAATGATGGAAGGAATTTTCTGATCTGTGCAGCTCATAGTAACAATATGAGGATTGTCTCATTAATTTTAAAAACAGGAACTGATGTGAATTTCAGAAGCAAGAAAGATGGTTTTACAGCATTGATGGCAGCTTCAAGAAACCCTGACCCGAACCCCGAGATAATTTTGGCTCTTTTGGCAGCAGGGGCCAAAGCCAACTTAAAAGATAGTAGTGGAAAATCTGCATTGGATTATGCAAGAGAAAACAAAAAGCTTCTTCGAACAGAAGCTTTCAAAAAACTTGAAGTAGCAACAAATAGCGAAACGAAACCTTGATTCACAGTGTATTACGAACAAGGATAGATCGTGCGTAGCCACGATCTTATCCAGTAGTTGGACAAGCCTGTTGTAGTGCGATTTTTAGTATAAGAAAATATATTCGTAGTTTGAGATATTCGTAATGAGTTTTTTGTTCCGAAAATGAGTGTGATTTTAGAAAAATATTATTTGTTTTTGATACAATTTTGAAAAATTTGTACCAGTATTGTTCTTGCTACGCTCATTTCTTCTCACTTTTGAGAAAAAGGTCTTTTTTAAGTAAATTGGTAACACCGGTCATTTTCTGACCCGCTTCAAGTCCTTTTTCATATAAGCTTGTGTCCATGGGCAAAAAACCAAACATTTCATACAGCTAACGCATCGTGATATGTCAATCATCACAGATTTTCATGGAAATTAGATACCCCTAAATCCAGATATTAAATTTGCAGGATTATTCACAAATTTCAGATAATTTCAGAAATTTTATTTGCCCGACTTGCTTCCGCTAAAAAGTTTTTTTG
>JADFXM010000146.1 GCA_015233565.1 Candidatus Rifleibacteriota bacterium
AGAAAGATTTTTATACTATTTTTCTGATAATAGAGCCCGGAATTTTTAAAAAAGAACCAGAAAAAAGAAAAATATAATTTAAACCTCTTTTCGGAAGAGCTTTAAACACTAAATGGATAATTCCTGCGGTCGAGGTATTGGGGAAGGAACGCCTTGATTTGCTCAGCTGAACGAGGGTCGAATCACCGAAGAGCTCATTGAGAAACTGGGCCGGGCCGCGCAGGCACGACTCATCCAAAAAATATATGAGGTGGATCCTCTCCTGTGTCCAAAATGTGGTGGTGCCATGCGCGTCATCGAGTTTATTGAGGAATAAGGGGGGGCGCCGAGCCCGTCATTGAGAAGATCCTGAAACACCTGGGCCTGTGGATCATCTACTCGCGGCCCCCACCCCGAAGGCTGGCTTCACGGGTTTGCGAAGATGAAATTCCGGATTTCAATCCTTCTGCCGACGGCTTCTTCCCAGACCCCGATCATTCCTGGGATGACTACCGTGAACACCTGACGCACTCTCAGTCGAGCGTGCTCCGCGAAATCGTTCGGGACCCTTGCTGTCAGGGCTCAAAAAACAAGCCCAGACATCATGTGTGAGGGGATTGCTATCCCAAAAACTATGAAATAGTCGCTTAATGCTCTCTTTTTTTGCCAATTTTCCGACAGGCTGTTCGTCCAACCGAAAAAAAGGAAAAATTGGAACGCCATCCCACAAAAACTCGAAAAAAAAGTCGTCTTGCACCTGAAAAACGAGGGATGATATACTCCCCTCGGAAAAGCAAATTCCTATCCAAATATCTGAGTGAAATGACCGAAATTGTCGAGTCTTCAGGAGGGACGGTCGACAAGTATATCGGGAATGCCGTGATGGCTTTCTGGGGCCCTCCGATTGAGCTTAAAGAGCATTCCCTGACCGCGTGTGAGGCTTCCTTGAAACGACTTGAAACTCTTGAAAACTGGAGAAAAAAATGGGCCGGAGAAGGGAATCCCTGATCTAATGCCGTATCGGCCTAAATTCGGGGGACGTTCTGGCTGGAAACATGGGCTCAAACCATCGATTCAATTACCCTGTCATGGGGGATGTAGTGAACTTGGCTTCCCGCCTTGAAGGGGCAAACAAGGTATTTGGAAGTCACATTTTGGTCGGGGAAAGCACTTTTGAACAAGCTCGGGGGGCTTTTGAATTCAGACTGCTCGACAAGATCCGGGTGATGGGAAAAACGGTAGCCGTAAACGTGTATGAATTGATCGGGCGGAAAGGGCAACTTTCGGAAGCGGCGAAGCAGGCCCTGGATGCATTTGAAAAAGCGCGGGAAGCCTACCAAGCGCGAGATTGGGAGACCGCCGCAACCTGTTTGGCGGGGGCCTCGAAGCTTTATCCCGACGATGCCGCTGTGGTTCTGTATCAACGGCGAATTGCCAACTGGCGGGCTTCTCCTCCTCATGCCGATTGGGACGGAATCCACGATATGCGCAGAAAATAAGTGGAGCGGAAAAAAGATTTGAAAAGGAGTTCTGAATGAATTGGTGCAATTGGTTTCTGTGGCTCGGGGTTGTCTGGTCGTTGCTGATTTCTCCCATGGCCAGTCTGGCGGGGGAAAATCCCGGAGATGATCGGGTGTTGGTAGTTTCCTGGTTTTATGAGGGGTATCTGAACGGCAAGGCGTATGAATCGTCCAAGAAAGAGGCGGCCTATCTGGAAAAAGTCCCCTTGTTTTCCAAAGGGTTCTCTGACCTTTTGGCCAAACATAAGGAATTGTGCCGGCTTTCTCGGGGTGACGACATATGCGGCTTCAGCGCCGATGAGGACGTCTTTTTGAAAACCCAGGAAATAGCGCCTGATCTGGATTACAATAAATCCCGTTTCCAGGCGGTATTTATTTCTCCCGACGTGGTCGAGGCTTCATTTACGGTGTGGCCGGGGGCGAAGAATGACTATGGGCGGATCCTGCGTTTCAAGATGGTCAAGGAAGACGGAGGTTGGCGGGTGGACGACTTCGGCGCCAAATCTGACAACGGATCCTTTCAGATGGCTCGGCAGGATATCTTGGCGGAAAATGATTTTATCATGGAACAAGCCAAGGATTTGAAGGACTCCTGGTCCTGGGTCAAGCTTTACCTTGGTGATCCCGATTATCAAAAACGGGCTCCCCGTTTCTTTTCCTCGCCCGTGGAAATACTCGAGGCGGGCGGAAAAAAACGGTCCATCAATCCCGATGACAAGAATCTGGCTGAGATTATTCGCAAGCTTGGGGAACAGTCTTTCCTGAAAGAGGATGACAAAAAGTTCGGAAAGAAAGAATCTGAGCATCCCAAGGACGGCGATGAAGTGATCAAAGGCCCCCTGGTTTTCCGGTTCCAGTCTTCCGCCTGGTGGATCGTCAAAGTGGATCTGAGCCTCCTTAAAGAAGCCAAGCCCAAAAAGTAAGAGGGTGGAGCATCTCCAACTGGCCCCGTCGCCAGCCGGGAACAATCGGAAAGGATAGAATCCGTGAGCGAATACCAATGCTACGAGTTTCAGACCATCGACCGGACCTTAACCAGAGGACAGATGGAGGAACTGAGAAAAGTGTCTTCACGGGGCAGAATCACCCCGGCTTGTTTTATCAATGAATATCAAAGGGGAGATTTCAAAGGTGATAGGGTCACCATTGGAATAGCAGATTCCCCTTCAGGCCAATGCAGAATAATTTTCAAAATCTTGGGGGAGTATTATCAATGAAAATGCGGTTTTTTGTTGTTGCGCTTCTTTTCGTTTGCTCTGTGGCGATAGCCGATGGGTTAAATATAGACTGAATTCGCCATGCCGCAGAACAAGGAGGTTTGGAGGCCATGTGGCACCTTTCACAATGCTATTCTTCTGGCAACGGCGTTCCGAAAGACTTCAAAGAGGCTCTTAAATGGTGCCAGAAAGCTGCAGAATATGGGTATATCTATGCTCAAGGCCATCTTGTGATGCTATACGCGTATGGAAGAAAGGCTGTGCAATATCCGGGCGGAAGAAAGGATGAGGGTGTGCCAAAAGATTATGTCCTATCCTATATGTGGGATTTAATCTGGTGCGAGAATACAAGAGACAAATTGGGATACATTGGCAGTGATGCTGCTTTTATTGGCCGCCTTTCGGAAAAAATGTCCCCCGACCAGATCGAGAGAGCCAAGGAACTCGCCCGTAACTGGAAACCCAAAATCCAAAAACGGCCAGAACCCCTGAAAATGAAAATACCTACGCCACCCACAGTAATTCAAGGGCAACCTGGAATTATCGAGGATATTCCACATCCACCCGGAATCCATAATTCCTTCCTGATGACCTTGCCGGCCATCAACGATTGCCGGCAAGTGTTTTTCCCCGATACCTTTGTCAGGCTTGGAGATGGGGTAGCTATGGAAAAATCGCCTTTGAAAAATGCATGGAGATGGTCTTCAATCGGAAATTAGAGACAACGGATTAACTACTCTTTTTTTTCGGTTTTGTCCTCAAGATCAAGCTTCTTTTCTTCGATTAGCATTCGGCGAAATTCCAAAATTCCTTTTTTGGGATTTTTCAAGTAGTCATTCCAATACGGCAAAATCCTGGTTTCAAGGGGAATAAGGTATGAATGACCTTCAAAGGGTGGATATGCCTGGCTCAGATTATTCAATTTCTCCCTCAATTCGTTGTCAGTAATAAGTTTAACGAGAGCATGATTCAAGAATTCAGTGGCTCGCGAACCAGTGATATAAGAATGAAGAATCTCGTGCCATAAATACACCGTCAGATTTCCAATTCTCGGGGATTTTGTGTTGGCCCCAATTTGTATGAAATTTGCAAATTTGTTCCTGGGAATTTTGTTTCGGATAAATTTAAGTCATTGCACTGATCCAAAAGCTGCTTTCTTTCTAGCTAATATTGCCGCTATTCCTCTTATTCTACTGGAATAATCACGGTAAGCTGGGTTAATCACTTTTACGGTGCCAGGTACATCTTCTGTTTGATAGTCGATTAACCTGTCTAAATTGTAGTTTTCACGCATATATTTGAAAAAATTCTCCTGAGACCATCTAGCAAACATGTTGGATGCTATCTGAGCCGCTTCAGAAAAGAAATCCGTTGATATTATCGAGATCTGATGCCATTTTTTACTAAGCTTCCTTATCTCGCGGACCCACAACTTCCCTCCCAAAAAGATTCCTCGCTCTGCTAGGCTCATTTCGACCTCTTCATCACTAACTAATTTTACCCTGCAAGTCACGAATTCTTCTGCAGGCCAATCTTCACCTGGAAATTTATGATAACTTTAGCAGGCGATTTGAATTTTGTCCATCTTCAAGAAAAATTCTGGACTATACCCTTCCCGATCGAAAATAATAGTAAAGCGCCTTTTCAAGGACTTTTCATTCATCAAATCCTCTAATCTGCTTTGTAAAGGAAATTTTTCTCCCAAAAATGGGACTATTTCATTTTCCAAAACCTAAAGTAAACCTGGATCCACCTCTTTCGTGATAACTAAAAACGGGTTGCCATTCATGGCTTTTATCCAATAATCGGTTGTGGCCCTCAAACATAGCCTTTGTCTCGCAATATAATGGCGTGGCAACTTAGTTTGAGTCCAATAATAAACTCGAACATGCCCGTCTACATAAAATGTTGTACTGGATCGGAGCCTCCTAACATCCAGTCAGAGCACAACTGAGCACTCCAAGAAATCGCTTTTTTAATGGCAAGAAACGAAATTTTTTCTCGAAGAACTTGCGCTTCAGGAATTCGATCCAACCCAAGTATTTTTCCAAATTCCCCTGGAGGGAAATAACGCAAATTTTCGACTGATTTCATACGTGCCAAGGCCATAAAGGATAATAGAAGAAAAATACTTTCGACTCCGTAATAGCCTGCTGGAAATTGAAAGAACTCGCTAATGTGAGAAAGAAGACCCGTTGCCAATAGTGCTGGCAAAGCAAATAGAACGCCCCCAAATGGGATATCGTAATTAGCTGAAAATATAATCTCAACTGTGTCCTTTCGGCAAAAGTGCTAAAAATTTCCGAAAAAACGGAATAAAATTCGTTCAAACTTTTTTTGGAGGAATTTTCTATGCCTTCTTCACATCCGGTTTCTATGGACAGTAATCCCCAACATTC
>JADFXM010000147.1 GCA_015233565.1 Candidatus Rifleibacteriota bacterium
CCATAGTTTATTTCCGTCAGCTGTTCCGCTGAAGTGGCAACTTTCCCAACGGCCTGGAGGATCTCATAATCTTTCAAATGATCCTCGGAAAATAAATCCATTACCCAGGAAAGCTGACCAACTAGTGAGGAAAACTCTTGCTGCTTTTCGGCGAACGTTGGACCCACAGGAATACCGTTGCTCGAAAAATTAAGCTTGTCCTTGATTATCAACGATGGATCAAATTGAAGTTTAGCAGGAGCGCTCAACTTTGCTACTGTATCCCTTGCCATTGCCACGGCTGCATTAACTTTTTCAACTGAATTTTCCTGGTCGCTAAGATCCCCAACGGCCTCAAGAGCATTGAAAGCTTTCTCTATTGCCTGGTATTGTGGCGTTCCTGATGATATGCCGATGGATAAGCTGACCAGTTCGTCTGCAACTTGCTTGATAGTGGCGGAAAGTGACGGCTTGAGAGAATCGGTAATGGGAGTTCCAATCGTCCCATTTGAAACTTTGATTTTAATTTCCGGTATTTCAGGTATTTCCGGTTTTGGATCTTGAAATTTTTCAGGAGTTTTTTTTATCTGTTGCTTTATATGTTCCAGTCTGAGAAAAGAACTCGGCATTTTTAACATACTATAATCCTTTGTCTAAGCCAAGGTTGAGTGAGTTGAACAAAACAAAATTGCTCACTCAACCAATGAAAGCAACACCACAAGCCTAAAAGCTTGCGCTTTTTTGTTATGGTTGAGTTGGTTGAGTAAAACCACCCCTTTTTTTACTTTTTCTTTTTTGCTTTCCATTATAGTGTCACTCTCCACTCAATTACTCAATTTTATTAATATATATATATATAATATAGAATAGATAAGGATTTGTTTGGTTGAGTAACTCCATGCAACTTTGTTCAACTTACTCAATTTTGTTCACCAAAGCCATTTTTAAGTATATAACGAGTAGTTTTTTTAGGAGTAGAAGGTATTTCGTCAAGTGAACCCGATTCGACCAAATGAGAAATAACCTCTTCATATCCTTTGACACCTTCTTTTAATATGTTGCTCTGGAGTATGTCTCCCCAAGTTGTAATCTTTTTTTCCTTTGTTCTTCTCGCAACATATCCAAGTATCCGTCTGCAATTGTCTTGGTGTTTGGACATTCCCAGTTCCGTTTGAAACAAGTATGTTGTTGATTTTATGGCATATTCGACAACGGCTGCTCCACTTAAAATAGCGTCCATTCCTATTTCATTTGTGTTTGGATCTGTCATAAATTGCATGATCATGGACAATTTAAGAATGTAAGGAGACCACCTCTTTAAATATGGTTCTAATAGCTTTCTTGATTGTTCTGGTAATTCTTCAAAAGTTGAATAAAGAGCTGCATGGATGGAATTAAAACAGTCGTATGCTTCTTGAGAAAGTATGTAAGCTCGGTTTTCAGGAATGCGATTAAATAAAATATCTCTAATCTTCCCTTCAATTTCTTGATTCATTCCCGGTCTTCTTACTGGCATTGCAGGAGGGACTATTTTTTTTCCAGGAGGATTAAACATTAAGAATCTTGCGAAAAAACCACTTGATATATCCTCGTGACAAATTGATTCTTTCACCCAATCGACGGTTGAGACTCCACAAATACTAATAAAAGGATGTTTAATTGTTTTTCTACCACTTCCTTTAGTTGTAGTTGTCCAGGACTCGGGAACGTCAAAAAAGTCTGTAAAAATGGCTTTGAGGTCAAGATTGTAAGTTTTTTGAAGATTCTGTAACCATGCCCCAAACTCTGACAGATAGATTGTTCCTGATTTACCGCTTCCTAATTCAACATCAAGAAGCCCTTCGGCTGTTGCTTTCTGTGGTAAAAATGGATCTTGATTTTCGAGTTTAGTTAGATTTTCATGGGCTTGTCTAAATTCAGCAAGTTCTTGTTCAGAAAAATCTTCTGGCTTTTTTTTATTTGCCTCTTTTGCTTTTTCGCGAATTCCCGATTTACCTTCTTTCAATTCTTTTACCGCTCTTTCGATCTCATCACGCTTTTGATACCCAATTCGAAAAGCCCTATTTAATGCAGTAGTTTTGAATAACCCGGAGGAGAGAACATTTAATTGATAAAGATTAGTGTAGAGTCTTTGGAAATAAACCATTCTTGGGGGGCTTTTATAATCATCTTCTCGAATGTAAACATGTAATTTCAGGAATCCCGATATAAGGGAAAGTAAACAACCAGTTACTGTGATAGGTTCTGCATCCGTTGTCGAACAAATATGATCAATATATTCTTGAAGAATTTTAGGAAGCACCGAGGTATCAAATGTTCCACAGGGATTTTCAATTTGTGTTAGAACTCTTTCAGCTCTTTGCTTTAATTCTTCAATGTCTGGTATCGGAAGAGCTTTCCAGTCGATTTTAGCAAAGTCGCGTGGCGTTTTTTCGCCAGAATCCAAACCGGATTTTAATGTTTTTTCGATTTCACTCTCTGTAAGTCCTGCTTCTCTTGCTGCTACTCTTAAAACGCTTTCGGCTTCACCTCTGAACAAATATCTTGTGGCGGTCAATTCTCCTATGCAATGGGCTTCATCGTTTAAAGTTTTGTTTCTTGATCCTTCTGGAGCAAATCTTATTTTTTCAACTGCATCAATAAGAGCCTTTTGACAATATTTTTTAATCCTCTCATCCACCTCATGGTTAGCTACTTTTCGTTCTGGCTGCGTGGATTTTTTCGGCTCTTCCTTTTTCGATTCTTCGATAATCGGAATTACTTCGGCCTGCGGATTAAAAAAGCAATTAGGATCGTGGGATAAAAAACAGAGCCGGGAAACGTCTTTCCCGCTTTTGTCGGCCTGCAATTTATATTTGTCGGAAAAGTATTTTTCCGCTGATTTGAAATTTGCTTCCCAGAGAGAAAGGTCGTTTGTTCTGATTCCAACCTTTAAGCCTTTTCCGCTTGGAGAAATAAAGCAAAAAGCACAATGAGAGTCAGCAATAAGGCTGTTTTGAAGTGTGCCTGGCTGGTCGATATGATCGAAGTCCAAAATCATATAACCGGAAAGGATCTTTAAGCACTCTTTTTTTCTTTGACTGAAAGTTCCTGAAAAAGTAACCCCCGGAAGTTGTTTTTTTTGCTCATCATAATCTTTTTGGGGAAGTTTCCTGAGAGATTCAATTTTGCTCTTCAGCGCCCCATCGGTCTTTATTTGTTCGATAATTTTTTCAATTTTAAAATTAGTGGGTTTGATTGAACGTGCATTTTCAAAAAAAGAAATTTCTTTGTTTATCACTTGAACATGTCTCCCTATAAGTATTTAAACATGTTCAACCGATAAACTTTGCATCTGAGAATAAAATTTGTTATACTTATTCTCGAAAACAAAGCCATCGGCTTGAACATATTTGAAACCCGCTTCATCTCGCAAAAGTAGAGCGGGTTTTAAATTTTTAGCCGCCCTGATATTATCACAACTATTTTTGTCCAACAAGTGCAATTCCTTAATTTTTCCTCAAATCCGCACTGGAAATTAATAAAAACTCGCATTGTAGTACAGCTCGGTCGATCAACTCATTAACCTTCTCAACATCCCCATTCCGCAAGTAAATCCGAGCTTTCTTGAGTGCAATTTTGATCTTGAAAGCGTCCTCAAGAGCACACTGCAAGTTTGCGGATAGAGGAGCGGTTTTCTTCATTAAAACTCCGGTTCCTGTTCATTGCTATTCACGGCCTCTAATCCTTCGCGCCGTAGAATCTTCCCGGCCAATTTCTGAGCTGAATTTCGATTTCCTGCAAATATTGGCTTAAAGTTTCTAAAACGTGCTACCCACGCCAATAAAGAGCCGATCACCGATTCTGGGTTGATCTTCGAGCGGTATTTTCCGGCCTCGATATCTGCAAGACTGGCTTCGATCAACAAATACAGCGTTTTCAAATTGGAGCCGCGCTCAATTTCCCTTAAAAACCGCGCTCTGTCATGCGTAAGGCACCCTATCAAGTCAGAAAGGCTCTTCCTTTCGATTGCAAAAACGCTTTCCAGCCCTTGCAAAGAATAATCTCCAACCGGTAAAGCCGCCTTCACAGAAGGAAAGTCAAATGAATACGGCAACTGTTCCCGGGAGTCTATGATGACAATTGGCTGAATCTCACTTGTTTTCATTGATTAAAACGCTGGCTCCTGGTCATACTGCTGGTCGTCGCCGCCACGTTCGGCAAGTGTCTTGTGGTAGCCTTCCAAAACCAACTTGCTTATCAAATCTCTGGTGGGTTTGTCAGTTATTTCCGCAATTTTGAGATAGCCTGAACCTTGCTTCATTGACGGCTCTGAGACCCACGGCTTGCCATCTTTACCGGCCATGACCGAGAATCCGTTGATGGTCATCTTTGCGCCTGTAACATCAGCTTTCGCAAGTAGTGAACTGTTACCAGAAATGAGCCGAATTGATACTTTGAATGGTGATTTATTTTCCATTTTTCACACACCTTTCCCATGCAGGCAATGAGCAATACCGCTTGTTTTTGTCGGATTTTGTGAAGTATTCACAGCTATTACATTTTTCTGGGTTCATGATTGTTTTCCCTCGCAAGAAGACAACCGCTTCTCAAGCCTGAGAGCCACCGCCCGCAGGTCATCAACGAGAACTCCCCATGCTTTTTTTGTTTCTGAAATGACTGGTGGCTCGCTGATAAAATGAGTTTCAAGGTTCTTAAGGCTTTTCCATTGTCGCTTTATTTCTTCATAGTCCCAGACGACACGCCTTGCATCATTATCTTGCCG
>JADFXM010000148.1 GCA_015233565.1 Candidatus Rifleibacteriota bacterium
AATGGGAGCTTTTGCTAACCTCAATAATTTGCCTAAGACAGGTTGGTTTACTTCATATTCGGATCGAGTAACGCGCGACATGAACATCTCTTTTTTAAAGGAGCTTAATAAAATATGGAAATCAAATTGGTAGCCCCGGATAAAACCTGATCCACTTTGGTGCTTATTTATAGACCCACCCGAGTTTCCCGAATTTAATAAAATTTTCTCTTTTTTCACCGGTTTTCTGACCCACTCCGCTTTTTTTAGTTAAGAATTGTTTCCAGAATTTTTTGTAATGCCTTTTTTATTTGCCAAAGATCTAGTAAGGTTAAGCTACTGAAAATAATAAAAACCCCAACTCAATAAAACTGAGATGGGGTTTTTAAAAGCCGTTTTTTAGAAGGGAATTTCTTCTTGTTTTATGATCGCTCGACTGTTTTCCTTTACAATTGCATAGTAAGCCGAAAGATTTTTCCGTAACGCCTTTGCCAAAATGAAGATTGTGTTTGTAATATGTTTTTCCACTTTTCTTTCCATACTACAGTTTCCTGTCCAGTTGATTGTCTTTTCAAAATCCAACTTTTTTATTACCGCCAGAAGATTCGCGTCCAGAGCAAATAAAACCAAAAGCTCCGGTGCTAAACATATTTCATTCTGAGTAAAGAAATCCACAGATTTTATCAACGTTGAATGATTTCTTTTGTCCATTGTTATTTCACCTTCTTTTTCGATGCGTTAAGCTTTTTCGACTCATGCATCCGCCAGCTTGGTCCGTAAATATTTATGATGATTGAATGATGAATCATTCGATCAACCAGGGCGGTTGTTATCACTGGGTCTCCCAGGTAATCGCCTAATTCTTTAAAATCGATATTTGTGGTCATTAGTGTCGAGCCTTTACAGTAGCGAGCCTCTATTACTTTGAAAAATAAGGAAGCATTTCTTGCATTTTGTTGTTCCAGTCGATCGAACCCTACTTCATCAATACAAAGGATTTCCGGGGAGGTATAGTTTTTTAGCTTTCGAGAAAGTGTATTATCCGCAAGACTGGCTGTCAGTTCTGAGAGCATCTTGGCGGCAGTAGTATATAAACATCGATATTGTTGCTGACAACCAATCAATAGAAATGCCTTTACAATGTGGCTTTTCCCGCAACCAGAGCTTCCGGCAATTATTAGGCCTTGTTTTCGTTTCACAAAATCAAGTTTCGCTAACTCCATAATTTGAGTTTTTTCAATTCCAGTTTGAAATTCGAAATCAAAATCTGAAATAAGTTTTCGTTCCGGCAGTTTTGCTTCCTTTATTCTACGTTCAATTCTATTCTCAAGTCGATGGTCCGCTTCTATTGAGAGTAATCGTTCAAATAAATCGGTGGGGGACAATCCCTTTTGAGCTGCTTCACCAAGTTCAGTATCAAGAGCCTTTTGTATCTTGGTTAATCTTAAAGTTTCTAAGTGCTTTTTAATTTTCGCCAGAGTCTGAGTTTGAATTTCTCTCATCAGTATTCTCCTTTCCAAATGCTTTGTTGTATTCTCCGAGCGGACGCTGTTCGATTTTAGGGATGGTTTTTTCCAGCTCGCAAAAAGCGCGTTCATTTCTCATTGATTCAAGGGTGCGGGGGATTGCCTTTACTTCAAGTATTCGCTGAATCGCTTTTGCGTCAAACGCCTGATATTGCAGAGCATGTTTGAGAACCATATGGATATCTTCATTTAAATAATTTTCCTTGTAACTTAGAATTAATCGCACATGAGAGCCGCAACTGCTTGGATGTTTCTTTATGAGACCAGCAAGGAACTCCTCTGCTGCTTCTCCCAGAGCAATAAAACGCTCCCTTACTGGTTCCAATCCGTATTTTTCTTTTTTGCTCTGGCGATGATCAGGGTTTTCCTGCTTGCCTGCCAAACCTGCCGCTAATCTTTCGTGACGAGCTAATAACGTTAGTTCAGAGTTGTAAATGAGAATTTCATTTTCCGTAGCTTTCACGCTCAAAATGTCGCCAATTGCAAATGATGGAATTGAGTAACCATTCGTTTCAAAATATATAAAACTTTCAGGTCGTCCAACTAAGAGCTTGACCTCGGAAGAATCGTAAGGATGAATTGGTAATGGCATGAGAGTCTGTCGCTCTATTTCTGTAAAAAGCTCTATTGGAGGTCGTTTAGTGGTATCATGGATATGTAAATCGGACTTTTCTCTTAGCCACCACTTTGCTTTATCTTTTAAATCCGCAAGATTTATAAACTCTCTTCCGCAAATCAGGTTTTTCTCAATGTATTTGAAAGGAGCTTCAATTTTGCCTTTAGTGCGGGGGGAGCGGGGTCTACAGGCTATTGGTCGACAATTGTAATGGGTAATAAATGAAATGAATTTAGGATTAAAAACAGGTTTCCCGTTTTCCCATCGTAATACTATTGTTTTTTCGTTGTCATAGAGGCACTCTTTTACGACACCCTGAAAATATTCAAAGGCTGCTTGATGTTTTTGAATTAAAGTATAGAAATCATGCTTCGTTGTGAAATCGATAAAATGGCGCCTTGAATAGCCAAGAATATAAGAAAAGCACTGGACAATAGCTTTCCCGCCTTCTTTGAAATTAATAGCATAAGGACTCCAATCCATTTGGCCCTGTTGTCCTGGTTCGGTTTCAAAGCGGATTACAGGTTCAATATAAGGTTTTTCAAGCTTTGAGAGGTAATCCCTCAAAATGGTTATTCCACCTTGATATCCCAGTTCCCGCAATTCTTCAAACATTCTTTGTCCGGTTATACTTGGGAATTTTTCAGATAGCTTTTTTATTTCCTCTTTAAAATCATCAAGCTTGCTTTCCCGACAAATTATTTTCTTTAATTGATCATGCCCATTGTTACGTTCATTTTTATGCTTACGAAGAATTTCACGTATGGTATTTCGTGACATTCCAAAACGCTGGGCCAATGATCGAATACTCCATCCTTCGTTATTCAGAATGACCAGTTCATGCTCCAAAAGTTCACGTACAAGCATCATACGCACTCCTCGGAAATGCCTTTAAATGCATTATTAAGTTCCTTTAACACGTCTTTTCCACTGTTTATGGTGTTTTTGATTAAATCCAAATATTCTTTTATTTCCGGCGGGTCATGATTTTTCAGGCTTTTTGAAAGAGTAACGCTGATATTTTGCATTTTGATAAGTTGGGCTTTAAAGTCTGTGGAAGACGAGGCAGTATTTTTCAAAAAATCCCATGGGCTTGCAAGAATGATCTTAAAGTCGTTCTTTGAAGCTGTTTTGAGTAAATGAGTGAGTTTCGATGTGTTTCTGGAATTAATTCGATTTTTTCGAATTATTTCCAATACTTCGGGCTGGTTGCCACGTGGCAACTTTGTTAGCTCTCTTGCGATACTTACTGCCAATAATCCCAGACCGATTTCATGCAAAATTGCAGGATTTAATTTTTCAACCAAAGCAATTCTTCTGCTAACCCAGCTTTTATGCTTTCCGACCAATATTGAAATTTCATTTTGAGACAAAAAATGGTCTTTAAACAGAGACTGTAATACCATGGCCTCTTCAATATCGCTGATGGTTTTTGATGCTTTGTTAAATTGAATAATAGCAACTTTACAAGATGTTTCAGGGCATTCAATTGTTTTGACCTTTAGCAGTTCTTTCCGAAGCTTTTTCAAAGCTCGTAATCGTTTGAATCCATCAATAAGTTCATAGTTTCCAGAAACTGTTTTTGTACAAACCACGGGTGAAATCTGACCATATTGCTCTATTGATCTTTCAATAACCAAATCAGCTTTGGGGTTAATAAAGCGGAGAGAGGAATATTTTGTTCCGATTTCTGAGAGAATTTTTTCTTCAAAAGCGTTTTTATTGTTTTCCATGGTTTAAATTTACCAATAAAGTAATTGGAAATCAGCTTAGTAGGCTCTTTGCAATCAGGTAAAAGCATTAGCTGGATTTTCATAAGCAGGCATGAGTCTTACAATTAGCTCGTCGCTCTTTGCAATTTTTTTGCAAAGTGGGACGAGTCGATAATACCCTGGAATTGGCTTTCCAAGCTCCTTAAGCTCGTCGCTCTTTGCAATATCAGAAACTCTCTTTTTATTTCTATATCTTTGCTGGATGCGATTTTTATAAGTGTATTCCGTATTTTTCTTTCTGTAATTGCGCCAGTAATCTTTGTTCTTGTTTCTCCACTTCTTTTGGGATTTTTTTTTATTATCTCTATAATCTTGATCATTAGCCAATTTCTGTTTTCTCCAAATTTCTTTGCGAGCATTTTGGCAAGCAGAATGGCTACAATATTCTTGTCCGGGAACTGAGGAATGGGGAGTAAAAGAACATCCACAAAATTTGCAAATTTTGATAAGTGCCATAAGAAAAAACTCCGTAATCAAAAAATCAGAGCAAAGATTTTTAATTACGGGTTTATCGATGTTTCAGAGGGTAGAAAGAAGAATTTTTTTCGAAAAACCCTGCTTCAAAAAATTGGATCAGAAGATAAGGAGAAAATTTCGAAGGGGAAATCCTTCAAAATATTTAAGAGATGGCTCTGAAACCGGTGAGATTTATCTCTTACAAAAAACGGTTTAGCGGGTCAGATTTCCGATGCGGAGTGGGTCAACAGTTAACCGGGCCTACCAATCAAATAACCTATTGTCTGACACAGCAAATCTCGACTTTACAACCATTCCTTATTGGGGAGACGATAGCCACCTCGAAAATAATTTTTCCGGAAAAAGAGGTAGAGGTTTGGCCAGCATGTTGTC
>JADFXM010000149.1 GCA_015233565.1 Candidatus Rifleibacteriota bacterium
TAGATAAAGCAGAGAATAGGCACGTTTTTTCCGCAATGCTCGATGAACTTGAAATAGACCAGCCAAGATGGAAAGAATTATCAAGTGTCAAAGATGTCTTTGAGTTTTCCGAAAATGTCGGATTTCCGTTGTTGGTTCGACCTTCATATGTCCTTTCCGGAGCTGCAATGAATATCGTTTCAAATGTCGGTGAATTTCGTTTTCTTCATCAAGGACATACCAAATTGCTCTTGGCTGCCCAGCTAAGACGGCAGGAAAAAATACCCTTCGGTTAATTACAGTCTGGGAATCCTTTAAACTTCCATCATATTGGAACTGAGAAATCACCCGACTTATTTCAGGATGCATGCGATATTGTTCTTTTAATAAAAAGACCCCTCCCGAAAGATGCTTTGTTGTTTGGAGGTGATTCAATGTGCTGTTTCCTAACCAGGTGGCTTGATTTGTTGGAAGAATTCGGCTTACTTTACTTATTGGGGCCAATTGTTTAGGGTCACCTACAAACACAACCCGGTGAGAACCAAGGAGTGAGAGAACAGCGCCAGTTGCCCGAGAAATGAGACCAGCCTCGTCGATTATTATTGTTGAAAAACAACTCATGTTTCTCGAAAGAAAATTCCTTATTGTTGGGTCATTGAGTAATGCTATGGCGTTGAATACTGTTGAAACAACAACTTTGACATGTGGGGAGATAAAAAGGTCCAGGGAACTGCGTTTCATTTTTTTTAACAATTCCTGGATTTGTTTCCGCAGGATTGCTCTTTTTTCAGGATCGTCTAACCCCTGAAGCTGGTGTTGCAATAATGAAATCTGTCGAAGTAGATCAGTTTCAGTTCCTTGAAGCAACTCAAGAAGGTTATTATCCTTATATCTAGTGAAGCCTGCACTCTTCCCAATTCTTAAAATTCTTCCCTCATTGAGAAATCGGGGATTGGAACTTCTTACGGCCCTTCCAATGGCTAAAGCAACTTCATCAGTTGCTCTATTGGTTGTCGAAACTACCAGAATTCGTTCGAAATCTTCGCAAATATTAACAGATACTTGCTTTCCAATGGTAGTTGTTTTGCCAGTTCCAGGTGGCCCCCAGAGAAATCCCCAGGAATGTGACCACAAATCTTTAAGCGATTCAAGACAATGGTTTGATTTGCTTAGAGCTTTTGGATGGACACCCCCAAGGCATGCATTCAGACGTCCGGGTAGTTTTTCCCGAAAATTCCCGGAATCCATTAAGATGGTTGCTGAAGCCATTGGTCTCAAATATGACAGAATCGAACAAATCAGGAAACCTATCATTTCCAAAGTTGCAAGAGAAACCCCGCATGTAAAAGTCCAACCCGGAATGGTAGCTGGATGCGAACATATCGGAATCGCTTACAACGGCGACAAAGTAGTTATCAAACTAGTACACCCTCAGCAGATTCATCCACATCTCGAAGGAATTGAAACTGGCGATTACATCAACATTTTTGGACTTCCCGAAGTCCACATGTCCAATAAACCAGAAATTCCCGGCGGAATCGCGACCATGTCTCTCGCAGTCAACGTCATTCCACTGATCGTTAACACAACTCCCGGCCTCAAGAGAATGGTGGATTTGCCCATTCCATCAGCATTAATGGGCCCATCCGCTTACGAAAGAAGAAAGCAATCTCCCGAAAGAAGCTTCCCAAAAGCTTCTTTCGCTATTCTTTGTAGTATTATTTAGCATTCTGAAGTATTCGCACATTGGAATTAGCTGGAAGTGCACTCGTTAACTTTTTGCAAGTACTCATGAAAAACTGAGTACAAGTAAATTGGACTTGCGAAGTGCAGTTTGAAAGTGAATTTCAGTGTGCGAATTTTTATTTACAGTGAACGGTGGTAACAATAGCTGGTATATAGCCAGTTTTAAACCATAAATTCAGAACTCCTGGTCCATACACGAATTGATCAGTATTTCGGAGAATTGCCCCGGAAAACAGAAAGACACTTTTTACAGTTAAATTTGCTTTACTGTTACCTTGTTTACCTCAAAGGTGCCATTAGAATTCTTCCTGGGTCAGGAAGTCTGAGATTCCTTGCCAAAATTGTCAACTCCAACGAAATCGCGTGGCTTATACTTTTAGCCTCAAAGCTCAATCCACTCGCAATGTGAATAAATTTTTTGCAGATTAATTGTAAGCGTCGAAGAAAACGGAAGAACACGGAAGAAAAAAATGAAAAAATTCCTTGAGCTGGGAGAATTTGCGATTTGCGTGTTTTTCACTATCGTAATTGAATTTACTACAATCCTATTTCGTTTTGTTTTTCATCTACAAGCGACTCGAGATACCAAAAGTTTTATTGCACCACTAACTTTTGGAATTAGGATTCATCACGGCTATTTGGGAATTGTACTTTGGCTGTTTTCATATTTTGTTAAATCAGCATCATGGAAAAACATTAACTTCTTAAAGTGTGCTGGCATTTCCCTTTTTTTCAGCGACTTGATTCACCATTTTGTTGTTTTATTTTACGTTGAAGGTAGCCCAGGATTTGACATTTTTTATTAATTTTTTTCAGATGGACAGCCATCGAGCAAGAGAAGATGAAAAGAGTCCTGGCTAAGTTTAAGATGGCGAATTCCAGGAACGGAGCCAAGAATCGATTCAATGGTTTCCTCCAGTGAATCACGATACCTTAACATCTCTCCCCTGCTCGGCATTTCTCCCATCAAATCCGCCTGATACGCGAATTCCCGTTCGGCAGACAAAACACGAATTTCTGCGCCAAATTCTTCCGGGTGGCAGAATAATGGTGTTCCACGTTCGGCCTTAAGAGAAAACAAATCCCAGCTGAAACCGAATGGATCCATCGAGGGAAGAATCCGACGAAGCAGGGAAATAGTCAGCTGGCGGTCATGATCGGTTTCCCCTGGAAATCCCGTCATTAGAAAAAGATGAGAAGCAATCCCCGCCTTCGAACAGTCGAGAAGAATGCGTTCGGCACTTTCCGCCCGGGTCCCCTTGTTGAATTTTTTCATAAGAACATCTGATCCCGATTCCAAACCCCAGAATATTTTCTTCAATCCGAAGCGCCGCGCTTTTCGGAAAATTTCAAGAGAATGCCCGTCATCAAGACGGGAATAGCATATCCACGAAATAGGGGAAGGAAGCTTTCCAAAGACGTCGCAAAGAGCATTGAGACGATTGGGAAGAATCGCCTCATCCACGAAAAAAAATTTGGACCGTCCTGCGGAAAGATGCATTAAGAGCTCCTGCTCAAGGAGATCAAGAGGTTTTGGATGATACATTCCCTGACCGTATCGATTTCTGTCCGGATGGATACAGAATGCGCACCCCGACCAAGGACATCCTCGCGCAGTCTCTACTGGGGCGACGATCCATGGGGCGATCGATTGGGAAACATCCAAATACGACCAGTCGGGAAGAGAAAATCGGAGATTGGGAGATGCTGGAGTGGAAAACCAGCCAGAGAAAGCCGATTCAGCATGCGTTACGGAAATTTCCTTAAAAAGCGACCCCACTATTTCATGAATTCGGGGTAACAGATCCTTTCGATAGCTGAAAGCATCACCTCCGATGACCATACATATATCCGGACGACGCGACCTGAACCACGATGCAATAGCAAGCGAGGGAAGAATCTGAGTGTCGGAGATGGCGCTGAAAATCAAGGTATCAATCCCACGCTCAAGAACAGCCTCCAGATCCGGTTCAAGCAAAGCTACCAATGGTAGGACAGAAGGAGATTCGATAACTGTCTTCCAGGCGCCAGGATCGGAGGAATGTAGATGGGAGGCAAGGGAATCCGAAAAAAGCGAATGTTTTCCTGTCGGATCATATCCGAGATTCCAGATCTTCTGGAGGGCATCCCAACGATCCCGAAAAAGAGAAATCGACGAAATCGTATCCGGACGTTGAAAATTTTCGAGAACGCGCTTTCCGAGAATCTCACACTTCTCAATGAGACATTTATACAACCGTTGATTCAGGTCCAACGGATGTGACCGGATTCCCAATCCCCGAAGAATACCGGAGATGACCGGAAGAACCAGCGCAGGTTGTGAAGGTTCCCATTGTGGAGGAAAGATGATCGTCGATTGTCTTGAACTAAGCTCTATGTTTTGCCCCATTCAGTTCCTCAGATTAACTTACCAGGAAATAGTAAACTTTTTTCCAAATGGGTTGATCGTGATCGGTTGGTCCAAATTAAAATTTCCACTATTATAGATAGAAAGCATCGCATCGGCTCGACCGACCGATTCTCCCCATTCTTTGGCAGTTTTTTCGTCACTGGGGTTCATAAGGTCAGCTTTTCTTTCCTCAAGGAAATTTTTCAACCATACTTTTTCATCCACCCCGGTTGAAGGCGTACCTCCGGATCGTGTTGTTGCCCTTTTTATAATCGCACCGAGA
>JADFXM010000014.1 GCA_015233565.1 Candidatus Rifleibacteriota bacterium
TTGAGATGCTTTCGGGTTGGGGTTACCCCACCTTCTTTGCTGCCAACTCCAAGTGGTTAGAGGTAATCGAAACATCATGAAAGAAATTTACTCCTGCCGTTTTTTGCATGGGTAAGTGAACGGTTACAAATTTTGTTCTAGAATAATGCTATTTCCTTCATCAACCAATTCCTTATTTATATTCATTCCAAAAAAAGAAAACTTGGGAAATTTTTTTCCGAGATAAATTACATTTCCGCCTTTTCCACAACCAACATCCAGGATTTTCATTTCTGAATTTTCATTTCCAGTGGTTTTTAATTTTCCAAGCTCCATTAACCATTCAACAAATTTTTCTGTACTGCGGTAAGGTCTGAGGATTTGCTTCTCGTGATAATCCTTATTTTTAACATCCATCCACTCTGTTACCCTTTGTTTCATTTGCTTCTCCTTGATAATTTTCATAAGAGGTTGCCTATGAAATAAAATTTCTCACGCACCTAACCATTCTGTCACGCAAGGCAAATCACCCCGTAGATTTGTTTAGAATGAGCTTTTTCGCGCAAATATTTAAGTTCCCTTTTCCTTAATACCCTCTTTGAATATGATAAATTATTTTGGTAAATTTTGAAATGACTCTTTTTTACCAGCAATTTTCTCCAGCCTGCTAATAATGCCTGGAAAAACCATGTTGGGATTGAAGAATTTATCGAAGATTTGGCGAGCATTTTCTCCCATTTTTATGCGTGGAGCCTCATCTGATAAAATATCATTTAATTTATCAATCAGGCTTTGAGCATTTCCAGCTTCATACGTTAAGCCCGCTTCGTTTGTTTTTAGAAAAAGTTCTGTTTCGCCGGGAAGATTTGAGACGATTGGCAAACCAGCGCTGAAATATTCCATGTATTTATTAGGAAGAGCCTGGGGAGCACCTTTCACATATGGTGCAATGGCAACTGTAGCCAATCTCATCATGCTTTGAATTTGATCAGAATTAATCCAATTAGTAAAAACTAAACTGTTTAAGCCCTGGCAATTTTCTTTTAAAAATTGAAAATTTTCGCCATTACCACTTAAAACAAATTGAATGTCACTACGTTTTTTTTCTAGATCTTTTGCTGCTTTAATAACGGTTAGCAAGTCATAGGTTTTCCCAAACGTTCCAACGAACCATACTATCTTTTTCTCTGGGTTTACGCCCAACTTTCTCAAGTTTTCAGTCTCTATCTTGCGAGCATTCCCATCGAATTTAGAGTCTGGATAGCTCAAAGGAAATACACCATCCCAATCATTTTTTTTCCTGCCTGCGTAATTCAAACCCCAGTTCAAATAACCATCTGTGATACCGAAAATTGCCGTGGCCTGCTCAAATGCTTTTTTTGTAAGAAAGAAGAACGGAGACAAAATTGGGAAAAGGAGATTTTTTGTCCTTTCCGAAAAAGAATTTAAAAAAATATCTGGCCAAAGATCCCTTACATCAAGGACTACCGGAATATTGTTGGCTTTTCCATATTTTACAGAAAAATAGCTTAGATCGATCGTTGGAAAAGAGCACAAGATAATATCTGGCTTTGGAAATTTCTTTGATAACCGCCAAAATTTAATTCCAATGGTCCAGTGGTCAAAAAGTCGCTGAATTGAAACATTCTTTTGGTAACCCCAGGAATGAAGACAAATCAAAGATAGGTTAGGTTGCAGCTTTATCATTTGATCAGAATGAAAAATCTGTTTTTTCCGAAAGTGATCAAAAGTAGAATTCCACCAAACTACTTCATGCTTGGATTTGGCCAAGTATGTCGAAAGAGCTCCAACTCGGTGTAATCTATCTTTTTGATTATTTAGAGGTAGTGGTTCACCAATCGTAACAAGCCAGATTTTCATTTTCCCACCTTTGAATAGATGTTACACCCCAAAAAAGGACGTTTTTCCAATAATGATTCAAAAGTAAAACCCATTTCTTCAACCAATTTAATTGAGAAAATGTTTTCTTTCCTTACAATCCACCAATAATTTCTTCCTGATTTGGGAAATTCTTTAATAATAGAAAAAAGTGAATATTTGGCCAATCCTCTTCTGCGGAAAGGCTCGTCAGTTGAAACAGGCCCAATTTGAATGTCTTTAGGATTCATGAAAGGCCATTTAAAACATGATCTGGAAAAAAAGGAATGATGAACTAACTGGTTCTCTTTCCAGATGCATTTTGCACCAAAAAGAGGTTTGGATTTAATAACAGAAAAAAAAAAGGGAAAATACCAACGATAAAATTTTTTTCCCAATTCATTTTTGAATATGTCTGAAAAAGTTGGAATCCAAAAGGTTTCATAGAAACCAGCCGGAAGTTTTAAATTGATGCTGCCATTTAATGAAGAAGTTTTATATAAACAGTAAATTTGCTCCATCAAAAGCTCAACTCTTTTTCAGAACATAGGTCACCTGGCCTACCAAAAATGGAAAAAGTTTATGAATAAGGAAGTAAAGTGATGAAAGATGCTTAGAGAAAAAGCGACCAATCGGAGGGACCAAAGCACCAGAAAAACTTCTTTCCAATTTAAGGCTTGGATCTGAAAAGAGCGTTTTCAATCTCTTCCTAGAAACTCCTTTATAACTATTATCCCAAGGATGAGAATAGCGCCAGTCAGTTAAAACAAGATGTCCTCCAGATTTGCAGACCCTAGTCATTTCTGTGGCGATGGATTTTGCAACTGAGTCGTCAAGCATCTGTAGAAATATTGTGGATTCATATACAATATCAAAAAAATCTGAATCATAAATGGTCTTTGAGGCATCACCTAATTCAATGTGGCATTTTGGCAATCTTTTTTGCGCAATTTGTATTCTCTCAGGCAAAATATCGATTCCATGAAGATTTTCTAGTGGAAACCCCAGTGATAAAAAGTTTAAAAGACTTTCGCCGGTTCCGCAGCCAACGTCCAAAACTTTCGCTATTTGGGGGTTTGTGGGAAAAGAACTCATCGCCTGAAAAAAACTCATCTCCCCGGCAAAGCGCTGAAAAAACACCTCGGGATTCAAAGGATTGTTTCTGGAAGATCCTTTCTTTTCATAATAATCCTTGTATATGTTGTCCATGTCTTGAGATAAAGAATTCATAACTTAGAAATCCAGTTCTTCCAATTTTTTAGATGCTTTTTCCAGCACTTCCGTTGTTTTTGCATAGCAAAATCGCAGAATATTATCACCCTCAGTGCCGTGGTAGAAGGCATCCCCTGGGACAGCAGCAACACCGGTTTTTTCAAGAAGAAACATGGCTTTTGCCTTGCTGGTTTTTCCTGGTAATTTTGAAGCGTCAACTAAAACATAATATGAACCGGCAGGAACCCATGGTGGCATTCCGGCCTTTCTCAGAGAGTTACAGATCATATCTCTCTTTTTTTTGTATTCAAGTGCTAGGTTATCGTAAAAAGATTTTGGTAATTCGTCGATTCCCTTGGCAACGCCGTATTGAAGCGGGGCTGGCGCGCAAACATAAACCAGGTCATTCAGATATCCGATCATTTCAGCCCATTTCGCACGACAAGCGGCAAAACCGATTCGCCATCCGGTAATACTGTAGGTTTTGGAATAACCTCCAATTGTAACTACACGATCAGCGATTTCTTTTATTGACCCTGGGCTGATATGTTTTGCTCCATCATAAAGAATGTATTCGTAAATTTCGTCAGTAAAAATAAAAAAGTCATGTTTGATGGCCAGTTCAGCTATTTTCAAGAGCTCCTCTCTCGAAAATATTTTTCCGCAGGGATTTGATGGAGTACAAATCATTATTCCCTTTGTTCTGGATGTGATGGCCTTCTCAAGTTCTTTTACAGAGAATGACCAATCCGGTGGTCGAAGAGTTACGAAAGCTGGAATGGCTTCGCAAGCTTCAAGTGTATTGAGATGGTAACCGTAGTAAGGCTCAAAAAGAAGAACTTCATCGCCAGGGTCGAGCAAGGCGAAACAAGCACAATAAAACGCCCCCGTGGAGCCAGCGGAAACGACTATTTCCGTTTCCGGGTCAACGCTGATTGAATTATCCCGCAACAACTTTTTTGCAATTGCTTCCCTAATAATTTGAAGGCCATCGTGACGGGTATAGGTGTTAATTCCTTGCTTCATGGCATAGTTCACATTATCAAGAATAATTTGCGGAGTACCAGTATCGCAAACACCTTGAGCAAGGTTAATTCCACCGACCTTTTCGCACTCCACGGTCATCGTGCGAATTTCGGCTTTTTCAATGAATTTTGAGCGCTTACTTAAACTTGTTGTCACTGTTATTTCCTGAAGAATTTTCTGATTGTCTCAATTACGTATTCAACTTCGCTATCTTCTAATTCAACATTCATTGGAAGAGAAATCGATTCAGCAGAAATGGCTTCTGTTTCAGGATAATTGAAATTGGTGAAGCCCAGCCCTTCATGACGGTAATATGGTTTTACCCAATGAATAAGGGTTTCCACTCCATTATCTTTTAAAAATTTGTTCAACTCATCACGTTTTTTTGTACGAATGACATAGTTCTGATATACATCGTAAAATCTTTTGTCTTCAAAGTGGGGAATAGCAACTTGCTCAAGATTTCCCAGACCCTTCTTGTACATTTCTGCTATTGATCTTCTTCTATTTATCCAACTGGGGAGCTTCCTAAGTTTGATATCCAAAAAAGCAGCCTGCATATTGTCAAGTAGGCAAGTGTAACCATGATAATGGTATTCGCCGGTTTCACGATCTTCACCATTGAATCTTAAGAGAGAAGCCATTCTGGCAACTTCCGGGTTGTCAGTTGTAATGGCCCCGGCATCTCCATAAGCACCTAAAATTTTGAAAGGATAAAAGCTCCAGCAACCAGTCAGGCCAAAAGAACCAGCTTTTTTTTGATTGAAAGCGCCACCGAGTGACTGACAGGCATCTTCCACGACAATCAGATTATGTTTGTTAGCAATATTCATTACAGCTTCCATATTGGCAAGTCGTCCGTTCAAATGAACCGGGATTATTGCTTTGGTCCGGGGTGTAATTGCCGCTTCGATTTTGTCGACATCAATATTGAAATCTTTTGCAACATCTACCAGGACTACTTTGGCACCAGCGTGAATAGCCGCAGAAGCTGTCGCTACAAATGTGTGGGCAGGAACAATAACTTCGTCACCTTCCTTAATTCCAGCTGCAAGCAAAGAAAGGGCTAGGGCATGATAACCACTGTTCAGACCAATCGCGTATTTGGTTCCAACAAAATCAGCCAAGTTTTGTTCAAAATTTTTCAGATGACTTCTATAAATTAATTCGCCTTTATCCATTATCTCAAAATAAGCAGCGTCAATTTCTTCTTTTATCATCCGATAATTTTTTCCCGGGTCAACAAACCTAATTTTATATCCCATTTTCTACCTCAATAAAATTATTCAATTCAGATCCTAGGTCAAAGAGGATAAATAATTGCAAATCGTTTCAGCAATTTTTTCTGGCGATAAACCGTAACAATTGTGGAGATAACTCTGATCTCCTACTATCTCGGTGAAAGTATCCGGAAGCCCAATTCTCTTAAAATTAATTTTACCCTGAAATTCAGCCAGAATCTCGCTAATTATGCCGCCTAAGCCACCACAAACAGAATGATCTTCAAGAGAAAAAACAGCCTTAACTTTACTGGCTGAATTCAAGAAAAATTCAGAGTCAAAAGGTTTAAGGGTATGAGCACTGAGAACACAAGCAGAAAGGCCTTTTCTTTCAAGAATCTCTGCGGCCAATATAGCATTTTTCAACATTCCACCGGCAGTAGCGATTAAAACATCTTTTCCTTGGCGAACTTCGACAGGCTTTCCTAAACAAAAAGAGTCACTTTCCTGGTGAAATCTTTTTTCGCCGTCTCTACCAATTCTTAGATAGCAAGGGCCTTGGTTAATTATTGCTTGAGTAGCCCAGGAAGCTTCGCAAGGGTCGTTTGGAGTCATTACAGTCATATTGGGTAAAGAACGCATGATTGCAAGATCCTGAGTTGCGTGGTGTGTGGCACCAACTGCACCATAGGAAACCCCGCCCCCAACGCAGACAATTTTTACATTCAAGTTGTGATAACACACATCGTTTCTTATCTGTTCCAGGCACCGTAAAGTTGAAAAATTACCAATGGAATAGGTAAAAACGACTTTCCCCATCAGTGCCATTCCCGCTGCTAAACCTGTCATATTCTGCTCGGCAACGCCGGCGTTAAGAAACCTAGAGGGAAATCTTTTTCTGAAGGAGTTTACCACACCAAACCCCAAATCGCCAACAATCAGACAAATGCGATCGTCCTGCGCAGCTAACTCCTCTAATTTTGCAAAAAAAGCGCTTCTCAAATCTTTTTCCCCAATTCTAAACAAGCGTCTTCGAATTCTTTTCCCTGAGGCGTTCTATAGTGCCATAAAAGGTCATTCTCCATAAAACTCACCCCTTTTCCCTTGATTGTATGAGCAATCAGGCAACTTGGTTTTCCAATTTCAAAGGGAAGTTCCTCAAGTGTTTTTAATATCGCCGGAAAACTGTGGCCATCAATTTCCTTTACATTCCAACCGAAGTCTTCCCATTTTGATTTGAAGGGCTCAAGAGATAAAACCTCGTCAGTTCTTCCAAGAGCTTGAATTTTATTATAATCTATTATTACCGTTAAGTTGTCAAGCCTGTGATGGCCTGCGAATAAAGCTGCTTCCCAATTGGAACCTTCGTCACATTCACCATCACTGAGAATTCCAAAAACCCTAACCTTGCTATTATCAAGTTTGCAAGAATAAGCCATTCCTGCGGCAATAGGCAGACCATGCCCAAGTGAGCCTGTAGAAGCCTCAACCCCTGGAATTTTGTGGGAAACGTGGCCCGAAAGTTGTGATCCATTTTGATAATAAGTCTTCAACCAATCAACCGGAAAAAAACCGAATTCCGCTAAAACAGCGTAAACAGCTGCTGAAGCATGCCCTTTGCTGATAATCAGCCTATCTCTTGTGGGATCCTCGGGAATTTTGGGGTCAACTTTTAGTATTGAAGCATAAAGTGAAATTAAAATCTCAATTACAGATAAAGAAGAACCAATGTGAGAGCACCTTCCAATGTTGGCCATTTCAACGCAATGTAACCGGGTTCTGCGTGCAATATTTTCCAGTTCTCTTAAATCAGGTTTTGGACGACTGATTATCATTTGAAATTTTTCTGCCTAAATTATTGCGTATGCAATATAAGGATCCCATTCAAAGCGCCTTAACTCCAAATTTCGAATTCCAACTGTTTCCAGGGCTGCAAGTGTTTCCCCTGGCCACATCGGATTATCTAATTCGTCGAAAGCGATAATCCCACCTTTGGGAACTCTAGGTAAAAAGTTTTTTATGGCCACGGAAGTGGGCTCGAAAAGGTCTAGATCAAGGAAAAGCAAACTGATTATTAAGTGAGGATTATCCTGAAGGAATTTGGGAATAGTTTCCTCAACATCACCCCGAACGAGGTGAACCTTGTCAAGGTGACCTAAGAAACGATCTTTGTCATATTCTTTGATAAGATTGTTCAATTCTTCAAAAGAGTCCGCTTTTAGCCCCCCGACCAACGGTTCAGCAACAGTGTTGGAATCTTTCTCATGAACTGTCGGAAAGCCTTCAAAAGTGTCAAATCCATAGATTCGGCGAGTTAGATTTTCCGGTTCAAGCATTGTGCTAAGCTTAGCAAAAGCCATCAAACCAAATCCCCGGTTTACACCGCATTCAACAACAGAACCTTTAACTGGGAGAGCAAGTTTGAAAAGCTCGTATAACGCCAAAAATCTTTTTAAATGTTGTCTTCTTACGTATTTCGGGAAATTTTCAAGCTTAATTTCGACAGTGTCTTTACAGTTATCAAAAATTTTTTCGATATTCCTTCCAGCTTCAATTTCTTGTGGGGATCGAAACTTTTTCATGATATCGAAGGCTCTCCATTTATTAAATTTGGGAAAATCAGTTTTCCGATTGTGAATAAAACAATCTTAAAATCAACCAAAACAGAACTATTTTGAACATATTTTAAACTTAAGCGAACTTTTTCGGGATGAATATTTTCCATATAAAATTTATCCGGATCATCAGAATTTCGCAAAAGCTCCCCTTCATTGCTAAACTTTAAAGAAGCTAAATCTGTAATCCCCGGGTTAACAGAGAGAAGTTTTTTTTCTTCTTCAGTATACAACTTAACAGCCCATTCCACTTGGGGTCTTGGCCCTACAAAGCTCATTTCGCCCAGAAGAACATTTATCAATTGGGGAAGTTCATCCAATTTATATTTTCGAAGAACCTTCCCAATTTTTGTAATTCTCAAATCCTCTTCACTTGTAGAGGAAGGGCCTTTTTTCTCCGCATCAATTACCATGGTTCGAAATTTAAAAATCCTGAACAGTGTTCCACCTTTTCCAACTCTTACTCCTCGATAGAAAACCGGTCCTTTGTCGAACTGTTTTATGCGGCAAGCCACAAACATCAATACGGGCGAGAGGAAAAAAAGCCCTAAAAAGGAAAAAAACAAATCAAAAATCCTCTTAGACAATTTTTGCCCCTTTTTTAAAGTGTGGCAATTATAAATAAAAAAAATACAAAAATCAAATGAATTAAAAATTTGCCCTGTAACGAGCGCATTTAAACTGTTTGAATGACAATTAGTAGCAAAAAATTCTTCCCCTTGGGGCAGTAAGGTATGTAAAAAGCCTGCGATTCTACAGGGAGAGTGAGTCGGAAAGTCGAAAAAAATTATCAATGCAAGGATATCGCAATTGCAATCCTCTTGAAAATTTGTCCCAGCCTTTTGAGCGTGAGCACGATATTTTATGGAAGTTTTGGTCAAAATAAATTAGGGCGAAAAGCACTAAAAACAAAAGCTAGCGACTAAAGGAAAAGCCTTTCAACAGAAGGTGATGTGGATTTTGCCTACTCCCTTGAGGAATTTGATCAGATTCGTGATTTTTCCCATGAAATAATTTGACTCCACTCACATTTCATTCGGGTTTTCGAGTCAAAATAGTCGAGCATCCCTATTAAGCATAAATGATTTCTTTCATTATGAAATCTTTTACTATTGATTTGAGAGCGCTTTCAATTCCTAAATCCACTTTTTTTCCAAAAATGGTTTCACTTTCACACTTGAGTTTAAAAAATTACAATGTCAATATCGCTATCTTCTCGTCAGCGAAAAAGAGTAAAAATACTTGACTTATAAACCTGCATCAACACAAGTGCAGAAAATTTGGAAAAAACAATTTTTCGCGGATTTTTTTTTGAATTGTATGGTTAATTGCCAATGTATATATGAATTTACTCTTTGTTGCTATCTTCTCGTTGTTCGTCCCTTGCATAGGATCCAAAAAGGCCAATTTTTACTAATCCGAATTTCTCCCTGAGCTCCTCGTTGTGCTCTCGTAAGTAGTTTAAAATAAACACCTTTGTCATTTCAATTGCTCCTCATTTGGAAAATAGCTCATGGATCTGAGTGGAAAAAAAGTAACCACCCTGCTTAGCGAAAAGTGAGATCTTACGTGAAAAGATCCTCAATTTTGCTGACAAAGAGAATTTTTTCGATATATTTTTCGATCGAACCAGCAGTGGAGTTATTGATTTTTTCTATGTATTTTTCGTCGATTTGCCCGAATTTCAGAGAAATCAGCTTCCTAATGATGTCAACCTTGGCTTCTTTCTCACCTTCTTTCTTGCCTTCTAGTTTGCCTTCTAGTTTGCCTTCCCGGAAGGAATTTCTCATCATACTTGCTTCGTAGTGAAGGTTTTTTTGATATATTTCATAAGAAATACGCTCTGGCTCAGAAAGTTTCATTACATTTAACTCCAATTTAGCCAGTTGCAAGCCTTTTGCAGTGAATGTTGTCTTTATTTCCGAATTCTTTAAAAAATAGACCCATTCATCAAGCGAAGTCAAAGCAGTATCGTTGAAATTATTCACCCGTATGAGGTAATACTCAGGATAAATCTGGCCGGGAAGCTTCTTGTTAAAGAGACCGCGCTGTTTTTCTGATAACTCAAGAGTGTCATTTAGATGAATTCCTCGAAATACTGTTGTACCATGATAGATATAGTCGTCGCCATGCCCAAGTTCGAAGAATAAAACACTGATCGAATAGACCTTGACTATTTTTGAATAGTCTTCGCCTTTCTCGAGATGCTCAGTTATCACTTTTGAGCTTCCAAAAAGAAGTCTGTGGAAGAAATCTGCTTCGCGTTCATACTGCACTTCAACAATTATTATTTCATTCCGGTCATTTTTGACTTTGAGGTCAATCTGATTTAGCTTATTCTTTTCTGTGTCGCGATTGCTCTCACTTTCAAGTACTTCGATTATCTTTATATCTTCATGGAGCAATTCAGAAAGGAAACCTTCCAAAATTCCAAAATTTGCCTTACTTCGCAAAAGCCTTTTAATTGCCCAGTCAAAGGTAATAAGATCACGATCTGCCATTAGTTCACCTCCAGTTTAAATTACCAGAGTTTGATATTCTAAATATTATACCGTATTCGCACTAGATACGATAACGGTTTGTTGAACTAAACCCTTTGCGGTAAAACCAAGCATTCCCGCAAACATTGGATGAGAAGACATTGCAATTAAAATTTCTCATGAAGGCCCATTTTTAATTCGGATAAAAAATCTTTTTGAGGAGACTGGCTCTCTGTTTAAGCGTTTAAGAAAGTCTCTTTGGAGAATGTTCGGGGATAAAGACAAGAATAGGTTTATTTCGAAGTAGTGATGTTTAATCTATTATAACTAAACAGGCAATTTTTTCGATAATTTGTCAATTTCTTCTTTCGATAACTTGTTGCATTTCATTACTTTTTCTGTAGTTTCGCCATTTTTTTGCATTTCCAGGGAAGATGTGAAAAAATATAGACATTCATCAAAGTACAACATTTGAGAGGGCCGCTGACAAAAGATTGAGATATTTTTCACAGCCATTTTTAACCGATTTTTGACATTTTTTCACATCTTCCCTGGATTGTCCATCTTTAGGCTGAAAGTAACAAACTTTTGTGGTAATATTCACAAATTATATTACAATTTCTAAAATTCAAGGTTGGTGAGTAACTTGACTCTAAAAGTTTTGGTGGTTGAAGATAGCAGCGTTTTTCGAAGAATAATCATCAATGTACTTTCAGGAATTCCAAATGTTGAGGTTATTGGTTCGGCAATGAATGGCCAAATGGCCCTGAAAAAGATACAACTATGTGCTCCCGATTTAATCACACTTGATCTCAGCATGCCCGAAATGGACGGCTTTCAGTTTCTTGATGCAATAAAGAGGATATCCCCTTCACCAGCAGTAATAGTTATTAGCGCTTCAACGAACATTTCAGAGAAACTCACCCTGAAAGCTTTTGAAAAAGGTGTATTGGAATTTATTTCCAAAAATTTTTCGGGAGGCATCGAAAGAACAAAAGAAGAGTTATTCAAATTGTTAAGTCCACTAATTCAGGCTTTTCAGCGACGATTGGAAATCAGAAAAGTTCTGTCTTCGACAAAGATTTCTCCGAAAAGCCCATACTATCAACAAAGTACCACGGGTCGTGAAAAGCCGAAAGTTCCTCCGGGAAGTGTTGCAGAGCGGATGCGTAGGATTGAATCCACTTGCAGGGCGGAAATGTTATTAATCGGCGTTTCAACGGGCGGTCCAACAGCTTTGGCAACGTTACTTCCTATGATCCCTAAGGATATTAATATCCCCATTTTTATTGTACAACATATGCCTTCCTCTTTTACTCAGCTATTGGCTGAAAACCTTAATGCAAAGTGCCAGATAAGGATTAAACAAGCAGTACACCGTGAAATTGCCAAACCCAACTATGCTTACATTGCCCCCGGAGGGCAACATCTCGGCTTAACAGAGAACTATAATAAGGAAATAGTTATGGAAATTAGTGACGATCCGCCTGAAAACAATTGTAAACCGGCAGTTGATTATCTTTTTCGCTCCGCTGCAAAAGCTTTCCCAGGAAAATCTGTAGTTGTAATCCTTACCGGAATGGGACATGATGGAACCGCCGGTTTAAAACTACTGAAGGAAAAAAAATGTTATGCTATTGCACAAGATGAAGAGTCTTGTGTCGTTTTTGGAATGCCAAAGGCAGCAATCGATGCTAGTCTTGTTGATGAAGTATTGCCTCTGGATTTAATCGCTAATGAAGTATATAATTTCGTCAAAAAGAGATGAACTTTGGATCTTCTCAATAACTCGGGGCTTGAAATTTGAAGGCAAATATGAGGAACTCGCTGTAAATGGATGTAAAAAACAGCCATTCTAAAAAAAAAACTCATTCTTACTGTGAATTATTGAAAAGTCACTGAATTTTTTACCTGAAAATCTAGGCTAGTCATTTATCACATTTGAATTAACAGGTTTGAAAAAGTAGAAACTGTAGTAACTTTAGAGGAACAACAATCAGTCAAGTTGCTGTGTCGAAAAGTAGCTAATTTATTTTTATAGAATATTTGGAGGAACACATGAATTTAAAGCGTCGATTGGGTGTAATTTTTGCACTCTTTTCAGCCGTGATCTTACTCCTTGGCATTATCGGATCATTCATTCCGAATAGTCATCTGATTCTCCTACTTCTTTTTCTTTTTGGAAATGGCATGTTTCTCGCTTCTGCCAACTTCACTTTATCTAAATCCTTTTCAGAAATAGCGGAACTCAGCAAACGAGTCAATTTGGAAGTTGACGATAAGGACGGTAAATTTGTTTCCTCTGAATTTCAGGAACTTCAACCGTTGTGCGAAAAAATCGGAACAAACAACAGTTCCTGGAGGCAATTTTTGGATGAAATCAAAAATTTCTCCAAGCAAATTAAAGAGGGCAATATTTCTGCACGTTTAGAGAGTGCAAAGCATACCGGCTTCCCCAAACTTATTTCCGAAGAGATAAATAACGCAGCAGAATCCATTATGAAACCTTTCGGAATAGCCCTTGAATATACGGAAAATATGTCGAAAGGCATTACCCCACCAGTTTTAAATATTGAGCTTCCAGGAAGCTATGGTCAGTTAAAAAAGAATTTAAACAGCTATATTGAAACAATCGGGATTTTAGTTGAAGAAATCGGAGTAGTTATTTCAGCTGGCCGCGATGGAAAATTGAAACAACGGGCCAATGCCGATCGATCACAAGGAGTTTTCAGAAAGTGTCTTCGCGGAGTGAATGACGCCATTGAAGCAATCACCAAGCAATTAACCAATCTTGCCAATTCAGTTTCATTGATTGCAAAAGGAAAGCTCCCTGAAATTGCAAAAGACAAACTTCCCGGCGACTATGACGAGATAAAAAATAATTTGAACAACTGTATTGAAGACATCAGTTCCCTGATCAATGATACTCGCTTTTTAGCACAATCGGCACAAGAAGGGAAGCTTGACTATCGAGCTGACGCCAGCAAGCATCACGGAGATTGGGGAAAAGTTATTGAAGGCGTTAATAAAGCGCTTGATGCGATTATCAATCCCTTAAAACTTTCAACCAATTTCATTGACAAAATCTCCAAAGGGATCATCCCGCCAAAAATTTCTGAAAACTATCCGGGGGATTTTAATACCATAAAAAATAGCATTAATCTATTGATAGACTCCAATATTTCGATAACCAAAGCCGCACAAGAAATTTCCAGAGGAAATCTAACTATATCGATAAAAGAACGCTCTTCGGATGACGAATTGATGCGAGCTTTGTCTATTATGGTAAAAGAACTGGGAACAATCACCAAAGCAGCGCAAGAGATTTCCCAGGGGAATTTGACAGTTACGTTGAAAGAGCGCTCTCCAGAAGATGAGTTGATGCGGGCTCTTTCATTAATGGTTAAAGATTTAGGGAAAATGATTTCCGATATTAAATCTGGAGTTCAGACGTTAGTTTCCTCTTCAGAAGGACTATCAGCAATTTCCATACAGATGAATGACAAAACCCAATCAGTCTCTCATCAGATTACTTCTGTTGCTTCAGCGTCCAGTCAGATGACCAGCAACGCGACTAATGTAGCCGCCAAGATGGATCAAACAAACGCAAATCTTTCTTCCGTAGCAACAGCAACTGAAGAAATGACTGCAACGATTGGTGAAATAGCCGGCAACTCGGAAAAAGCTCGTGCGATCACAAATAACGCGGTTGAGCAAACAAATGAAGTATCCAGAATAATGAAAGAATTGGGAAATGCCGCAATGGAAATTGGGAAATTTACGGAAACAATTACAAGCATTTCCTCGCAAACCAATATGCTCGCACTAAATGCAACCATTGAAGCGGCAAGAGCCGGTGCTGCAGGCAAAGGATTTGCCGTCGTCGCAAACGAAATCAAGGAACTTGCCAAACAAGCTGCTGCTGCAACAGAAGATATAAAAACCCGAATCGCCGGGATTCAAACCTCCACTTCGAGCGCAACAAATGATATTGAAAGAATTATCAAAATTATCAAAGAAGTGAGCGAAATCGTTTCCTCAATCGCAACCGCAATTGAGGAACAGGCAAGCGTTACAAAAGAAATAGCCGGAAACATCGCTCAAGCCTCTGACAGCGTAAATCATTCCAATGAAAGTATTATTCAAACTAACACCGTGATTAAATCCACCGGGAAAGAGATTGCAAGCATTTCTTCCACAGCCAATGAACTGGGAGTCGTCGGGAAGAGTGTAAACTTAAGCTCAACCGAACTTTCCAAACTAGCTGACAGTTTGAAAAATCTGATTATGCGCTTCAGAATCTGATCCATTATCAATGACCCGCTCGAAGTCTAGATGCGAATGTTCCATCCTGCATAGCTCAGCATTTGTTTCGATGTTTTAAAGCATTGCCATTTTTCGGAATGAGTCTCGCAGCTTAAAAGCGGGAGTTAGTATTTGAAAAAGGTGAACAATGGAAAATAATCCCTTTGAAACTAAAGAACAGAAATTGATTGCGACTTTTTTTGTAAATGACCGCTGTTTCGGCATTGATTCAAATTTCGTTCTTGAAGTCGTTCGACTTTCTGAAGTGACACCGGTTCATCGTTCTCCTGAATATGTCCTAGGAGTAATGAACCTTCGAGGCAGGATTGTAACAATCATCGATTTAGGGATAAAGCTCGGATTTGAAAAACTTCAAATTTCAAATAGCTCAAGAATTTTTATCGTTTCCCAGGAGCAGGAATTTGTGGGACTTTTAATTGACCAAGTTGCCGATGTTGTTCCTCTGGAAACAGAACTATTGCGGCCATTGCCCGAAAGTGTTGCAAAAAATCAAATCCAATTTTTTTCAGGAGTTTTTCAAGCAGGAGATCTTTTTGTCACACTTTTAAATCTTGATGTAGTACTCAGTGAAACTGGAAAATCCTTGTAAGCTGAGCTTTTTGGGAGCATCGAAGGAGAGAAATGTGAGTGATTCCGATTCCTTAAATAAGAATGATTCAGAAGCTTTTTTAAAGCTTGAACATGACCTTGTTTCAGCAAATGTTAATGTTGCAAAACTCGCCATTTTGGACATGATGAAAGAACAAAACAAGAAAATCGTAATTGACATGGGAAAGGTCCAACAAATTGACCCTTATGGGGTTAGCCTACTTGTTGCAGCCTCTAATTCCATAAGAAGGAGTGGGAAAATTTTAAAGCTAATAAATGTTCCCCTTTCATTAATGGAAATATTCGACTTTTTTCGAATGAATAAGCATTTTGCAATTGAATTTCAAAACGCTTAGAACAGAACCTGTTGCATAATTAATAAAAATCATTAATTATGCAAAAATTTGGTGTATAGAAGTGGCTTGAAATGCTAATCCAATGATTCATACTCTAGTGAATTTTGGAATAATGCAACAAGCTCCTAAGATTGGGAAATAATATGGATAATGAAACTGAAATCCTTCTTAAAGAGTTTACAGCAGAATCACTTGAACAATTAGCAGACATTGAGAGCGACCTTCTCCAAATTGAGGAAGCTGGCAGTAATTATAATGAGAACCTTATAAATAAAGTTTTTCGTGCAGCACATTCAATTAAAGGTGCCAGTGGGATGTTCGAATTTCATAAAATGCAGGAGTTATCCCATAAAGCAGAAACTTTATTGGATCTGATGCGCTCAAAAGTATTAGCTCCCAACCCTGAAAACATTAATATACTGTTGAAAGCTTTTGATAAGCTTCGCGAGATGATCCAAAACTCATTAGTAAGTAACGACATGGTTATTTCAGGTCTTACTGAAAGTCTTACAAAGCTTGTCGAATCCAGTTTGCCAAAAAAACCGGTAAAATCTTCGATAAAAGCGGTTGAACTAGCACTTCCAAATAATTCAAAAATTTCCATTCCCCAATCTGAAATGGATTTCATCAAAGCAAATAAACTATTCGTGTATTTTGCCGAATATGACCTAATCAGGGACATCGATAACACCGGAAAAAAACTATTAGACGCTGTTAAGATATTGGGCGGGTTTGGAAAGGTTCTCTTCTCAATTTTGGATTTCGACTCTGTCGGATTTCTGGAAGACAATTTTGGATCGGTTGTTCCATTTCGATTAGTTCTTGCCACTGAAGTACCACCTGAACAGATTGAATCGGTATTGGATATTCCTGATGAAAGAATTTTTACAGTTTTCCCGCCTCAGCCTCCTTCATCGATTTCACAGACTACCAGCCCTTCAGAGACGCATCCGGAGGGTAGTCCCTCGCTTGAAACCCCTAACACTGTCACTCCACAAGGTGATAGTTCCAAGAATGAAGCAACATTAAGGGTAAAAGTGGATCTTCTTGAAAACTTGATGAATCTTGCTGGCGAATTGGTGCTTAGTCGTAATCAGTTGCGGGAAGCCTTCGCAAAAAATAACTCCCGGGGAATTGCGGCAGGAACACAAAGGATCAATCTTGTAACAACCGAACTTCAGGAAGCAATCATGCAAACCAGAATGCAACCAATCGGAGTCGTTTTTTCGAAGTTTACAAGATTGGTCCGTGATCTTTCCAGAGATCTTAAAAAAGAAATTCAATTAAAGATCGAGGGAAAAGATGTAGAAATGGATAAAACTCTGATCGAAGGATTGAGTGACCCGCTTACGCACATGATAAGGAATTCCTGCGATCACGGGATTGAAATTCCCGAAGAGCGAAATCGTCTTGGGAAGAAGCTAGTTGGAATTATTTCCCTAAATGCCTACCACGAAGCGGGACAAGTGGTAATCGAAGTTGGTGATGACGGCAAAGGAATCGACCCCAAAGCAGTCGCTTCCTCTTCAGTTTCCAAAGGACTGATCCCACAGGAAAAAATTCAGGGAATGTCCGATAAAGAAAAAATGGGACTGATATTTCTTCCTGGGGTGTCGACCTCCGAAAAAGTATCCAACCTATCGGGAAGAGGGGTTGGAATGGATGTAGTAAAAACCAATCTCGATAAATTGGGAGGGAAAATTGAAATCGAGTCGGAAGTCGGAAAAGGAGCACTTTTTAGAATCAAACTTCCGCTAACACTCGCAATAATCCCTTCTTTAATTGTTTCCTTAGGAGAGGAGCGTTTTGCAATTCCACAAATCAATGTGGTTGAGTTGATATGTGTTTCTGTAGCTCAGGTTAAAAAGAGAATTGAATTGGTTGGAAACGTTGAAGTATTGAACATTCGAGGCAATTTAATTCCACTTGTCACCTTGAGAGATATTCTTGGAATTCCAAGAACCTTTATTGATCCTGAAACCAAAGAAGAAAAAATTGAAAAACGTTTAATAGTTGAACGAAGAAGCAAAAAAACATCCCTCACAGGCAAACAACCCTTTAAGGAAGAAAAGACGAACAAGAATGTAGAGAAACGGATATCCCAGGACAGACGCTATCATTTTAATGATCTGAATGTTGTTATCATCTCAACAGGCTTGTTCCAATATGGATTGATAGTTGACCAGTTGTTTAATACTGAAGAAATTGTGGTGAAACCGTTAGGACGCCATTTGAAAAGCCTGCAGGAATATGCCGGCGCAACTATCATGGGAGACGGAAAAGTCGCTTTGATTCTTGACGCTTCGGGACTAGCTGCCCAAGCCAACTTAACAAGCGTCAGCGATACTCCCAGAGCTGCCCAGGTTCGTGAAGAAAATCTCCAGGACAGAAAACATGATTTGCAATCATTTTTGACTTTCAAAAATTCACATGAAGAAGATTGCGTTGTTCCATTGGACATCGTTCTGCGGGTTGAGAAAATAAAGCGATCACAGTTGGAAAACCTTGGTGGCAAAAGAACGATGCAGTATCGCTCACAATCGTTGCCTATTGTTACTTTATCGGACGTCGCAAAAGTAAAAAAAATCGAAGAAGACCAGGAATTAGCTGTCGTTGTTTCAGAAGTAGGAAACCGTGAAGTTGGTCTTTTAGTCGCAATGCCAATCGATGTTCTGGAAACAAAAGTTACGATTGACCAAAACACTTTGAAGCAAGTCGGGATTGTCGGTTCAACGATCATCAAAGACCGAACAATTATGATGATCGATGTCCATGAATTGGTTCGGAATGTTTTTCCTGACTGGTTTGTTGAAGAAGCAGAGACAATGCAGGAAAAAGCGAATCTAAAACCTCTCGTTCTTTTAGCGGAAGATTCTGATTTCTTCCGTGGACAAATAAAAAAATTCCTTCAGTCCGTAAATTGCGATGTAATTGAAGCCGCGGATGGCCAAATCGCCTGGGAAACGTTACAAGAGAAAGGTGAAAAAATAAAATTGCTTGTAACCGACATTGAAATGCCCAGAATGAACGGTTTAGTTTTGTGTCAAAACATTCGAAAATCTGCCAAGCTCTGCACATTACCAATCATCGGAGTAACGTCCCTGAGCGGAGAAGAAAACGTTGAAAGAGGCTTAGCTGCCGGAATTAATGAATATCAGATCAAACTGGACAGAGAAAGATTAGTCAAAGCAATTCGAAAATATTTAAAAGTCAGCTGAGCTTTATGCAAAATTAGCAAATTTTTAATTGCGAATTTTCCACAATACTGGTTTTTAATGAATTTTTTATCTTTGAATGTGCAAATTTTTTATACAATATTGCAAGAAGCTCAAGAAATTGAAGTTCCGACAAAATTATTGGGCCTTGATTGTGAATTTTTCACAATCTTCCAAAAAAGCAAAACATTTTAAAAGAAAGCATCCAAAGAAGCTTAAAAAGCAACGCTGAAAAACCAGCCAATCAGCGAAGAGTTTATCTGCATCCACAAGAGAATGCAAAGGTGCTACTATTTTAAAAAGCCAGAAAAATGAATATATAAATATTCCACTGGCTGCGAGCGATTTTTCAAAAGTGGAAAAACCTTTTGCCATTTTTCCTATTGAAGCTGAGTTCAGGATCAAAAGCCAGCCAATCCACAACAAAAAGTAGATTCCAAGCCAGTCCTGGAAAAATTCAAATGATTTGGAAACCTGAATAACCCAAAGAATCAGAAGCATTGGACCAAATCTTTCAGGAACAAAATATGTTAAACCCCACTTTTTTTGTTCAGCAATAGAGAAAGGAATCAGAGCCAGGAGAAGCAAAATTGTCGAAGGTTTCAAGTCCCGCCAATAAAAAAGCCCTCCAAACATGAGAAGAAATAGCCATAATTTGGAAAAATAAGAATTATTTTTCATTACATTCATGTTAATCTATCCATGTGCATTCGGTTAAGCTCAAAAAGCAGATCTTAACCGGATTCGAAAATTCCAAAACGCTAAATTCATTGGAAAAACTCGGAAACCAGTATTATTCATTTTGCAAAGTTGCTTTCAAGCATTTTCCTGGAAAGCTGGCTGGAATGAGAAATACTTGAGTCAACAGACTGCCCCAGTTTTGTTTTTTTAGGCTTCCCCGTGTGGAACTTCAAAAGAGTACAAACTTGAAGTTGATTTCACTTAATTTTGCAATCTACTAATGCTTAAACTCTCAAACCCACATTTACACAAAAATAAGTCAATTTCTGGAGATTTCTTTTCATGAATAACCAACTTTCAAAATTTAGTTTCAAACAATCTTTTTTCCTGAAAGCACTTCAAAATACAAGTCAGCAGTATTTTTGACTAATTTTTTCACAGAAAAATTACTTTCGACTTCAAGGCGCTTCGAAGCAACTTTTTTTTCGATCTCCGGCAATTTTTCAATAATTTCGGTGATTTTGCAAGCCATTTCTTCAATATTTCCGTTTAGGAAAATTCCTGTATCTTTCATTATCTCACCAACACCCCCTACTTTTGTTGATGCAACAGGGCAACCGGCTGCCAGAGCTTCAAGAATAACAACAGGTGTTCCTTCGTTTCTGGAAACCAGCAACAATAAATCGAGGTCGGAATAGACTTTTTCAATACCCAGTTCGATACCAGTCATCAGAACTTTGTTTTCAAGCCCAAGTTGAGACATTTTTCGGCGGATCAATACTTCCTGAGGGCCTCCACCGATAATAACCAAACGTAATCTTTCATCCTTATCAGACAAAATTTTGAAGACATCAAGAAGGAGAAGATGATTCTTTACGGGCACCAGCCTTGCAACAATTCCAAGAAGGATGCAATCCGGGGAAAATCCAAGTGTGGAGCGCCATTCCCCCTGCCCTCGAGGGATTTCTGCAAATCGCTTTAGATCCAAGCCCAGCTTAACAACTCTGATTTTTTCCTTATTTTTAAGTCTCAGTCTGGAAACTAAATCTTTTTTCAAACCTTCGGACAGAGTAATCAATCTGTTGGTCAACCGGGCGAGTATTCTTTCGATCCCCAATACAAACATGGAGACTGATTTGGAAAAATACCCTTCGAAAACGTGTCCGTGAAAGGTATGAAAAACCAGAGGAACACCAAGAATAACAGCAGCAATTCTTCCAAGAATTCCAGCTTTGGCAGTATGAGTATGCACAATATGTGGTCGGAATTTTCGCATAATAGACAAAATGTTAAAAAACGCCCGTAGATCCATTTTTAAGTTAATACGGCGATCGAGATACGGAACAATCACAGGATTAATTCCAAGCTCAGTGGCCTTTTCAATCATGCTTCCCTCTATTTTCGAGGGATTTCCGACAGCCAAAAGAGTTTCGAAACCAAAATCCTTAAGTCCCGCCGAAAGATAAGCAACGTGAAGTGAAGGTCCACCCACGTTCATTCGGCTCAACAGCCTCAAGACTCTTATTTTTTCCCTTTCAGGCATGGGCCTCGTGATAAAATTTCACTGTTTGAGCTAATCCTGATTTAAAGTCGAAAATTGGTGAAAAGTCCAGGATTCTTTTCATTTTCTCTATAGAAGCAGTTGATTTTGGAATATCTCCAAGCTGGGCAGGACAAAAAACAGGCTCAAATTTTGTCCCCAGGACAGAATTTAAATCTTTGATAAGAGTCAGCAAATCAATTTCTCCTCCCCGAGCAATGTTAATCACTTCGCCGTGGGAAACCTTTGCGTAGGCAGCTTTCAGATTCGCTTTTGCCACATCCTTAACATAAATAAAATCCCGGGTTTGTTTCCCATCGCCATAGATTGTGGGAGCTTTTCCTGAGAGCATCATGGATATAAATTTTGGAATAACCGCAGCATATTCAGATTTTGGGTCTTGCCTTGGGCCAAACACATTGAAATATCTCAAAGAAACCGCTTCAAGGCCATAAAGCGAAGAAAACAAGCGATTATAGTGTTCCACTGAAAGCTTGTGGAGAGCATACGGCGAAATTGGCTTGGGAAACATATCTTCACACTTGGGAAGCTCCGGAGCATCGCCATAAATTGCTGATGAGCTGGCAAAAACCAAACGCCGCACTCCCATTTCTTTGCAGGCTGTTAAAACATTCAGGCTTCCAGTTAGATTGATTCCGTGCGTTAAAATAGGATTTGAAATTGACTTAGGAACTGAGGGAATTGCAGCCTGATGAAAAACCACTTCAACATCTTTCACTGCTTCTCGGCATTTATCAATATCCTGAACACTTCCTTCTATAAGCTCCACATCCGATTGAAACGGGAGCAGGTTCGCTTTTTTTCCACTGGAAAAATCATCTAACACCCGGACACTTTTTCCGCCCAACAATAACTCCTCAACAATATTTGATCCTATGAACCCGGCTCCCCCGGTTACAAGAAATTTACTCATATTCAATCGTCCATTTTTTCTTTCAAGTTTTGAAAGGATAAAAAAAATTTTTTTTATCTTCTCATGGCAGGAAAAGAAATTGCAAGTTTTAAAATTATGAATGTATAATGTTAAAAAAATTGTGCCCATCAGGAAGAAAAATAATTCAAGGAATTGGAGGAATATTGAAAATGAGGCGTATTCCGCTTTACAAGCATCAGGGGTTTGAAAAGTTATCCAACCATTATTATTCTGAAATTCTTAGGCGGAACCCAATCGCCGCTACATGGATAGGTGAACACTCCTATGATTCGCTTTTACCGGAAACTGGTGCTGAAGCTGTCGAGAAAGAAATTGCCTTCTTCCGTGAATTTCGCGACGCTTTTTCTGCTCTTCCTGAACGGGAATTGACAATCGATGAGAGAATAGATCGAAAAGTAGTGCAACAAATTGCATCGAAAGAGCTTTTTATGTTAGAAGACGCAAGGCGTTGGCGCTTAGGCAGAGACCTTGTTCGTACTTTAGGAGATGCAATATTCATTTTATTTACCCGCGATTTCGCACCACTCTCTCAAAGGATTGAATCCATAATCACCAGATTAAAAGCGTCTCCAATGTTTCTTCAGGAAGGAAAATCGCTTTTTCAGGATGTTCCCGAATTCTGGTGTGAAATATTTCTTCAGTCCTGCGACGGGTTCATTGGTTTGATAAAAACCATCGAAAAGAATATCAAAGGGCACGTTTCGGCAAATCTTTTCAAAAGTTTTGAAATTTCGGCCAAAACTGCTATTGGAGCTGTTCAAGCTCATTCCCACTGGTTTAAGCATGCAGTTGCCCCCTATGCACATGGAAAATGGAGCATGGGAAAAGGGCCTTTCGACGCTTTATTGGCAATAAGGGAACTTGGAATGAGTTCTTCGGAAATACTTGAACTGGGCAATCAGTCACTGCAAAAAACCAGGGAAAGACTTTCCGGTCTGGCAAAACAAATTTCTCCAAGTGGAACGATTGAAGAAACCTCCCAAAAGATTCAAGCTCATTCCCCCTCTACATTTGAAAGAGTTCTTGAAGCATACCAGGAAGCGGTTGCCAGAAGCCGAGTATTTGTGGAACAGTCAGGGTTTGCAACACTCCCTCCAAATGAAGCTCTTGAAGTAATGGAAACTCCTTCATATATGGCCCATTTGATACCATTTGCAGCATATTGTCAGCCCGAAAAGACCAGCAAAACACAAAAAGGAATTTACCTTGTAACTCGTCCACCAGAGAATGAATTGAAAAAGAGACACAGTTACGCAGAAATCACCAATACTTCCATACACGAAGGATACCCAGGGCATCATCTGCATTTTTCCGCCCAAAACCTCCACCCTGGAAAAATGAGGATTTTTGCTGACAGCATTGAGTTAATTGAAGGTTGGGCACATTATTGCGAAGAGGAAACAAAACGGATGGGATTTGAAGCTTCCGATGAAAATCTTTTCATGCAAACCAAGGATGAAGCCTGGCGTGCGGCAAGAGTCCTGATTGATATCAACACACATTCCGGAAGCTGGAACCTGGATAAAGCAGTTGACTTTTTAGTCGAAACTGTGGGAATTCCAAAATCAGCAGCACTTGCTGAACTAAGCTGGTATTCACAACTTCCGGGATATCCATTGAGTTACCTCACAGGCAAGCACCTCCTTTACAATTTGCGTGAAGAGATGCGAGCAAGTTTCGGAAGAGATTTTACCCATCGCGACTTTCATGACATAGTCCTTAACGAAGGAAGTCTCCCCATTTTTATTGCACGGGAATATTATCCTGAAATTTTAAAAGAAAATCTCCAATCCATCGGAGCATGATTTCCTAAAATAATGGCCTTTAAAAAAAATCTCTTCGTTCCAAACAAGCTCGATTATATCAGGGGCAATAAAAGACCTGAGGTAAAGTGCATTCTTTGTTCAATTTTAGAGAATGATCCCAAGGTTGAAAGTCTTTTGCTTTGGAAAAACGATTTGATAGCTGTATCTTTGAACCTTTATCCTTACAACCCTGGCCATCTCCTTTTTTTTCCTATCAGGCATATTGTTGATATCCGGGAAATGACAGACATTGAAGCTGACAATCTATTCAAATTAAACAAAAAATTTATGGATATCCTTGATAAGTTGTATTTTCCCAAAGGATATAACCTTGGGTTCAACATAAAAGATGCTTCGGGAGCAAGCATTGATCATCTTCACCAACACCTGGTCCCAAGGTATTTCAAAGAACTTGGCTTTGTTGATTTGATTTCCGGGTCCAAAATCATTGTTGAAGATCCAATTGTTACTCTGGGAAAGTTAAAAAAAGCTCTCGAAGTGGAATAAAAATCTTTAGTTGAAACTAATCAACTTTGAAAAAATAGCCGAGAGAAAAAAGAAAAAAACAATTTGTGGTATAATTTACATAAAAAAATGAACCAGGAGAGTTTTGAGTAATGAAACACTTGCCTCGCCTTTTTTTATTACCGGCTTTACTTCTTTTCTTTAACAGCTCAGTCCTGAAAGCCGATTATTCTGATGACATGAAATTCCTCGGCTACACCGATGAATTGCGGGATTGGGTTTCTTCCACCATCAGTAAGAGTAACAATTTCGGAAAAGCTGATACTGATTCAGCATCTTCAACAAATCCAGCAATCACACCAAAAGGCGAGGATCCTAACGCGCTTTTAGAGCAGCTTTCCGAGTTAGGACGTACGAGAAATTTAAATCCTGAAAAACCTGTAAATTCTGAAAAAGTTAAGAGCGAAGTTGACGGTTACTGGAAAAACATGGCAATAAAAGGACCGGAAGAAAAAGCCAAACTTCCCGACTCCATTAAAACCAGGCTGAAGGAAAGCATTCTTGCTGAATTAGCCAAAGTAGGATACACCGTTAAACAAATCGACTTGGTCGATGTGCCACCCAACCTTGGTGTCCCACAAGTCAGACTGATATTACGAGCCGTCAGATCTTTGAAAACGAATAATTCCTACAAAGAAATTCAGGAAAATCTGGCAGAAATTAAGCAGATCTGTTTGAAAAATGGAACTGTCGATGGATTAACTTATTTAAGTGAACTAACAACATTTGTGGCGGAAAATCCGCGAAATAATTTCTATTACGAAAAGACTGTTCTGACTGCAGAGAAGAAATAGTGTGATTCAATATTTTATCCGATTTTATAAAACGAAATGAGCTTGGTTTTTTCCTGGCGCATTTCCAACAGAGTGCTTATCTATGCCATGATAAGCACTCTGGTTGTCTCTTTTGGAAGTTTGGGCACTTTCATCGGAGCCCATTTTTCCCCTGAATATTCCTTAATTGGACTTTTCTTAGGATCCGTCCTAGGAGTGTTCGTTGCGATTCAGGAAACAACTCTCTATGGTTGTATTGTTGGAATGATTTTTGGTCTATTTTTTTCACTTTTTTCTTATTTTCTGATAGATTTCGATACTGCTTATATGACAGTTTTTGTTTTTTCACTACTGGGAGCTTTTTTAGGTGAACCTTTTGCCTACTTTTTCAGGGAAAGTGGACTTTTTTCAGAAGAACAAATGGAAGAAGAAGGAAAATGAGTGTAATACGTCTTATACTAATTGACAAAAAAACTGCTGTTTCAGGATTGGTTCCTTCAAACTCAATCGGCCCCCTTTTTTCAACAGTTGGGGAAAATATTGGAACAATTTCTGAGTTTTGGAAAAAATCCAAAACATTCGACCCGGACCTGGAGAAACATTTTAAAGATTACCAGGATAATCCTCCAATCTTTGAGAGCCATGGCGATGGCCTTATCGTCATTGACTATCCCAGAAAGAGAATTGAATCTTATCAAGATTTCCAACCCGCGAGGCGTCGCGGAATAACTTTCAGACATGATGGGCAAAAAACCCTGGAAGAATCACCTATTGAATTTGAAATTCCGGAAAACTGGGAAATAATTGATCATATTTTTGAGGAGCCTTGAAACTGAATGTCATATTGTCCAGGATGTGGTGCGGTAAATGATGTCGATTCTTTTTCGTGTTCGGCTTGCGGGCGAAAACTGGTGCTGTTGTGTCAACACTGTGGAGCCAAGAACTCATCCTCGGCGCGGTTTTGCGAAAAATGCGGAAGGGCTTTTTCTGCTCCAGCTGATGTTAGAGACCCATTATCACCAAGCGTAGAATCCTTTCTAGGCAGTAACGCGGAGATTTATACCGCAAGCTCAACTCCTCCTACGGGACCTTTCCTTAAAGCAATCATCGGAGGGTTTTGTTTCGCACTATTATATCTAACTCAAGCCCTGAATGGATTTCCCATAATTTCGATATTCGCGGGACTTCTGAGTGTCGCAATGGCCCTTTGGGGAATGGTACAACTGACTTTTTGGTTCCTTCATCAATTGGATTCTCCACATGGTCTCTATCAAAAAAAAGAACTAGCTGAAGCATTTCCGGCAAAAGTGAAAAAGAGCGCCACTCCTACGGATGGATCTTTTGCTGAGGTTGAAGCTGAGCTATCTTTTAAAGTCCCTGACAAGGCTTCAGAGAAAGCCCTCGATAAACCACTGGATAAGAAGTCGGAACAAAAGAAATCATTTCAGACAACTGCGAAACAATCTTGGAAACCATCGTCTGAAGCAGCGTTGGAAAAAGCAGAAAACCTTCCGGAAATCAGTAAAAATGAAGAGTCGCTTTCGGAAAAATCAGGGGCACTTTCGGCTAAACGTTCTGAACCCACATCAGCAGAAATGAACCAGATCGAGCCTCTTACCGAAGAAAATCTTTTCGAAGCTGAAAAAAGTTCAGCTGAAAAAAAAGCTCAAACTCTTGCGGAATTTTTGGAATTCGGAGTTAACGACGAAATCGAACAGGTAGAAAAAAAACTCAGCAAAACTCCCCGGAATACCTCACTTTTGATGAGGCTTGCCCAACTTTTTGAAGAACATGGTGAATTGAGTAAGGCAGTATTAGCCATGGAACAGTGCATAATGATTCAACCCAACGACCCGGAAATTTATCTGTTTCATGGAATGATAGCTCGCAAGTCAGGGCTTCCGGAAAAAGCCCGAAAATCTTTCGAGAAAGCAATTGAAATTAATAAACACATGGCTAGGGCGTATTATCAATTCGGAGCCCTGGAAAGAGCTGAAAAGAGGCTTCCGAGCGCTCGAGATGCCTTCCAAAGAGCTATTCAATTATCTCCCGACGATGCCTATGCCCACTACCAACTGGGCATGATATTCAGGGAAATGGGTGACATGGAACTGGCCCAACTTGAATTGAAAAGAGCTTGTTTGCTTAATCCAAACGACTCGTATGGCCACAGTCAACTTGGGCAAATTTTTCACAAAATCAAAAAATTTGATCAGGCTATTTCCGAATATTCTCATGCTCTAAGTATCAAACCAAGCGATCCCTTTGTACTTGAAAAACTTGCTGAAGTGATGGTTGAAAAAAATGAAAATTTGAAGGCCCTTGCATTGTATCAGGACGCCCTTTCCCAACAATTTCATCCTGAACCAAGATTGATGGTATGCATTGTCAAAGTTTTAAAGAAACTCAATAGATATTCGGAAATGAAACCAATTCTTGAAGAAATTTTACGACTCGCTCCAGATAATCCTGACGGAATGTTTTTTATGGCTCAAGCACTTGCGTCTGAGAAGAATTTTGAAGGAGCGCTCGACTTATTAGAAAAAATGACAGCACAATTTCCCGATCGCTGGGACGCCTGGCTCGAGATGGGAAAAATCCTACAAGGCATGGACCTCCCTCAAGATGCACTTGCAGCATATATTAAGGCATCTACGAATGCAGAGGACCAAGCAGGGGTTTGGAACACAATCGGGGTATTGCTTACAAGCATGAAAAATTTTGAGGAAGCACTCAAGGCCTTCAAAAAAGCTGTCAGCTACGACTATTCTGACATTCAAATCCAGAACAACATGAAAGCGGTTCAGAAAAAAGTGGAAACGTCTTGTTTGCAAATCATTGAAAGCGCGAAAAAGAGACTTGAAATAGATCCACAGGATCTCGAACCCTATCTTCAAACCGGTCGTGCTTTTGAAACCTTGGACAAACCGGAAGAAGCTCTGATGGCTTATCAAAAATTGTTATCAATCAAGCCAGATTCAGAAGAAGGTTTACTCTCGTATGCGAAGCTCCTGAAATCCCGTGGAAAACTCAAAATGGCCATGCGATGCTATAAGGAAATTCTAAAAATTCATCCTGACCATGTTGATGCAAGGATTCAACTCGTTAAAGGAAATTTAAATATGGGATTTATCAACGAAGCCCTTCAACATGCAGTTAAAGTTCAGAAGCAATTACCGGATGATCCCGAAATACATTTCCTTTTGGGCAAAATTTATTTTGCAAAAGGTCTATTCCCAAGAGCATTAAAGGAGTTTACTTTTGTAACTGATTTTGCCAGAGATCCAGATATGGTCAGTTGGGCTGAAATAATGAGAAGAAGATTGACTAAAAACATCAATTATTAGAGAACGGTTAGGAATTCCACTAAGTACCGCAAATCTTTATAAAGGAAACAAAAAATCGTCAGGGGTTAGGTAGCCTAGTAAAGTGAAAGCTGTTCGGGGAGCGGAGTCGAAGCACCAATCGGTTTATGCATTTTAAATTTTATATGACACAGTGTTTGAAAATCAGCGCATTTAGTGCCATTCATGGCGCCTAGTGAATTATTGGTTTTACTAAAATTAGTAAGATGTTACAAGTAAATATTAATTCCTCAACTCATTGGAAAGCCGTTTCAGGGCTATCACTATTGCTTTTCTGCACAAATTCGGTAATAGCTCAAATTGAGCCAGGATTCAGTTTTGTAAAGCCAAGTGGAACAGTCCAGGAATTGCTTTCTACACCAGCAAACAAACCAAAAGCCAATACTTATTATCTTATTGCCCTTTCGCAAGCGCAAAAAGGCAACTCTCGTGACGCTTTAACCACAATCGAGAGGGGTTTACGAATTGAACCTGATAACCTCCCATTGCTCAAGCTGAAGGCTGGAATCCTGGCACGCACGGGAAATGAGGCAGAAGCCATAAAGGAGTTCCAGGGAATAATAAAATTATATCCTGAAGATGATTACGCAAAAGAATCTCTGAAACTTCTCCTTCCCCCCGGAGCTTACCCTGCCCCCAAAGCAATTACACCACCCCCTCCTAACCATCCACCAATAGCTCCAATTCAGACTTCTTCGGCTTCCGAACCGGCGAAGAAAACCGGCTCCGGAACGAAAATTCTAGATACCTCCTATTTTGAAGCTATAAGAGTGAAGCAAGTTTGTTTTCATCAACTTTCCGCCATAAAAAGAGCTTATGACGAACATGTGAAAAACACTCCGGCTGACAAGGGAAAATTGAATATAAACAAATATGTAGAAGAAAAACTTTTATTCGCACCCCCACTCTGCCCGGAAGCAGGAGAATTCTCGCTTGATGGTGTTTTTCCCAAATGCTCAAAACATGGAACGTTCCAAACTCTTGAAACTGAAGTGAAAATGGTTTTAACGGATTTCAATCGTGGAATGCAAGCTAAAATCGGTAGAGTACTTGGCGAAGCCCAAAAAGCATTTGAACAAGTAGTTCTCTTGTATCCAAAATGGGCCGAGGCCCATTATCAACTGGCTGATACATATTTTCGCATCGGAATGGATAAAGAAGCGCTTCTCGAAACAAGGAAATGCCTTGACCTTGCATCTAATAATGTGGATGCTAAAATGCTTCTCGCCAATCTTTACTTTAAAACCGGCCAAAAAGAGGCCTCTCTGAAACTTTTAGACCAGATATCTCAATCAAATTCGGGAGGTGTTTATGGTCTGTCAGCACGAAGCATGGCTTCTGCAATTAGATCTGGAAGGCTGTATTATCAAATTTTTCCACCCTATTAGAGCCTGTTGCATAATTAATTAAAATCATTAATTAGCAAAATTTTGACGTATAGAAGTGGCTTGAAATGTTAATCTCATGTTTAGTGCTTTCGTCAATTTTGGAATTGTGCAACAAGCTCATTACTAATATATTGACTATCCCACAAAAATAATGGGTTCTACAGACTTAAAAAAACGAAACCGGGAGCAAGGATTGGATAAAATTTTTGAAAAATGGAGCACTTTGCAATATTGTATAAAATTTGCTCAGCACAATGATTTAAACTGTGCAACAATAAGCATTGAGCTATTTTTCACATAAAATATTATGATAATTTTGTAAACGCCTCAATGGTATAATAAAGGTTCTCTTAAATCTGCAAAATTCCACTTAATGAGATAATAAAACATGGCTTCAAATTTTCCAGTTTTGACCAGAATAGGCATCATTGGGCATCCAACAAACCCTATGGTTCCTGAAATTGCAAGAAAAGCTGTTGATTTGGCTGAAAATCGGGGAATAAAAACTTTCCTGGAATCACCAGTTGCCAAACGCATTGGGCGCCCGGAATTAGGGTTCACCAAAAAAGAGATCGGAGAACTTGTTGAACTAATTCTGGTTCTTGGCGGCGATGGATCTATTCTTGAAGCAGTCAGATCATTTTCCCGGGAAAAACTTCCAATTGCCGGAATAAATCTGGGACATCTTGGTTTTTTATCACTAGGACCACATTCCCGAACAGAAGAAATAATCGAGAGATTATATAACGGAACTTTTAAAATTGAAGATCGATCGATGCTACAAACGCTTGTAAAAAGAAACGGTAAAGAAGTGTATAGTAATATCGCTTTAAATGATTTCACGATTGTTAAAGAGCCAATATGTCGCGTTATTGAACTTGACGTGTCTATCTCAGGAACATATGTAAACTCTTTCCGAGGGGATGGAGTGATTTTCGCAACTCCAACCGGGTCTACAGCTTACTCTCTTTCGTCGGGTGGCCCAATAATTCCCCCATGGGTTGATTCTTTATTAATCACGCCGATTTGTTCACACACTTTAAGCGCCAGGCCTGTAATAACTTCAGGACAGGCTCTTCTCACAGCTGTGTTGCATTGTTCTCACTCCCAGGTTGATTTAGTTACCGATGGGCAAGAAGGTTTTAGAATTCAGAATGATGACTGTATCGAAGTTCAAAAAGCCTCTGAATATGCTAAAATAGTAGTTTTTGAGAAGGGGAGTTTTTTTGAAGTACTACGTGAAAAAATGAAATGGGGAAAATAACACTTGAGAAATTTGCAGATTTCCGAACTTATATATCTTCCCGAAATTGAAAAGACACTGAAGCTCTTTTCGCAATTACTTTCAATTTCAGTTGCGATAGCCGATTCCGAAGGACACATAGTTTATCAGACGGGAAAGCCATTCTGTAGTGAAATTCAGAAAATCAGCCACCAGGTTCGCAATCAATGCATTTTTTATACTCCCAGTCTGATTTCAAAAATTAAATCTTCCGAACCCGTCTCAAAAATCTGTCAAATTGGAGTAAGACAAGTTGTAACTCCATTTTTTTTCCAAAACGAACCTCAAGCTTATTTAATTTTTACAAACTTTCTTTGTGAAGGGGAAGAAAGCAATTTTCAGCATTTCAAAGTTCTACTGGAAAAATATGAGGTTAGTTCAAAAGATTTTTCTAATTCAACAAAAAACCTTCCAGTTTTCAAACGTGAGAAATTTACCACGCTTGTCGAATTTTCGAAATCGTTAGCTGAAACACTTTCTTCGCGGGCTCATAAGAATCTTCGTTTGATGCAGGAAACCAAAGAAAAGCTGAAAATAGAGAATCAACTAAAGGAAAATCAGAACAAGTTCGACCAATTTTTAAACTCAACGGAAATTGTTCACTGGGAGTTTGATTCTAATGCCGGGGAGATGAAAACCGGAAAAATATGGCATAAAATCACCGAATTCGGAGAAAATGCGCCTCCTGCAACTTTGAATTACTGGAAAGAAAATATTCATCCTGAAGATCTTCCAGGCACAATAAAAAGTTTTAACGACCATCTGAACGGTCAATCACAGATGTTTGAAAGTATCTACAGATTTCAAACTCGCACAGGGCATTGGAAATTGCTTCTCGACCACGGAAAAACAGTTGTGCGTGATGATTTTGGAAAAGCAATTAAGATTGTTGGTGCGCGAATCGATATCTCCGGCATTAAAGGGGTCGATAAAAATGAAATTCAGGCAAAACTTAGCCTGGAGGAAATCAACCACTTAAAAGAAAGGTTCCTTGCCAATGTTTCCCATGAAATTCGAACCCCATTAAATGGGATAATTGGAATGACCGGCCTTATGGTTGACAGCAATTTAACCCCAAAACAGCAAGAATATGCTGAAGTAATCAGAAGGTGCTCAACAGAACTTCTTTCACTGGTAAACGACCTTCTCGACTTTTCAAAGATTGAAAATGGAAAAATCGATATAGAAGAGTTCTCATTTGATATAAGAACAATGATGGAAGATGTTTCGCATTTAATTGAAGAAAAAGTAAGAAAAAAAGGATTAGAACTGATTTGTAGGGTGAATTCTGAAGTTCCCTCTATAGTAGAGGGAGATCCTGGGCGCATTAGACAAGTCCTAATATGCCTTGCTGAAAATGCAATTAAATTTTCAACTGAAGGAACAATCTCAATATCGGTGATTCTTGAAAAAGAAACGGAGAACAGAGTTTTTCTCACATTTTCCACTTCAGACACAGGTGTTGGAATTCCCAAGGAGAAGCAGGATTTCCTTTTCCAGGCTTTTTCTCAGGTTGACCCCTCAGCAACGAGAAAAGTGGGTGGGCTCGGACTCGGGCTTTCTCTCGCCATGGGGATAGTAAAAAAATTGCAAGGGATCATGGGATTTGAAAGCCTTCCTCAAAAGGGCTCAAGATTCTGGTTTACGATTTCTTTGAAAAAGGTAACACTGCTGGAAGAATCCCAAAAAGTTAGCACTCTTTCTGAAGGTCTTGTGGGAAAAAGAATACTTGTGGTTGAAGACAGTCTCGCATCCCAGGAAGTTCTAAATGAAATTCTCTCGACATGGAAATGCAATTGCCATTTTACTCTCACTGGTCAGGAAGGAATGAAAGCACTTGAGGAAGCTTCTAAAGCCAACCAGCCATTCTCCATAGCAATTCTCGATATGGCTTTACCGGATATGACAGGGGAAGTCCTGGGGCAGGAAATCAGAAATAAAAAGGGTATTGAGAAAACCGGACTAATTCTTCTCACATCCGTTTCACTTAGAGGTGATGCCAAAAGGTTGCGAGAAATTGGATTTGATGCTTATCTTCCCAAACCTGCAAAGAAGTCAATTCTTTATGATTGTCTTCTATCCGTGCTCGAACGTTTTGAGAAACCAAGCAGTAAACCGGTCGAATTAATTACCAGACACTCGATTGCGGAAAAGAGAAAACAAAAAGTCAGAATACTTGTTGCAGAAGACAACATTACTAATCAAAAAGTGGCTTTGGGAATTCTCGAAAAACTTGGCTTTAGGGCAGATGCCGTAGCTAACGGAGTTGAAGCTATCAAATCTCTTTCAACAGTCCCATACGATCTGGTTTTTATGGATCTTCAAATGCCGGAAATGGATGGATTTGAAGCCACTTCTTTAATTAGGCAACCTAATTCCCCAGTAATGGACCACAATATCCCCATCATTGCGATGACAGCCCATGCACTGAAAGGAAGTCGCGAACAATGTCTCGAAGTAGGGATGAATGACTACATTACAAAACCGGTCTCCTCACAAGATCTTCTGAATTCGATCAAGAAACACTTGCCGATAACTCCGGATGACCCTCTTGCCCCACCCCGGCCGAAAGAAAATATTGATCCGGTTTTTGATCAAAGTTCACTCCTCGAAAGGCTTGGAAACGATGAACTACTATGCAAGCAAATTATCCAGGTTTTTGTAGATGATGCGCCAAAGCAACTCCAATCAATACTTGAGGCAATCCAACAAAAGGACGTCGAGCAGGTCATAGCTCGCTCCCGGACCCTGAAAGGAGCATCAGCAAACGTCTGCGCGATTGCATTAAATAAGCTTATCGAAAAGCTCGAAGCCTCAGCTCAAGCCAATGATTTCCCCGAAATTGTCATAATCACTGAAAAACTCGAGACCGAAATTGGTGCTTTTAAAGAAACTGCAGTGCACGCGTTCACACATTGAAAAAGAACCCGGGCATTTAGCCCGGGTTGGTTTTGGATGGGGAGATTTATGAATAAGCTGCAGTTAGACGTTTAGAAAGGGTCTCAAAGCTAGTAGTAAAGCAATGCTTTCAGCAGAACCATTTCCCTTAAGTTGAATCGAGTCACTTGAGAAACCATCAATCTTGAAGTTCACAAGACCATTGGGATCATTTCCGGTCAAGGTGTTGTATCGATTTGTTTCAACATTCAAGCCACCTACATTTGAAACTTCGGAAACACTTTGAAATGACAACTCCACCTTGTTTCCGGTAACATTTGTAAGAACATTCCACACAGCGGTTTGAACATTCAAACCACCGACATTATCAATTTTCTCTTTTTCATCAATTCTATATTCAACGGCTTTTCCGCTAAGTTTTCCGGTAATGTGATAAACAACTCCAGTTTCAACGTTAATTCCACCAACATTTGAAATCAAATCTTCGGCTTTTACATCAAAATCCAGCGAAATTGGTCCGAAGTTTCCGTTGATTTTAAAAGTCGGATCTTGTTCAATCATAATTCCACCAATATTGGCATAGCTTGGAATTTTTTTAATATTAATCTGAACTTTGGAACCTTGGTATTCGCCAAGGATTTGTTTATAGTAAGCACCTTTGGAATTTCCAACTACCCCAAATTCCAGCTTCTTTTGAGCCTGTTCAGTGGTTACAGTGGTTGAATTCGTATTACCGGCAGCAAAAGCCGGAAGAGCTACCTGTGAACAATTTAAACCAATTATTAACGCCCCAATAACTGCTAGTTTGATTCTCATTTTGTTTTCTCCTGATTTTCTTATAGCAATTATATGCGCATTTCTCATGCCAATTATTTAATCTATTGGATTTAGCCAGGAAAGCCAATTTTTATCAAGTGGCCGCTTCTTTCTTGCCAAATTTTTTTCAAATTCCAAATTTTTTTTGACATAGCGTTAAATTAAGGACAACTATTCTTGGAGCCCTTTAAATCGTATTCCAGAAAATTCCAACTTCCTAAGAATAGGGCAAACGCCGAGTCGTACAGAATGGGATGTTCACGGTGAATGCCAACAATCGATTCCAGTGAACAGCCCATTCCTGCACGTATGACTGCTCAGGTGAGCGGTTGCGATCAGACGTCGCGAGACTAACCCAAACTTGATTTAATGATCGCTTGAAGTCCACGAAACAAGCCGATTTTGGGGGATTGGGAATTTCTACAGATTTTCGTGGTAGCTCCATGGGTGTTGGTGAAATAAATTATAATCCAGTGGGTATTTCGATAAATTCGTGCTTCAGATTGAATTTTCGTGCAAGGAATTCGCCTAGCGCACGGACACCAAAAACTTCGGTTTGATAATGGCCCGCCCCAACTGCATGAACGTTTCTTTCCCGGGCAGGGAAATAATGTTGATGCAGAACCTCCCCTGTTAAAAAAAGGTCGATTCCTTCTTCAGCAATTTCCGGATCACTAATTCCAAATCCCCCGCCACCTGAAATCACCGCGATTTTTGAAATCCTGTCGGGCCCAAAAGGAAGATGGGTAGTAATTTTTCCTATCTTCTTTTCAATTTCAGAAAGCAGAGAAGTAATTTTCTGAGGCTTTTTCAATTTCCCCCAGGCTCCTACTTTATTTCCGTGACATTCAGAAAAAAACTCCACTTTTTCTACGCCAAGCAATCGAGCGATTATGGCATTGTTCCCAAATTCGGGGTGCAAATCCAGAGGAAGATGTAATGCGAACAGGTTCATGTTGCTTTCAAGCATCGATGAAAGTTTCTCCCTATAGAAACCATCGATGTTAGTGACTTCTGAACCTTTCCAGAACATACCATGGTGAACAATCGCAAAATCGGCATTTCTTTTTTTTCCCTCATCGAAAAGCTGTTTACATGCATCAACAGCAGTGACAATTTTTCTTACAGTTCCTTTTCCTTCGAATTGAAGACCATTATAGGAACTGTCCTTAACTAATTCGTAGTTCAATAACTGTTTGATGTGGTTAACCAATTCTTTGGTTTCGATTTCTACGTCCATTTTCATTTTTACTTTCCTTCAAATTTTTTGAAATGAAAAAAGCTGGGAGATAGCCTCCCAGCTTTTGGTAAAGAACTTGATTTAACCTTTATTGCCCTTGAATTGTAATATTGTCAATAGTGGTAGAATTGTTTGTATTAAAGGGCGTAACAACCATTCCGTTTGGAAGTGGTGAGCTAAAGGTAAATGAGGATATGGAAGTATTCAAAGTCCAGAAAGCGGCATTGAAATCACTGACTTGAAACTTGCCGGTATCTGTAAAGTACATATATGGTGCGACCTGTGGGTTGCCACTTCCGTCAACAGCTGGAACCTTGAAAGTAAAAGAGTTGTCAAGCGTGAAGGTAGCGGGAACATTTGAAACTCGGACTTCAAAATTCCCTGCCGCAACACCAGCGGGGAAACTCACGTTCATATTAGCAATTGCTGAAGAAGTTGCCAAACCACATCCGCTCAGGTTAACAATTGCGCTGGTAGTTGCTGAATCGTTAGTGTAGGTAATGGTTCCCGTTTGAGTTCCCACAGTGTTTCCAGGAGTAAACCTAATTTTGTAGGTTGCACTTGCTCCGCCGGGAATGGTTAGACTGGTGGTATTTGTGCCAAGAGTGAAAACCGCTGGAGTAATCGCAATGTTACTAACAGTCAGAACATCTGCTCCAGTGTTACTTACATACAACAATTGTTCAGTGTAAGAACCGGCCACCACACGGAAAGTCAAACTAGCGGGAGTAAAGCTGATAAATTTTCCTGCAACCAGACCAGTACCAGAGACACTAAGATTCCCAGAGCCTTCGGCAGCATTGGAAACAAAATTCACATTGCTGTTAAAACTTGTAGCGGAGGTTGGGCAAAAGGTTACTTGAACGGTTTGAAAGGAATTAGTGGCAATTGATGCCGGAGCCGCTAAATTTGTTGCAAATGGGGCGCTAAACGTCGATGTTGAAACGGTAAGCAGGGAATCTCCTGTATTCCAGATATCTACGTTCACCGTTGTCGTGATTCCAAGTTTGGTAGCAACAAAGGCAATATTAGTTATCGGGTTGCCAGATTGCTTCAATTCAATTTTCGGACCCAATCCAGTGCCGGTAAGCGAAACAATCTGCGTTTCAAGTGGAGAAACGATATTCAGATTTCCCGTAATGGCGCCTCGAGCAGTTGGCGTAAAATAAACCTGGATAGTTTGAGTGGCACCAGGACTGACTATTACTGGGGGAGAAAGAGTCCCGAAGTTTGTTGTAAAAGTTGTGCTGGCGGTCACTGCAGTAATTGACATCGTGGCATTCCCGATGTTTCCAATGTCAAGATTTGCTGTTCCAGAGCTTCCGATAGCTACCGAGCTAAATGGGATGGTCGTGAGCGAGAGAGCCATCTTGGGTCCAAGTCCGGAACCCGTAAGAGTGATAGGATATGAATTGGTTCCTGAAACATTTGATGAAATCACAGTAACTGTTGCGGTCTTTGCTCCAAATGAGGTGGGTTTAAAGATAATGCCATAAGTGTTAGCCCCATTCACCCCAAGAGAAATGTTGTTGTTCAGGGTAACAGCGTTTCCTGAACCATCTACAACACTGAATTGGGCAACATCAGTTCCAGAGGATTGAATTTGGAAAATCAAAGTATCTTTCCCAGTGTTTGTTACAACAAAATTCTTTTGAATTGAACTAGAACCAACATTGGTGGCATCCAAAGCCATGCTTGAAATGGCTTGAGAGTTCGAGGCAACATTTAATTGGGCTGCTCCCGACCCAATGCCGGTAAGGGAAAGGGTTGAAGAACCTGTTGGGGAAGTAGTAAGTGCGTTGTGACTAATCGTTATTGTTCCAGTTAACGTACCAGTTGCCACAGGTGTAAAATAACAATCAATTGCCTGAGTTCCGGCTGGATTCAGCGAGAACGAGGTTGTTGTTCCAGTGGCCAAGGAAAAATTCGCTCCGGAAACAGAGATACCACTCACTGTAATCGAAGCTACTGGAGAAGTATTTTTAATAGTAATCGTCTGTTTTGTGGAAGAACCCATTAGAACGGTTCCAAAGTTAAAGGAAGAAGTAGCATTGTTTGATGAATCAAGGAATGAAATCGTTGTAGTTGCAACTACCGTGGAAGTGCCGGTGGCAGTATCTGTCGTAGTAACTGTTGAAGTGCCAGTAGCGGTAGTAGTTACAGTGCTTGTGGCTGTTGTGGTCACAGTGCTGGTGCTGGTTCCAGTTGTAGTTACAGTGTTACTCGCCGTTGTCGTATTAGTACCGGTGTTGGTGCCAGTATTGGTTGTAGTAGCAGTACTCGTCGCGGTAGTTGTTCCGGTACTAGTATTAGTCCCAGTCGTAGTCGTAGTAACAGTGCTTACAACAGTAGTAATTACTGCCTGGAAGTCAGTTTTTTGTGCCAAATCAGAGGTGTAATCTACTGTTGTAGATGGGTTAGCCAATTCAGTTCCAAGGGCGGTAATCAATGCAACAACTTTTGCCTGCAACGTGCTGGAATTCTGAATCAGTGTATAAACGTCTGAATATTTTACGCTTGAATTCGCTGAATGTGCTTTTTCGAAGAGGAATCCAATTACAGTGGTTTGTTCATTAACGATGACATTGGTTGTACTTCCAATTTGGGATTCCTGAAAATAGAAAAGAACCCTTGCATTTGGGTTTTCATTTTTCCGGACTTCAACTTTTGCATTAAGCAAAAAAGTTGCAGTTATCTGGAAAGCAAATCCGCCATTTGCAGAAAGAGCTGAAGTAGCAGCGCTTGTTAAATTATCAGCCGTCAAATATGCCGTCCAGGAACCTGGATTTTGTACAGACGCTTTCTTTTCAGAAGTTCTTACTGATCCACCAGTTTGGCTAAGATCAACATTTCCCTGGATTGTTAAAAGGACAGGGGGTGGATTATTCGGTGTGATTGTGTCGCTTCCTGAAGTATTAATAAGGCGACAACCTACCGGGAATAACATTATCCCAAGACAAATTAGAAAAAGGGGAACTAGTAATTTTTTTGTGGGGTTCATTTCATCACCCTCCCATAAAGATTTGGCTAAAATACTACAAATTTTCCGGCCAAAGTTCAAGTTATTTTTTTTGTACCTGCTGAACCCAATAATGCAGTCTTTTAGGTTTCATAAGACATCCCCAATGAAGGAATTCGAATGTTTTGCACATTTTGCTCGACAGTGTGCAGAAATTCAGACATTTTCAGCGAAGATAGGTCAAGTAAGGTGATATCATAGCTTCCTATTAGGCAGCCTGATTGGCGTGGCGCAAGTAAGTCTGTTAAAATTCTCAGCCATTATTTTTTTTTTCCAATCCCAAAAAATATGTACATCACCCCAATAACATCGATTTGATCAAATTGAAGTTGGATCGGTATATTTTCCAAGAAAACACGGAACTGTCATCAAAATTAGGAGTCCTTACTGGATGGTTGAAGCATTCATTTCTGTCAAACCCAACTCCAATTTCAGAATTCCTGTTGTCGTAAGCTTCATTTTCTTCGAATGCTCAGCTTCAAAAGCCGATTCCGTAGAGATTAAAAAGTTTTCAGCCCGAATTTTGTTTTGAGGCCAAATAATCCAAAAGTTAAGGAAGGAATCTCATCCAAGCGAGTTCACGTTTTCAGGTTTTGGGAAAATGGTCTCAAGACTATATCCTCGGGAATTGGGATTCTGAATTTACGTAGACCTTAAGTTCGAAATAGTCCGGATGAAGGAGTTAATTGAAATTAGTATTACAGAACCATGTGAAGTTTTGAAAAAATTGAATTTCCAAAGAACCATCCGGTTCCAATAAGCCTTTCGGAAGGCGATTCTTTCTAAACATGAATATTTTTTACATCCTTAAAGCCGTCGAACAACGACTCGTTAATACTGATTTCCGTTTAAAAAAAAAGCCAGGGGAGTTACCCCCTGGCAGTTTAGCTTGTTAACCCAAGCTTATTGGTTTAGTTTGTCGTTTGAACCGGCAAAGTCGGGGAGATCGGCGTGTAGTCACCTACATCGGTATCAATTGTCGGATAAAGCTTTTTAGCACGGTTCATCAGAAAGTTGTTCCTTTCAGTATCAGACCATTTCGACCAATTGGAGGTTGGATTCGGATCGTAGAGTTGGTACCACGCAAAGAGCATGATAACATCTGCCAATCGAATCTTTCCAACAGTATTGGCAATCATGGTTGCTTGAGCGGGCGTGGGTTTCTTGGTCATGGAATTCTTCAGGTTGGGGAACAACTGCTTTGCTCTTGTAGTAATTGCATCAAGTTCTGCATCCGGGCCGAGTTGTTGCCAGGCGAAGAGCAGGATGACATCGTTCAGATCGACTTTATCGTCTCCGTTGAGATCGAGTTTCAATCTTTGCAGGATTTCAACAAGAGCGAAGTTCGTCAGATGGTTAACCTTGAAGGTAACGTATCCAGCTTTCGGATAATCCTTTCTGATCGATTCGATTCCATCTTTACCCCATGTTCCACCAGTTTTGCTTTGGAAGCGAACGTCAACATTTGAGGTATCGGTTCCGTTGCACTTGACAGTGATTTCGAAGGTTCGAGTCTGAGATGCCTGTTGAACACTACCAAGGTCGAACGAGTAAATCGGGCTATCGATCTTAGCTGGCTTGGCAGTGCTTGAAGCAGAGCCTTCGACCTGAATATCAGTTGTCGTAGTTGCACTCTTCTTCGCTGACAAGCTGGCAACCTGATCCATGACACCGTTAATGTTAAGCCCAGTATAACCGCCATCAGATTCAGGGGCTTTATAATCGAAGTTCTCAGCACCTGGTTCAATTGGCACATTTGCACACTTTTCTTCAGCAGAATTCAGGTCAACTTCCGGGGCTAACTCAACATTGCTAACAGCATCGAAGATCTTGATTTGTACTGGGAATGCTCCAACCGGACCATAACTGAAGTCGCACAGTCCAAATTTTCCCTTGGTCTCATTCTTGAAGGTCAAAGTTGGAACAGCACTGACAATATTGCCATTCTCACGAATTTCAAACCTGAGTGCATTCGTTGCAATTGGCGTGCTGAATTCATACTTGACTTCCGCGAATTGTGATCCAGTGCCATCATCGGCTATGTCACTATTCGAAACATATGCCCGTTCAGCAATTGGATTCAGAGTAATCAGATAGGCCCCATCAGTTAAAGTGACGGAATCTGATCTGAAGTTCAGAATTTGCGGCTCGTAATCTGAGTCATTGATTCCGAGGGTAATATCTTTTCCTGTCGGGAGAGCAAACTGACATTCTCCGGTGCTGTCGGTCAAAACATCACCTAACGCAATTTTTGGTGAATATTCATCAGTCCCCTCTTTATAGCAAAACCGCAATGTTGCCATCGGAACGGGTGAATTTGTAGTGTCAAGGACTCGGAACTTTATTGCCGTGCCGTTTTTGGTTAGAGTAACATCAGGCAAAGTTTTTCCAAGAATGAAGTCTGTTCTGGTCAGATCGGTAATATTCTGCTTGTAAGATTTGAAACCTGATTTGGTAATCTTTAGTACGCCAGTAAACACGTTATCGGAAGTGTTAACCGGTGGAATTACCAGAGAATAGACACCAGAAGCATTAGTTACAGCCTTATTACCTTCGAAATCTACAGATGCGCCAACAATCGCATTTCCAGCAACATCGAGAACTTTTCCTTTGAAAACCGCTGCTTTATTGGTGAATCTAATCAACTTGGAATAGGTTCGATCCTGCTGAATCACCACATTGGCAAACGATTGCTGATCGTATCCCTTGGCTACAACAGTTACGGTATACGTTCCAATTGGAAGTCTTTCAATCTGCCAATTTCCGCCAGCGGGTCTGGCCAAGGCAACTGGGAAAGGTCTGCTGCTACTAGCTGGATAAAACATAACCAAAGCATCATTCGCTTCAAACCCAGTAATCGCTCCGGAAGCCACATATGTCAAGCTTCCCACTGCTGTTCCCCAATCATAAACCTTATCATAGAACCCTTTTACCGTAGCGGTTCCGACGTCCTCGAACCACTCTGGCAATTGAACTCTTGATTCCATTCCACCGGAATATTTTCGGAGAATTTCAAGGAACACATTTTTCCTCTTTAGCGTAGTTTTGCCGATAAAGGACAAATCAGTCGGCTCACTGGCCAAACTCCAAAGGACCTGTGTTTCGTCGACTTTATTGACCGTTGAATCCTGGGTGAGCATTTCATCGCTATTGAGGAACTTGCCCCATTCGCGAGCGACAACTTGCAATCTGCTAACCACACCATTGTCATCAAGATTCTTTAAAGGAAGCGCTTTGCTCAAAAGTGTCTTAAAGTTCTTGATCATGCCCTTGAAAGTATTTCCCTGGGAGATCAAAATGACACCTAAATCATTGGTTTCGCTTGGCGACACTTCAATGTTCTTTCTGACTTGGTCTGGATAGCCGTTCACCCTAATTGTCACATCATAGTAAATCGACTTGATTTTTCCGTCTTCACCAGAGAGTGAGGGAGTTAACCCTGTAATTAGATATGAACCGGAGGCATAACTTGCATCAAATCTCTGATTTAGAACGGAGTCGAACGCATAAACCGTAACCGAAGAGCTTGCCAAGTCTTGCGCCATATCGTTCTGGACTTTCAAGCTGATTGTCCCAGCTTTCTGCACTTCAATTTCCGTTTGAACACCATCTTCGGTCACATCGAAAAAGTCGCTTTTAGCTGCACAATAACTTGTGGGGCTATTTGTGAACCTTTCATTTCTGGCGAACCCGTGGGAATTAAGCGGGACTCGGTCAAAGTGGAATTTTCCAGCAGTAGTGTATGCAGCTAACTCGGTTGAACGACCATCTTCATAACTGAAAACATCGAGATAGACTTTCACGTTGTCTTTTGCAATGGTATCGCCGTTTTCATCCACTATTGTGCCATCAACTGTCGATGTCTGAGTCAGGGTAATGGTCGGAAGATCATTATCCGACGCAAACACTGGTCTAACGACAGCCGGACTATATGCGGGATCTTCAGGAGTGACAGTTAGTGTATAGGGAATCCCTGGGAGGATCGAGTAATTTGTGAGGTTAGAAAATTCAAATCGGCCATTTTCATCCGTTGATTGGGTTGGATAAGTTGTTGTTGCCATTCCCGGGATTGTTGAATTGAACATACTCATCGTGTTCATTTCAGCAATTTGAACAACGGCATTAGCAACGGGATCACCGAATTCATCATTAACAAAACCTGTGATTTTGTTATTGCCGACTCCAGCCAATTGAATCTTTACACCAGTTACATCGTCCTGCCCGACGTTAACCTGAATTGGTTCGGGAGATATGTATCCCATTGGAGCGAACGGAACGATGTAATAGTTAACGTTTGGTTCAACCTGGAACGAGAAGTTTCCGTTGGAATCTGCGTGGATTGGTTCCAATGTCCTGAATGCATCCACACTTTGGAAATAGGGCAGGAACATCTGGCCGTCATACTTATCACTGGCCGGATTTTCCTTCCTCTGAATAAGTACAGGCACTCCACCGGAGATTGGATGATTAGATCCGTCGGTAATTTGTCCGGAGATAGTCTTTGCAAGAACCACAGTAAATGTCGCCACGGAATTAAAGTTATCGACGGAGAAATTTACGAATCCACTCGCCTTTTTGAGATTAGTGGGATTTTCCATGCCTGTAAGAATGTAACCCATGTAGTTTCCATACGGCATCGGAACTTCGAGATGACCATTAACAACCGGAGCCATAATCGCAGAATTGGGGTCCAGCTGAGATGAACCTTCCGGAATAAAGACACCTAGTCCAGCTTCGAGAGGAGATGTAATTGATACACCTTTCTTATTAACCGTTGCGGAGAAGAAGTTTTGGCGCCCAACCTGTAGATCGATTTGAGTATCAGAAGCCACGACAACTTCTTCGAGAGTTTTGGGGAGATAACCACCCTTGAACAAGGGCACACCGCTCGCATCAACGAATGTCTGATCGAATGGATGGTATGCTACTCTGTAAGCTCGCGGAGGAAGGTTAAAAACTGCGATATTCTTAGACAAAGTAGCAGGAACAGTCCCTGCGCCATTTCCAGTATCCGGAACATAGATCGGCAATTGGAATATTGCAGAATCTGTTCCAACTTGGTGATTTGCCAATTTGGTCAGTTGGTCTCTTACAAAATCCCAGTCTACATTGACCCAATTACTACCAAACAAATCATTTGGTAATTCGGAAGTCTTATTGGCATCATAAGTCGCCCAGACATCTACATATCCTGGGATTACCGGATAAGCTTGTGACGAAGGATCTGTAGTCCCAAACTTGCGATCCACCAATCGAACTGTCAATTTTTTCAAAGCAGGGAGAGTAACTTCCTGGAGAAATTGTCCGTGGTCAATAACAAATGGATCACTAACGTAGCGGAGATATTTCCCTGGACCCATTGCCCCAACTTCATGCTCCCAAATTACAAGTAATTTTGGATTATTAGTCGGAATAATGTTCGGGAAGAGAACTTCAGCCGCTGAAGCGGAGATATCACCACCGATCCAGGTTTGTGCCCCATAACTTGAGTTAGGCAGGGGGTAAGCCATTGGAGAATTGCCAAATTGCTGGAAGGAGTTGGTGGGAGGCTCAAAGAGCGCCACTTCAAATCTGCTGAGATCTTTCCTCGTTGTGACTCCTTGGATCTTAACTTTCATGTCATATGGCTGTACGAAGAGCATATCGGCATGAATTGGATCAGGACTTGTAGGAGTAACTTTAGCGAATACATCCGGGCCTGGGAAGAAACTTTGGCCTTGATAGCCCACGTTTGGATCCCAGAAGTTGGTTGGTGTAAACACAAAGTTTCCAATACCCATTTGAACTGGAAGGGTTCCATCAAACTGCGTATTGCAGGTTTTCACATAAACTCTTCCACCAGTTGGGAGGAGCAAGCTAAGGTTGAAGTTGGCATACGCAGCCGGATAAACACTGGCTCCAACTTGTGAAGATTTAAGTGCTGTCGAGATTGCAACTGTCTTTAGATCTGATGATTGCAAATCGACATCAAAACGTGTGTCAGCACCTGTCATTGTAAAAGTTTGAGTGAACAAACTTCTGCCCTGACAATCAACCACGACAAGAGTATGGTCTCCAGGTGTGAGACCCCAGATTTCGTATTTCCCGTCAGATGCAATTCCAAAGTCTCTAACGTTTCTTGAAGGATCGTTAATATCCGGAACGTTTCGATAAATATGTCCTTCAAGTCGACCGTCAGTCCAGTAACCAACCTGGCCGCAAGAGAAACCACTGCCACTGTTAACGTAATTCTGAGGAGTCATGTCATCAATCTTAATTTCCCCAAAAACTCTTTTTTGATAATCAACTTTGATATTAAAGTTGGTTGTTCGTCCTGGGAAAATTTGGAATGACAGAGAGGCAGGTCTTTCAAGAGGTCTTCCGACAAACTGTGGCAACCATTCAACGATCATTTCATAATTGTCGCCAGCCTCAAGAGGAATCTGTCTTCTAATAGTGTCATTATTAATTGTGAAAACTTCAGAACCAACCGTGTTACCGGGAATCCATTCATTTCCGTGATTAACCGAAGCCGGTCTTGTAAATACTCCGAGGTTTGGATCGGTATCGGTTCCAACTTCAGAAACAAATCTGAAGACCGGGACTTTTTTAACATCGTAGAATGTCTGATCACCAGATTGTTCCTGGAACTGGAAGTTCTTTACAACAGTAATTACAGCACCTGAAACCGGTTTATTGTCTGAAGTCAGAATTTTTCCGGTTAGTGACCCAATTTGGTTTGCTTGAACAACAAAGTCATATTGAGCCGGTTCACCAGGCATCACTCCAACAAACCGGTGATAAAGTGGCTCTGTCTGTTGGACATTCATCCATGGCGCAAAGGAATTATTATCCATACCAGGGGACATGGATTGCTGGTATTGGGAAAGGTTCTCAAAGTAGATCGGATTTGGATTGCGATCAACAGTTAGCAAATATTTTCCGCCAAATAAGCCGGAAATATCATATCTAAACTGGTTAAATGATTGCAAAAATCCAGCTCTGGAAGAATTTCCCTGGAATAACTCCCACCAAAATGCAGGTTGGAAGAAGCTAAGATCAGTAGGAATGGCTAACATTCTTACTGGAGCATTTACGTCGCCAAAGTCACAAACGAATTTTCCACTGATCACTCCACCAACATCCGTATGGAGATCTTTGACTAAATCGTTTGACGCGTCGGCGGGAACTTTGAAATTAACGCTCTCTGCGGCAAAACCACCCATAAGCGGTTTTGCTCCATAATTTCCATAGTTGGTATTATTATCTGAAGCGTAAATTTCATACTCTCGGCCCTTTTCTGCCCAGAAAGAGTAATAGGGTGGATAAGAAATTCTCCTGGCAATAATGTTTCCGGGAATTTCAAAGTGAGTAGTTGGGTCAAAGGGGTTGAATACCGCAAAGAGGTTCTCGCTGTATTCGATCAGGCCACTATTTAGAGGATGAGTGTTATCTGGGCCCAGGAAAGCAGTGCCATGCAAATTTACAAAATTTGCAGTGTTTAATGTAAATACGTCCGTATTAACTTCGACGGTATCTGGTGTATCAGACGCGATTTGCGCTATTTCACCAGGGAGAATATAGTGTACGTATACATCTCCGCCTATTGAATAATCATACACATATTTCAACTTCGGAGTTGTCGACGGAGTCGGTGATGTGCCGGGAGCTTGAGTTGTCAAAATCTTAATCGTCACAGAAGCCCCAGTGCCGGTGCCAGTTCCGGTGTCAGTAGCAGTATTTGTTATGGTGTTTGTGTAGGTATTGGTGTAAGTATTGGTGTAAGTATTGGTGAAGGTGTTTGTATAGGTGTTTGTATAGGTGTTTGTGTTTACTCCTCCACCATAATGGGATTCTAGTCGTGCAATATAATTCTTCCCTGGTTCCAGGAATGGAACAAAAAATTCACCAGTTTGATATGAGAAGGAAGCACATACTAGAAGATCTGAGTTATAACCGCTGAAGGCATTATTTAGAACTCCAGCTAATGGCTCATCAACTCTTCTGACTGCTGCAAAGACAGGTGGAGTATCGCAGTTTTGTGCAACTCCATGATATCCACCAGCTCTCGGCATCACAAAAGGCATCGTAGCATTCGAACCGGGAGTAAATTCAAAATTCTGGTCGATAGCGGGAGGATTGAAATAACTTCGGGGGGTCTGACCATTCCAATCGAGGAACCCTTTCTCGGTGGGATCAGTATAGTTTTTCACAAAATGATACACACCATCGGGAATTGGGTTTGCAGAAGACATTTCGCCAGTTCCTGGAGCCGCATTGAGTTGATGCTCAACCCATGTATCAGTGGCCAGTTTCTGCTGGAGAGAATATTTCTGCTGGTAATTATAGTAGTAATAATTTGGTCCGGGTAGCCACCAATTGATGGCATCTACACCGTCTTGAGTTTTGATCTGGAAGCCACGAACCTGTGACATGGGTAGGAATACATCCTGGTTGATATCCTGAGACCAGGTTGCTACCACATCAACGAAGTTCTTTAGTGTAGCAGATGCATTGGTCCATTGTTCAGCTTCAACGATATACTCACCCGCTGGAAGGAAAATGGTTGCCTTGTTCGGATTTTCAACAGAAAGCGTAGCACTTGTAAAAGCCTCAGCAACGTTGTCCGTGTGGCCAAACTTAACAATCGTTCCAACCGGAACTGAGTAGAGCCAAATCGTATTTAGATTTACTGCTTGAGTCTGCCAGTATCCTGAAGATAACTGATAAACTCGAGCAGAATTCTGAGTCTTGACATAATTGAAAGAATACCAATACCCCTGGTCATCATTCATTGAAAAATACTGCAAATTTTGAAGGACCTGGGTATCTGGAAGGAAGACATAAAGCTTTGAGGGGTCTTCCGCTTGTCCAAGGTTGAGGGTAAAAGAGCCCATCAACATGGTTTTATCAACAACAGGATAGGACTGATAGGGAGCTTGTTCACTTATGTGTAGAACGGAATTATTCTTCTTCCAAACCCTTAAAGTGATTGGCTCATTAACATCATTGGTGACAGACAAATTTAAGGCAGCTTTTTGCATTCTGACTGCTCCGGCTATTACATCTAATTCCGGAACAACAGACTTAACCTCGAAATTTGTAGTGCCACCTTCCCAGAATACCTGGTGGAAGTAATCATACTGAGCAGAATACTGATCATAGCCGGTTATCTGAAGACTTCCATAGGCTCCAACCGGTAAATACATGCTGAAAGTTGCAGTCATGAAACTCTGGTAAGCCGGTAGGTAGCAGTCACGGAAACTTCGGTGATTCAGATTAAGAATCTTTGTAATAGTAGCCACGTTATCAAATCTTGTGGGGTCATTCGGTGATTTAGTTATATCAACTGCCTGGAAGATTGTTTTTACACCAGGCTTCAGAGTAATGACCTCTAATGGCCGCACCTTTGGATTTTCATATGTTCCATCGGGTTCATAATAACGAACATTCTTAACTTCAAAACCGAGGGTTTTGTAGTGTGGTTCTTGAACAGTAACTTCTTTTCTCAAATCCAGGGTTGGAGATCCTGCAAGAACGTCGATGACGGTTCCAGGGAATACTGGACTATCAAAGGTGATTGAATCAAAAGCCGTCAATTCAACTTGTTGATTTCCATACAAATAATAGTCGGCGTTAAGCCAATTTTCATTTTGAGGGGTGGGTAGATCATCAAAATTCAAATAGGGCAGATTTCCAAAGTTTGACGGAACAACATCTGTGATAACCTCAGGATGTTGAATATCCTGAATTTTTACCATTTTCCATTGGCCCTTGAGCTCTTCTCTAGCAGGAATATAACCTGAAGGCTTCCCACTAAAGGCTATCGTTAGGGTTGCAAGCTGGTTATCGTATTTTTCGTAGTAAAAAGAATTTCTTTCTCCAGGAATTGTTACAATCAAATCTCCTGAAGCTGAAACACTGAGTTGAAAGGTTGTTGTAGAAGTGCCATATCCCAATCTGGCAGAAATTGCTCCGCTGACTGAGTCATAGGTCCAGGCAAAACCATTTCCGGTGAATGGAGCATTATCATCTAATTGGGCAGCACCAGTTGCAAGAACCATTGTTTGACTTGATATTTGTCCATTTCCATCTTTTCCATGGGAATGGAAATTTATCATTTGAAAAGTGGAAGTTGCAGGAACAGTAATATCGAAGTATTTCCAGGTTTGGCTTCCTTCATCCCACGTGTAGGAAGCTTCGGTATGTTCCGGATTAGTAATTTTCGCTGGGAGTGACGTGTAATAGAATTGTTCGGGATTTGGAACATTCTTCATCCGAATTTGAATTTGTGAAAACGTAATTGAAGGTGAAGCTACCGTCTCGCCCATCGCAATGGTTCTCGGGTTTTCCTGTGAAGGAAAAACTACGAAAGCCAAATTTTCAGGTTTGGTTGCCAGGATAGTATCTTCGTCCCAGGGACGACTGATGTCACGTGTAACCGTCGCAAATCCCTCATCGTTGGTGGGATGTTCGCCTTCCATGGCATAGTGTTGCTGATAATCATGGACAAGCACTCGAGCATTAGAAACAGGGTTTCCCTGATCGTCAATAACCTGGACTGGGAATTGAATATGGGAAAGATTCGCTCCCATAATTACACCTGTTTGGGTCCCTGTGCCAGTGCCAGTGCCCGAAAGAGTATCAGTGCCAGAATAGGTTCCAGTCCCGCTTCCGGTGAAAGTGCCCGTGCCGGTAAAGCTACCAGTATCAGTTCCAGAGCCACTGCCTGTGAAAGTATTAGTCCCAGAATCGGTGCCACTCATCGTACCGGTTCCAGAGCCACTGCCAGTTTGAGTGCCGGTTCCACTACCTGTATCGGTGATAGTAGAGGTGCCAGTTCCTAAACCGCTGTCAGTGCCGGTGCCAGTAAAACTACCAGTGCCGGTGCCAGAGGCGTTGCCCGTGCCGGTAAAGCTACCAGTATCAGTTCCCGAGCCACTGCCTGTGCCAGTAAAGCTACCAGTATCAGTTCCCGAGCCACTGCCTGTGCCAGTAAAGCTATTAGTATCAGTTCCCGAACCACTGCCAGTCCCGGTAAAACTGCCGGTTCCTGAAGCAGTGTCCGCAAAACAAAGTCCTGGTAAAAACAGCACCAGTGCTACAATTACACGGAACCAATAACGCTTTGTAAAACGCGCGTTCGTTGTGGTACCCATCAACTGATGTCCTCCTTCGGCCTTAAAGGCTCTATTTTGAAAGTTTCCGCCTATTTTTAGGAATGCACAAAACTTAAACAATCTAACACAACTCTTTTTTTTGAGTCAATGCCCATTTTGGAATGTTCTGAATGGTATTATTACCACATTTTTTGACTACAGTAGAAGCCTCCTGTTGTTGTATCCTCCTTATGCTTGTTATTACAAAATACTCCGATTTTCAAATAATGGCTAAAAGAAACACTTCGTAAGCTAATAACGAAGTCCCTTGGGTTCACGTTCCGGGTTTCGACTTCGCTCAACGAGCGGACTTCCAATACTTTTTCGACTCCTTTCTTAAGAAATAGTATAAAAAAAGTAAGTTCCCACAAAGGAACTCCCCACGAGCAAAGAATTACTCCCCTTCTTCCCATTAAAAAAATCTACCCGTAATGAGGTTTCCACAAGTGAGGCTAATTGACTTTTATTCCCTGGCACTTGTCCCTCTTCTGTCTTACCCGCCTCTCAATTCGAAAGCAATTCTAGAACAAGCAAATTTTCCCAATTCGCCTATAGATGATCTATTTCGTGGACTCCATGTTTTGAAAAAACTTGCACTTTATTTACTTTTTCTCGTCTTTAAATTTTTTCCAAACAATTATTGTGCCACTAATTTTTTTTTTATCAATACTCGTGGCTAAATCTATTTCAGCCATGCTTAATCTAGTTTTTAGCAAATCTTTCACGATATTTCCGACAATTTTAACGCCAGCTTCTTCAATTTTAATACGAGCGGCGGGAATAATTTTATCCAAAGTCATCAGGTCGTAGGGGAATACCCTCACAGCTTCAGTCTCAGATGCATTTTTCCTTACCAGATCCTCTATTTCAGGGAGGATTCCAGAAACACCTTCAAAATTTCCATTTTTAATTTTTGAGGAAATATTTCTGGATTGATCGATAAGTGCCGCAAGTTGAGAAAAATTTCTTAAAAGTGTTTGATTTCCACGTTTAAGAGCATCAATATTCTCTAATCTTGGTTTTGTCACACCTAATCCCAAAGCCATTGAGGTGACAAAAAAAAGAAGCATCTTTAAAGCCATTACTTCCCGCCCAGACAACCTTTCCAACCACTGACTGAAAAACAACTTCATTTTAACAGCCCTTCAATTGTAAAAACCAGTCTTTCACCACCCCCTGGGCGAGAAACAGGCTTGGCATTAGTATATTTCGCACCACTAAAAATACTTTTCTGATTCCATGAATTAACAATCTCTTCAAGAATTCTATAATTGGTTGTTTCTCCGGAAATGTTCCATGAGGTGGGTGAAATCATTGCTTTGTTTATACTGCCTCTCCCTGCAAAAAACTTGCTAATATCATTAAAAAAGCGTGAGAAATCAACAACCGGAGGCACAGAAATCGAGCGAGCTGATTCCTCAAGATCTTTCACCAGCTTTTGAGATTGAAGTAAAGGCTCAACAGCCTTTTCATTTGGAAAAGCAGCTTGAAACGCCTCTCTCATCTTTTGGGAAATCTTTTTTCTTTGTTCGGACAAACCCTTCTCTTCAAAAAACAAAAACAGGTTCCATAAGAAAAATATCAAAAGTAGTAAAAAAATCAAGGAGTTTTTTAGGTAATTCTGAATTTTAATTTTCCTCCTGTCTAACCAGCAAGAAACATCTAAGTTACGTGGGTTTTCTTCGATTTTTTCCAATTCAGTCCAAACTAATTTCCCTGCATCCAAAAAAGAAATTTTTTCAAAATTGGCTGTTTCTTCTTTAAACACAGGAATCCCTCTTCCTCCGAAAAAAAACCTCCGCAGGCCACCGTCGGTCCTACATTCCATTTTTCCCGAAGGGCTCTCCAGTAAAAATCCCCTCTCAAAGTCAGGAATCAAATAGCATTCAGGAATTGCCATCCTCCAAGCATGCGACTCAACCAATTTGCCAATCATCAGGTCCGGGTATGCCAATCCGGAAATTCTAATTTTCTTTCCAGCTTCCTGGACGTAATCCCAGGCGACTTTCCAGGAATCTGTAAATGAGGAAAAAATATCTCGCAGCATCTCAGGAAGGATTATTTTTCCTTTCTCAATATCATCAAACGGAATTTCTACTTCGAAAGGAAGTGCTCCAGAGGAAGGAAGCGCAAAAATACTATCTTCATCAGGAAGAGTTGACTGTATTTCAGAAAAACTTCCATCGGAATTGATCAAATAGCCCTTTAATCCGTTCTCTGTAAGAAAGAAAATTTTTTTCAGCTCATTCATTTGGCCACCAAACTTGTCCTGGAAAGCATTTCATTATGAGTTTTTTTCTTAAGTAAATCGATTTTCAAATAAGTGACAAATTAACCAATGTATAAACCAATTCCTCGGCCACTTCAACTCCGCTCAGCGACCAGCTTCTGGCCCACTCAGCGAATTTTCCCCTCAGTTGTCACAGTTTTGTTCATTCCTTCATTCAACTGGTAGACTTATTTTCCCATTTTAATTTCAATGGGAGTTACGACTCTGCTCAACGACCAGCTCGTCAAGTTGCTCTTTTCGTAAATTAAGTGTTACCAAAACACTTTCTTTCACGGATACTCCACCGAACGTTCAATTTTGCAATGGCCGTAACGATCTCTTCTTATAAGCACAACAATTCTATTTTCTACGTTTCTATATTTTCCAGTTGCTTCAATTTTGAACCAGGTCGAGTAAACAATAAATTTTTCATAATAACTTTTTGGAATAAACTTGTCAAAACTCCCCAAAAAAACCGGATAAGCCAAAAGTGTGGTCATAGGAATGCTTTTAAATAAGGCATCGAAATAGCTGCGACGTTTTTCTTCGCTATATCCTGGAGGCCCGGGAATTGATTCCAGAACCTCTCTCCTCGCTGTATTAAGATTAATCAACCCGTCGCCATAAACAGTTAAAATGTCGGATAAACCGGGTCTTGTAGCGCTTGCAACAAACATTTCCCATGTAACACCCGGAATATTCAGAAGTTCGTTAATATCTAACATTGGCCCATTGCGTGGGCGTTTTCCAGGAAGATTCTCATATCCTTCCGCCTCGCTGCCAAGTGGTCTTGGAACTTCATCAGTATCAATATAATCTAATATTCTCTCAGCAAGCCGAGTAGAGCCAATTCTTCCGATTTTTTCTTCTATTATAGATCCATATTCGTTTATCCCGAGATTTGTTTTCTCAAAAAGGTTCACCAAGGTTTCTTCATCAGCATAATTGACGTTAATTTTTCCCAGTTCATCCGAAATTTTTACTTTAAAAGTGCTATCTTTTAATTTCAAGGGATTAGCGAGAGTGCTTGAACTGATTTGAGCCCAATCTTCCATAAGATGGTCAACTAAATTAGTATCCCTGAAAAGAAGGCAGATTCCCAACGATGCTCCTGCACGAGCAGCCATTTTCGCCTGAAAAACGTCGTTTACCCGGGAATCGATCTTTAGCTGTAATCCTGCTTCTCCACTCATTTTTATAAAAATTCCCAGAAGAAGGATTAAAAATATCACTACCGTCAAAAGCACCATACCTTTCCGGAAACTTCTTGGAGGAATAAAAAATCGATGATTCCTTATGAACTCAGTAACATTTTTTTCAGTAATGGTTTTGGTAGAACAAGCATTAAACCGAATTGATTTCCGTCTCAAAAATTTTCTCAACACTTTTTCGTACCTGATTTTTGTGCTAGTCGTAGAAGAAAATTTGAGTTTCTTAGGATTTTTGGTATTCTTCGTTTCATTTCAAAGCTATTTCCGATAAACAAATTGGAGAAATCAAGGTGGAGAAGTGTTGCTTGCCTATTTCGACATCGAACAAAAAATGCCTGGAAAAAACTTTAAGACCATTTAGTCCGTTTTCCAAGTAAATTTCATGAAGATCAATACTTTTTGCACCGGTCAATATGAATTTCAACGGAGCGATTTTCTGTCCTTTTTGTTCTTGAATTCTGGTAACAATGCTATTTTCTGCCAAATAGGAAATTTCGTTTTTCCCAGCATTCAATATTGAAAGCAACTTCTTTTCCTGATTTCCAAATTCGATTAAATTTGAAAATATTAGTTTTGTCTTAGCATCACAATTTGTCAAATCACTTTCAATCGAATTCAATAGCGAAACGGCATTTTGAAATACAATTGAATTCGCTTCAGTCCGCCGTACCTGATTAATTGTACCCGCATAAAGCCGATAAAAGAAAAGTAAACCCAGCGAAAAAAGAAGAAGAGAAATGGTCATTTCAAACAAATTGGTAGCATTTCTATTCATTCTTTGAAAAAAATGCCTATTTTTAATCACAGAAAAGTGATGTATCATTTTTCCAAAACCATCATCATTGGCCATTTGATAGTCCTACTTGGACTCTTCCCTTCCTGAAGGGTTATCGCAATCTCAGTTTTAAAAATTTCACCCCTTAAAACATCTGAGTTCCACAACTTTTGAATACCAATCTTTCTCTCTTTAACGCATTTCGGAATGGGGCTTGAAAGAACTTTCCATCCAAAGGGTCCCAAGGATAATTCTGAAACACCTCCACTATTTGACTCGGAAAAATTTCTTTGAAATTTGGAAATTTCATCTTCGGGCAAATTGCCAAGAATGTTTCGCATTCCTGGCTTTAAACTAATATTAAGTAATTGTTGAGAGGTTTCAAGTAAGCTCCTAATAACCATCTGAGAGGAATGAGAGCTTTCAGTTTGACTAGAACTAAAGTAAAATAGATCTAATAAAGGCAATATAGCTAACATGAAAATGATGAGTGCAACCATAATTTCAATCAGCGCAATGCCCGATCGTCTCTTCCCAAAAAACCGTGGAAAGCAACAAAATACTTTCATTGGCTCTTCCTGCAAGGAAAAACACATAATACATAACCTCAATTATTGAGATGACGACTGAACCCGGACTTTTTCATCAGTATTTACGAAGACAATCGAATATTTTTCGATTGAAGCTGCCAGTGAGGGATTAAAAAGTGGATTATAACGGATTATTCCTCCACCACCAAACCACATTATTCCATTTCCTGGGTTACTATTCGCGGTCGGCAGAGCGGAGAACGCTACTCCGCCACTGACAAGTATTTTGGAGGCATTGCCGTTTAAACCTCCTTCAGAATCTTCGATCACACCGCAATCTTCACGCGAAAGTGTTTTTTTCAATGCTGCAAGATAGGCATGAATTGGCTTCGATTTTCCCGGTGTTCTATTATCGTTGATTTTTATTTTCCCATTTAGTGCCAAAATCGAAAAAAGAAATGGAGAGATTCCACATTCGAGCAAATCTTCCTGCTCAACATCAACTCCTGAGAGTTTGAAATTTCCATTCTCAAGAGCAATTATTCCAGAAGCCTTTAGCAAAATTGGCTTGTCAAAAGCAAAATCATCGAGTCTTTTTCTTTTCAACAAATATATACCAGGTTTCTGAAAAACGTAATAATTCCCGGTCTGATCAATTCTCAATATTTTCTGTGCCAAAAGCCATTTTTCCGCTTTCCTATCATCTTCTCCAAAACCCGAAAAATCTATTACTTGTGTTACGCGTGGTAAAAAAGAGTTTTCTACAAATCCTGAGAATTTGTCATTATCCTTTTGAAAGGAAAGTGAACTCAAATCACCCCAAAAGAAAAGTTTTTCATCATCAACTTTTGGCTGAGTTGATACCTTTCCCGACAACCAGATCGGAATATCAGTTGTATTCTGGATTCCTCTATTTGGTAAGTTTGGGGAAACGGTTTCGGGACCAGGCAAATCATTCAGTTTTTTAGGTGGAGCATTTTCATGCCGATATCCTGGAACTAATTCAGGATCATCCTGGTCACCAATTCCACCAGGTGAACTTTTCCATTCGAGAATCTCAGGATTATTCCCATCGAATCTCATTAGATCAGAAAGAATATTCATCGGGTAGCCCAGAACTGTTTTCCTCAAAGGAAAACCGCCGCAAGTAGGAAGGGAATTAAGGTATCCAGTTCCTCCGGGGGATTCGAAAATATCCGAATAGTACATGGGAGGGTTTCCTATTTTAAAGGCAAAATCCAAGGGAATGGACAAGTCAAAACCTTTTCCGATAGCAGGTTTCAAAACAAACTGAGTATTCTTCTCAGGTCCCGAAAGCTGAACATATGAAAGAAAATTTGCAAACACTTTTCCAAATACGAGACTTCTCGAAATGTAATGCCTGGTTCCAAATGGCATGAGCCAGGTAGTCAGGCAATCATCCGCTTGAAGAGACTTCATCGCCACTCCGTTATTGATGGAATTTTCGGAAGGTTTGTACCACATGCCACTTTTTTCAATCCCGCAGAAGAACCCGTTTAAAATCCTGGTGGCTTTGTAAAATTCCTTAAGTTCCGGACACTTAAAAGTAAATCCGGCAGGTAAAAGGCTTCCGTTGTGAAATTCTGGCCAGCCAAGATAAATCCCGCCCCCAAGTGCAGAAGAAACTCCAACTCCATAAATAGGATCTACCCAGGTGGGATACTCAAGAAAAGGGTCTTTCGAAAGAGGAAATCGCCCTAATGGTGGGTCGTAACCTGAAGGAATATTCATCGAAACCTTGCCGATGATATTTTTTGGGGAATTTGGGGAACCCAGGAAAATCCATCCATTTTCCTTTAAAATTTTTTTTGTGTCATTTCTTTCAATTACCGGAAAATTCTCGGATGTGTCAAATGTATCAGTGCCATTGATCAGTACTACCCTCTGGGGTGAATTTCCCAGATATTTTCCTGAGATATCATTTTTTACAGTATTAAAGGAATTTTCCGAAGGTGCCTGGGATAAAAAAAAAGTAAAACGGCAGAATGGCCCAGGAATCATGCTGACTAATTTAAAGTCACGTTCAATTGTTACTGTTCTAATAATCAATGAGAATATTGACGCGGAAATTGAAACCGTACAAGAGATTTCTGCTTTTCCGATTTTTTCGACTGAGTCATGACCAAACGAAAGGAATGCTTTCCTATTTAAGATATCCCCCGAAAAATTGATAAGGGGCTTGATATCTTTAAAACAAATTTTAGTTTCAATACACTTCGGATTACCAAGATAATCAAGTGTCCCAAGAAACCGTTGGAATTCCTTTCGGACCAGCTCACAGAAATCGCACTCGCGGTTTGTAATTTGAACATTTTGTAAAGGATAAAGCGATGGCTGAAATAAATCGCGCAATCCAGCTTGTAATTGGGATTTTGCCTTAAAGTTGGGATTCTCAACAGCATCAGCAAGAAAATGAGCTCCATTATTGGCAAGAAAAACGCACGCGGATGAAAGTTCATCATGCCTGGTTTCGAAGAGTTTTCCTCTGGAGTAGACATTCCAGGCGCAAATAGTGATCGTCAGGACTGCAATGGATACAAGGACAACTGGAATAACAATTCCTCTGGTGGAATTAGGGACTTTCCAGAAGGTTTGAAACTTTCCAAAGAGCGCATTACCTCTCAAACAAGTCTCTCCTAAATTCATACTTTCCTGCCGACGTCAGCAACAAAGAGTAAATTCATATTGAGATTGGCAATTAACCATACAATTCAAAAAAAATTCGCGAAAATTTATTTTTTTCCCAGCTTTTCTGCACTTGCGTTGGTGCAGGTTTATAAGTCAAGTTTTTTTACTCTTTTTCGCTGTGCCAACGTATGAATTAATCAAAATACCATTTGTAACAGTTATTTTTTTATAAAACCTGGACTGTTCTTGTTCATCTTAGACTTGGAAGATCCAAACGGCGCTGAAGGCTCAGAAACCTGATTTTTGGAGAAAATTACCAAACCCGCGATTTTTTTTCCCTAATGCCAGTTTCTTCAGATATTTTTTCAACGGAAAACCCTGATTTGATCATCGCTGATACTATCTTTTCGAGAAAATGACTTTTCTCTTCGAGCGCTTTATCTTTCTCTTCAAGCGCTTTGTCTTTCTCTTCGAGTGTTTTGATCAGCTGGTTATTATCTTCGAGAGCTTTTTCTGGCAGGCGCTCAGCCCTAATTATTTCGCCCAGCACCTCATCTTCGGCATACATGGTTTCCCTGATGAGGTCACATTCTGCGGCTTCACGTAGACGCCTGATTATTTCACGATACTTGTTTGGAAAAGTTGTCTCGTCAATATTCAAAATATGTTCAGTGTTTGAAACATTATCTGGGTCGAATACGGCAAGTATCGCCTCGAGCTCATTTCTGCGGCGCTGTTTCAACCTCGTACCCTGAATAACGTAACTGTCGTGGGTCAGGCTTTCAATGAAATCGTTTTTTACATTGTATATTTTTTTCGTTGTGATATCCATTTAAGTTCGGGAAATCTTTATTACGGGCGCGTCGATGTCTTCAAGATCGTGACCAAGAAAATAAACGCTTATTATCGGAATACCTTTCTGTTTTTTTCTGCTTACTTGAAAATTCTCAGGATTCGCATACTGTTTGCCAAGATAGCGCCGAAACCGAAGAATATCAGATGATTTCTTGGCTTTCTGAACTTCCACTATTACGCATCTTTGTCCGGTTGTTGTTTTTACCACCGCAGAAAAATCCATGCGATAAACCGCGTGTTTGGAAGGAGTATCGCGCGGAATAACGATTTCCTGGGGTCTTGGTTTGATTGAAATGATCTTTTTTCCAATGATTTTTCCCAGCAAAAGCATTGCAGCCTTGCTGTCTTCCATCAGATATTTGAAAACCGTGTCATAAAACGGATTTGCAATCTGCATAGCTTTCCCTCAATCATTAAATTTTCTTCTTCGAAATTTATATCACATCCTAACTTCGCTTGAAAGGGAAAACTTCAATCAAATTATAAGGTTATGCTCGCGCCACAAAAACCCAATTGCCACCATAAGGCCGAGGTATTTAATCCCACCAAAGAAGGGAACAATAACCTCGTTCACCTGGATTTTCACGGCTTTTTCGTCAGCCAAACAATTCTATTTAGGGGCAAAAAGTCTATTGACTCGAAGAGTGGTACAAAGTATTCTAAGGTCGGTGAATATCAAGAGAATTTTTATACCCATTGCAATTTTGCACGCGCGTACATCCAATTAAAAGAATATTGCAGCGCAGCTTGTCATCTCGACTCGATGAAGGATTGGCTCCCAGCTCACCAAGATGAAATCAGCTAAATTGAAGCTCAAATCCCAAAAGACCCGCGTCGGCCAAAGTTCAGGGGAAATTAGTCCGTTTCGTTTCATAAGTCAGCTTCCAAGCACGAAAATCTTTGAAGAGAAAAATACTATCACCCCATGCAAAATAATGTTTTTCGATAGTTTCACGTTTGCTTCAATCCCAAATATGGGATCAAAAAATCGAATTCGAACTGACCTGATTATTTTCGGAAGCAGTTTGCTGGAGCATTTAAAACTTGGGCAGTCTGTTTCGAACCAAATTTAGAAGACTCTCGCCTTTTTCAAGATCGTATATCTCTTCCCCGATTTCGTTTAAATGTGACAAGGATAGCAGCGGTAGCATTTCGCGCACTTCGCACAAAACTTCTGGAAATCTTACTCGAACATACCCACTAATTAATCTTATTGCGGTCTCACGGGCGCCTTTCTCAATTCCTTTTTCAATTCCTTTCTCAATTCCTTTCTCAAACCCTTTCTCTAAACCGTCTTCTTCGCCTTTTTTGTAGCCGGAAGCGGCCCATTGATTCATTTGCATTTTTGTTTGTTCCTCCGTTTCATCGAATTCTTTTATCATTTTGGAAAATTCGGTTTCCTCAACCACGTTCAACTTCAGATACGAATCTATAAAATCGCCTAGAACCATCGTCTTTTCTGGGTCGATCTTCAAGGTTGCAATAAGTCGCAAACATTCCAATTTAACGCGCACACGCTCTTGCTTGTCCATTCCCATTTCAGCCATCAAAGCAGCCGCCAATGGATTCGAATTTCGCAAAAATTCACGCCAATTTTTTGTCTTAAGTTCTATTTTCAAATACCTAAAATCCAAAAATGTCTGATTTGCCACTTCGATTTTGAATTGCCGCTTTTCGGGTTCCGCTTTCTTTTTGTAAGTCAGCAAAGCAATCGGAATTATTGGACATCGAAATTTGTCGTACAAACGGCAATAGAGCCAGAACATTCGTTCAGAAAAATCATCTTTCGGATACGATGATTGAATCTCTGTGTGCAGAAATATGTAACCTTCCATCCCAAAAACTTTTGTCCTGACAAGAAGATCAACGACCTTTTTCCCACGCCCTTTCGCATCACGAAATATTTCTTTATCTATGAAAGTTAAATCGCTGAAATCAACATGTTTAGCCAAATCTTCAAAGAATAACTCAATGAATTCTTTGAAGAAAGCGGTTAGAAGCTCTTTGTAATTCTGATCATGATTCTGTCTTTTTAAGTTTGGCTTTCGTTTAACTTTTATTGTCTTCATGCGCTAAATATATCATATGGCTGGGGGAAATTAAAGACCGATGAGTTCTTTTGGATCAAATAGGATTGAGCCATTTCATGTGCGATTGGGGCTTTTTATCCGTTCAAGTCTCAGATCCAAAAAAGGCACTCTCCCGGCGTTTTCCTGTAGTTGTGAATAAATTGATTGTTCGAGCATTGACCAGCTTGTGTCAGCCAAGCACGATCGAGGCCCTACTGGTAACCACAAACTATTCGACACGTTTTGATTATCGCCGATTCGAACTCGATTGGAAACCAATGTTCCCAGGCAAAGTGCAAGATCCAAAAGGTGCAAACAAAAAGCGCGTCCAAAACAGTTAGAACGCATTATGCACCCATTTTCCTTTCAAGAGTTTCTTATCGCAATGGACCAAGGCGAACTAGCGAATGTTCTCAAAAAAATTTCAGCACCATCTTTTGTACATGAAACCCTGAGTTCGTAACCCGTGAGCGTGAACACGCTAATTTACGGGGGTTGGATCAAAATAAATTAGGGACAAAAGCACCAAAAACAAAAGCTAGCGACTAAAGGAAAAGCCTTCCGACAGAAGATGACGTGGGTTTTGCCTACTCCCTTGAATAATTTGCTCAGATTCTTGGTTTTTCCCATCAAATAATTTGGCTCCACTCAACCCGCCGTTCAAGAAGATTCATTGAATCCGGGAGTTGAAGAATTGGAAAAAAGGTTCTATAATAAATGAGAAGATTTGATTTATCAGGGAGAACAAATGAACAAAATAGTCTCAAAATTTATAGCTTCCTGAATGATTTTGTTTTTAAGTGCGTTTTTGGACAAGAGAAAAACTCGAAGCTTCTCGTTTGTCTGTTGAACGCTTTTTTGAGCTTGAAAGGCAATGACAAAATCGTTGAAGTGCAGATTGTCAACCCATTTAACGAAAAAGATTTTCAAAGTGAAAAGCTCTGCATTCTTGATATTAAAGCAGTCGATTTAACCAAAAGACGTTTCAATATTGAAGTTCAGGTTAGGGAATTCGACGCATACATAGATCGAGCTACATATTACCTAGCGAAACTATATTCAAGCCAATTGCAAGCCGGTGAAGATTATACTGCTCTGTGCAAAGCTACTGGAATATCGATTCTCGATTTCGAAGTTTTTCCGGAGTTTAAAACAGCTCGCAGTGTTTATCGATTAATGGATTCAGAAAACAGTCATGTTCTTGAAGACACTATCGAACTTCATTTCATCGAACTTCCAAAACTTGCGGAGAAACTAAAGAATAAGCCTCAAACTCCATTTGAAAAGTGGCTTCATTTGCTGAAATTTGGAGAAAATTATTTCAATAATGAAGAAAATATCCCCATTGATCTTGCTGAAGAGGAGGGAATAAAGTTGACCATTAACCAATTTTGTCTAGTCAACTCAAATGAACACTTCAGAGCCGCCATAGAAGCCCGCGAAAAAGCAATCAGAGATGAAGCGACAAGACTCAAAACAGCCGTAGAAAATGCTTTTAAGAACGGGGAAGAGAAGGGTTTCAAAAACGGGGAAGAGAAAACTAAAATCGAGACAGCAAAAAACTTGCTTTCGATGGGTGTTTCAATTGAAATAGCTTCAGAGGCTACAGGCTTGTCCATTGAAGAAATCAGAAATTTTTCGATAAAGTGACTTTGAGAGTCTCAAAACATTTATTTTCAAACAGGCTCTAATTATGAATCCAAAAAAAAGTGAAGCTATGCCGAGATAAATAAAGAGAAAAAATTCATGAAAACCACAGCAAAAAATATAATTCAAAAGTCAGATCTCCCTTCGGTTTTTGACATCATTACCAAAACCTACAAACGATCTTCGGCAACCGCCAATCAGATTATTGCTTCGGTTAACGCTTGGGCTGCCGACCGGGGTTTGACATCAATCGTTCCGGTAATTTTTGCGATGATCGAGCAGGAAAGCAGCTTTAACCCAAATTTTTCGGGTGGCTTGATGCAGTTAACTAAAAAGGCGAAAAAACAATTAGAAGAATGTTACGCATTTGATGCTGGCTATGAGTGGAGCCAAATTATTTCATGGGAAAAATCAAGAATCTGATCAAATTCCTCAAGGGAGTAGGCAAAATCCACACACCTTCTGTTGAAAGGCTTTTCCTTTAGTCGCTAGCTTTTGTTTTTAGTGCTTTTCGCCCTAATTTATTTTGATCAAACTTCCATAAAATATCGTGCTCACGCTCAGCTACAATGAAATTGACTCAAATATTCCTGCTGGCATTTATTATTTACATAGTTGCTTGTGCAATAACGACGGGGAGGTTGTTGATTCTGTCAAGGCTTACAACGGCGAAGGCGATAAAAGTTATCTCAGGAATGTTACCAAAAAGTTAGGGAACTATACAAAAAACACAGGGCTGATCAATTCAAAGGTTGCCGTTGAAGGTTCCATTCATAAATGGCTTAAGCTGGAGAATGTTGACAGTTTAACCGTGAGTCCAAGTTCGGTGAACAAAGGCGAAAAAATTTTGATCACATGGACAGGAAAAAATCCATACAGCGTGGACATTTTACAATTAAAGGTAAAGTTTCGCCTTGTGGGTTTAAAAGCCACGCCCTTTTCCCAGGAAATTTTGAGAATTCCCGCTAATTCTTCTCTAACACGAAGCGTTCAACTAATAATTGGAGCGAAAACGAAGTCAGGCGAACACACTATTATGGCAACCGCGCAGACTGCTTCCACAAATTGTGGAGGCGCCAGAAAATCTGTAAAGCCTATCTTGTCTATAAAGGAGCAAAAGAAGCTTGTTATGTTAACACCTAAAGACGGTATTCAGGAACATTATATCGTTTGCGACAATGATCCAAAATATGCCGATGAATTTGGTATTCCCATTGAAACAAGGTGGCATTAATGCGACTCGTTTTTAATTCCTTTTTTTTAGTGTTATTGGCGCTCTTGATTAACCTTCCCGGATACTGCAACGCTCCTTTGCTTGATGAATCTGAAGACAACAACCGTTTTGAACACCAACCTTCGCCCGAGGCTGAACGATTATTGAAACGAATTCAGGCCTTGAGGGTTCATGATCCTAAAAGCGATTTACCGTTGTTGAGGCAATATGTGGCTTTATGTCCCTGGGATGTCCATCACCGAGAAGTTCTAGCGGATCATGAGTTTGAGATGGGAAATTATAAATTCGCCTTGAAGGAATTTCTCGCACTGCTAAAATACGTTCGCACTAATTATGTGCCAGTGTGGGATTTTAATATTCTTAATCAAATCTCAATTTGGAATGGAATAGGGTATTGTTATCTGAAACTTCACCAACCAAGTAAAGCATTGGAGTATTATAGAAAAGTCGGTGAATATCAAGAGAATTTTTATACCCATTGCAATTTTGCGCGCGCGTACACCCAGTTAAAAGAATATTGCAGCGCAGCCTGTCATCTCGACTCGATGAAGGATTGGCTCCCAGCTCACCAAGATGAAATCAGCGAAATTGAAGCTCAAATCCCAAAAGACCCGCGTCGGCCAAATGCCAGGAGTGATTAGGCCGTTTCATAAGCCAGCTTCCAAACATAAAAATCTTTGAAGAAAATAGTACCTTCCCCCCAATGCAAAATTGCTCATTAGGACTACTTTCGAGTTTGCCTGAGTACTGAGGTGGGTCTGTTGGAGATTTAACGGGCGTTTGCCGGTGATGAAGCTAGTTTTCCACTACTTGCAGGTAATTCTCGTGTTCCATGAAGAGCTTGTTGAAACGATTTTTTTTCTGAAGAGAAAAAGTGAAACAGTTGAAACCCTCATCTTTATCGATGAGATTCAAAATTTTCCAAAAGCCGTTTCAATGCTTCGTTAGTTTTATGAGAAACGGCCTGACTTATAGTCATTTCCGCTGGATACGGGGTTTAAACAAAAAACCCTTCTGCCAGGTTTTGAAAACTTGAACAGAAGGGCTTTGGATGGGATTTATGAATTAGGCGACTTTAACTTCTATTTGGCGAGGTTTTTGTTTTTCAGCTTTTGGAAGATTCAATGTTAAAACGCCATTTGAAAGATTTGCATCAATTTTCTTCTGATCAACCGCTTCGTAAAGTTCAAATTGTCTGAAAAAACTTACTGTTCCGAACTCGCGATCAAGATAGGATCTCTTTTCGAGCCCTTTCATATGGGCTTCAATTGTAAGTATGCCATCTTCGACCTTGATTTCAAGTGTATCTTTTTCAACTCCCGGAAGATCGGCAACTAAAACAAGCCCATCGTCAGTTTCATAGATGTCAACTTGGGGACTAATATATCTTTCGGGATGTCTTGTTACTTCCCGTTTAATAACATCCTTGGATTCCTCTTTAGTTTCTTGAATTTTATTCTCGCTCATATTAATTTCCTCCTTCTTTAAAATTAATTTTTAGGACACTTTTACTTCGATAGACTTGGGTTTTGCGGATTCAGCCTTAGGAAGAATAATTGTCAGAATGCCATTTTTATATTCCGCTGAAACTTTTTCACGATCGATCTGCATTGGAAGCTCAACTGTTCGAGTAAATTTTCCAGCGGCTCTTTCACATCTGTGATATTTTTCTTCAGGAATCTTGGACTCTGGCTTTTCACCGGAAATCGTAAGAATCTCATTTGTAACTGTGATTTTCAAAGAGGAAATGTCAATCCCAGGAGCTAAGCATTCTACAAACAGCTTTTCATCGTTTTCTCCAATGTTTACCATTGGAAAATGTCTTGGCGAAACACCGGGCAGAAAAGCAATCTTTGGGAATTTTCCTTGCCCAAATTCCCGAAACACGCTTGAAAGTTGGGTCTGGAGAGACTCCATTTCTTTGAACAAAGTGAAAATATTCATATAACTCCTCCTTTTATTTTTAGATATTCCTTAATTTAATTTTTTTTACTACGACGATGTATATTGCATCAACCGTGCCAATTATTAAATCATGCATTACAAGCCATTTTGGGAAGGAATTAAAGTTTTTCCTTTTCCAGGACGTCGCAAAAATACGTTGCATGCAGCGTCGCATCCCAGTTCATTTACTGTCGGAATAAAATTACTTGCCAAATTACTTTAAAAGATAATAGGGCTAGGTCTCTCAAAAATCTCTCATTTGTACAACCTGATCAGACACATTAAAACAGACGTTGTTTCCGGTCTGGCTTTTCAGATTGGCATCGTAATTTATAAAAACTCTTTTTGGCATAATAAGCTGGCCATCTTCGCCTTCCTGGCGATTCAAGTTCTCTACGGCCAGATTTCCAACAATGGAGATTTGCTCTCCCCCTTTGATGCTTTCTTTGGCATAGATTGCCGCTTCAACCTTTGCACTAGTCACTCCACCCGCAAATTTTACTTGTCCAGACATTGCAACGAGTGAAAGAAAGCTTTCGGCATTATCATGTACAATATCATCAGTAATGAAAATATTACCTTCGGTAACAATCATTGCCTGACCTCGGATTCTTCCCCCAATGTAAACATTCCCGGCTACGTAGATTATTCCCCAGACACTAGCAGGTTTAGAATAAGTTCCCTTTATCGTGTAATCACCCTCATAAAATTCATGACAAAACTCTTTTGAATTTTTTGTAATTCGATCGAGTTGCAAAGGCTGAAGCTTTGTTGGATAGCGCGAAACAAAATCAAACTTCGTATTAATTGTGTATGGGTCAGAACTGGGATAAGGAGTTTCCGTTATTCCAAGGACATAAGGTTTAAGTTTTTGATAATATCTTATAACTTCACCCTCGTAGTAGGTATATTTGCTCAAATAGGGGTCATGAAGTTGATTATTGCAGAAAAGATAACCTATTTCAGGTCTCTGATGGGAAAAAATAGAGTTATCCTCAAAATAGTTAATAATATCATCTGCTGCAAAAAATGGGAGGTAAACATGTAAACGGCCATTTGTGCGGATTTTTCCCCAGAGGTAGGGATGTAAATTCTGAATGGTCGTATCAACATAATCCTTAATTTTGACATCGGATACTTCCATAACCATCTTTCGAATGACTTTTAACACACGAACTTTCATATCACCATCAAAGGAAACGGTACTGGAAGATTTCGGTTCCCAAAAGAGTTTATCTGCCGTATTTCCGAAGGTTGCCAGAACAGCATCGTTGATAGCTTTAATAATTTTATCTATCATATCCTTCATTTCGCGAAATACGCTCCAATTACGTGTTCGAAATTCACCTTCCTTCAGATATTCATCTTTTTTGCCTGAAACAAAAAGAGAATAGTTCTCTGCGGGTGGGGTCAGATCACTGACTTTCAGATCTCTAATCACTTCCAGACGCTTGGTAAGACCCTTAAAGGTTGCAGTTGAGCGGAAACGAAGATGCCCTTCCCACCCCCCTAATGCTTTATCCGAATAGGTATCACGATTTTCTTTTCGATAAATCTTGAGTTGTTCTGGAACTTCCTCGTATTCATCAATATAGGTCTTAAAGGGTGTAAGTTTGACATTCATCACTTCTACAACAATCTGAGCCTTACCCCCTTTAACCAACTCACCATCTGCAATTTCAAAAGTCTGTTTAAAGTTTTCCGCTCTGTCAATATCAAGCAAGGAAAGAATTCTATCGTTGATTTCCTGATCTTTGCCTAATAAATGCTCAGAGAAAATATCACGCATCTTAACCATGGCTTTTTCAATACCCGCTTCAGCAATATACCAAGCAACTATGGAATCTCCATGACGGGCAACTTGAACCCGTTCCGCAGACATAAACCGAAGAAAAATTGTTCCGAAAAGGTAAAGCATGCAAACCACGCTAATCAAGACAAACAAGGCACTCCCTCGTAATCGAGATGCCATTTTTTGCATTATCTTAATTCTTTCGGAATACAAATTTTGTTTCCCTTGGGCTACGTTTATCAAACCTTGAGCTAATTGCTAAATCCAGCAACTTTCCTTTTTTGAAGTCAAACAAAACTTAAATCGAATCCAAAGCTCCTTCGCTTCGCTCGGCTCATCTTCATTAGTTTCGACCCAGCGTTCTTCGCCTCGCCCCGACGTCTCCAATTCAATCCGGAGCTTTGGTTTCAATCCAACAGCTTTGCCCCGATCTTGGGATCAAGGTTTGAAGGATCTTTCGCTTCATTTTACCAAGTTTTCAATGGCAGGTAAATCAAATTATTCTGAGTCTTCATCAACCACATTTCGCGGTTTTTCGCCGGCAGCATGCCATTTCAAATATGCAAAAATGAATTTATCAAGGTCTCCATCCATAACAGCATGGACATTGCTCGTTTGTTCAGCTGTTCTCAGATCCTTTACCATAGTATAGGGGCAGAACACATATGATCTGATTTGGCTTCCAAAGTTGATTGCTTTCATCACACCCTGAATATTTTTCAATTCCTTGTCCATTTCTTCTTTTTGCTGTTTGTACAATTTTGCTTTCAACATCCTCAGGGCAACATCACGGTTTTGGTGCTGACTTCTCTCAATCTGGCAAGTTACAACAATTCCGGAAGGGAGGTGGGTAATCCGGACAGCAGAACTGGTTTTATTAACATGCTGTCCACCAGCTCCTGATGATCTAAAGAAATCCAATTTCAGATCTTCGTCACGAATCTGAATATCTATATCATCGGGAAGAACCGGGGTAATATCAACGGCTGCAAAGCTTGTGTGACGTCGAGCATTGGAATCAAATGGAGAAATTCTAACTAATCTATGAACACCTTTTTCAGCCTTCAGATAACCATATGCATATTTTCCTTTTACAAGAAGAGTAACTGCTTTTATTCCCTGTTCTTCCTCTTGGAGGTCGATAAGCTCATATTTGAAGTTTGATTTTTCAATCCATCTTAAGTACATTCGGTAAAGCATCGAAGCCCAGTCGCAGGATTCAGTTCCTCCAGCCCCCGGTTTGATGGAAAGGTAAGTATCAGAAGTGTCATATTCTTCTGAGAGAAAGGTTGAAAGTTCAAGATCTTCAATCTTTTTTCGAAGATCACTAAGCTGGGGTAACATCTGCCCAAACAGCTTATCGTCACCTTCTGCATCAGCAAGCTCGATCAATTCAAAAGCATCGCTTGCCTCTTTATTGACAGATTGAAAATACTCACACGACCGCCTAAGATCAGCTATTCTCTGGGAAACTGCCTGTGCTGCTTTTCTATCGCTCCAGAAATTTGGATCGAGCATTTTGGCTTCAAGCTTTTCTATTTCCTTTTGCCGTTTGGGCAAGTCAAAGATGGTCTCCGAGGCCGGAGATCTGGGATTTCATACTTCGAATTCGTTCAACAATCTCGAAATCCATATAATACCTCCTGAAATTTTCCAAAAAATTCGTGAAAACCCTCACTGGCAGATCACGCTTTAAACGCCCAATCCGCTCTAGTTGCCATCATCGAATTTTTTGAATAAGTATAGCACTTTATTCTACTCTAAAAGCTTTAGAAATTCAAATCTGGATTTTCTTGAAAAGAGCAAATTCAAATTTGACCTCATAGCTGCCTCTACTCGGCACAAAAGAAAGAAAATTTTGCTTTCAAAACTGATCGGATAAGCAGTCACAAGATATTGAAAAGTTTAGTGCATCAGAATTTGCTGGAATTTTCATTTTTCCAGCATTTCCGAGGCAAAAGGAGCCAATTAAAATCCCTGAAACACCTTCGATATGACGAAGCGATTACTATCAGTTTGTGTTTGAATCACTTGACTGGCTTCAAGATGGAATTCCGTTGTTAAAAAAACTTGTTCCGGAATTTACAGATTAACGAGTCACCTTGTAAACCCGCTTAATTGTTTCCTGAACACCATCAACCATTCCTTCAGCAACAATTTGAATGCACATTTCACCATGAAGTGGATCTTGGGCATCAATTGAAAAACTTGCAATTTTATAGGAGGCTTGAAGTTCTCCAAGGGCGTCAGGAGGGGCAATAATGTCTTCCAGAAAAGCTTTTGAAAGAACTCCCCAATCCTCTGGTTTAGCATTATAAAGAGAATTCATTGCTTCCGGAGAAGTTTTTTGCATAGTCTTTATTTTAACAAAAAAATGTTGGAGCGCTGACCTGGCCATGAAATAAGCACGCCGAACCTTTACTGCTTGAGTAAATCTGAATCTTGAGTTTGAAACAGTGAACGAAAGAGATGCAACCCAGACAGCTAGGCAAAGAATAGCCCCAAATACTAGCGGCAAAGCAATTCCCCGTTTTCCGGATTTCATAAATCTCCTTTAAAAGCCACCAAATCGGAAAAATGTTCTTTTTTCTTTCCCCAAACAGCTCTCAGAGTCAATTTTTTCATCGCATCATCAATACTGGCTCTTTCAAGCTTTCCACTTTTAGCATCCTTAATTGCTGAAAAATCCAGCGAAGCTGCATCAACTTTTAAAGAAAAATGCACCTCTAGTGCTCCAACTAAATTGGGTCTAAGATCAAGAATTTCTCTGCCATCATAGATAATAGCCTTATCTTCATACTTTCCCATCGCAAAACCCTGGAAAGGTTTTGTTAAAGCTATTTCCATTTTTTCTTCAAGAAGATTCATTACCTGGTGGGAATCTCCAAGTTCGCTGCTTCCCTTCAAATACTCAATTAAAAACATAAAAATCGGTAGCAAAATGGAAGACAAAATTGCCAAAGCAACTAAAACTTCCAAAAGAGTTACTGCGCGGGTGTCCCGGAGGGGACCCCGCGGAACTCTATTTTCCAAATCTAAGGAAAAGTTCAATCGTTCTGACCACAACATTTCTTGTATTTTTTTCCGCTTCCACAAGGGCAAGGATCATTGCGCCCAATTTTCGAATCCGCACGTTTTGGTTTTGCCGTATTAGATTCGTCTCCGCGATTATAATGAAGCTCTTGCTGTTTTTCAACCGCTTCCTCTTTCTCTTCAGAAATAGTATAACTCATTCTGAAAAGAAGGTACAGAACTTCTTCCTTGATGCTGTGGATCATGTCCTGAAACATGTCGAAGCCTTCAAGTTTATATTCAACAAGAGGGTCACGTTGTCCCCATGATCTCAGGTGAATTCCTTCCTGGAGGTTATCCATGTTATAAAGGTGGTCTTTCCACTTCACATCAACTTTGGAGAGAAGCAGGAATTTTTCCATTTCCTTAAAAATCTGCTCCCCGACTTCCTTTCGCTTTTCTTCGAGCTTTACTTCAATACGCTTGAATAATTCATCGCGAAGTTCATCATCAGCAAATTTACCTAATTCATCCGGTTCGGCAGAAATGGGGAAAATCTTTTTCAGGTCCTCACAGAAAGCTGCATAATCCCAGTTTTCAGGAAGTATGTCCGGGGAAAAGTGACGTCCAACAATTTTCTCCAGAATTTCATCGACCATTTCAAGAATATCTTCGTGAATATTTTCCTGTTCCAAAGCTTTTCGCCGCTCTTTGTATACGACAGTTCTCTGCTGGTTCATCACATCGTCGTATTTTAAAACGTGCTTTCTAACGTCAAAATGGTGAGATTCAACTCGTTTTTGCGCATTTTCAATAGATTTTGCTATCCAGGGATGAACAATTGGAGTCCCTTCTTCCCAACCAAATTTTTCCAGCCAGGAAGCCATGTTGGCAGACCCAAAGAGCCGCATAAGATCGTCTTCCAAGGAAAGGAAAAATTGGCTTGCACCAGGGTCTCCCTGGCGGCCAGCCCTTCCTCTCAATTGGTTATCAATGCGTCTTGCTTCGTGCCTTTCGGTACCAATTATATACAAGCCTCCCGCAGCAATAACCCGTTCTTTTTCCGATTTACAAATCTCCCTAAAATGTTCAAGAGCCGCTTCATATTCAGGCCCTTCTTTCTTCCCGGTTTGTTGAGAGGCCAACATTTCAGGATTTCCACCAAGAAGGATGTCTGTTCCACGGCCGGCCATATTGGTAGCAATGGTTATTGTGTCTTCTCGTCCTGCCTGAGCGACAATTTCCGCTTCTTTCTCATGATATTTGGCGTTTAATACCTGCGGGCTCAGTTCACGATGTCGAAGCATTTCGGCAAGAATTTCGCTCTTTTCAATGGAAATGGTTCCGACGAGCAACGGTTGCTTCTTTGCATGGATTTCAATAATCATCTCAACAATAGCATCAAATTTCTCTTTTTCAGTTTTATAGATGATATCTGCCATGTCTTCTCTGCTACAAGGGCGATTTGGTGGAATAACAATTACGTCGCAATTGTAAATTTCCTTAAATTCACGAGCTTCGGTCTCAGCGGTTCCTGTCATTCCAGCAAGCTTTTTATACAATCTGAAATAATTCTGAAAAGTAATGGAAGCCAAAGTTTGGTTTTCCTGTTGAATTGTAACGCCTTCTTTAGCTTCAATTGCCTGATGAAGGCCATCGGAATAGCGTCTTCCAAACATCAAACGACCTGTGAATTCATCAACAATTACGACTTCCTTGCCTTTTTTATCTTCCCTGTCTCTGACGCAGTATTCTTTATCCAGATGGAAAAAATGCCTGGCTTTTAATGCATTTTGAAGATGGTGTACAAAATCGATGTTCTTGTTATCATAAAGATTTGTTATGCCAAGAAGTTTTTCAACTTTTTCAATTCCGGCTTCAGTAACGGAAACGCCGTGATGTTTTTCATCTACAATGTAATCATCATCGGGATTAAGATGTTCACGAGCCATTCGTGCAAAAATATAATATAGTTGTGTCGCTTTTTCGGCTGGCCCTGAAATGATCAAAGGGGTTCTTGCTTCGTCAATGAGGATCGAATCAACTTCGTCTACGATTGAATAATAATATTCCGGTCTTTGAACGCATTCCGCCTCGGACAAAGCCATGTTATCACGGAGGTAATCAAATCCAAACTCATTGTTTGTCCCATAAGTGATATCTGATGCGTAAGCTTCGCGTTTTTGCTCTGCATCCATTCCATGGACATTAAGGCCAACGGACAACCCGAGAAATTTATAGATCTTTCCCATCCATTCAGAGTCGCGACGTGCGAGGTAGTCGTTGACTGTAACGAGTACGACACCTCTTCCGACTGGGATAGGAAGTCCCTTTTTATTGGTTAAAGGAACAAAGTCGGTTACATTTTGTTCTTTTGCAAGTTCAACCCATTCGGGGTTTAGATCTAGTGCGTTAAGATACAAGGGAAGGGTGGCAACCAAAGTTTTTCCTTCACCAGTTTTCATTTCAACAATTCTTCCTTCGTGAAGAGCAAGCCCACCAAGAATTTGAACGTCAAAATGCCGCATTCCGAGTTTTCGTGTTGAAGCTTCTCTAACGACTGCAAAGGCTTCCACCTTAATATCTTCGAGGTCTTCACCTTCAAGAAGTCGCTTTCGGAAAGTCTTTGTCATTTCGGCCAATTCCATATCGGACATTTGGCGGAACCGCTCTGCTTCGTCGTTGACCTGTGAGAGAATTTCTGTGAATCTACTGATTTCCCGAGTGTTGAAATCAGGGAAAACAGCTCTAAACGCTTTTATTACCCAATCAAACATTCCGGCCTGCCTTTCTAACGGAAAAGCGCGGACCACCCGAATGGGGGCCGCGCCAGTCTTCCATTTGCATGTAAAACGCGGATTATTTTTCTTCGGCGGATATTATCTTAACGATTTCTTCGACATCCTGGGCCTCTAATAATTCGGCTCTAAACTCCTGGTACCGAAGAAGGCGCGACAATCTGGCCAAAGCCTTCAAATAGAGCCCACCCGACTCAACCGGAGCGGCAATTAAAAAAATCAGCTGAACCGGTTTGTTATCGAGGGAATCAAATTCAATACCCTTCTTGGATCGGCCAATTGCAACAACCACTTCGCGAACTGTAGGAGTTCTTGAATGTGGAATTGCAATTCCCTTGCCAATACCGGTCGAACCGACTTTTTCCCGCTCTAGAACCGATCTTAAAAATGCTTCTGCGTCGGTTACATACCCCGCTTTGTCAAGCAGTTCAATTAATTCCTTTATTGCATCAACTTTTTTAGATGACGATAATTCAAGTTTTATCAGTTGAGGAGATATGAATTCAGTAAGTTCCAAAGTTCCTCCTATGGGATCGGCAACAAAACCAATCTGAAAACGAGATCAAAATTCAGGTTCAATTAGCCCAAAATTGCCGTCACTTCTTTTATAGATTACATTGATCTGATTAGTCTCAGCGTTCGAAAAAACGTAGAAACCCTGTCGGAGAAGATCTAACTGCTCAGCTGCTTCATCGGCAAACATAGGTTTCATGGCGAAAGTTCCGCTTCTTACAATCCTTGGCTCTCTCGGGGGAGCAGGTTCATTTTCGACTTCAGGTGGAGCAACTTCTTCCTTGAAGGAAATAACCTTGTGACTCGCCTGCCTGTCAGCCCTGGAATTTTGTCTCCTGGGTTTGTCCTTTAATTTTTCCTTGTATTTTTTGATCTGGCGTTCAATTTTGTCGGCAACCATATCAATGGAAGCATAAAGGTCTTCCGATGCTTTCTTAGCACGTAAAACAATTCCGTTAGCCCAGACGGTTACTTCGCAAATTTTGCTGAGGCTTGCATCCCGAACTTCGTCAACGGAAAGAGTAACATCTACTTCGATAATGTGATCGAAATACTTTTTGATAGAGCTGAGTTTTTTCTCAGCGTAATCCTTCAAAGCCGGGGAGAGGTGGAGATTTTTTCCACTTACAACGAACTGCATAATTGAAGCCTCCCTAATAAGACGTAATAAACTAAATACCCATTTCTACGGGTTTTAAATTCTAGCATAGCCATTATTGAGTGTCAACACGGAAATGTACTCGGCATAAGAGTTAAACATTCTAAATCCTTGGAATCAGCATAAACACACAAAAAAATATTTACAAACATTAGTTCCAAATTATTAAGTTGAGATTTCATTTAATGGAAGCTCACAATTTCAAAAACCGCTCAAATTATCTCAACTCTATTCCTCCCCGCAGCTTTTGCCTTATAAAGCCCTTCATCAGCAATTTTTATCATTCCTTCGGGAGCTTCCGGGAAGTGTTTCTTAAATGAGGAAATACCCAAACTTATCGTTACCCGAAGGGGCTCTCCGCCACCCTGGTATCGAGAAACGAAAAGGCCTTCTACATTTTTTCGTATCCTTTCCGCAACAATCACCGCCCCCTCCATATCGGTTTCCGGAAGTATCAAACCAAACTCTTCACCCCCATATCTCGCCGGGATGTCAATTTCACGAAGAGACTTTTTAACTCGATCTGCCACTTCCCGTAAAACGATATCGCCTTGTTGATGGCCATAAGTGTCATTGAATTTCTTGAAATGATCGATATCAGTGATCAAAAGCGAAAGGTCATGACTGTATCTTTTTGCTCTTTTGAATTCCTGCTCCAATTGAATTTGAAAATACCTTCTGACATAAAGTTTAGTCAGCGCATCCACTGTTGCCAGGTTATATAGACGAGCGTTCTCAAGTGCTGTGGCTGCAATTCCAAGTAGGGTTTGACAATATTTTTCACGTTCCTGATAAATTGCAGGATCAGGGGAATTTTCCTTTAAAAGAATGGCCCCCCAGAAACGATTTCCCAATAACAGCGGAAAATAGCTTGTAAACCAAGTTCCTTGAGGTTGAGTAATTATTTTTCTTTCCTCGTAAATTTGTTTTACGAATTTTGAAACCTCCGGCTCATATAAGAGCGCATTTGACTCGCTTTCATCAATACCAATTTGCCCCAGGACAACCGGAGGGAATTCATCGGTATCTGCATTTAACAAAACACATATGCTGGCATTCCACAAACCTTTAAAAGTTTCAAGAACCTCTGTAGTTAATAAGTCCATGGAGAGGCGTGAAGAAAGGCGTTTAGAAACTTCGTTAAGTACAAACAAATCTTTTACCTGTCTATCAAGCATTGAATTACTATATTCCAAAGCGATATTCTGTTTTTTTATCGATTGGTAAGCCAATTTCAGAGAATTGAACATTTGATAAAACCGGCAGGAAATAAAGAAGAAAAGAGTCAACGACAAAGGTGAAATCATTTCCATGACAATTTGAAATTTGAGAAACACATATAAGGCCAAAAAGATGTAAAAAACTAATAACAAAACAATAATGATAATTCCTGAAATCGGACCCATTCGAGTAATAATTAGCAAGGACAAGAAGCCCATGAGAAAAAGAATAAAAATATTGGTAAGAGGGCTGACTTGAAGCAAGAAATTCTCATGGATAAGGTTTTGAAGAGCATTTGCATGGATCATTACGCCAGGCATTTCCCCGAAAGGGGTCAGTTTAACATCACCCAATCCGGTGGCAGTTGGACCGATTAAAACCGTTTTTCCGCGAAAAATTTCAGGATTAAGCATTCCTTTGAGAAAGTCGGAGTAATATACCATTCCAAAGGCACCAGAAGTTGCTTCTCCAAGATAATTTATAAGAAAAGCAGGCTTGAAAATCCAATTGTTAGGGGATCCAATTTTCTGGGAACTGAAAATATTTAAGATTGGAATAATGTTTTCATTTATTTTGATAAGCTTTTCTGAGCAGATTTCGACATTATTCAAAACCACTTTTGCAATTGCCAAGGGAAGGGCAGGAAAAAGCTGATTTTGAGCCTCTAAAGTCAAAGGGATACGACGAATAATACCATCTGGATTTAGACTTTGATAATCAACATTAATAAAACCAAATGTTTTAGCCGCTGATGCAAGTTCATTAAAAGGACGAAACACTTCAATCTCAGTAGTAAGTTCGAGTGTTTCGGGATTGATTATTCGAACTGGTACAAGATGAATCGGTAAAATTATCTTTCCAAAATCCTTACAGGCTTTTATTAAATTTTTATCTTCATCTGGATTAGTATCTGAGGGATCCTGGAAGATAAGATCAAAAACGATCGCTTTAGCCCCAGCCTTTTTCAACATATCGATCGCTTTGGCATGAAGATTTCGCGACCATGGCCATTTTCCAATTTCTGAAAGGCAATCATCCGAGATTGCAAGAATCACAATATCATTGCTTGGGGAAGATGGCTGCCTTTGACGAAATCTGAAATCGAGAGTTTTTACTTCCAAACCATCCAGGACACCGAAAATGGAAAGAAAACCAAACAGAATAAAAAAAGAAAGAAAAAGTCTTATTTCTCCTCTCCATTTTGAGAGGATGCGGGAAAATATATTATTTATTTCCATTGAGGTTGTTATCAGAAAGAGTCAAAGTCTTTTTTGGTGATCAGATCATCTCTCATGGACATTATATCATGAGTATAAAAAAGCGCTGGTGGTTGATAATCGCCGCCAGCAAGAGATTTATCCCATATTCTTCTTCGTAAAATGGCTCTTCCTGAACTAACCCCGCTAAGAAAATATGTTGGTTCGGCAGTTCCGAGTCGGATTTCAGAGCCAAAAACTCTTTGAATAACAAACCGTGGAGTCTTTAAATATTCTATCATCGCCGGGTTCGTAGATTCAACGTTTCCAACTTCGTCAAAAACCTTTGGTCCAGTAGAACCTATCTTCCAAGCAGAGGATCTTCTGGTGGAGCTAACAAGCGAAGCATTTATCGTAATTTCCGGGGGATGAATGCCAATTGTAAATTTTCCGCTTTTTGCAGTCTTCAAAGCCAAATCAAAAAGTCCATTCATTAGTCCCATTGCACCGCAACCTTGTTTTGGGGATTTTTCTTCTTCGTCAACGGCAACTTTCCATGCGTTTTCGAAAATCTCATTGAGGTCTGCAACTTTGAGAATTCCTCCCTTTTTGCAATCTCCGACAAAGAGATCAATAATTTTTTGCCGTTCTTCAGAATTCTGAATTCCGAAACGAGGAGAACCGTCAGTTGAAGGGGTAAAAAAATTGGAAATACTGGCGATTTGTTCAAGAAACAATGGCCCGGTTGAAATTGTATTTGAGTATCTCAACATCCAATCTATGACCTTGAAAGTCGGGCTATTGCCGGAAGGATCTGATTGTCCCCCACCGTTAATTTCCTTTAAATTCGCCGGATCGGCGGGACAAACTTGCTCGAGCAAATATTTTTCACCCGATTCGTTTGGCCCAAGAGTCATTCCGAGTAAATAGAGGAAGTAAGGTTTCATTTCGTTCTTGGCAAAAAGCGTTGGTCGGCTATGATCAATAATGATACGCCCTTGACTGATCAAAAGCGCCCCAACTTTGTTAAAAACCCGGCTGTTAGTTTGTCGACCATTCTTGATGGGAGTTTTGTAGTCAATAAAATTCGCATCTGGGTAATCCTGAATTGTGGTTGGAGTTTGATTGAAATCTCCGGCAATAACTATATCTTTTTCACAAAAAATCGTGGTAGTTCGATCGGGGCATCCCCAAATTCGAAGTGGAAATTTCGAGTAAATCAGAACTTTCTTGCCACGAACTTTTGTAAGGGGAGATTCTCGACCACCATCATCCCCATTTTTTGGGGGATCAGAGTCCAGCTTACCAGCGCTGTTCTCGTTATCATCATCATCAGATGAAGCACTAGAATCATCCCCTTCATCATCGGGTGAAGTTGAATGGGAAGCCACATCACGATAATTCGGTTCTCCGAAATCAATATCATAAAAAGTCGTGTCAGTGTCATAAGGATTTTTCCAGTTGCTCTTTGGAAAAGAATCTTCTTCGACAATAAAACCGCCCTTTTTGAATTTGCTCAAGTATTTAGCTTTTTCAAGATATGTTTTACTTGATAAGTCATGGACTTTGTAGGCTCTGCCCCCGGCGAATTCATCCAGAGCAAAGCCCTGGAGACTTTGAAGTTTTCCAGGTTTTCCTGAATCGTTTGAAGCACCAAAAGTTGTACATACTTTACCAAGAAAATCAACTTTTGTATCTTTTAAAGCTCTGATCATTCCGGGCGTTTCAATTTTTTCTATCTCTTTCAAATCGCTCCCCTGGTCTCCCGAGCCTGACGTGTTGAAAGTTATCCATTGATATCCATACAGGCGCCCGCCTCGAAATATGTTTGGAGTATCATATGGTCCATAGCCGAGGTCAAGCAGTTCTCCGTCGAATAGCAAGTATTCATAAATAGGACAACGTTTCTCAAGAATAGCCGTAATTCTTCTATAAGAATCTTCTTTTTCGCTGCCGTGAGTTCCAACGCAGGCGACGATTTCACATCTTACAAACATTGAAGCTTCTTTTAACGACTTAGTATTTTTATTCTCTTTTGCTCCGAAAAATGGGGCCAACTTGAATTTAAACATTCCATTACGTGTACTGCCTGAATATACCCCTTCATTAACCCCAGCAAGTGAAAGATCTTCACAATTCTCAAAAGAGGGTTTATAGCTCTTTACAGGAGATTCCCAAGTTAATTTCCCACCAGTTCCGGTTCTTACATGCCAGGCCGTTCGGAAGCAAGGATTTATTTCCAATTCACCCAACGCAATGTTTAATGCTGCCTCTGCAACGGTATTACTGAAAAAGTCCTTTTCATTTTTACTCAACCAAAGAACCTGATTCGACTGAACACTGAACATCATTACAATCAATATTCCAAAAATTGCCGCCAGTGCAATCAAAATGAAAAAACCCATTCCGGAGCGATTTTGGATCAATTTCATTGGTGTGGGAACACCTCCCGTCCACGCATGTAGAAACAAGTTCCAAGGGATATTTCGTAAGCTTGGCCTTTTTCGGGCGCTTTTTGTCTCTCAAGAGTAATTCTGACATAAATAAGATTGCTTCCAAAACCAGATTCGTTAGAAGGGTAAGGAACAATAATCTTATCAGACAGCTTGGAAATGTTCATCGCTTTAAATGGCTTTCGGATGGTCCTGATGACAGTAAATTCACGAAGTGAACTCCCAACTTCCAGTTCTTGTTTGATTTTTACTCCAGGTTTCGACTTTTCCTCCAAATATTCGCTTCTGATCAGTTTGAAACGTGGAGAATTATTATTGCCCAGCTGAGGGTCACGCTCAAGGGAATAAACAATGTCCCTGACTCTTATAACCTGGTCAAATGGTTTGTCAAAATTCCAGTTCTGGGGTGTTACAGGAGCAAAACGTTCAAGAGGGTCGATTTCCTGTTTGATCAACCTGAGAACATCACCTCCCCCAGCCGGTGTTTGTTGGTTTGCAACGTCTTCCCACTTAACCGGAGCAGGAAACATAATATGATTTGCTTCACGGAAATCTTTTCCAAGGTGGCTTATAATTCGCCGAAAATGATCATTTACTCTCATAAACTCCATTGAATCCTGGATCATTTTTGTTTGCGAGAAAAAAACTCTATAAGCAAACATCAGAATGAAACTCATAAGCGTTAAAACTATGAGTATTTCAATCAGTGTAAAAGCTTTTTTAATCATATTTCTCCAATGTCATTGGGAAAATATTAATTTTCATTCTTTTCAATTCAAATTCGAAATTGTGGTTGAAAGCGTTATACTTTCATCCTGACCATCGGGAGTTTTCCAAAAAACGCTGACTGTTACATACTTTACCGGGGATTTTGCTTTCTTATCACCGCCTGCAAGTGAAAGGCTCTTTACTTCAACTTTTCTAAGATATTCAATCGACCCTGCTTTGTATTTTGGCAACAAGAGATCTTCAGGGCCGGAATCATGATTAAGGTCATATTCCACGCTGTCATCTTTCGAATCTGCATCGTCAATTATGGAGTAGGGAGAAGATCTGAGCACCTCAACTGCCTGTTGAGCAAGAGCAATAGCTATTTCTTTATTTCTCAGTTTTTTGGTAGCTTTAAATTGTGAAGAAAACAAAATACCCAATGTAAACAGAATGGATAGTAATAAAATCATAATCAAAACTTCGGGCAGAGTAAAAGCAAGCTTAAAAGTTTTGCGTAAATTCTCCATAACTAAAAGTTACCACACCCTCGGATAAAAGGGCAAATAATAAGAGTCTTTTAGTTGAAAACTTTACAAAATCTAAATATTCCTTCAAACAATCTCTCTGCAAAACGTTTACGTTTGATCAAATTTTACACTTTAAAATTTGCCCGAAGCTAGCTTTCCTTAAAGAAATTCAGGGATAAGAAACAATATTCGAAAGCTATCTTTCCCAAAAATGTATGAAAGTCAACTGTTTGAAAAGCGATTAAATTTGAAAAAAGCAACAATATTGTTTACTATAGCATGAAATGGACTATTTCAAACTCCTCATAAACCCAATTACAGTGGGCGCATTTATTGGTTATCTGACAAATGATGTTGCTGTAATAATGCTATTCAGGCCATATCGAAAAATGCGATTGGGTTGGTTTAGCTGGCAGGGACTTATTCCTTCCCGACAAGATGAGCTAGCTTCCAAAATTGGAGAAGTTATAACCGAACAACTATTAACTTCCGATAAAATCGCTAACCGTATGAGTGACAATGATGTTTTAGACACCATGGAAAACATCTTCACAGATGGTCTGATGAAAATTTTTGAGATGTCTGAGGCTCCATTAAAAGATTTTTTAAGTAGCGAACAGATTGATTTGGCTTCCGAAATTATTCAAAAGTTGCTTGAAAGTGCTGCTAATTCCTTTGAAATCTGGCTTAAATCTTCAAAAGGAAAAGAGTTTCTAAAACAGTGCATTAATAACCTTTTGTCGAAAAAAGTCAGCGAATTGAATTCTGAATTGTTTTCAAATCAGGAAAAACCCCTGAGCACATTTTTGCGTGATCAGTTCAACAAAAGCACGTCCAGTCCATCGTTTTCACCGAGATTAAAATCACTGACATCAAAACTGGTCGTAGATTTCGCAAACTCTTTATCGACTTTTGAAAATTTGATCCCGTACGAAGCACAAGAAGCATTGAGGGAAGAAGCCATTGTTTTGCTGCCCAAAATTCAGTCCAAAATTGAGGAGGTTATTTTTTCCGAAGAGAACATTTTAAAAATGAGAATTCTCATTAGAGAAGCAGTTGAAAGTGAGCTGAATCGGCAACCCCAGGGCCCAAAGGGTATTGACCAAATTTTTTCGTGGGGAGCAAAAAACCTTTTCAAAAGTGTCATTCTTCAGAAGGTTGACGAGGCTTCAGCCGCACAAATACCTGAATTCAGAAAAAGCTTCGCAGATCCATCAATGAGGAATCGTTTGGAAAAGATGGTTTTCCAATTAATAAATAATTATTTGAAGAAGACTCCAGGAGAAGTATTAACTTCTCATTCTCCTAAAACATTAAATCGAATATTTCATGCTTTTTCGAATTTGTTGGAAAACTGGTTAGAAAGTGAGAAATTTTCATCTGAAATAGGAGAATATATTGAAAATTCTCTTGAAAAAATAAAGTCTCTCAGCCTCAGGGAAATTCTTTCAAAAGCTTCAATTGAAGAAAAAATGATTGAAAGTTTTTCGGATGAGTTAATTCTTTGGTTAGAAGAAAAAAGAATTGGTAAAATTTTAGTCACTGAAAACAAAGGGATATTTCTTGGGCTCCTGGAAAATTCCCCATCATTTTTTCTAAAAGCCATTGGGCGAGAAAAGGCAAAAGAGATCTTTCAAAGTGGAGCAAAAAAATTTACCCCTCTTCTATCAACAAAGATGCCTGAAATATTATCTGCAGTGGATATGCAAAAAATAGTCAGAAATGAAATAGCTTCCTACCCGCCCGAGGAACTCGAAAAATTAGTTCTTTCAGTAACCAAAAAGGAACTTAAAACGATTACAGACCTGGGTGGAGTCCTTGGAGCGTTAATTGGAATGCTTCAAATGCTTATTTCCTGAACCTTTCCCGAAAGTTCTTTCCCAATTTATTTTTTAATTACAAAAGCCTGCCCAGAACTCAAGTGAATCGGTTTTTCCGGCTTATCAAGAAAGAAACCATCAAATGCTTTTTGCGCACCTGGACAGGTTTCGAAGCCATAATCGTCACAAACAATTAATCCGGAACTCACCATGCGCGGGTAGAAAAATTCAAGACTCTGAAAAGTGGGTTGATAAAGGTCTACATCGATATGAAGAAAACTGAACTTTTCACACTCAACCTCTGGAAAAGCTTTTGGGATCCAGGCTTTGTGAATTCGACAAAAATCGAATTCTGAAAGATTATGAGCCACTTCAGCTTCAGAGGCCTTCAAATAACCTTTTTCCCAGAAAATTCCATCACTTTCCCCTGGCTGGCTCAGTCCCTCAAATGAATCAAAAACATGATGAGTCTTCTGTTTACCTACAATTGCCAGGCAAATGAAAAAAGAAGAGGCACCTCGATAAGCGCCACATTCTGCAGTATTCCCAATTAGGCCTTCAGTCGAGTTTGCAAGTTGAAAAAGATTGAATTTTTTTTCGAGCTGGCTGTAATCGAGTTTTCCATAAAATTTCCGATAGTTTCTTACAAAATTCCTATCTTTAAACCATGTTTTACCAAATTCAAAGGTCAGGCATTCGGAAGAAATAAAGCCAGCAATTTTCTGAGCCAAAAGGAAAAAAGACCTTCTTTTAACATAATCCATTGCTCTTGGCTCCTTTTTCAAGAATGCCAGAACAAGCGTTTTAAAAACTTTTATAAGTTTCATCACAAACTCCGGATTATCCTAAAAGAAATTAATTTGCCTCGTCTGCACTAATTTTCAATTCTGACTTCCCTAATGCTAAAAGAGTCCAAAGGAATCTATTCCGCAAAAGATTATGAAAAAATCCTAAGCAGAAAAGCGCCAAAACTGCCGCAGCCAACATCAGGCCATTACATTTCCGAATTATTGCAGAATTTAGAAGTGGGAAGAAAACACCGGAAAGCCAAATAAAAAAAAGCATAAAACCTGGTATTCCGGTTTCAGAAAGAAGACTTAAAGGGGTATTATGTACTTCGAATTGATGTAATGCCTTGAAACATCCAAGTCCAACGCCAGCCCACCAACCATTCATAGCTTCCAAAGCCTCTGAATAATTCTGACTTCGCGTATAATCATAGGTAAGAGGAGTATTGTCCAAAGCTCCAAGAGCCCTTTTAAAAGCAAATTCATTGGCCCAAAACAGGGAAAAAAGAATAAAAATAAAGAAAATGGCAGCAAAAGCAAGTTTTTCAGAAAAATTCCGACTTTCTATGACTGCAATGAATTCCAAAAGAAAAACTTCAAATAAAGCCAATCCAAGGACGCTCCTGGCACCTGTTTCAAAAATCACAATCATAAAAAAAGAGTACATTACAATTTTTTTTTTCAGATTTGTCGAATAAAAACCTGCCGCGAAAGGAAAACCGCCAATAAGATAAGCCCCGAGCTGGTTTGAAAAGCTATAAGGCCATGCAATTTTTCCCGCTTGCGAATAAAACAATCTTGAAATTTCGGAAAAACCAAGCATTCGCAAAATTGATACGCATCCCAAGGTAATAATTAAAGGGAAGAAAAGATAATTCAATAAATTAATAGCTTCCCGGAATGATTTAATTGATCTGATTTCCCATGAAACCGATTTGTACAAACCGAATAAAAATAAAAGAGTTACTAACTCGAAAAGAAAATTCCTTGGGAAAAACAAAATGTCAGCTCCAAAAAAAGAGAAACCCAAGAAACAAACGAAGAAAGAATCTGATTTTTCAAAAAGCGGTATTTCTTTTGCAACAACTTTTTTTAAAAAAGTAAAAATTCCATATAGGGCGAAAAAATCAGCAATCACAATTTGCGGGATTAGTTGAAAACCAAATGGAAGAGTTAGAAGAAACCCCTTCAACCAAAAAGGTGTCGGAAAATCCTGACGGGAATTATTCATTTCAAACCGTCAGATAGGATTGAGGTTGAGTTGAAGACTGGCTGAATAGTTTGATCTGGTGACAACAATTTCAGTGATGAGGGTTCTTCTTAACCAATGAAAGCGCTTGAGCTACAGCTTGTTTGGCATCCTTGCGATTTTGCGGATTTGCTGCAAACTCACTGGGAGATGTAAAAGCATTAAATGCACCTGAAACCCAATATTTAGGACTCAATTTATTCAACGCCAAAGCAGCCAAATCGAGTATGCAATCTTCACAATCACACGCTTCCTTTTTTTTCAGAAGCATCTCAATTTCTTCCAAGATAAGTTTCACCCACATATTTTCCAGGCGAGTGAAGTCATATTCGCGGTTACCAAAGTAATATGTATTTTCCATAATGTCCTCCACTGGAACTAAATAGATATTTCAAGCAGTGCTATTCCAAAGTAAGAGCTTGGAATGAGGTTGACGTAGATACTGGAACTTTGCTCTCACAAAATACTATATCCTGTACCACCAATTGCGTATTTTGAACACCATTATATTCGTTAATTTCAAGACTGTATACCATATCACAGTTTCCATTCTGAAGTAACTCTTGCGACATAAGCTTCCCCAAATTAAAACCTATTCCAAAAACAGGTTGTCCAGATGACTTGCGGAATTTAAATCTTAAGTGATTTTTGTTTTCTCCAACTTTTCTAATTTCGTAGAAAGCAGCTTTTTTAGTAACAAACAGCGGGGGAGGATTTTCAACTCCAAAAGGAGTAAATCTTTGAAGTTCTTTTAAAAGTGCTTCAGTAACATCATCAAGAGAAATCTCAGCATCAATTTTCCATTCGACTGACAATTCTGAATTCTGAATTTTTTCCTGAGCATATTTCCGAAGTCTTTCCCTCAAATGCTCCAGGTTGGTCGGAAGAACTGTCAATCCTGCGGCGCCAACATGCCCACCATATTTTTCCAGAAGATCAGAAGATGCATTTAGGGCCGAGATGATGTTGATTGTTCGGTAGGAACGAGCAGAACCCAATAATTTGCCATGGTCTTCCAGCAAAACAATTACGGGCCTGCAGAAATCGAGCATCAATCGAGTGGCCACTATTCCGGTAACTCCTTGATTGGGGATAGGAGCAGTCACAAGAAGAAGTTTATCGTTAACCAAGTCATTCTGTAAAAAAAGATGTTCTCTGACAATTTTATAACTTTCTTCTGCAAGCCGTTTTCTTTCACCATTTAGTGCAAACAGTTCTGTGGAAAGTGATTTTGCTTTCATAGGAAAATCAGTTGAAAGTAAATCAATTGCCAATTCCGCACTTTTCAATCTTCCGGAGGAATTCAAAATTGGTGCAATGCTAAAAGACACATCCCGTTCGCTTATACGCTTTCCACGCCAACCAAGTAGAGTAAAAAGTTCTTTCAAACCCCTTCTTTTGGTAAGCGTTATGAAAGATAGACCCAGTTGAGAAATTGTACGATTTTCCCCTTTAAGAGGAACCATATCAGCTATCGTCCCAATTGTTAAAATATCAAGAGATCTCTGCCATAAATCCTTCACTTTTGGTTCAAGGGCTTCAAGATACTTTAAATACATAAGAACCAGACTTTGTGCTTTGTTGTAGCCATTTGGAACGTTAAGTTCGCCAGCAATTTCCTCTTTGGAAAGATTTGCATTTTCAGGAGTGTATTTATTTCTCAATTCGGACAACACGATTTGCTGTTTAATTCGGGTTCCTTTAGGGAGAAGAGCTTTAACCGTATCTCGCTCTTTTTCGTTCCAGAACAGTAAACTGGTGTTGGCTATGTGTTGGGGATTCAAAGCTTTCTGACGCGAAAATCCCTCTCTGGGAGTAAATCTAATCGCTGAAATTTCATCTCCATCAACATCAAAAGCAATAATGGGGGCCGTCAGACTTTCACTGGATGCTAAGACAAGAGCCATGGACAACTTCAGAGCCACCCCAACCCCGGCCAACTCCTTGTTTGGATATTCAGAATCCGACATTTTGGGGTCTATCAAAGCCGCAGCCTTTGGAAGAACTGCGGGAGGTTCATGATGGTCGGTAACGACGACCTCTATTCCACGGGACTTGGCAAATTCAATTTCCGCAACATTGCTGATTCCACAATCTACTGTGACTATTAGTTTAATTCCGTCTCGAGCAGCTGTTTCAATGTACTGATTATTCAATCCATATCCATCTTCAATAACAGGGACAGTGAAATCAACTTTAGAAGTGAACAGCTTTATGGTTTCAAGTAACAAGACAGTCGAAGTAATTCCGTCAACATCACGATCTCCATAAATTCTGATTCGTTTATCCTCATTTAAAGCTCTAAAAATGCATTCGATTGCTTGAAATATTCCACTCAACAAAAATGGGGAAGCCAGATAGCGACTTTTGGGCTGAAAAAATTTGGCAATGGAAACCCGGTCTTTTAGTCCTCTGTTCCACATTATTTTAAGGATTAAATCCGGAAAATGGGTCTCCTCACGAAGCTTTGAAATCTCTTCGGGAGGTGGGCTGGAAACAGTCCAGAGTCGGTTCATGCTGCCCTCATTTTATCTATTTCGATTAACATCGATTCATCTTTCAAAATCTGGATGAAGGCTTCAACAACGCTTGGATCAAATTGACTGCCAGCGCAATTGATAAGTTCAGACATTGCGGCTCCACGACCAATGTTATCGCGATAGGCACGTTTACTGGTCATTGCATCATATGAATCAGCAACACAAACGATTCTTGCCAGCAACGGAATTTTGTCACCTTTTAGCCCTTCAGGATAGCCTTTGCCATCATATCTTTCGTGGTGGAACTTAATCAACGGGATTTTTTCTTTGAGAAACTTGGCTGGTTCAATAATAGATGCCCCACGTGCTGGATGTGTTTTGATTAGTTCAAATTCATCCGGAGTTAACTTCGAGCTTTTATTAATTATTGTTTCAGAAATTCCAATTTTTCCAATGTCATGGAGTAATGCACCAATGTGCAAATCCTTGACTTGAGCCGGTGAAAGAGACATTTTCTTGCCGATCTCCACAGAATACCAAGCGACTCTCTCGCTATGACCTCTGGTGTATGGGTCTTTAGCATCCAAGGAATTGGCCAGCGCTCTTACTGCGGCAAGATAACTGGCTTCCAGATCTTCATACAATTTGGCATTATTAATTGTAATAGCTATCTGGGAAGCAAGTGTAAAAAGCATATCCAAATCATTACTGTCAAAGCTATCGCCGGAAAGCTTATCTGAAACTGACAAAACACCCAATTTCCGCTCTTTAACCTTCAGTGGCACACAAAGAGAACTTCGAACCCCACTTCCTGAAGCTGGATCAGTAATTCCTTCACCAGATAAGTTATTTATTAACACAGGTTCACCTTTTTCAAAAACCTTACCGGCAATTCCTTCGCCAATTTTAATCGGTTTTTTCGTCCAATCCCGGTTTAAGCCCTTAAAAACCTTGACATGCAAAAGATTTGTTTCCTCGTCAAAAAGTATCAGAGAACTTGATTTTACTCCTCCTAATACTCGTGCTGTATTTTCAAGGATCATCTCAAGTAACTTTTCAAGCTCAAGAACCATATTGAGGCTTTTTCCCACTTCGTGAAGCGTCGCAAGTTCAAAGATCTTTCTATCAAGATCCTGATACAATTTAGCATTCTTTATTGCAACGCTAGCCTGCATGGCAAGTGTTTCAAGCAAACTCAGATCTTCCTGTTTAAAGGGATCTCCTGAGATTTTGTTGCTGGCTGAGATAATTCCAACTACTTCTTCATTTACTCTAAGAGGAACACAAATCGAAGATCGTACAACTGGGGCTTTCTCAAGGATATTGCCAGTCTCATCTTCCTTGAGGTCATTAATGATTATCGATTCTCCACTTGCAAAAACTTTACCAGCTATTCCTCGAGTCACAGGAACTCTTCTCGAATTTGGAAGAAGTCCCACATCTAGTCCCTTGGCAATTTTGATTACAAATTCTTCCGTTTTTGGAGAAGCTAACATTAGAGAACAGCGTTTCACTCCCCCCAATATTTGTATTGTTGTATCAACAATGACTTCATATAATCTATCTAGATTCAAAACGGAATTAATGATTCTTCCAGCTTGATGAAGAGTCGATAGCTCGTAAACCTTCCTGTCCAGTTGAGCATTTTTACTAGTAATTTCATTGAGATGTCTCTTTATTCCTTCGATCATTTCATTGAAGGAATGAATAAGTACATTGAATTCATCATGATTTCTGTTTTCAGGAAGAAGATTCAGGGTTCCATCTGCCGCCTTTTTTGCCCCTTCTACTAATGAAGCAATCGGCCCAAGGAGATATCTTGAAAACAAAAGAGCAGTGAAGTAACTTAAAATGCTGAATAAGAAAGCAATCGTCACATTTATTCGAATCAGCTTGCTCTGCTTTTCACTAAATGGAAAAATGGAAAAAGTCATCCGAACGAACCCAAGAATTTCACCACTACTGGATGAATGCAAAGCACGATTCACTTCAATTCCGACTTTTTGCGTGATACTGAAAATTGAATTCTCCGCTGGAGAAACTTCGTTTGAGTTAGCTTCAGCTATTTTGTCCATCTGTGGGTCAAAAAAAGCAATACTAATCAAATCGTTATTTTTGGTGTTTTGGCTTATCAAACTTCTTGAAATTTCTAGTAATCGAGGTTGCAGAGAATTGTTGAAAGCACCCAAACAAAAGGAATCAAGTGTTTTAACTACAAGTAAACTCTTTGCTTTAATGTTTTCCTCAAATGAATCTCTTTCTAATTCTAGCTGAAAATAAGTTAGGAAAAAGATTGTCAAGAAAATTAAGAAAAGATAACTACAAAATAATTTCGTTTTAAAATTGAAAGTCGTAAGTGAAAACCCGTTGTTCATTGTTTAAAACCCAATTTATCAAAAAATGTTCTTGCATCAGATCTCAAAAAACACAAAATCTTTTCGTTCAGAATTTTAAGGGACTCCCAAGGTGATTGAGGGAACGGTTCTACCGAGGTGTTAAGGAATTTCTGATGGCTTTCCAGAAATTCAACTGACGTAATTTCAGGTTTTTGAAAGTTGTATTTAACTTCCCCCGGGAATTTTGCCTCTGAAGTTCCAAAATCACTGGAAAGGAAAAAAATTCCATCAACTTTTGACACCAGAGCTCTGTGGAAGTTCTTTTTTATTTCACTCTGCGTTATCAAGAGGAGAGAAAGTGAATCATTGGAAAGAAGAGCTTCTCCAACGGTAAAAAAAATGGGTAATTCGAAAAGGGGAAGCTTAACTTTTGAAATTTTCCGAAATCCGTGTTGAGTTGTCCAAATTTCAGATTCGGCAGATATTGTTTCAGGAATTTCAATTATATCACTTACTTCAACTTCCATTGTTTTCGGAGTGGAAAATTCCGTCCCATTTTTTCTTTCACGCCAAAGAAGAGAAAATTTTGTGGGAAGCGGATGCAAAGAAGAAGCCAGAAGGAAGAAAATAATTCCATGAAACATGCAACCAATAGCAGACATTGGAAGTGGATCACGGATTAAAAGCCAGATAACCCATGGGAGTGAAAAACAAATAAACATCCAATTTTTTCTTTTTAATGATTTGCTTGAAACATCCGGAAGTACCGGAGCAAAATATCTATGGAAAAAAACACGGGAAACGGTGAAATAAACTGTAAAAAGAGCTGCAAAAAAAATTTTTGCCCAATTCCAAAATTCAGGAGTTGGAGAAAGCGTAGTAATCAACGTCAAGGCAAGAAAGGAAGCAGTGAAAAAAGACAAAAACCGCCAAAAATTGTGAAAATTTCTGAGTTTTCCTTTCCCTTCTTCAGAAATAAGAACGTCGTTGAACCCTTTAATCTCATCGATCTTTATTCGGTTCAATACATAACTATGAATTGCATCTGCCATAAATACCGGCATAAAAGCGAAAGCAAAAAACAATCGTCGCCAGAAACCAAAAACCCATTCGGTTTTAACAAGCACAATCCAGATCGCAATTGTTCCGATAAGGGTGAAGAAATTTGCCCCCACTCCCAAGGCAAATATGGCTTTTATCTTTTCAATTTTCGCAGCCGCTTTTTGTTCAGAAATAATATTGTTGCCATCAGATTCCATTTGAACTTAATGATACCATCATAAAAAAATAATTTCATTAATTTAGAAAAGTAATTTGACGTGACGCTAGAAATCATAGTTTTCCCGTTTTGAATCGAAAAGGTGATTTTCCAAAAAGGAAAACAAAAAACGCGGCAAAAAGCCGCGTTTTACAGAAATAACACTTTCAATGTTTTTTCCAAGCGGGAAAGCACTCCCGACATGGTGGGACTTTTTACTGATCTTTACCTCGCTCTTGTTTCTGCTCAATTGTTTGAACACCCTGAATTAACGGGAGAACATGAATATTGAAGGTCAGAGTGCGGGTTTTGTGATCCGCAGAGTTACCAGAAACGGCTGAATCTAGCGTATAGACAGCTTGATACATTCCAGCAGTTCTGAAGATGTGATAAAGCTTAAGATTGGGAGTCCATTTGTAAGGATCACCATTGTTATCTCTTACAATCTGCTGGCCAGATTGCACATTTCCAGAATCATCAGGCCACTCAAGTGTTTCAGGATTCCCTCTTGAGCCGTCAGGATTTAGGGCAAAAATCGAAAATGTTTGTTTACCAATCCCTCTGAATGGAGTGGCTTTATTTACGTTGTCATACCCTCCGAGCTTGATCTGCATTCTGACGTTTTCGTAAATCACCTTATCTTTTAATGCCCCATTCGGATCGTCAGGAATTACACCAACCTGAGTACCAGCATCAGATCCTTTTTGAACTGCAAAATTACATTTTGAACAGTCGAAATCGCCACCATATTGGTTGGCAGAATATGATTGCGCATTGCTTCCATCCTTGTTGCTGACAACGAGTTTTTCATTATAGGCAAGATCATCGCCGGCAGGAATTGTAATCGAATGTTCAGTTCCATTTCTGGAATCTGTCAGAGAACATTCGGGGCAAGGTTTAACATCATCTTTTAGGAATACTTCACTCTGATTTTCGGCCGGTTTGACAGTTACCGAGTTTCCGCAGCAGTTTGATTGACTAACCTGCATAACCTCGCGAGTGGTGAAACAACTTACGTCGCAGTCATCTTTGGCACCTGTCGCATACATCATGGGCAGTAGAACACGTTTTCCCTTGATTTTCCACCAGCCTGATTTAACAGTGGTTCCTGAGTCATTGGGCTTCTGTTCTTCGAAATAAACTTCAGGGTTGTCTTTCTCAAGTTCAATGGGACCAACCAAATACGAGCCTGCCATTGTTGATGAAGCAGTTCCAGAAGCAGTACTAGACGCTGTGGAATCACCAACGTCGAGGGTAACCTGAGCAAACCTGTTAAACCCTCTTCCTGTATCACAAGAATAAGCAGAAGGATTTTTGGTTGCATCTTCTAAGGCATCAAGATCTTTTACTGCCTCTTTCGCGGCATCAGTTGTCAAAGTTTTTAAATCTTCGCGTATTTCAAAGAAAATCGGACAACTTGCCTGAGTAATTTCTCCGATTCTCCAGGCGTTGTTCAACTTTTTCATTCTATCGGTAGCGTTGAGTCCGGGATCAACAGCTCCACCACCGACATCACCCATCACAAAGTAGATTACTCCACGCATCCATGGTGGAATGCTGTCGACTTCGGTAGCATATGCTCTTCGGTCAGTCAAATATTTTGTAACTTCGTCCTTGGGTCTCTTGGACCAATAAGGATGTTTTGTATTGTAAATTTCAATTTCTCTTCCAAGGTTTTGAGGCCCAATGTAAGGCCCGAATTCGTCATTCCCTCTGAGGATGATAAAATAGAAATACGGATCCATGCCATTGTCAGCGGTTGCATAAGGATTTTTGATCTTGTAAAGGTCATCCATTCCGCAGTGATACTGAAAAGTAGCTTTTAACTGCTGCGATTGTTTGGATGCACTTGCGTTGTCGTCAGTCCAATCGATGGTGATATCCTGCTCAAGCCATTTTCCAACGGATCCTCCGAATGGCTGACCAGGACTGTTTGCCGCTGGAACCTTTGCAACAGGTGGCTTGTAATCTTCAACATAAACCATTTGATAAGCCGAACATAAACCAAGCTTCCAGAAGGGCGCATATTCGTCAGGAATCGGTGTCGTGAAGGTAGCAGTCTGGAAAGACCCTGGAACTACACTAAGATTTGCGGTACCCTTTACGAATTTTTCAATTTTATCCCCTGAAAGATTCGCGGTTTTTTCACCAGTTTCTGGGTATCCATCGCCACTAACCGCTGGTGAAACCTCAGCAACTTCGTAGCTCATAATCATTCCAACCTGCTGTAGGATTGAAGAATCACTCACTGAAAGTCCGTTGGCAACACCAGAGTCATAAACAACGGTATGTCTGTTTGCATGGACTTTTGGCTCAGGAAGAGTGTAATCATTTCCCTCTTGAGTTGCCCAATCCTTCATGAAATCAGGTGCTTTATCGGTCAAAGCTATTTCATCAAAAAATGGGGTATAAACTGGAATAACAGTGGTATGCGTTGCATTACCATTATCGGGATCTGCTTTGTCGGCTAACTGGTTTTCGAATAGCCAAGTATACTTCAAATTTCGGAAAACGAAGAATTTTCCTGTGGTTTCTTCTTTGATAACATATGGAAATTGGTCTTTTCCTGCTCCGGTATTTCGAAAAACCTTTCCTTTCGTAGTGAGCATGTTCGAAAGAGTTCTATCAACCGGCGGCGGTTCAAGAAATGGGCACCAGATGCCGATTGAAGCTTTGGCGTTTTCCCTGTAGTTTTCATTCTTTTCAGATCGTCGAATTTCAACGGTCATGTTAGTACTGGAAATAGCCCAAATCCGGCTTTTTGCATTGAATTTCTTTTCATTATCAATGCCGGAACCTTTCAAATCGGTTGCAAAAAGCCCACCTGTAAACAGAAAAAATAATGACACCACAAAAAATCTTTTAAAATTTAAAAAAGTAGCTAGTCTTTTTTTGACATTTGTACATTGTTTGTTCATAAACCCTCCTTTAATTTAATTATAATATCCACCCTTATAATACGCAAATAACTCAAAACAGGTTCAATAAAAAGTTTTAGAACGAAAATTTACTCTAAGCCTGATACTCAACTATCTGTTGAATATCACTATCCGAGCTCCTCTATTTGTTCCTACGAAAAGTTTCGTCGAACCATCAGATTGGGTAGTTCCTGCAAGGCATTGTATTCCATCAGAGGGAAGCCCTTTCGTAGAGTCAATAACTTCAGAAAGTTTCCCGTTTTCGTAACATTGCAAACCACGGTTGGTTCCGAGCCAAAGACGATTTCCCTCAGAAACCAAGGATTTAATAGGAATAGAAATTAACCCATCCTTTTTCTTCAAAATTTTCCATTTATCTCCATCTGGAAGAATTAAACCAAGGTCAGTTCCAACTGCAACAGAATCGTTTCCATAGGGCGCAATTGAAAAAACCGATTCAGCCGGAAATCCATTTTCGAGATTCCAGTGTTTGTGATGGTCAATTTCCTCCTCTTCAGCCCAAGTATCCATTTTTGCAAGGCCCCGATTTGTACCAACCCAAAGATATCTTCCACCGTCGGCCATGCAGTAAACTGTTCCTGAAATCAACCCATGTTTTACCTTTAATCCTTTAAAAAGCTCTGAAATCGGTTTTCCATAAGACCATCCCATGTAGCGATTAATTCCATAATCCTGAAAACCAATCCAAAGGCGATTCATTTTATCCGCAACCAAACAGTTTACCATTCCAGCAAGCATAGAATACCTTTTTGAGTTGAAAGCCGTCCAGGAAGTGCCATCAAATTTAAACACTCCACCGAGATTCTGATCTCTACATCCAACCCAAATTTCTGGACCATAAAAAGCAATAGTTGGGAATTCCATCACAGGCAAGGGAGAATTGCTTTGATTGTACCACTTTGCATATCCTCCCTCAGTTTCGATTAAAACCCCTTTACTGGTTCCCCAGGCGGTATAATTACCGCCAAGCGCAACACTTGAAACTCTGCATTCCATTAAATCGGGATCTTGTGGAAAAACGATCTTCATTTTCTGTGAAAGTGAATTCTGTGCTAACAATGAAACCAGTGGAAAAATCACAAAAAGAAAAATCACCAGGAATTTTTTAATAGTTGAAATCGATCTAAGATTCCCTGCAAAAAATTTCTGAATCAACTAGACACCCCCCTAAAAAAGAATGTTCCTGAAAATAGCTTTTCAATCTTCCAGGCTTTCAATCAGACTTTTGATGTATGTATTTTCCGGATGGTTGGGAGAAAGTTTAAGGACTTCCCGTAAAATTTGAACCGCTTCTTTGGGTCTGGCAAAACGACGATATTCTGCTCTTCCTTCAGCATTTTCGTTGGTAAAAGTGCCACCCGGGAAGGCATGTCCAACACCGGCAAGTATTTTTCCCAACCTCAATTTTGCCTCTACCATATCTGAGCCTAATGAAGCGGCTAAACGATAATCTTCAATTGCAGCAGGTAGATCTTTTCTCATTTCGTTATAAATACCCCGACATAAATACACTCTGGGATTTTGGGGATCTAAATCCAGGACATTTTTGATGTGAAAACTGGCTGACATGTCTTCATTATTGAAAAGCTTTAAATAGGCAATGCCAAGATGCCCGCCAATACAATTTTTATCGATTTTTACTGCCAGGGAATAATATTTTTCAGCCATCATGTTTTTTCCGAGGTCGAGCATGGCTTTTCCCATTTTAACGTTATTTTTTGCATCATTTGGAGCAGTTGCGTATGCCTCATTGAAAGCATCGATGGCTTCTTCTTTTTTTCCCAATCCGAGAAGGGCATAACCCATTCCCCAGGCTATTCTCGGTTCATCGGACTTTTTGGATTTGGCTTTGGAAAAGAGATCCAAACTTTCCTGGAATTTGCTTTTAATTAATCCAAGTTCTGCCATTGCAATTTGAGCATTCAGATTGTCGGGAGTTTTTTGAAGCACTTCTTTCAAGTTCTTTTCAGCATCATCAAGTTTTAGAGGTTCTACTAAAAAGAGAGACCGGGAATAACCGATAATTTCTTCGGGAGAAAAAGCCCCAACGCCTTTTTTGACTTCAAAAAGTTTATCAAAACAAGTTCTAGCTAGTTTTAAATAACTTTCCCCAGCATCGATTGCAAGCAAACCCGTTTTTGCAAGCAATTCCGCATTGTCAGCTTCTTTTGTTAGAGCTGTCTGAAGGTTTGTAATAGCAAAATGGATTTGTCCGTCGTCAAGAAACCCCATTGCTTTCCTGAATAAAATTTTGGCTTCAGAGTTTTTCAAAGAAGGTAAAACATACTTGCTTTCATCCACCGAAGCAGCCCTCAAAACCTGTGGAGCTGAAAACCAAACGGTTGAGATAATCCCAAGCAAAAGAATAGAAACCGGTGTAAACACTTTTTTTAAATAAGCCACCCTGGGACAATACATTTACACGCATACCTCCTTAATTTAGGAATAATATTCCATCTTTAAAAGCACCAACAGCTTTAAAAACTTCTCCATCAGCACTTTTAAATAGTTCCCCGTTTAAAGTTCCAACAAATAACTCGTTATCAGGTGAAACAGCCAGTGACTTTATATAAACCTCACTTGTAAATAATGGCGATTCTATCTTTTTTGTCACAAACTTCTTATTAAGTGAAAACGATATTTTAAAAAGGCCTTTTTTTCCACCAACGAACAGATTGCCCTGAAATTCCTGGAGGGCGGCAATAGAATTGGGAATTTCTTGAAATCTTTTGAAGTTATTATCCGAAGTTCGATAAATCAAACCATCTTCGCCGGTTCCAAGGAAGAGTGTTTGTTGCCAAATTGTAGCGGTATTAACTTCGGAGTGGACCCACTCGTTCCTCGGGACAAAATATTCATGGATCCGGCCATTTTTGTATTTCCAGATTCCATTGGATCCGGAGATCCAGGTTTCGTTTTGAAAAACAAAAAAGTCGTTGATCCAGTTGTCATCTAAACCTTGGGCTTCCCCAATTTTTTTCCAGGTATCGTTTTCCAGGATGGCTGCACTTGAGCCTACTGAGCCAATCATCAAGCCTTCAGGAGTATCTAATAATCCATGAAGGAATTGAAAATCTTTACCTGCCAGGGGCTGAAATTCTGACCAAACTTTGTTGTCGGGCTGGAAAGAAAAAAGTCCTTCTCCTGCTGTAGCAACAATTAGTTTTCCATTCTTTTCAATGATTTTACTAATTCTAACAACCGGTTGCATTTGAAAACGATCGAGGGCTTTGTGAGGGGTTTTTTCTTTTATCTCCCATAACCCGGCTCCAAAGGTGCCAATCCAGAGATTTTTTTGGGAGTCAAAAAAAATACATCTAATTACTGCGTCATAAGAAGGTTGTTTCATGCTGTAAGTAAATGAAAACCCGGGAGAAAATGAAAAAGAAAATGAAAATAAAATCGCAATTTTTATGAAGTTCCAATAGTTGTTTCCCTTGATTCGGAACACCAATTTCATCCTTTTTCTTGATCAAATTCAGATTGTAGTTTCAAATTCAAAAAAAGCATCGATTTTATTAATCCAAGAGCTTCATCTCTTGTAATGCCTTCGAGACCACAAATTGAGAAATTCTTTTTGAATGCCTGAAATTGTGTCTCAGACATTTTTTCAAGCCATCTCAACTCCCGTCTGTGAATTAAACTCATTTTCTTCAATTGTTCCAGAGTTACCTCTGGACAATCAGCGCAATCAGCCATTGTCGGAACTCAAACCAAAACCTTTAAAATTTTTTCCAGATTTTTTTCTGACAGTTAGGATCTTCCCCTTTTTAAAGCTTTCCGCTAACGAAAGTGGAACCTGGATTTCGGATTGAACCAACTTGGCCTTCATTTCCTGTTCCATTGCTCGGTTTTCTTGAAATTGTGCCAGAGCAATTGCTCTTCTTCCCTCAGCTTTTGCTTTCGCTACTTTTTTGTCCGCTTCAGCCTGAGCGTTTTGTAACAAGGCCCCAATATTTCTTGCTACATTTATGTCAGCAATATCAATTGAAAGAATTTCAAAAGCAGTATTGGAATCAAGTCCCTGAGACATGATTTTTTCAGTGATCACATCCGGTTTTGTTAAAATGTCCAGATGAGTCTCAGCAGAGCCAATAGAAGAAACGATTCCTTGAGCAACTCTGGCTAAAACTGTTTCTTCTCCGGCACCTCCAACCATGGTTTCAAGATTTGCCCGAACTGTAACTTTAACATTTGCGGTCAATTCAATTCCATTCTTTGCAATCCCAGATACTTCTCCGGTGGAAAGAACTCTTGGGTCAACCCGCATCCGAACTGCATCATATACATCGCGGCCAGCCAAGTCAATAGCAGCACAACGTCTGAAAGTCAGATTTAATCTTGCTCTTTCCGCACTTATTAAGGCATCAACGACTCGAGAGACATTCCCGCCCGACAAATAATGGGCCTCCAGGTCATTCAGCAGGAGAGGAAGCCCGCCTTTGCTTCCCCGGATGTAGGCATCAACAATCATATCAGCCGGAACTTTTCTCAAACGCATAGCAATCAGGTCTATAGGTTTTGCCGGGACTCCGGCAGAAAGACATCTTATATAGGTTGAAAAAGGAAAAAGGGATACAAGCATAAAAAAAAGAATAACGACAAAGAAAACAACAATTCCCCCAATGATTCCCGACATTTAATATCCCCTTTTAGTCAATTAATTAGGCCACAAATTTTTCTTAGTTCACCAATTTTCATCCACACTTAGGTCTTTTGGTGTTTTTCGTCTATCCGAAAAACTTTTCAACTCACTTCCTTCTACTCTTTTTGGTTAGCAAAATGTTGAATTAAACAGGCGCAAGCTACTCCGCGCTTAGAGGGGTTCAAACCAAGCACCCAAAAATGTTGAGAAAGTGCCAACTTTAATATTTCTTTCTCCTAAAAGCTATATTAACCTAGCATGCAATTTTTGTTAATTATTTTTTTTTTATTTTAAAATTTTTGACATTGTAGAAATTTGACAGTTTTTCGAAAAATCAGGGAAAATAAACAAGAATTGGTTTTTCGGTAGTGACACATTTTAACTAGTTTTCCTGGAAAGTTGTTTCAACCAACAACCTGAGAAGGGTTTTTCTGAAATTCATTCTTTCGAACTTGCTCTTTCCTACCCTCTTACGTTGGAAAGTACGAATTCGTTACAAATTTTTTTCAGTATCTCTTTTGGGGGGGAAGGATTCAAGGTTTATTGAAAAAACTTTTTTTTAGACCGCTTTCACAACCGTTTGAGACTTGGAATCAAAATAATTATCAGTCAAAATAGGGCGCTAATTTTTACAGTTAATTTTCTCTTCAGGGTCTAAGATGAAGATTGAGTTCCCGTTCTCGGGCTTTTGAGATCAAATCTCCTGGGGTGTAATAAATTCTTCTGGACAGTTTATCCTGCTCCTCTCTGGTATAACGTATCAAATTTTTAGTAACTTCGATATCACGAGTGAGAAATTTATCCGCATTTGGAAGCATTGAAGCAGTCATCCAATCTGTGTATGCAAGTTTGTATTTTCCCAATTCAAAATGAATCTGGCCAATTAATCGAATAACAGTGTAATTTCCAAAGGAAAAATCTCTGGCTCTTTTCAATCTTCGAAGTGCTTCGTCATAATCACCTCTAAAATAATCCCGCCATGCTGCATCTAAATAAGCAGCAGCGCGTTCTTCGCTATCCGGAGACGGAGGGGGAGGAACAAAGGGCACTCCCCCTTTTGGTTTTTCAACGGGTTTTTCCTGAACACCAAAAAAGATCCTCAACCCTGAAAAATTAATGGAAGTCCATTTGGAATATCTTTCAGGAGTGAAAAGGATAACCAGAAAAACAAAAAAAAGCACAAAAAACCCGGCAGCAATTCCTATAATTGTATTCCGGCTTAAACCAGTGAGGAAGTCCTTTATTTTTTCAATGAAATTGGACACCAGGCGTCTTGGCTACTTAAGCCTCTTTCATAAAGATAGTTTTGCCAAAATTGAAACTTGGAGCCTTTTCTTTCGTTTTTTAAATATTCGAAAGAAACTCCCAATAGGGCAGTATTCCGTTTCACCTCAAGATCACCTAAGTCATATGCTATTTTCAGGTTATCCCGAATTGCTTTTTGAATTGGCCAGAAATCCAATTTTTTCAGTTTTTCTTCCAGGGAATCGTTAGCCAAAGGTGAAATGAAGATCATGAATAAAGCTTTTGAGGAAAGGAGTGCGATTTTCGATCGAAGGTTTGAAAAATTTGAGAAGTCTCTGCTCTTTGACCAATTCTGAAGCCAGGACAAAAGAGAGATGGGGTCTTTCCCTTCAGGGGGTAACCAGCCACGATCGAAAAAATGAAGTAGTGTCTCTGGAGATAATTGAAGGAAATTAATTTTTGTGGGGCTGGCGGTCCCAGTTTCCATTTTTAGGAAATCAACATCGGCTTGCATCTCTGATAAATCAGCTGTCTCAGGCAATTTCGCTTTGAAAAGTTTAATTTTTTCTGACAAAGAAGCAATTTTTTTCAACTTATCTTCGGTTTGATCAGGGTTTAGCCTGATTGCCGAAAGATTGAGAAAATAATCGGCATCATTAACAAGTGGGTTCTCAGGCCATGTTTTCAAAAAACGGCTGAAAAACTGTTCTGCTTCACGCCAGTTCCCAAGTTCGAAAGCTCTCTTTCCAGCATCAAAAACTTCTCTTGGATTTAATGCACTACATTGAAGAGCCATGAAAGAAAAAAACAGAAGCAATATAATTCTCTTCATTGATATAGCTGTCCCTCCATTGTTTTCCCGTTCAATCACCCCAAAAAACCTTATGTTAAAGACAATTCAACGTTGTACTTGATTGTAAAGAATTGTCAAATTGGCTGCTGATAAGTATGAATTGATGGGGGTTAGAACTATCTGGCATGTCATTCTTTCTGTTTTCCAGCTTTTTGCCTTTCAAAAAGTGAATAGATCAGATTATTATATAAATCTCTGCCTATTCTGACAGATTCATGATCTTTGAGGAACCATCCTGCCCTTTCGAGAGTATCCATTAATAAATACGCCCCGCGGAAAACTTGGGACGGGTCAAAATTCCAATTGGAAGCCCACCAGTATTGACAACTGTAAACTGCCTTATCAAGAAGTTTTCTCGTATCCTGGTCTCCCTGGGCACTTGCTCGCCATGCTAAAGACATAACATGATTTGTCAGAACCCATTGATTGTGATGAATTGAGTTGAATTTGCTATGCCATAAAGGATAAGGATCATCAACATTCAAATCCTGGAGTGAGGCGGACCAGGTTGACGGAGGAACATAGGCTTCCCGGGTGGGAAATCTGGTAAACAAATCGCTCAACGTAACAAGTCTAATTTCATTATCATCCTTAAGTGCATACAAAAGGCTTCTTAGAAATTTTTCCTCGTAATATTTATGGTGATGTCCAAAAGTTTCGCCATCCATTGCAATTACAATGTATCCATCACGATCTTGAAACCAATTGTTCATCCTTTCTTTAATGATTTTCAAGAACTCCCTGCCCTTCCAACCATGAAAAGAGATATCATTTGACCAACTGTTGCTCCGTAAAAAAACACCTGAATCACCCATTTTTGGAATAAAATCAAAGGGAGGAGTACCATTGTGGTAGGAATAGGGAAGATCGTCAGTAATGCACCACTGATAACCCAAATCATGAAAAAGGCGCCCAACATGACCTGAAAAACACATTTCCGGAGGAAAAACCCCTTTTGGGGCATAGGTTGGTCCAAAAACAGACTGATTACCTTTTCGATTTAGCTCAAGTTGGCGCTTTATTTCGCAAATTGGAATAAGCGGAAAAATAGGATGGTAAGCGCCTGAATCGACAAATTCAACATGGCCATTTGTCGCAGCTTTTTTTAGACCATCGATTATATCCGTATGACCCCTGTTAACTAAAATTTCGGTAAGACTATAGTTGATATTAAGCGTGAAACGCGGCTCCAGTTCACTATTGAAAATATCAACTAACGGAAGATAACATTCCCGAGCAATGTCATCAACTACAAATCCTAGCTGGGTGGGTGGTTGATAAATGTGTAAAAGGATTGCAAGATATTTCATTTTTTTTCACCAATTATTGGAATTAAATTAGAGTCCCAGCTCGGAAAGAATTCTTGAGACTAGTACTTTAACCATTTTCTTACGATAAGTAGCGGTAGATCTTATATCATCGATTGGAGAAACGCATTCAGCAGCCATTGTGGCTGCTTTATCAACACAATCAGGAGCAAGGGGGAGGGGTTTTCCAACCAAAAAATCTTCAGCTTCACGTGCTCTTATAACTGTTGGAGCGACTGCGCCAAGGGCAATTCCGAATTTTTTACTTTCGCTTTCATCATCCCAGGTTGAGACTGCAGCGGAAACCTTGGAAATAGCATGTGCACGCCTTTCACCCAGTTTCATAAATCGTCCCATAGTTTTTCGTTCTGAAAGTTCGAAGGCTTCGATAAAATCTCCTTCTTCAAGAGTGGTTTTCCCCGGACCCTTGAAAAAGCGATCGATTTCGACGCTCTTGTATCCATTGATTCCTGAAATAATAACTCGCGCTTCAAGGCTCATCAATGCTGGAATTGTATCTCCAGCGGGAGAAGCGTTAGCCGAATTTCCCCCCAGAGTTGCTGTCTCACGAATTTGAGGAGCACCAACCTGGCTAGCTGCTGAACATAACGTTGGGAACCATTCCTGTAAACAACGGTTTTCGCTGATTTGTCGCATCGTGCACATTGAACCAATTCTTATTTTTCCCGCACCTAACTCAATTTTATTATAACCAAGGGTTGACAAGTCAACAAAATGACTCAATTCCGGAAATAAACCGTTCTTCCATTTAACGATCAAGTCAGTTCCGCCAGCAATAATCCTTGCGTTGGAATTCGCAAATAGAATTTTGCCAACCTCAATTACAGTTTTTGGCTTGACATATGATATTTCCAAATTCAAAATACTTTCCTCCTTGCTTGAAACAAATAGCGAATAACCTTAATGAGAAATTCGGGAAGCTTCGCCATGTTTTTTAAGCGAAAGTCCTTTAAGTATTACATACACAATAGCTTTATTAATCGGATTCTTCTCCAGCTCGTTTGACAGCCGAAACTATTTTTTCGTATCCAGTACAACGGCAAATATTCCCAGATAAAGATTCTTTTATTGTTGCTTCTGATGGGTTAGGATTTCGCTTAAGCAGAGAATAAGAAGAAATCAACATTCCCGGAGTGCAAAAACCACATTGCACGGCTCCTTCATTTACATATGCGTTCTGGATCTTCTTCATCAAAGGGTCTTCCGCAAGTCCTTCAAGAGTAAGAATTTCATCCGTTTCACAAAGCGTTACTGCAAGTTTAAGGCAGGAATTGATCGGATATCCATTAAACAAAACCCCACAAGCTCCGCATTCTCCTTTTCCGCAGCCTTCTTTAACTGCTGTAAGTGCAAAATCCTCTCTCAACATTTCAAGTAAAGTCCGCCTGGGAGAAATTTGCTTCCCGACCTGACAGCCATTAAGTTTGAATTTAACCCAAATTTTTTCCTCAGCAGCCATTTTCCCTCCAAAATAATGCGAAAATCATTATATCAAATTGCACATTCATACGATTGCCTGAAACAACGGCACCTAACGCGCTAATCCAAATCACTTAAACCAAACAAAAGCAACAAAATAAAGCTGTGTCAACTCAATTACTAGTGATCATGCCGCATTGCAAGAAATGTTAATCATTTTTATTGAGTCTGTCAAAGCAATTTCAATTTGGTCTAATTTCAAAGGGGATTGCTCTGGACAACACCGCCTCACAACTGCACATTCCCCTGAATTCCTGAAATGATAGAAACAATCCAATTTTTAGAATTCTCCTGGAGTGGAAATAATTTCGCCAAATGCTATAAAGGGAACCTCTTTTCTGATAGCAGTCTCAAGAGCATCAGAGGCTTTGTCTGCCAACCCTGTTCCATGTGAGGAATCACAAGGATAAGTAGCTGTTCCAGCATTTAAAGATAGTTCAGGAAATTCTCCCATTTCTTTGATTGCAGTTGAAATGTGTTTTCGAAATGCTGAAACAATTCTTTGGGCAACCATTTTAGCAACCTCAGGGGTCGTTTCGGTAAGTATTGCCGCGTAGACTCCGGGTTTGTCCCAGAGGAACATCAAGTCCAGTTTTCTCAATGAATCTCTTAAAGAAGCCGCGACAGCAAGTTGCACCCGATCTTTTACGGCAGGAGAAAAATTACTGAAATTGGAAACCTTGAGGTACATCAAAGTCATATTCTGGCCGTATCTTTCTGATCGTTCAATCTCAGTTTCAAAGGTCAGCTTGAATCCCTCATATTTCATTAAACCTGTTTTCGAATCCACCATAAGATTTCCGGCAGATTTGGCTTGAACGCAAACCAGCGAAAGGATTCCTTCGAGGTAGAGTGCAAGCCATTCACGATCGAATTTCGCAATTTTTCTGGAATTGGGGGTTGTTATTGCCATCCAAAATCCGCGAATATCAGTAATTCCTTTTAGAGGAATAATCCTGGCTCTTAAATGGGTAATACCTGAGAAAAACACAGTGCTCGTCAAAATAGAGTCCCATTTAAACAGCTTTTCTTCCCCCAACCCTCCTGGGTATTTTAAAATAACATAACCCTCTGAAAGATAAAACCTTGAAGAAGTTATCTGAGTGGAAAGAGGTCCCGCACTGGCAATCATTGTGAAGCCACCTTTTTCTTCGGCAATAAAAAGGGCTGAGGATTCGTCCCTGGTCATTCCAAGAAATTCAGAAAGGATATCGTTCAATAAACTATAATCAACGTTTGATCTTTCTGAAATTAATTTTCGCAAAGAGCAAAGTGAAAACTTGCCACTCGGTGGGCCGGATGAAGCACTTTCTGAGGGTGAAAAAGAAGTTTTGAAAGTTTCGCGAAAGATCAGGAATGTGTTGATAATGACCAGAAAAGCTAATATTCCCGGCAGTTTTACGGTAGTATCCTGCCAAAAGTCCCCCTTCCAAATTCCGAAAACAAGGAAGACCACTAATATCAGATTGCTGAACAAATAAAGGTTTAAATTCTCGTTTTTCAGCTTTTTCACGCCAATTCCCTTCCTGAGATTTGAACTTGACTGAGAGCTTTTGTTAACGTATTCTTGCGCAAGCGCAAAGTTATTATACACGGACTGAAATTTTATCGCAACGCAGGGAGTCAAGCAAACATGAAAATACCTGCGGGAATTAAGTCATCATTTCCCGGACTGGAAAAGCTTTTTGAATGTTTTTTAGCACCGAAGAATGGTGATTTTTTTGGTTTTTCCGGTTGCCTTGCTTCCCTGCTATTAGCTCGGCTCTCCCAGGAAAAAGAAATAAATCTTATCGTCACACCTACTCTGGAAAGAGCAAAAAGGCTTTACGAGGAAGCATTCACCTGGTGTCGCGGAGCAAAATCACGACTAAAAATTTTTATTTCCGATCGAAAATCAGTTTACGATTTAACAATTGCTGATCCAGAGGTTTTAAGAGACCGACTTTTCGTCATGGGAATGGATTTATCAGAGGGTGGAATAGTAATCACTCCTGTAAGTGCCCTTGCCGAGCGTTTTTTCTCTCCTGATCGATGGAAAAAAAATATCCTTCGAATTTCATCCGGAGCCTTTATTTCCCGCGAAACCCTGGTTCAAAAATTGGTTTCTCTTGGATTCAAAAGAGAATCCACAGTCGAGGAACCATGTAAATTTGCCATTAGAGGGAGTCTTATTGATGTTTTTTCACCCAATTGCGATTTTCCGGCAAGGCTGGATTTCTTCGGGGATGAGATCGAAAGCATCAAAACCTTTTCTCCCACCACTCAAAGAACACTAGAAAAAATTGATAACTTAAATATATTTCCTGCATTTGAAACGATTTTAAACACTGAAGAAATCAATTCAATTCAGAATAATATCAATAAAAGAGCCCAGGAGCTAGATCCAACCAGGTATGAAATACTTTCTCGAAGAAGAGAAAAACTTCTATTAAATCCGGATTCACGAGATTTTAGGGAAATGCTTGCTTTCAAATTTTTTGAACATTCCTTCCTATGGGAATATTGGGAGAACTTCAATCTCTGGGTTGAAAATCCAGAGGAATGTATTCAAGAAATTGAAAATTTTGATGCTTATCAAGAGAAGCTTTTTTTTGGACTTTCCGATTTAACTGTTCTATCGAAACCTTCGACCTATTATTTTTCACCAAAAGAGATAGTTGAAGCTTTTGAGAAAAAAGGATTTTCCACTTTCAATCCATTCAAAGAAACACCGACCAGTTCAGGAATCAGGTTTTCAGTAGAAAACCACATTTCAGTATTGGATCCATCACGCGAATCGTTTCTAAAAGAAATCCGGGAATGCCTGGAACAAAACTGGGCAGTTGCAGTTGCTATCGAAGATAATGATCGATTTCACAACATAAAGGGATTATTAGGGGAAAGAAAACTTCCAGTTCATTCTTCCCCTGACCCACTAGATTTTAAATATGGTTCAATTTTGCTGCTGAATGGGACGGCCAAAAAAGGATTCATTGCCCGAGAGCAAAAATTTGCCGTCTTTTGTGAAGAAGATATTTTTGGAACTATAGCCAAACCAAAACCAAAAGGGCGTTACAAATCTTCGCCATCGCCGCTTTCTATTTCCCAGCTTGTCATAGGAGATTTGGTTGTCCATTCAGATCACGGGATTGCTGAATACAAGGGAATTCACGCAATGGCTGCCGGAGGGATTGAGCGAGAGTATCTGATATTGCAATATGCCGGCTCAGACAGACTTCACGTTCCCACGGATCAAGTCCACAAAGTTCAGAAATACATTGGAATAGATGGGTTCAGGCCAACCATTCATGGACTGAATTCCAAAGTCTGGGAAAATCAGAAACGAAAAGTTCAGAAGAACGTTGAAATTGTGGCCCGCGAGCTTCTTGAACTTTATGCAAAAAGACACGCCAGTTCAGGTTTCCCTTTCCCAACCGACAATGAACTTCAAAAAACCATGGAAAGCCTTTTTCCGTATCGTGAAACTCCTGACCAAATGAAGGCGATTCAATATGTAAAAGAGGATATGGAATCAGATCTCCCAATGGATCGCCTAATATGTGGAGACGTAGGCTACGGGAAAACCGAAGTTGCCCTTAGAGCCGCTTTTAAGGCTGTATGCGGGGGGAAACAAGCCGCAGTATTAGCTCCCACAACTTTGCTCGCTTTTCAACACCATCAAACTTTTACAGAACGTTTCAAGGGATTTCCTGTAAGAATTGGAATGGTGTCAAGGCTCGTAAAACCACCTGAGCAAAGGGAACTTATAAAGAAAGCTGAAGCAGGCGCCATGGATATTCTCATCGGAACCCATCGAATCCTTTCCAATGATGTCAAATTTAAAGACCTTGGGCTTGTGATAATCGATGAAGAGCAGCGATTTGGAGTAAAACACAAAGAAAACTTCAAAAAAATAAGAGCAAGTGTGGACGTTCTAACGTTAACTGCAACTCCAATTCCCAGAACGATGCAGATGGCACTTTCCGGAATCAGGTCAATCAGCGTTATCGACACTCCACCCGAAGACAGAAGGCCCATTAATACTTACGTAGCTCCCTATGATCCTGGTTGGGCGAAAAAAGCAATCCTGGATGAACTAAAACGCGGGGGGCAAGTTTACTATGTTTTCAATCGCGTTGAAAAACTTCCCCAGAAATATACGATTTTAAGCAATCTTGTTCCGGAAGCCAGAATAATCACTGCGCATGGACAAATGAATGAAGAGGAAATAGAAACCCACATGCTTGCATTCATAAAAGGGGAATATGACGTTCTTCTTGCAACAACAATAATCGAATCTGGCCTGGACATCCCAAATGTAAATACCCTGATCGTGGATGAAGCTGAAAGGCTTGGCTTGGCGCAAATGTATCAGCTTAGAGGACGAGTCGGCCGTTCAAATCGACAAGCCTGGGCATATTTTTTCTACACCAAAGGAAAAGCCTTGACTCCAGACGCAAGAGAGCGACTGGCAACAATAGAAGAGCATACAGCTCTTGGATCAGGCTTCAAAATAGCGTTAAGAGATCTTCAAATCAGAGGGGCAGGCTCAATTCTTGGAGAGTCACAAAGCGGTCATATTGCATCAATTGGATTTGCGCATTACATCGAGCTTCTCGAAGAAGCGGTCAAAAGAGTTAAGGGTGAAAAAATCGAGAGACCACCTGAGACTGCAATAGAAATTCCTGTTGCGGCCCTATTTCCGAAATCTTATATTCCTGAAGAGGAAGCCAGAATTGAGCTTTATGCCAGACTTTCCAGATGTCTTGATGTGGATGCGCTCGAACTTCTTCAAACAGAAATAGAGGATCGCTTTGGCCCTCTTCCAGATGAAGGGCGCCGCTTGTTGAGAGTTGCACAGCTCCGGATTTCGGCTTCAAAAGCTGGAGTAAACAAGATAACTCGAATCCTCAATCGCCTCAGATTTGAATTTGAGCCCAACAAAACGTTGAATGCAGCAGCCTTTTTGGATGCCCGAACAGCCTTTTACAAAAACATTACCCTTAATCCGCAGGACCACAATGCAATCTTTTTGCATCTCAACAATGCCTTTGGAGATGAGATTTTTAACCTAGCACAAAATTTCATTGACTTTGCAATAAAAAATCAATTTAATGAAAACTGAAGTTCTTGCAAAATTGGCAACACTCAGCTTGCGATAAAAACCTACAGTTACGATTATAAATGAATTCCTTGGCAACTGATGAGGAAAATTCATATAATAATGCAAGAGACTCAGCTGATTTAAATGAAACAATTTTTGCCGAAATTATCTGCTTTTGATCAGGAGGTCCCTAAAAAGTGCCCAACACTACTGACAGACAGTTTGAAAAATTTCTTTCGGAAATTGACAAATCGATTATCACGACCTCAACTTGCGATAGAACTTTTTTTGCCTACGATGCTACGAATTCGTTTGTTTATCCTTCTGCGGTGGTTCGCCCCAGAAACACTGATGAGCTCCAAAATGTTATAAGAGCTGCTAACGCTACTCGAACGCCAATTATTCCCAGAGGCGCCGGAACAGGCTTTTCAGGTGGTTCTTTAGCGACTTCCGGAGGAGTCGTACTTGACCTTCTTCAACTGAATCGAATCATTGAAATCGATGAAGAGGACATGATGGTCCAAGTCGAACCGGGGGTCATTTTGCGCGATCTGCATGAAGCTGTCGAAAAGAAAAACCTGTATTATCCCCCGGACCCGGCATCCCTCAAAACTTGTACCATAGGAGGCAATGTTGCTGAAAACGCCGGGGGGCCTCATTGTCTGAAATACGGCGTGACAGGCGACTATGTAATGATAATAGAAGCCTTTACCGGGAAAGGAGATTTTTTTTCGGCAGGGAAAGCAATTTATAAAAACAGGGCCGGGTATGATCTCAAAAAGATACTCATTGGAAGCGAAGGAACACTTGCAGTTTTTTCAGCATTCCGTTTGAAATTAATTGCAAAACCTGAATCCAAAATGCTTTTTCTGGCTTTTTTTGCGGACCTGACCGAAGCCGGTAAAACCGTTAATCGGCTGTTATGCTCCGGAATAGTTCCAAGTTCAATAGAATTCATGGATCAAAACACCATCATTGCAGTAGAAAAATTTGCTAAATTTGGAATCCCAACTGAATATGAAGCTCTCCTATTAATCGAAATTGATGGACGAGTTGACGAGATGCAGCCTTCCAAGCGCAAAGTGGAAAAAGTGCTTGAGAACAGTGCTAAAAAAGTTCAATTTGCTGATGACCCTCGAGAACAAGAAAAACTTTGGGAAATAAGAAGAAAATCAAGTCCGGCAATGCGTGCTTACGGGAACACAAAAATAAACGAAGATATCGTAGTTCCAAGAAAACATGTCCCGGCTGCAGTCAGAACTCTTTGGGAAATCGAAAAAAAGAATTCGGTGAAAATAATCAGCTTTGGCCACATCGGGGACGGAAACATTCATGTTAATATTATGCATGATGGAAAAAATCAGGAAGAAGTCAAGAGAGCTCATATTGCTGTCCAGGAAATCTTTGAAATGGTAAATTCAATGGGAGGAGCTGTTTCAGGTGAACATGGCGTCGGAAGTTCAAAGATCGATTATCTGCCAAGAAATATTGACCCAGTTTCACTGCAACTCATGCGAGAAATAAAGTCGATTTTCGATCCCAATAATATTCTGAATCCAGAAAAGATTTTCAGATCTTGATTTGTTGAATTGAAATATTTTTTGATGAATTAAATTGAAAATTTCAGGAAAAAGTTATGAAACTTAAAACACAAGAGAAATTAAACGAATGGCTTGAAGATCAAATTTCAAACTGCGTTAAATGTGGAGCCTGTCACGCTTCGTGCCCTATTTTTAGGATTGAAAGGCATGAAGGATCAGGAATCAGAGGGAAAATTGCCCTTCTTCAATCCAGGAATAAAGAACCTTTTCCTTCTTTAGAGGAAATAGAAAAAAGGCTTGCAAAATGTCTTTCCTGTTCAAACTGTAAAGCAGTATGCGTCAACAAGGTTGAGACTCTTTTTCTATCGGAAATTGTGAAACTGGTTTTTTCCCCGGAAAAATATCAAGAAATGAAAGTTACTTTTGAAGAGGGAATTTCAAAAAAATTTCCCATCTTCCCCGCTGACCGAACAGCAATCGTGTTTTCGGGGTTCGCCAAGTCCGTTCAGAATGGCCCCTTTCATAATTGGGAAATGAATGCTGTTGAAATCTGTAGAAAGTGTGGAGTAAATGGCTTTTTGTTACCCTCCGATTCTATGTTAACCCCTCCATCGAGGTTTTCGAAAAATCTTCGCGACAAAATTTCCTGGATTTCAACTTTTTTCACATTCATTTTTACAATTAAGCCATCCAACTTTATTTTTGGAAATCTCGATATTTTTTATTTTTCAAAGCTCGCAGAAATACTTTTCGAATTCTCAGAGGAAGAGCTAAAGCTCCTTTATCGACCAGAACAGATTTCAAGCTTCCTTTTCAAGTTTAGCCACGATGTTAAGCAAAAGATTGAAGGACGATTCGCCTTTTTTGAGTCGTGTTTATCCCTCAGCGGGCTATATAACTCATCGTCTTCCAAAAAATTGCTAAGTCTCACTCTCTGTGAAAAACCATTGGAAATACCTCAAGAAGGAATATGTTGTGGTGCAAAGAGCTCTTTTGAAGAGTCCATTAAAAAAATTTCCAAAATTAATTCGGAATATTTGTTAGAAAAATTCTCCAGAATGGGGATTAATTCAATTGTAACCGACAATCAACCATGTTCTGAGCAGTTGATTCAACTTTTCGAAAAAACCGGTATCAAACTTTATTCATCACTTGAATTAATTGCAAAGGCCATCTTGTAAAGAACAACTGGAGAATAGTTGACAGCGCAAAGCAAAGAGTTCCAATGAAAAAACTGAGGAAATCGAGAGCAAATGTAAATGACAAACGAAAAATCAAGGAAAAAGGGCACAGCTTCCGGAAAGATTTCTCAGCCCACCGCACAAATTGAAAACCATTTTCGGGAATTGGGGTATGAATTAATCGCCGGTGGTGATGAAGCAGGAAGAGGTCCGTGGGCAGGCCCGGTTTTTGCCGCATTTGTGATACTCCCGCAAAAATTTTCCCTTGAAGATCTTAATGATTCCAAAAAATTATCGAGAAATGTTAGAACAAGGCTTTTTAAAGAGATTAAGCAGCAAGCGCAGGACTTTGGAATCGGAATTTCGAGCGAACAGGAAATAGATCAAATGAACATCCTGGAGGCTACAAGACTTGCGTTTAAAAGAGCCTTCGAAAATTTGAAGAAAACTCCAGATTTTTTAATTCTCGATTACATAAAACTTCCCTGGCTGAAAGTCTCACATGAGGCCTTTGTCAAGGGTGACTCATTAAGCGTATCAATTGCTGCAGCTTCCATTTTGGCAAAGGAAGCACGTGATCTTCATATGGATAAAATGGATTCACTCTACCCGGGCTATGGTTTCGGAAATCACAAGGGCTATGGCACTCCAGAGCATGTCAAGTCCCTTGAAAAACTGGGCCCATCTCCTATTCATCGAAAATCGTTCAAACCGGTAAAAAAGTATCTGCAGCCCAACCTCCCTTTGTGAAATCTACTATTACCCTGGAATGAGATTAAATCGACATTATGCGAATAAACCTGGATCTTCCCTCAACGCTGTTCAAAAGTAATCAGTCTGTTAAAGGGGAAGTTATCAGCTCCAATGAAAAAGGTTCACTGCTTCTTATCAATGGGCAATTAGCCAGAACTGACAAAAAGCTCTCAATCGGGCAAAAGTTGACAGGAAGTGTTGATTCCAAATCTCAAAATGAAGAGCAAATAGAGGTAGATCTTGAATTTGATAAAACGGATATTTCTTCTGAAGATCTGCAGAATCCTACAAAATTTTTGACCGAAGCAGAACTTCCCCGAAACTTTGATGGAAAATCAACAATAGAAATTCTTCGATCGTTCGGACTTCCCTTAAACTTAAAAACTTTAGAAACGTTGCAGAAGCTTTTTAAAGCTTTTGGAATTCCCAAAACTTTTTCAGACATGGAAGCGGCATCTCTTCTTATTGGAAGAAATCTTCCGTTAAATGCTTTCCCAACTTTAAAAAAATATTTTTCCGGAACATTGAACTTTGAAAACCTGCTTTCCAAACTGGACCCCAAAGTAATGAAATTTCTTCAGAAAAATTGGACCGAAGGAAAGACTTTTGAAAATATTTCAAAACTTCTTAAGGGTGAAAAAAATGAGATTTTCGATTCGGTTGAGAAAGAACAGATAAAAGATGCCGCTGAAAATCTATTTCTGCAGGAAATACTCAGCAAACCACCCGAAGAGAATACTGAAGGCCGCTTGTTCTTTCAGTGGCCAATTTATTGGAGCCACCAGGAAATTCCTGACACTCTCGAAGGGGAGGCTTTTTATCCCCCAAAGAGCCGTGAAGACATGGGATTTGCATTGAGGGTAATGGTGAATCCACCACGGCTGGGAAAAATTGAGTTGCTTTTGAATCAACTTAAAGAAGGACTTTGGGTTCTTTTCATGCCGGAGAAGAGTGAAACCGAAAGCAAGCTCATCCAATCATTTTCCAAGCTAAAAAAGGCGCTTGAAAACAAAAGTTGGAAAAGCATCAAACTTTCAATAGGTGAGTATCCTAACAGAAGATCGTTTCTTTCACCCGAAAATTCTGCATCCTCACATCGCTCCCCTCGGAAACTGGATGTTAAGGCTTAGTACATCGATTTTTGGCTTCCTTTATTATAATTTGCAATAATAATGATGTTAAGGCAAAGATGGGAAACTTTTAATGGAAAAGAAAAAACCTTTAGTTGAAAACATGCAGGAAATAGCTGTAGCCGTGAAGTACAACTTTGACAAAGACGGTGATGTTCCCAAGGTTGTAGCTTCGGGCCGTGGTATGATTGCAAGACGCATCGTAAAATTGGCTCAAGAAGCCGATATACCAATAAAAGAAGAGAAGGAATTAGCCGAATCGCTTGCAAAGATTCCTGTGGGTGTTGAAATTCCAGCCGAACTTTGGGAAGCTGTGGCAACGATACTTGCGCATATTTACCAAATGGATCACCCCACTTGAAAGAAAGAATTTCCAAAACTGAATTCGGAAAGAATTCCGAAAATATTGCCGTTTCCTTCTTAGAAAAACTCGGTTACAAAATTCTCTTCAGAAACTTCCGTTCTCGAAATGCCGAAATTGATATAATTGCGATGGATTCTAGCTGCTTGGTATTCGTTGAAGTACGCTCAAAAACTAAAACTGACTTCGGGCATCCATTCGAAACAATTTCTCTTCACAAACAAAGAAAAATAATCTCAGCAGCACAATTTTTTTTGATGAAGAATAGACTTTTTGAAACAAAAGCCTGCCGATTTGATGTACTGGCAATTGTGGATCCAGAGAATAAAACCGGGGTACAAATCGAGCATTTGAAAAATGCATTTTCAACCTAGCACTATATCTAATCATAGCCACTTTTCATTTTTGGAAAATCTTAACAATTGCGTCTAGAAGTTGTCGAAAAATCTCGGTATATTTTATTCGGTACAGGTCGGCTCACTGTTGATGTGAGAAAGCGGAGCAAAAAATGGGTGGGTACACAAAAGGGCGAATTTTAGGGGATTTTTCGACAGTCTCGTCTACCAGTGTTAATAAAACTAGAATCGCCTGGTGCGTCATTTTTGACACACTTTTCTTGCCTTATGACAAATCTGTCATGCTTTTTTAAGTCCAGAACTTTTAAGAGATTAAATTTTGTTAAATGAACAACTGGTTTCCCTCCTTTCAATAATAATGCTTTTATCCTGGTTAAAAAACAGGTACGTTTTGTGCTATAAGAATATATGGTATATGAATAAAATGACCTTTAAGGGAGGTAAAAAATGTTTGCCTTTTTAACCGAAAGCGGGTTTGGAATTTTTCATATATACCTGGGGTGCATCACTTTTGGCCTGGGTTATGCTTTAATAGCCACGCTCCTGGGGTCTCTGGGAGGCGATGCCGGAGGTCACGGTGGGTTAGATGGAAGCGAACACCTATCCGATTTTCACGTCGATTCTGGTCATGGTGGAGCAGCAGACAGTCATGGCGAGGGTGGAAATCACGGAACCGGAATGTCACCGTTCAGCCCACTAATGATAGCAACATTTTTAACTTTATTCGGCGGGCTAGGCATGGTTCTTTTAGGTCTATTCGGGATTTTCAAATTCGTTCCGGTTGCTTTTGCAAGTTCTGTCAGCGCAATTCTTTCGGCTCCTCTGGCCGTAGTTATGACAAGCTATTTTTCATTCTTTCTGGTAAAATTGTTCATTAACACCGAAACAACAACAAGCATTTCAACCAATAAACTAATTGGAAGAGAAGCGGAAGCCACTCTCGATATCGAAACCGATAAAGTCGGGGAAGTACAATATCTCATGGGAGGAAGCATACAAACCAGCAGTGCACGTTTGGCAGAGGGCTCTCCGAGTATCAAGAAAGGAGATGTTGTTGAAATAGTGGCAATCAGTCAAAATATTTTCTGGGTAAAACCGGCCCAAAAAATGGAAAATATTAATTTGTAACTCAGTTTTTTATTGACTCCTTTTGAAAGAAAACGTTAAGATTCGAAATTATGTCATAAAAATCAAAAGCTTGATTTGAAGTAAGAAAAAAAAATTTATTGCTATTTAAAGATCCTTAGAGGAGGAACACCATGCCTGATCCCACAACACTAATTGTAATGGGTGTCTTATGTGTCCTAAGTTTTGGATTTCTTATTTTGATTCTTTATGCGAGCCGAATACAAACCGTCGGTCCGAATGAAGTCTTGATTATTTCAGGTCGACCGAACACAATCATTGATTCGGATAATACAAAGCACGAAATCGGATTCAGAATCGTTAAAGGCGGACGCGCATTTGTATGGCCAATAATCGAAAGATGCGAGAAACTGTCTTTAGAGTTAATGACGCTGGATATCCAAACTCCTGAGGTTGTTACAAAATTGGGCGTCCCAGTATTGGTTGAAGGTGTAGCTCAAATCAAAGTTAAAGGTGCTGACACATCAATTATTACTGCGGCAGAACAATTCCTTGGAAAGTCAAAATCGGAAATCATGAGTATTGCCCATCAAACTCTTGAAGGGCATCTTAGGGCAATCCTAGGAACCATGGAAGTTGAAGATATCATCAAAAAACGTGATGAATTTGCTTCCAAAGTCCACGAATTTTCAACACCTGACCTTGCCAAAATGGGTATGGAAATTGTCTCCTTCACGATCAAAGATATCAGAGACAAACAGGGATACTTAGATTCGCTCGGCAAAAAAGCTATCGCTGAAAGGCAAAAAGACGCGGCAGTTGGTCAAGCTGAAGCACATCGGGATGCAGAAATTAAAAGGGCTGCTGCAACTGCCCAAGCAGTTGAAGAGGCAAGTAAATTCAACAAGAATGCTACTGTTATTAGCCTGGCAAACAAGCGGATAGAAGCTGAAGCGCATAAAGATTTCCAAATTAGCCAGACCGAATACCAAGCAATGGTCAACCAGAAAAAAGCTGATTCAGATAGAGCTTACGACCTTCAAAAATTCAAGGTTGATCAAATGGTAAAAGCTGAAGAAATGCAGATTTCCGTTGTTGAAAAGCAAAAAGCTATTTTGATCCAGGAACAGGAAATTGCACGTAAAGAAAAAGAACTTATCGCAATGGTTGAAAGGCCCGCAGAAGCTGAAAAGAAGAAAGTCGAGCTTCTCGCATCAGCAGAACAATTCAAATTAAAAGCAATGGCAGAAGGAGAAGCACAATCGACCAAAATGAAAGGTATTGCTAAAGCTGAAAGTGAAAAAGCTCAGGGTATTGCACTCGCTGAAGTACAAAAATCCCAGGGTCTCGCCGAAGCTGAAGTCTTGAAAACTCGAGGTATGTATGAAGCTGAAGTAATCAGGGCCAGAGGTGCTGCTGAAGCCGAAGCAAGAAAAGCAATCGGACTAGCGGAAGCCGAAGCCATGGAGAAAAAAGCCGAGGCCTGGAAAGCATACGGTGAAGCCGCCATAAGCCAGATGTTCATTGACAAGCTTCCTGAAATTGTAAGAGCTGTTTCCGAGCCTCTTTCCAAAACAGAAAAGATCGTTATGATCAGCACAGGCGGGGAAAACGGAGGAATCGGAGCAAGCAAAATTACGAAAGAAGTCATCGATGTTGTCACTCAGGTCCCACCAATGCTTGAAGCTGTAACCGGAGTAAACTTCAAAGACATGATCGGAAAAATTGGAAAAAGCATAAACCCCAACGCACCTGAAAAATAAGGATCAAACCTTAGTTTTCAGATTTTTTGGTAAAAAATTAATGGACTTTCGCCCCTTTCAGAATGAATAGGAACGAAAGTCCATTTAATATTTGGGTTACATGAAGAGCAAAAAACCATTGGCAAAATAAACTACTCCAACGAGGCCTACTGCTAAGCCCATTAGCCAAAAGGACTTCTTTTTCAGGAGCGCAGCAATCGATGAAAGCAAGATGGAAATTTGTAGAAAGATAACTGCCATTCCAAAAATTTGCTGATGCTTTTGGGCATCATCCCGGGAAGCCTCCAATTTCTTAGCTGCTTCTTGAATTTGTTTCTTCTCATCTTCATATTTTGCCACCTTTCCTGCAAAAGAAGCTATTTGATTTTTGTGTCCTTCCAATAATGAAGGAGGCGAAGAATCGCTTCGTTCCCTGAGTTCCAATTCCAACATCTCTCTTTGGATATCGTAAAGATAACCTTTTATACTTTTGGCCTGGTAAAAGGCCCACTGATCAGAAGCCTGCGTTTGGAACATAACCGAACGAGTCGAATATGAACCTCCTTTAAAAGTGGAAAGGGTTGCACAAACCGCCAGAACAACTGTTGTCAGTGCCAAATAACTCAACCAGAGTTCTTTTTTTTCTTCCGCCATATAACTTCCTCCAAATAATTTTAGTAACCATTGATAAACACAGATAATTCAGATGAACTTTGTTTGTCAAGATTTATAAGGAAGTGGGCATCTGCTCTGGAAAAATTATCAGATGTTAGTTTTCTTTGCCTGACTTATCGCCTTTTTTGCTTCGTCATAAAGACGGGATCGTTCTCTTGAAATGATCATTTTTACATCCACTGGAAGTAAATTTCCTTTTTTCCTCACTGCATCAAGAACAGTGAGTTCCTCACTTGCAAGTCGTCCATCAGCTAGAGCCATAGTTGCCAGAAATCTCAAAATTTCAGCGACTTGTTTGCTTTCTGTGAATTCGGCAATCGATGCTTCAAAAGATTCATGAGAAAGTGGTTGATTTATCATTGTTTCAAGAACATTCTGCGGGAATTTAATTCTTTTTGCAAAATTCCTTAGAGTTTCGAGCTCCTTTGGATCAATTATTCCATCAATTTTCATCATATAGATCATCCACGAAATAATCTGTGACTTTGAGAACCCTTCTGGAATCAGCAAAAAGCCCTCTTCCGCATTTGAGGTTACAATTTCTTCTGCATTCGCAGGTATTCCAGCTCCTCTTGAAGAAGCGTTTATTTCCCTGATTTTATTTTGGATTTTTAGGTTACCTGAAGAAGTGATTTCTTCCAGAACCCATTCCTTAGAGCCATCGTTTAAAACTGTTCCGCAGTATTTACACGCAAATTCCACGGCTGAACTCTCTGGAGCGCCGCAATTTGCACAGGAAGTACTGCTTAGAGAAATTTTTGTATCTGTACAAATTCCATGTTTTCTGGCCAGAATGTAGAAATCTTTGAAAAAATAGGGGGAGCCCATACCCAGAAGCGAATTGTTATTTTTTTTGTCGGGATAACCACACCACTTTACTTCGGAATATACCCTATCAAGATCACCGGAAGTATCTATAGCGGCAACCCCAACCGATCCAATTGCACAGGAACGGTATTTTATAGGTCTCTCCGCAAGATTTGACGATTTCAACCGTTTCTTTAATTCCTCGCAAAAGTCTTCCAGGGCAAATTTTTGCAACGTTTCAATTTTTTCATGTTGAATTGCTGCCATATAGCGGTAGAATATTACAGAACTCAGATCCTCAATGTGCTGGACGTTAAACCCCTGATCCAATTCCTGTATTTCACGGAATCCAGCAATAGTTGCAAATTCAACAATATCCCATTCAGAAGCTTGCGTAATTTCGCTCAAAACCCAATCATATTCACCAGAGCGAAGGAAAGAACCACAAGACTCGCATTTGGCAGTCCTTACAAGATTTACAGGTGCTGAACAATTCGGGCAACATCCTTCAATAAGCCCAGGCTTTTTGAGGGTCTGAGCTCCGGGTTTTCTGATAAATGACCAATACTCTTCAAATTCTTCCGGCTCGGTGGATCCTTCTTTAAACTTGTTTGTCTTCAAATCAACTCGATAATTTACAGCTTTTGCCCTAAAATATACATTAATCGTATCAAAATGCTTATCAGATTGAATTTGAGCGATATCAACCTCACGTATCTCAATCGCTTCCATATGATCTCTGATCTGAGCTTCTTTCTGCTCGTTAATTTGAAGATAGAATCTTTCAAAAATGCCATCCGAAACAAAATTTTGCAATTTGGAAAGATCTTGCCCGGACCAACCTTCCTGAATAATCAAAAATGCTTTATTCATTCTTTGAAGAAATGGCTCCCTATCCCAACCAGGATCTCGGGATTTCATTACATTTAGAGCACGAGACATTTGTAAGCCCTTTTGAGCTTTAATTCCCCTCCTGATCGTGCTGTCGATATATATCTCTCTTGTTTCGTTTCCCCCGTAGTAAAAAAAGATTAAAATGCAAATAATTAATGGTATTCCAACCTTCGGGTATTCAATGCAAAGTCTAATCAGGAGATAAACAACATCGGCACCTCCAGACCCACCACTTCCACTTGAGGAAGAGGAATGACCTGAGTAGCTTGACGAATGGCCAGAGTAGCTTTGTCCTCCACCGGCTCGTGCATGCAATATTACGCTCGTGAGAAAAAGGCACAGAATTATGATTATCCAAAATAGTTTTCTCATTCGATTTCCCTGAGTTATAGTTCCAGACAGGCTTCTGCTGCTAACCAAAAAAGATTTTCACGAACCTGTTTCTGCTTGCCCCAGCCTCTTTCATCCCATTCCTGACCACTCAAGTCGTCTCCGGAATAAAGAATTTGCCCGAACTGGACCTTACGAAATTTCGCAACAGCAATAAAAGCTGCCGCTTCCATCTCAACCGTCAAACAGCCTTCCGATCGACGCATTTGAACTTTTTCCCTGGTCTCCCGATAAGGAGCATCGATTGTCCAGGTCTTTCCTTTCAAGAAAGGAAGCGAATTGCGAATAAGGGTTTTTTCAAGAATTTCAACAGAATCTATTTCCGCTGCAATTTCGCGGGAAGGCTCGATATAATGATAGGAAGTTCCTTCATCCCTTACTGCTGAAGTCACTATCACAAGTTTTCCCAGTGGCATCTCGGTTCGAAGGGCACCGGCACCACCACATGCAACAAACTTTTCACATCCAAAAGCTACAACCTCTTCTAGAAGGCCGGCAGCCATTGGCGCACCAATTCCAGGCTGGAAGAAAGCAAGGCGCTTTCCCAGATGCTCGATTTCATAAAGCTTATGCCTTCCATCTTCCCATTTTCGACTTAGGATTACTTTGGCATTCTTTTCACGAGCGACTTTTTCAACGATTTCCAGAAAAAAGCAAATTACACAATGTTTGGGAGGATTACCTTTTCGAATCAATTTTTGCGGTGTGAAAAAAGCTTCGAGTGACGAGTCAAATTCAAGAATTGGAAATTCTTTAAGCATCGTGGAGTAAACTACCTCTGGCCTTGTAGATGATTTTGAGGAAAAGTTCTATAGACCATTGCCTTCGCGCTTCGTTTGGGACAAAGCGTCCATAAAGGTTTTGCATCATAAATTAGTATTCTATTCTCAGCAATTTTTCTGAGGAACGTTCATCACCAATGTTGAGTGGTGGTTGCTTGGAATCTTTCGTTCCCAACAATGATTTCACCAGTGGATTTGGTCCAAATTAAAGAAACAATATATTCTGTTTTCCTATTTTTTTGAAATAAGGGATCTTTGTACAAACTTTGGTATTCAGAAACTTTGAAAAAAGGATACCTATCCTGATCAACCAATTGTGCTTGTATTCTTCGGCATTTAGATATTACAAAACTATTGGATTTTTTTTGGTTGAAAAGAGGCAATCGCTTCATCAAGACTATTAAAAATATCGAGAGCTTTATTCATTCTCACCATCTCAAGAAGTGCTCGAACCGGTTTATTCAGAGAGCAAAGTTTCAACTCCCCCTTTTTTTTATTCATGTCACGCTGACAGGAAAGAATAATACCGATACCTGAGCTATCCATGAATTTTACCTGATTCAGGTCTATAATAAGGTTTTTACAATTTGGTGCAACCGCGTCCAAGTTGGCTTTGAGGGTTCTTGAAGTTTCATTATCAAGATTTTCAAATGGTACACTGATAATTCCGGTTTCTGACACCATTTGAAACGGTATTGTAGTGTTCAACTTATCACTTTTTTTCATGTCCAGAAGCATCAAGTTTTCCCTTTCCAAAAAAATTTACTCCTAATGGAATTCATTAATTAACTATTATATCAGTTATTTTAAAAAGTTACAGAGAAAGAAAAAGAAATTTTTAATAAAAACCGTCATTAGAGTCTTTCAATCCAATTAAGTGGATCCGAGATTCGATAAGCAAACTGGACGATATCATCTAAATATTTTTTTTGGAACGCAAAATTGTAATTCGCTTTTAGCATTTTACACAAAAAACAAAATGGGAACCAGAAACAAATTCAGACATCCCAATCTCGGGGATTTAAATTTGATACCATTTTTTCGATTGATGAATTGCCAACTTGCTTTGGAAGGAATCTTCTGATTTAGTTTTATGTAAGTTGTTCTCAGGATAAAATCCAATCGAAAAGTATTCCAAAATCAGAAAACTACTTTTTGAAGCCCTTTTCCGAGAAAATGCAAACTATCGATACCAGGAATTCTGAAATTGCTTCAGATTTTCTGATACAGGGAGATTTTAATTGGGCATTTCTGGCTTAGGAAAACTAAAAAAAAGCAAAAATCTTAAGAATTAAATCAATTTCAATTCACACACAACACTGAAAATCTGGCCTCAATTATTGGAACGGTGGAAAAAAAGCCTAACCATTCTACTGAATGAAATTTTTCAGAGCCCTAAAAAAATATCTTTTCAGAATATTTACATCACACCAAAAACCGGATGCAACCGTGTAGTACATTTCACAAGCGCATTGTTCATCAATGTTGGATATAAATCCATGAACGGCCATAGTTTCCCCGAACAATCCGGCTTTGCATTTTAAATAAGCCGAGCGCCAATCTGCCGGCAGTTCAAGAATTTCTTGCTTTGTTCTAAGTGGAAGCCCAACCAAGCTAATATCTCCCCTTATTACATTTATTAATCCAGGAATAATCCTCAAAAAGAGATAGTACAACTCCTGCCGTTTGGAATTCTCTTTCAGATCATCGCCTCCAATGAAGGAAAAAACATTAACAAATTTCCAGGTTTCTGGAGTACCTTCAGTAGGTATTCGTACATATTGTTTTGAAAAAAGGGGATTTTTTTTTTCCCAAATCAGAAGTGAAAAATAAATTATCAAAAATATTGGAGAAACCGCAATAAAAGCGATAAATGCCAGAAACCGCCCAAAAAGCTTTTTTGTCCATTTTTTCAAAGGATTTTCTCTCAATGGTGCCAACAGAAAATCATCTGTTACGGTAAAACTTGTCCCGATTTCAAGATTTACAAGGGTGCGGTGATGAATAATGGAATTCTTCAAATCCAATCCTTCACCCACATAGCTTCCAGGGAAAACCCATGATTCCTTGACTGAACAATTTTCGTCGAGAAAACAATCTGAGCCGATAACCACATTAGGGCCAATAGAGGTGTTTGCTCCAATCTGGCTATTTTCGCCAATATATAAGGGCGGCATAAAATGCACAGCGGGATGGATCGACACATTTCGAGCAATCCAGATTCCCGGATCATTTTCCGGGCGTGACACCATAATAAATGGGAAATGTTTGGAAAGAATCAGATTATTTGCAACCGAAAAATCTGATAGGCTCTTAATTTCAATCGAATCCAGAGTTACATTGCAAATACTGCCTTCTTCATACAGTTGCAATAATTTTTTTTGGCATCCATCATCACCTTTTTCATTCAAAAATTCATCTATAAAGGGTTGATTCAGAATCGCCCAACCAGTCCAATTAATGGACTCATTTCCCAAATCACCTCTTTTTTTACCGGTGAAAATCGTTGGAAGAGATTCAATCAATTTTATTGGATCGCAAATAAAGAAATTAAAAAGAAACTTAAAATCTGGGATGACAGTTGCGTCACCGATAAGGAAACTGGAATCGTCAGGCATTGGAAGAGTTCTTAGCTTTTCAATTGCCGTGTCCGGATTTCTAAGCAAGTGGTATTTAAAGCTGCACCCCCAGCGTTTCCCATCACCTAAAAAAGACTCTAATCTTTCTGGGTAATGAAACAAAAGGAAGTCGATTTCTTTAACGTTTATTTCAACGAGACCTTCAACAATATGTTGTATAACCGGCCGATCGACTAAAGGAAACAGTGGTTGAGGATGGTGCTCAACAATAGGCTTCAACCCTTCGAAGAAACCCGTGGCAACAATATACGCTTTCATCTTAATTTACCGTGACGAATGTTTTCAATAATTAAAAATAGTTAAAGATCTTTTAGGAACAATAGGAAGATTATCGGTTTAATCCGAAGAAAAATTGATTTTTTGTATTTCCCCAAAAATGCGATGTGGCTTACATTTTTTCAATTTGAGCTATTGATTTTTTTCTCTTCTGGCCTGATCAATAACGCCCCAGAACACTTAAATCCTTGATGTTTTGAAGATACAAAAATAATTCAAAATTATTGAAGCAAATATGCAAAAATTTATTGATTCTTTCCCCACATGATGAACACTGGAAAATGGGTTTGAAAAAAGTTAATCAGTAAGCTCCTCTTCCATTTAGAACAGCTGGAATCGTTTTCAACAAAAGTTTAATGTCGAGTAATAAACTTTGACTTTCAATGTATTGGACATCAAGTTCCACCTGTTGAGGAAAAGGAATATCAGCTCTGCCGCTAACCTGCCATATGCATGTTAGCCCTGGCATTACTTCAAGCCTCCGGCGATCTTTCATCGTATACTGTGCCACTTCACGTGGTAATGGGGGGCGAGGACCAACAAGGCTCATGTCTCCGATCAAAACTGACCAGAGTTGAGGAAACTCGTCGATACTAAATCTCCTAATTATCTTCCCAATCCAAGTGATTCTGGGGTCATTTTTAAGTTTGAAGGTTACTCCTTCTTTGTGTTGATTCAAGGGCATGAGCTGAATACCCATTCTATCAGCGTCCATGACCATGGAACGAAATTTTGGGAACATAAACTCTCGCCCATACCGTCCAATTCTTACTTGCCAATAAAAGACAGGTCCCCCGTCTGTAAGTTTAATTAAAATTGCAACTACACTGAAAAGTGGGGAAAAGAGGATAAGCGCAAAAAGAGAAATCAGAATATCAATTAACCTTTTAATCATTTTTGTTCCGGATATAACAACCATCCAGACGTATTTCTTTCGCCAATATCTGAATTTCAATAACCAACCGCCACCTTCGGTTAAGTGTCCATATTTTTGGAATAATTGCGCAGCAAAATCCTGCCGCTCAGTTAAAGGGGACTCTTTATCAACATGCGTGTTATTCGAAAGATCCATAAATTTTTGTTCTCAAATTATAATAAAATTTGGAATAACCAATAAAATCGGGATAAACAAGAAGAAACCACCACTTGCCGATAACGCTAAGAGAAAGGCTTAAATACTATCCAGGCAAAAATTTTCAAATAGATATCATACATAATAGCACAAAGAAATGGTATTGTTCATCCAACAGCGAAAAAGAGTAAAAATACTTGACTTATAAAATCTGCATCAACGCAAGTTCAGAAAATTCGAAAAAAACAATTTTTCGCGGATTAGTTTTTGAATTGTATGGTTAATTGCCAATTTCAATATGAATTTGCTCTTTGTTGCTGTCATCCAAAGTGCCGAAGAAAAACTCAAAAGGAGAAAAAACTTTTTGTCAAAGCCAGCTTCAGAGGAATAAAACCAAAAAATAATTTCAAATTCCACTTCTAGAGTGTTTTCTTCTCTCAAAAACAGGAGAAACTTGATTCAAAATGGCTCCAATAATTGGAATTCCAGTTTTTTGGATGGCTTCAATTGCTTTATTTGCTTGCTTGAGTGTGGTTTTTCCAGCTTTCATTACAAAAATAGCACAATCACAATTCTTGGAAATAATTTCAGCGTCAACAAAACTTAATACAGCTGGTGGATCAATTAAAACCACGCTGAAAGTCTTAGAAAGCTGACTAAATAGTTCTTTCATCCTATTGGAACCAAGTAATTCGGGAATAACTGCCGTACCAACTCTCGGCATGCAGGAAACTCCTGGAAATTTGGTAGTCCAGATCGCTTCGCTCCATTCAACCGCTTTAAAAGAAAGATATTCACCAAGCCCCATAGGTTCTTTCCCTTCAAATTCAGCTAAGGAGGCAATATCATTTTCTGTTTTGATATCGCGTATCATTCCGTCAATCAACAACACTCGTTCATCGGTGCGGCCAAAGCATGTGGCCAAATTAATTGCGCAAGACGTTTTGCCTTCCCCATCCAAAGCACTTACCAAAAGGATTTTTACCCCTCGTTCGGGTTTCATCAAACGAATACTATGCGTAATTTTTCGAAATTCTTCCACAAAAACCGAATCATTTTCGGCTGGAAGAACCTCGCGTGGATCTGAGTGAAAAGATAGAGTTAAAAGCAGTTTAAGAGGAAGTTTGGCAATGAATTCACTTGGGGAACGGATAGTGGGGTTCAAAATTTCAATGAGCAAAAAAACAGCTAGAGTAAAAAATGTCCCAATAACTGTAATGGCCAAAGCGATAATTTTTCCGTTGGATTTGGATGCTTTGTTGGAAACTTGAGCATCAGCAATTATTTTAAAATCAGAAGTAGTTGACTGATAAGCAATCATAACCTGGCCTAACTCTTCTTCCAGCCTCTTTTTTTCCGTAATTTTAGCCTCGACTTCACGGGAAAGTGAAGCATATTCACGCTGAAGCTTCGGAATCAGATCAAGCTTTTTTTTGACCTTATCTCGTGCAGCTTCAAGATGCAATACTTTGTCAGAAGCGGCAACTTTTTCAAGATCGAGATTAAAAGACTTTAGCATCAGATCACGCAAAAGTGGCGCAGAAGGGGCATTTTCGCCCTTATTAGGCAAAACTTGTACATTCAATCTTTCAATTTCGGCCTTCCATTGTTTAATTTGCTCTGTGTCACTTGCTAAGGCTTTTTGCTTTTCATACAGGTTTTTGGCCTTTTCCAAATCAGCTTTGGAAATCAGTTTTTTTTCGAACAGCTTAACCGCCATATCATATTCCTGAGTTCTTTCATTAAGATCAGAAACTCCTGCTCGATATGTTTTATCCTCGTTGATAGCATCTCTAAGCCTTTGAACTTTTATGTTTAAGTCTCCCAGATTTTCCATTTTGTTGGAATTTTGGCTTTCTTCCGCCACTTTCTTTTTCAGGTTGTCCATAATGGATTTCAAATTCTGAGTTTGAAGTTCAACAGTCTGTTTCTCAATTTGAGCCTGCTCATACAGATTTTCCAATGACACCAATTGTTCCAGATACCATTGCGCTTCCTTGTCAAGATCAACCACCTGATTCTTAGTGGTAAAAGCTTGTAGAGCGGTATCTGCAACTTTTAACTGTCCCTCAACATCAGCGGTGCGTGTTTCATAATCTTTGAGTAGTTTTCCTGCTTCAATTTGTCGACTTTGTCTTTGATTTTCTATAAACACATCACGAAGAGTAGCAGCAATACTGGCTGCTTCTTCTGGATTATTCCATATAGCTGAAATAGACATCAGCATGGTATTTTTTTGTATTTTGACATCACAACAGGCGCCCAATTCCATTATCGAACAATCCAAGTGAAGCAGGTCTTTCAAGTTAGCAACATTTTGGGGAGTTTTTACGGTATTAAGATAAGTAAGTAAGGCGGTTCCCTCGCCTGGATCTCCTCTAAGCTTAACATTTGGTTTATATTGAAGAATTGTTTCAGATTCATAAACTTTCTTCCCCAAAATTTTTCCACATATTATTCCAATGACCAGAAAACAAAAAATAATCGAAACAATCATCTTCCAGCGTAAAATAAAAGCTACTAAAATAGTTTTTATATCAAAAGGAAGCTTTTCTTCTTTGGCCGTTTGAGGTGGCATTTAATTCCTTTTTTAATTCGCTTCAAAATCGTACAATTTTAATTTCCTTCGACACGGAATGCGAGTCAGAAGGTCCTAGGAAAGCGGCTCATGGCATTATAAATTGTTTTCCTATTTAATTGCAACTGCTTTGAAAACCCAGGAAAACACTCCAAATTTTCCAAATTCTTCTGTTAAAGCCACTTATCGCTGATTAAAACATCAATAGATTTTCCATTAAAAATTCTTGCATCCATGATTATTTCGACAATTTTAGTGCTTTTGCTCAGTTTGAAAATTCCACACTTCGAATTTTTTTCCAAAAGTGGTATAATGGATGACTCAAAATGGGTTGGAGGTGCCGAAATGGAAAAAACCGGACTAACGGTTGGAATAGATATGGGTTCGGTGAGCATTAATGCCGTTCTATTATCACACAAAAAGGAACTTATCGAAGAGCTTCCGTATAGGAGACATTTTGGAAAAACACTTGAGCTTTGCCAAAAAACTCTCGAAGATTTTGAAACCAAATATGGGAAAGATTCCATTTCCAGGGTAGTTTTTACAGGCACTCACGGGGAAACCATCGCAAAAACACTGGGAACTTATTTTGAAATTGAAACTACCGCCATCACTCGTGGTTTGTTTAGCCTAGTCCCTGATGCTCATTCCGTAATAAGCATTGGAGGACATGATTCTGCTCTTCTAATTTTGAATCCGACATCTAACGGGTTTGTTCTTGAGGATTTCAAGTTGAACGAAGCTTGCGCAGCAGGAACCGGCTCCTTTATCGACCAGCAGGCTGAACGAGTATTCTCAGATAAACCTGAATTTACCAACATAACTGACCCGCAAAAGCGAATTGAAGGAATTCTTAATGCCTTTATTTCCGAAGGTCTGAAATCAGAATCTCCAGCAAATGTTGCTTGCCGTTGTACCGTTTTCACCAAATCAGACATGATTCACCTCCAAAATAAGGGAATTGCAATAAAGCATATTATTGCAGGTTTGCATGAAGGAGTTGCCAAAAATTTCAAGTCCACGCTGATCTGCAATCGTGTTTTGAAAACTCCAATCGTTCTCATCGGAGGATATGCAGGGAATAGGATGGCACGAGATTCTTTTGAAAGAATTCTTGGATTCCCTATCACTATTCCCGCTCACCACGCTGCAGTGGGCGCCATTGGATGTGCTCTTTCCGCCATTGAAAAGTCATTGGGCCAACCAGTACATTCAAGTGAAATTGCATCTCTTAAGGCATCGGATGCTTTCGCTTTTCCACAATCTGCCCCATTGAAGCTAAATCTTTCGCACTTCGAACCTTGTGGGGAAGTAAAAACCCCTGAATTCGGAAAACAACAAATTAAGGCATATATGGGTTGGGACATCGGATCCACAACCACTAAAATGGTATTAATGTCACCTTCCGGGGAAGTTCTATACAAAAGATATATCCCCACGGAAGGCCAACCAGTCGTTGCCATCAAGAAATGCTTGAAACATTTTATTTCCAGCATGCCCGTAGAGAAGTTTGACATCATCGGAGTCGGCACTACAGGTTCAGGGCGTGAAGTCGCAAACCTTTTTGTTGGCGCAGACGACGTCGTAAACGAAGTAACAGCACATGCAAGAGGGACCACTTTTTTCCGCCCCGATGTTGAAACAATTTTCGAGCTTGGTGGCCAGGATGCAAAATACACCTCTCTGTCAAACGGGTTTGTAGTCGACTTCAAAATGAACAAAGTCTGTGCAGCCGGAACCGGTTCATTTCTGGAAGAAACAGCCCGAAAGCTCGGAATCAACATAGCTTGCGAATACGAAGATCTGGCAATGTCATCGAAAGCCCCTTATAAACTTACAGAACGCTGTACTGTTTTTATGGAATCAGATCTAATGTCACTTTTGCAAATGGGCGCTCAGATTTCGGATTTACTCGCCGGACTTTCAAGAGCTGTGGTACACAATTATTTAAACCGGGTTGTCCAGGATGGAAAAATCGGGAGAAAAATCAGCTTTCAGGGGGGGCCTTCCCTGAACAAGTCTGTGGTAGCCGCTTTTGAAAGTGTCATAGGGAAACCGATTATCACTCTTCCCCACCGCGAGGTGTTAGGGGCATTAGGTGCAGCTCTTCATGCAAAAGAGGAAATTGAAAAAAGGGAAAAGGAAGGCCAGAAAGTAATTTCTAAATTCCGAGGCTTTGGCGTAACCGAAGCAGCATTTTCGCATTCCGAAGAAGTTTGCCACCGCAATCCCAATTGCCATAACCAATGTAAATTGCAAATATATCGGATCGGCGACAACGAAGCAATTTATGGTGGAGAATGCGGAATGTATGAATCCAGAGCTAGTGCGATTAAACGTGCTCCTGATTTCAATCGGGTTCGCCAACAACTTTTCCAGAAGAAACTCGGCGAGGATGTTAAAGTCATTGATCCTTCCACCTGCAGAAAGATCGACCACAGTGCAAATCCCCGAAAATCATCTTCAAAACCAACTTTGGGCATTCCACGCTCATTGACTTTTTTCCAAATGGGGATTTTTTGGGTTCGTCTAATGAAACAAATGGGCTTTGATATCTACATTTCTCCAGAGACAGATTCGAAAATTGTCGACCAGGGAATCGAAGCCATGACATGCGAGACCTGTTTCCCAATCAAGATTTCGCATGGTCACGCTCGTTATCTCAAAGATTACGTGGATTTCATGTTCCTCCCAATGATGATTGAAATGGAAACTCCGCCCCACAAACGTGGATATTATTGCCCTTATCTGGAAGCAAACACTTATATGCTAAAAGCAGCGTTGGGACTGAATGACAAGCGGTTAGTAATGCCTGCGATTTACCTCAAAGAGGGCGAAGAGGGCATGAAAATAGCTTTTGAGAAGGAATTTGAACGTCTCGGATTATCATTTGACCCGACAAAATTCTCCAAAGCTTACGCAGAAGCTATTGAAGCCAGGAATTCCTTCGACAAGGAACTTAAAAGAGTTGGTCAGACAGTTTTGGAGAACCTGAAAGACCGGCGAGCTATAGTTGTAATAGGACGTCCTTATAGTGCCTATGATTCGCGAACAAATTTGAATCTTTTTTCAACATTTTCCAGGCTCGGAATCCTGGCAATTCCACAGGAATTTTTGAATCTTGAACCTCTCAATATTGAAGACGATTATCCCAATATGTATTGGGGCTTTGGGGATAAAATTCTCAAAGCTGCCAAATTCATAAATGGCGATCCCAGGCTGTTTGGACTGTATTTAACAAGCTTTTCGTGCGGTCCTGATTCTTTCATTCTTCACTTTTTCAACCACGAAATGAGCCGAACAGAGAGACCATATCTTGAACTAGAACTTGATGAACACTCAGCAGGAGCAGGAGTGGAAACCAGGCTTTTGGCATTCATCGACGTCATAACAAATCAAAAGAATGTCAAAACAATTCCAACAGATGTAAATTTTATCATCCAACATTCAAGAGCCCCCCTCACAGGTAGGACCTTATACATCCCTAAAATGGCAGAAGGAACACTTGCCCTAGCCGCAGCTTTCGAAGCCGTCGGGAGTAAAGCGAAAGTAATGGATACTTACACAAAGGAAGGGCTTGAATTTGGTAAGAGTCATACCTCCGGAAAAGAGTGCTTTCCATGTACTGTCACCACAGGGGATATGTTCAACTTAATTCACAAATTAAGAGAAGAAAATCGTGAAATCGAAAATGAGATAGCTTTTTTCATGCCGGAAACAGAAGGACCATGCCGCTTTGGCCAGTATAATCGGCTTCATCGAATTTTATTAGACAGTTATGGAATGGGTGCAATTCCAATTTTATCACCCACCTCAGAAGACAGTTATCGATGTAACGGATTTTTCACAACCGAACAAGCCGATGAATTCAGAAAGATCGTTTGGCAAGCCATTGTCTATGTGGATATTCTTGAAAAAGCCCTATGGCGTGTTCGACCTTATGAAAAGAAACCAGGCGAAACTGATGAAGTTTTCAAGAAAAGTTTTACAGAAGCAATTCATGCTATAAAAAAGGGCGCAGGGACTTCTCTTCTTAAAGCAGCCAAAAAAGCAGCGAAAGCTTTCGATGCAATTGAACGACGTGATGAAAAACGCCCCTTAATTGGAATCGTCGGGGAGATCTACGTTCGAACACACAAAGAAAGCAATCAAAATCTGATCAAAGTCTTAGAACAAATGGGCTGTGAAACATTCACTTCGTCGATCGCTGAATGGGTTGAGTATACAACACATACAGGAATTCAGGAATCAATGGAGAAATTTTGGCGTTCCAAGACTATTCCAAATCTACTTGATACCGGAAAATTCTGGCTAACAGCAAAATATCAAAGAACAGTAGCATGGTTGCTTGGAAGACCATTTGCCAAGCTGCTAAAAGGTCGCTTCGACCACTCCACTGAAGATATTCTTCATGAAGTCAATGGAATATTCTCTAATCACATTAACGGTGAAGCCATCCTTTCAATTGGAGGAGCCTTAAGTTTCGCACATGGAGGCACATTTAATGGAGTAATTAATGCCCTTCCATTCACATGCATGCCAAGCACGATTGCAACTTCGATTTTAAAAGTCCATCTAAGGGAAAAAATTCCCTATGTTGACATGGTTTATGATGGAACGATTCTTCCCAATAGAATGACCAACCTTGCGACCTTTGCTTTTCAGGCAAATCAAAACATGGAAAGGAAGGGAAAAAGTTAGAAATTTCTCTGTTAAAAAGTTTTTGGAAGAATCTCCTCAAAGGTTTTCCAGGGATTGATTGAAGAGCCCAGGTTTCTTCTAAAATCCCGCAAATCAAGATTTGGCCCTTTTCCTTTGGAAGCTGTTAAATCGAAAGCTTTGATAATTAAGCCAGCTTTATTGGATTCTATATCACCTTTGGGAAAACCAGGTGAATAGGTTGACGGGTCACCAAAAACCACGCTCCAGTTGTCTTCAATTTCAGAGGGAACAGCGTAATAGTTGGAGAAGTCAAGTGTCATAACCTTTGCCGGCCTTAGTCGAATAACTGCCTTAAGCTCGAAAATTGGAATGGAATCACCTGAATCTTTGCATGCAATCCACAGCCTCAATGGAGTATCAACCCTTTTATCAGGAATGATGCAAATTATGTCAGTTGACCGATTTTCAACCGTCTTTACATTGGCATATTCAAGAGGAAGATCAAAAGGAATGAGAAAAACCGGAGAATTTGGTCTAAACCGGATTTTCAGATAAATACTGTCTTCGCCGTTTTCCCAGAGGTAAGCTTGTCTGAAGGAAAGAATTTCAGGCGGCTTTACCAGAAAATCCGTTTTACCGGTCCCCAAAATTTTTTCAAGACCGTCCTGGCAAGCTAATTTAAGAGTATTGTCATGGCTTGAAGCTTTTATGAAATCTATAATACTTTCAACCAAGTCTCCTTGAAGAAAACCGATAGTAGCGGCCTGAAGACGTTCTTGAGGGGAAATTGTGCCTTTTTCTTTTTGCTTTTGAAATTTCTCGCAAAGTTCTCCTGTTAATCCCTCGTCATCGAGTTGAAGAATTTTCGGATCAGCAGCTACAGCTTTTGAGTAACTCTCTATTGCAAGAGGGAATTCCCCGCGTGATTTATACGACATGGCCAGCTCAAAAAGATCTTTTGGCACACCGCTGTCAGCTTTCTTTTTAAAAGCAAGCAATTCAGCATCACCCACCCGAGGACGATTCTTTTTCGGTGGGATAATTCGGGGTTTGGGTTTGGAAATTCTTATTTCAAAATGTCCGGCAGTTGGGCCCCAAATCCAGTTGTCATATTTGGATTCCTTTATTACAAGGCTGCCTTTTTTCCTGTAAAGTTCGGCTTTACGTTTTTCACTTTCTTCTCTTTTTACTCGCTCACGGCATTTGCTGATCCAAAAGAAAGCGTCGAGATTTCCCTCGTCAAGAATCAACATTGCTTTAAATATTTCTATGGCTTCCTCATAGAGCCTTCGATTAAACCGATCTTTTCCTGCTTTTTCGAGGAGATCCAATCTTTTATTTATAGTAACTCGAGTGTAACCTCGCAGGTTTGGGTCATTTGCTGGAGCAAAACCCAACATGAGCAAGCAGGCAAAAAACAGAAATATTAATAAAATGCTGCGCGGCATATCTTCCGATATATCGACAAGAAAACGTACTTGCTTCACATTCCAAAGGAAATAATTTTTTTTTTGTAACCGTAATTAAGCAAGGGAAAAAACGAAAAGCGCTATCATTGTCAACCACAGTCATTTTCACCGAAGCCGCTCTACTTTGTCGGCTTCGGCAATTCGGTAATGAGATTATCAAAAAAAACACATTAAAGCGGCACAACATCAATACTTACGGAGTAATCAAAACGGAAAAATCCGAAATCACCATCTGGAACCCGTTAAGATAAACCAACCCGATAAGCGCTTGTTCCCATGGGATGGAAGCAAGCCTCATTGTTACATAATTATGAATACCTTCAGACACTGCAATATTTAGTTCGGAAAATTCGCTAAGCTGTTTTGCAAGGGAATTTAGATTAGTTTGATAAAACTCAGCATTGATAGTTTTTCCGGAATTCTGAAGAATCGGGTTGGGTTGATTCAAAAGGCTAATGCACTTCTTGATGGCTAATGGTTCCCCGATTAAAAGAACGTTTTTCCAAATTATCCATTCAAGTTTTTTTGTCTCAGAGAGGACGTTCAAAAAATCTTTTACTGTGCTTTTCTTATCTTTCAGAATATTGATTTGCTCTTCGGATAAAGATACGCGTCCTCTGGCCTCTTTTCCTAGTATTAGGGAGACATTCCAATCTCGAGCTAATTGTAATAAAAGGTCTCTAAAATCAACTTCTTTCGTGACGTCAACCGTTAAAGGCAAATCAAGAAACGAAGAACTTACAGGGCGGATAGAACTATTGGATGTTAAAACATGGCCCTTCCTATCGACTTTTTTTGCAAAAGCAGGACTAAAGATAGAATCACCCAAAATTATGGAAGAACAAAACAGAGCGATCAAAAAACAGTTTTTCTTCATTTTCCTTCTCCAATGCGAAAATTTCCTGCTTGATCACTCTCTCACTAAGGTTATTTTTCATTTTCCTTCCCTGCCATGTGCAAATCATTTCTGCGTCTCCCCTAGGAGACTTTCGGTTTGATCACTTTCCATAAGCTTTTTCATTTTTTCATTGTTCATAAGCGTTTCATAATCATTGTCCTGTATGGCCCGCATGACATCTGGATCCTGCATCACCTCCTTCATTTCTTCAGACTCACCAAGAGCCATGGCCTTCTGTAGAAAATCACCATTCATCATCATGGATTGCACCCGGCCATTCGTATCCTTCTGAAGCTTTTCCAGTTGGGATTTGTCCATTTGGGACTGATCTGATTCCTGTTGAGAATTTTGTTTTTCAGCAGTTTTATCAGAAGCACGGATTCCATTATCGTTAACTGTTTTTGTGGTCGATTTTGGTTTGCCTTCCAGTATTTTTATGGATTCTTTTTGCTCAGAAACGCTTGCTTTATCAGGAAGTATTGCCGAGATTTTTTCTGCGGGAATTTTTATTTCCCCTAAAGATGTAGTTTTTATAGTATAAACTCCATTTTTCATTTCAAGGATTTCTCCCCGAATTTCACTGTTGTCTTTAAGCTGAATTATTTGAATTGGAGATCCTAAAAGGCAAGAAGAAATTGACAAGCAAATAATAACAAACAATATAAAACCATTCTTCATAGTTTGTCTCCAAATTTACTTCATTTCAAATTTAATCTTAAATCTATTATACACATTTTTTCTCATTCATCAAAATATGTTGACCTAAGCCTTTTTATAGACATATAATTTTTTGGTAATCGAATTAAATAGTCAAGTCTTACTAATTGACTTTGGCGAGCATTACTTTTTTTTACAGTCTGGGATGAACAAATTTTATCATAGCGAGAAAGAAAAGTTTCGGTGGAAATTGAAGACCTTCGGGTGAGTCTGTCAGAGGATGATGAAAATCTTCGACAAGAAGCATGTTACCTTTTAGGAAAAATTGAAACGGTTGAATCTGCCAATTTATTAGCCGGCGCAATGGCAGACCCATCCCCTATGGTTAGAAAAATTGCCCGAAGAAGCCTTGACCACTTACAATTGTGTGGTTTTTTTCCTGAAGAAAGATTTATTCCAAAAACTTCAAAAATTATTCTTACCAAACAAAATCAACCTCCAAAAAAAACTGAACTGCAACCAGTTCCAAGAAGCTCTTCTGAGGATACACCTTCCACAAGATCTCTAAATCTTCCTCCCCCTGTTTCATTTTCAATTTCCCCAACCCCGGAGACCAAAAAAGCTACTCAGCCAAAAGTCCAAGTTCCTACCCCTTCTCAAATTTCGTCAAACAAACCAACTTCACCGACTCCTTTTGTTTCGACAACCACCGCCAAAGAAGAAAATTTTCAATCTCCTCCCTCCTCCCCGAGAACTTCCTCAAAGCAAAAGCCACCCATTCTTTTTTCGATTCCCAAACAAACTCCAAATGAACCAGAAAGAAAAAACCAAGAAAAACACTCAGGAAAACCCTTTTCTGAGAAATCGCCACAGGAAATGGCTTCTCAAGACAAAAACTCCACTGAAAACATTTCCCCTCTTCAAAAAACCTTACCGGTAAAAGAATCGCCTGAGGTCGCTCTGCAGGATAAACACCCAGCTGAGAGAGCTACCCCTTCGACAGTTAGAAACTTACCCGAGAAACCCACTCAGGAGAAAACTGCTCAAGATAAATCCTCAGGTGAAAAAACTTCGCTTCCCTCTAACATCTTACATGTGAAAGAAACACTGGAGAAAACTGCTCAAGGAAAATACTCACCAGAGAAAGCCCCATCCTTAAAAAAAACATTGCCTGTGAAAGAATCACCGGAGGTCGCTCTCCAAGACAAACACCCTACTGAGAAAGCTACCCCGTCAAAAAAAACTTTGCAGGTGAAGGAATCACCAGAGATCACTCTACAAGACAAACATTCATCTGAGAAAACTCCTTCTTCTCACAAAGTTTCACCTTTGAAAGAAGCACTTGAGAAAACTGCGCAAAGCAAGCACTCAACCGAGAAAATTTCGCCCTCCCAAAAAATCTTGCCGGTGAAGGAAGCACAGGAAATAGCTACACAACAAAAGCACTCCGCCGAAAAAGTGGAGTCCCAAAAAAATATTCCAGAGAAATCCGTAACAGAAAAAATACCATCTACTCAATCATTTTCTGAAATCTTACCCTCTAATTCTGCATCATCAGGAATGGAGCCCGTATCAGAACATTCTGAGGAACCGCAACTTCCAGAGTGGAAGAGAAAAATTCAAAAACCAGGCTATGAGGAATTTCTAAATTGGATTAATGAAAAATCAAGGCAGGAAAAAATTGAGATTTTATCAGAAATTGAATCTCACGCTCGACAAATTTCCTGGCGAGGGACTTTAAAGGCTTTTTTAGACTCGGAACTCGACCCTTTTGTGGTTTCTAAGGCGTTAAAATCACTCGGGCATCATCATGGTCCCGGAGTGGGAAAACTAATTGACCCGTATCTGGATAATGAAAACGAACGAGTAATTTCGAATGCTCTTGAAGCACTTAGTCTGGCGGGTGGAGACGAAGATTTGTCTCAAATTACCAAATTTATGGACCATTCTGATGCGAGAATAAAATCAACCGCTGCAAAAGCTCTTTGGGGAGCAAAACCGGAAGAAGCCTTGCGGGTTGTAAGAACAATGGTCAAATCCACCAAGATCTGGGAGCGCGACGCAGCCAAGTTTGCCCTTACATCGTGCCCATTGGAAGAGGGAAAACAACTTCTCGAAGAAATCAATAAATTTGAAGCATCCAAATCAGAAAAGAAAGCCCCTGAGAAAGCAACCCCCATTGAGCAAAGTTTAATAAAAAAATTCCTGAACCATCCAATTTATTATGGTGCTGAAGAACCTATTCCGTTATGGTGGATGGTCACAGCAATTGTGATTTTTATTGTATTTTTCTTTTTCGTTGCTCTTCCATTTTTCGAATGGTTGATGCCCCCGCCACCCGAACAAACTATTTAGCGGTGTAATACAATTTTACTAAATAATGACGCAAGTACAGGGATGAGGAATGGCTCAAAAAGCCGAACCTGCCCCTTCTCTTTACACAATTATTTTATTTGCGGTTTTATCGGAAAATTTCTTTCAATTATAGATATCTTCCCCAAAGAATCTGTTAAAGACAATTTGAAAGCTCCTCCTGAAGGAAGATAATCTTCGTCTAACAAAATGTCGTTCATTTTAAGCGACACAATCCAATGATTTTTATTGGAAGCCTTAGCTTCAACTTCAATTAATCCGGTAAGTATACCTTTTTCCTTCAAATTCCCCTTTATTATGAGAAAATTGCTATCTCCAGAATCAAACTGGAAGTTCAGCTTAATAAATCCCCCCAAAGGTTCAATTTTTCCATCTAACCAAACCTGAAACTCGCCAAAATGCCGATATTCAAAACTTCCAAAAGACCTGTCCCGAATAACTTTTTCATTTTTTTTGACAAAAAAATCCGGCATTCTTGGGAAATTTTTGAACCCAAATAACTTGGAACAGTTTTCTCCAAGATGGACTAATTTTTGAAAAATCTCACGGTCAGACGGACTTTGAGAAATATCTCTTATTCCATGAATAGTAGAAAAAATTGAAATCAGAGCATGTTTTAAGGATGGTGAAAGAAATTGGATTGTGTAACGATTTTCTGGTGATTTTTCAGAGAACACTGACTTATTTGTTAATTCAGAGGGTGTTTGAATTGTTCCTTGAAAGCGGGTTTGTTGTGGTGGAATTTGTGAAGGGGAAAGTGTGAGTGAGGAAATCTGCTCGGGTAATGGGGATGGAATTAAAGGAGTTAAGGTAGAAACCAATGGTTGATGGTTAGATAAACGGGTAGAAGGATAAGGGGGGGGAAAAGTAGTTGGGACAAAAACTGTCGAAGATGGTGTGGGAGGAAGAAATGGTGCAGGTGAAGTAATTGGTATACCCGTTGAATTACTTAAAGGAACTCCTGTCGTTAAAGGAGATTGAGGTGATAATGGCGTTTTAGGAGTTGAAAAAAAATTGAATTGATTTTTTTCCTGGCTGAGAAATGGTGGAGCAGGCGTTTTATCTTGCTCAAAATTAATTGGGGAGGATGGTGACGCAAAAGTTTCATTAGCACTTGTTGTAGCGCCCATTTCAAGTGCAAAAAGCTGGCAGAGATCGCCTGAAGAAAGCGAGAAGAAAAGTAGGGCCGAAAAAAAACTACCAAAACAAATAATCCTTCCAAAAACATTTTTTTTTAACTTCATATTTTTCTCCGTATTTTATTTAACATTACAAAAAACTTCTCAGGGAATCTTAAGAAATAAGCAAACACTAAATTTTCTTTTCCAGGATGCACATAAATACAGACTCTCCAATAATTGACATAATACACTAATGACACCCTGCAAAAAATACTTTTGTTTGACTAAAAGCGCAAGTACATGATACTTTATTTTAATCCTGATGAAAGAAATCGATCTTTGAAATAAGGTGAATCGTCACCTTCCCGCGATGAAGTATTGAGTATTGAGTAGCTTTCGCCAATACTTTCAACGGGAGGAAAAAAATGGGAAATATTTTTCGTATTAAATCAGTAATGTTAGTTCTTTTTGTGTTTGTGGCTTTTCTGGGCATGTCTATGGCAGCTCAAGCTTCTTCTCAGCATGTTAATAATGATAAAGATGCGCAGTTGAAAGAATTAAAAGCTCAACTCAAAACACTTCAATCGCAGCTGAGAAAACTAAACGAAGAAGGAACCGAAGCTGATCAGGCCCAAGCACAGCAGTTAATGGAGCGAATTCAAGAGTTGAGAGAACGAATTAGCCAGCTTGAAGCTGGTCAAATTGCCACTCAAAATGTGATACAACCAAAAAAGAAGTAGTATTTTTTCTGGAAAATTTAGTGTGGAAAGATCTTTCTTTCATCCAAATAAAACCCCGGCTAAAAACCGGGTTTTTTTTGTACCGGTAAAAAAAGAATCATGTACAATTTCTTGACTCCCGATTTTTTTCGTAGTAAAATCTCATCACTTTTATTGTACCGAAAACTTTCAACAAAAAGAAATGAGAAGGGCGGAAATGGATAAGAAAAAAGGAACTGCAAAAAAGAAAGTTGTAAAATCAGTAAAGAAAATTTCCAAACCTGTTCAGGAAAAAGCGGTGAAAATCACCAAAACTCCTGTAAAAAAGGTTAAAGCAGTCAAAGTAGTCAAACCGGTCAAAAAGGTTAAAGTAGAGCTCCCAAGCCGACTTGAAAAGCCTTGGTCAATAACTAGAATACGAAATTTCATGCGTTTATGGGGAATGACACAGGTTGAAATGGCTATTTTCTGCGGTGTTTCTTATGATTCAGTAACTTCCTGGTCAAGAGGTCGAAGGCGTTTGGTCCGAAGATCAATCGCAGAGCACCTTGAAACAGCTGAAAAGCTTGCCTTGGAAAAGCATTTTCCAAAATCACCTGCTAATTCAAGAAATAATTCCTGGTTGCAATTGAGGAAATTTTGCCATAATGAATTAAAGATTAAATCCTTCCCGGCGTTAGCGCAAATTCTAGCTGGAGAATATCCAATTAAAGCAATTGAAACAAAACCCAGAGATTTTCGAAAAGCTACTAAAGCTGAGAAGATTGAAATTTCCAAAACAAAAGCTAAAGATACTATTGCAGTAAAATTAACGATTGGCAAAAAAACCGTTGAATTATCCGGAAAGCGATTAAAACTTGGTGGAAACGATGTCATAGGTCTTTTTGCCGAGGAAGGTAACGATTATTTTTTCAATGGAAAAGCGGGCTGCATTTCGATTGCCCAAAATGCAATCAGGGTCAGCTTATGGCCTGCTAAAGAGCTTCCCTTAAGACTTCTTGGGGCTGCAGCGAATTAAATCGAGATTTTCCTGAAAGGCTGTTTTTTCTAAATATTTCGGGAATTTGTATATTTGAAGCATGTCTTTCATGTAGAAATCTTGTTAAACCAATCGAAGCAATCTCTTTTGAATTAGATCAAAGAAAGATTGCTTCGTTTAGTTTAAATTTACTGTTACATTCAATAGAAAATTTTAAGAAATTAATTTCCTCATTTGTTTTCAAAGGATAACCCCGCCTCCAATAAGGAGGTTTTTGTTTTTTCTGTCGAAAAAAACTCCAGATTGCCCTGGGGTTACCGCAAAAGCCACTTCGTCAAGTTCTACTTTCCATATCCCATCTTCACCCTTTTTTAATACTCCAGCAAGTGGTTTTGCACGGTGTCTTATCATTATTTCAACTTCGCAATCAGAATCTGGTTCATCAACAAGAAAGTTCATCTTTTCAAGAAGTACAGTTTTACAGGACAAATCTTTTCTTTCTCCAACGAATACGGCATTCTTTTCCAAAGAGATTCCGGTGACATACAATCTCCGACCATTCCCACCACCGATTCCCTTTCTCTGGCCGATCGTAAAATTAAGAATTCCATCATGTTTTCCAATGCTTTCCCCATGTTCGTTGAAAATTTCTCCAGGTTTCAGAGCCGGGTGATTCTTGGGAAGATGTTTCCTGACAAATGAGGAATAATCACCATCCGGGATGAAACAAATTTCCTGAGACTCAGGACGGTTAGCATTCACAAAGCCAAATTCCCGAGCTATACGTCTTACATTTTCTTTTGTCAAATCCCCTAGAGGGAAGATAAGATTGGGGAAAATTTTTCGAGGAAGTCTCCAGAGGAAGTAGGCCTGATCCTTGGCGGAATCTTCCCCTTTATAGAGATAATGTTTCCCTTCCTGAAAGATGATTTTAGCGTAGTGTCCAGTCGCAATATCAGTACAACCAAGACTTTTTGCCTTTAACAAAAGATCCGGGATTTTCACCGTTGCGTTGCAAATAACGCATGGGTTGGGAGTTCTTCCTAAAGAATATTCCCGAATAAAATCTTCAATAACTTCCTTTTTAAAGCGCTCAGAAACATCGATGACAAAATGATTAATTCCGAGAGAAGCTGAAACCGAACGCGCCGCTGCAATTCCTTCCAGGCCACAACAAGCTTTTGGCCCCTCAGCAAATTCCGAATGGCAAAATGTTTTCATTGTAACAGCAACCACTTCATGTCCAGCTTTTTTCAAAAGGGCGGCAGTTACAGAGGAATCAACCCCTCCGGAAAGAGCTACAAGAACGCTACGTTTTTCAGTCATGAATCTAACCTCGGATTTCCTGATATGGAAATACTTTTAAACGGCACTTTTGAGCTTAAAAAAACTTTTAATAAACACAAATTTTTACAGGGAAAGAAATCACGATTATTTTTCCAACTCAGAAAAACCTGAATCTTCTTCTTAATTTACAGTAACATCACATCAATAGGAATCCCCATATTGGAAAAATCAAATTGGTTCTGGCTTAAAAGGGTCAGCCTAAAATTGCTCTCCTACGGAACACAAATGCAGCAATGACAAAGAAAAAAATGGCCCATCCCAGGCTTCCAAATATAGCTTGGGTAATGACACCGTCAATCAATTTTAATGTTCCATCCATGATTTTATTAAGGGTATTGATTTCAAAAAGTTTGGACGAATGTCGGGTAAAAACCCATTCAGCAATCTGTCCATAAAATTGATCGAATTTCGCAAGGGTGGGAGCCATTAAAGTATAGGTCTGTAAGAACATCAGAACAAGAAGTCCGGAAAAAGCCATGAGTATCGGTGATTCACTGAAGAGTGCGAAAAGAACGAAAAATCCAATTATTGGAAGATTTGCAACAAAAGAAATGAGAAGTAGTTTTAAAGCCGCGATTGGACCAATCAAAGACTGTGTAGAGCTTTCAGAGTAATCCATTATGATTTGAGGACTTTCACTGATGTTTTTTGCAATCCCAAGAGTTACTTGTAAAAATAAACCACCGATTACAATTGCAAGAAGAAGGTAGAACATCACAGCCATCGATTTTGCAACAATGATTTGCAATCTTGTAACTGGTGTCAATAAAAGTGTTTTCATATGCCCTTTATAAAATTCCCCACAAAAACTATCGCCAATAATCAGGGCCAGGAAAAAAGGTGAAATCCATGCGAAAAGTTTGAGATGTGCAGTGAAAAGCCCTTTCAGGGCTTCTCCTAGAATGGAGAACCTAACACTATCAAGTCCCCAGGTTTTGTATTTTGCAAAAATGATCAGAGCAAGAATTCCTCCTAGAATTGGAACAACATTCAGTCCCAATAAGAACAGGAATGCCTTTTTCCGAGCGAAAATCTTTTTAATTTCAAACGCTAAAAGTGTAATAAATCTTTGCATCTTAATTTTCACCAGAATCCGTCAACTTCAAAAATGTCTCTTCAAGAGAAGCTTCTTTTGGAATGATAGCAGAAACAGGAATGTCAGCAACAACCAAATTCTTGTTGATCAGCTGAGCCTGTCCAGGTTTTATTGAAACCGCCAATCCTCGAGGGATTGCTTCAACCGAATTTACTTCAGGAATTTTCCTCAAAAGTTCGATGGCCTTGGAATTTAGATCTATTGGAATTCTAATTTCAAGCTCTTCTTTTTCGGACGATAGTAAATCCTTGACAAATCCTTGTTTAATCATTTTTCCGGAATCAACAATTACGACAAAATCACATAATCTTTGAACTTCGTCGAGAAGATGAGAGGAAAGAAAAATCGTGGTCTGGTGGGTTTGATGGATATTTTTGAAAATTTCGCGCATTTGAGCACGTCCTTGGGGGTCCATGCCATTGGTGGGTTCGTCCAAAATCAATATTTCCGGGTTATGGAGTATAGCAAATGCCACACCCAACCGTTGTTTCATTCCAGAAGAGTATGTTCCAAATGGTCTGAATGCGGCATCTGTCAAACCAACCAACTCAATAGCTTCATTAAGTCGTTTATTTTCTACTGTTCTAAATAGCGAACCAAACCACCAGAGATTATCAAAACCACTCATAGTCTCTATAAAACTTGGCGATTCAACCAAAGCTCCAAGTCGATCAATGATCATGGCCCGAGATGACGGCATTTTCATTCCCAGGAGTTCCATTTCTCCGTCATCGGCTGAAACCAGCCCCAGAAGGAGGCGAAGAGCGGTGGTTTTTCCAGCTCCATTTGGACCAAGAAATCCCGCAACTGTTTTGAGGGGAACTTCAAAGCTCATCCCGGACAGAGCACGTTTCTTCCCGAAAGATTTGTGCAGATTTCCCACTTTAATTGCCGAAGAATCAGATTTAATCATACAATTCGTGGTATAATTCCCGGCTGAGGACTTTAAGAATGCAAGTAACAGGTACTGATAAAAACATTCCCAGAATTCCAAACATACTTCCACCTATTATAAGGGCCAAGATTACCAACACCGGATGAAGACCGACGTTTTCACCAATTACTTTTGGCTGAACAATAAATCCATCAATTCCATGGATCATTGAAAGTGCAATCGCAACTTTAAATAGTGTGGATAGGAGATCCCAGGTGGGGCCGAATTGGGACAATGCAACCATTCCCGAAAATAGAATGGTGAAAACTCCACCCAGATAGGGAACCAGATTGGCAATTCCAGCCATTGGGCCAAGTATCAATGAAAATTTCAACCCACACAAAAAAAGAGCAATGCACATCAAAGTACCAAAAATGATACAGGACAGTATCTGTCCGCGTAAAAAAGCGCTTAAGACAAAATCAATGTCCTTCAGAATCCGCTCGGCTGAGGAACGATAGATGGGCGGAATCAAAAGCAAAGATTTTTCATAAAATTGGTCCAGATCCAGAAGGATATAGAAAGTCAGAAGCGGAAGAAGTGTTAATTCAAAAACACTACCAAATGTCGAGAGCAAAAATCCAAAAACCCTGTTGAAAACGTTTATTAGCAAGTCTTTCAAAAAAACAATGCTTTTTGCAACAATATCTTGAATTTTGTCTCCTTGAAGAAATACTTCAAGATAAGATTTTATCCAGGGTTTTTCAGAACTACTCTGATAGACATCTTTAAGCCAAGTCTTATATTCGATGGTAAAACGCTCAACGTTTATCTCTGAAACCCGGTTGAAGAGGTCATGGCATTCTGTGAGAATCTTTAAAAACATGGGAACAATGATAAGAATACAAAACAGGCTTCCCAAACAAAACAAAAACAGAACAGCATATGGTCTGGGTAACCTTCGACATTCAATAAAGCGAACCAAAGGATTGAGGATGTAAGCCAGTACTAAAGAAACCAAAACCGGAGCTATCACTCCAGCAAAACTGTACGTAATTATACAAAGTAGTGACAATCCAAGAAGGATCAGTGCGTTTTTTGCAATAGGCGGAAGGTCTCTAAGGTACATTTTCCTCAAACCTCATTTACAAGGACCTGTGGCAAAAATACGGGAAGAATTGTCTTGAAAGATATGCATACAAAGAGACTTAATGTTTATAAATAAAGCTCTCATTTTACAAGAATTTCTCCATGTATCAGTAACCCCAAAACTAATAAATTATTAGTCAACATGCTGCAGTGTCTTTCTACAATTTCTTCAAAACTCTAAATACTTTTATCGAAGTGCCGATTCAATTCACCCTAAATCAAACCCCTTAGAGAGGCATTAAAACTCTATTATTTGGCCGCCCTTCCAGAGTTTGCTTTAGAAAATAAATTTACGATAAGCTCTACCTCACCGAGAGTCATTTTTAATTGCTTCGCTATTTGAGGAGAAGTAATGCCTTGTTTCAAAAGCGAAATAACATCGTGGAACGGCGCTCCGGGGGGTGGCTCCATTTGAAAAATCTTAGTATTTTGAGGAAGTTCCGGTTGAACGGACTGTTCAACAGGATTCATAGCCAAAGTCTCCGGCAGAGATACTTCTTCAACAAAATTAATCGGTTTGCGTGCTAAAGTACTTTGATTATTAAAACTAACACTTTGAATTTTTTCAGAAACCAAAGTCCTTTTGTGGCTATCAGCAACTGAAGCGACTAATGAAACTTCATCTTCTTGAAGGTTATTGGAAATTTGAAAGTTGTTTTCAAACTTTTCAGAAAGTTCACCAAATTGTTTCAATTGGATTTCAAGCGAAGAAAATTTTGATTCAAGCTCTTCCAATCGCTTTTCGATTTTCGATCTTGCTGTTTTGCAATCCCGCTTTATCTCCCTGACTTCACTCGGGTTTTCCATTGGATTGGGGAGATTTGGAACCTCGGCCTTGATCTCGTCAAGGCGAGTCAAAAGATCATGGGTGTGGAGTAATTTCTTATCAAAAATCGGAAGGAGTTCTTTAGCTTCAGAAACTTTCGTCTCAATAACCTTTAAATTATGACCCACCACAACTTCCATTTCTTCAAGAAGCTGATTGAATGCTAATTCCAAGGCTTTCATTTCTTCGCGAACCTGCAAAAATTTTCGCTCACCAATCCTCTTGCCACACCAAAAACAAAAGGCCAAGAGAAAAATCAGGCTGAAAGCGAGTTTTAAAATTAGCGAAAGAGACATTTGTTTCCTGGGAATTTAGTTACCAATATGAGTATCATATAACAGAGTTTCTTGCAAAATCTGACTTAAAACTGAGAAACTTCTCCGTTTCAACCACAATTATACAATGTATTTTTCTGGCGTTATCATTGAGAGGGTTTTTGAAAAAGCATTTGTAAAGAACTTGTGGAAGTTATCTAAAAAGTAGCACACTTTTGAAAGTCCCTCAACAGAATAACCAATTTTTTCCAAACATTTTATGTAATGCTATTCCTTCCCTGACAACGAGGTTCGATCCAATTTAAGTTGTTTCAGATTTCTGTAAAGAGTAGCTTTGTGAACCCCTAAAATGCCGGCGGCTCTTGTCATGTTTCCTTTTGCTTGCTGAAAGGCGTTTTTAATACTATCAGCATCCAAAGATGATTTTGAAAGTGTGAGATTTTCGATTGGCTGTTCCATTCCAAGCTGGATAGTTTTTTTATATGGCAGAAGCTCTGAATTGGGATTGAAATGACCTGTCTTTCCAGCTTCAACCCGCTCCTCATACCATTCTTTCAAAGCCCTTAGCCCGATCAATTCCGTTTGATTTTCCGCAAAAAGCCTTTCCATAAGATTTCTAAGTTCACGAACGTTTCCAGGCCATCTATATTGTTTTAAGAGGTGGATAGCATCAGGAGTTAGACAGGCAACATTTCGGTTATATTTTTTGTTAAGAGTTCTAATAAAATGCTCCACCAAAAAAGATAAATCATCAATTCGATCGCGAAGAGGAGGGATCCTTATTTCCAGTGCCCCTATCCGATAAAAAAGATCAACCCTGAAAATTCCACGTCTTGCATCTTCTTCCAAATTTCGATTTGTTGCGGCAATTAACCTGACATCCAGTAAAATTGGATTCTCAGAACCAACCCTTTCAATTTTTTGTTCCTCCATTGCCCGTAAAAGTTTAGCCTGAAGAGGCAAAGGAAGGTCACCCATCTCATCGAGGAAAAGAGTCCCTTTATTGGCCCGCTCGAACCTTCCCTTATGGGATTTCATGGCACCAGTAAAAGAACCTTTCTCATGCCCAAACAACTCGCTTTCAAAAAGAGTCTCAGAAATTGAGGAACAGTTTACAGCAACAAAAGGTTCGCGATTTCTTGGACTAGCAACATGAAGCGCCCTTGCAACGCCCTCTTTTCCCGATCCGGTTTCTCCAGAAATTAGAACTGGGGCATCAACAACAGCATAGAGCTTTATTTTATTAAACATTCGTTGCATTTGAGGAGAATTTCCAACAATTCCCAAAAAATTCGGAAGTTCAACACTTGAAATTTTTTGAAAACTTTGCAGATCAGTCACCGGAGAAAGAGTAATATTCATTACAACAGCCCGTCTTTCACCGGGATTGAATGGACGGGCATTGATTGTCAATCTTCCAACAGGTTTCTGATTTTTTATAATGACCGTCTGATAATCATCAACTGATTTTTGAAAATTTAGAACTGACCTGGCAAGTTCCATAATTCCCGGAATTTTTTGTTCAATTGAATCGTCTAAGTTTCTTCCAATCAGCTCATTCCTTGGAATCCCCAAACATTTTGATAACCATTCGGGAACTTCTTCCAATTTGAGCGACCCGTTTTCTGAAAAAATCACAATTTCAGGAGTACGCTCCAACAAAAGATATGGTTTCTCAACTGGATTTGTAAAAATTTCTGACATATGTGAAAGTATACAACCAAAAAAAAAACGACGCAATTTGCGTCGTGATTTTATTCAGGGGTGACCGTCATTTCCGAAAAGGGGAGCGGTTCTCCGATGGGGGTGAAATCGGAACTATCGGTGAAGGAGAATTTCTTTTTTTAGCGTCTTCCAATTGTCTTTGGGCGTCTAGAGTACGTGGGTCTTGAGGACCATATTCAGCCTTTAAGTTAAGATAGTTAATAAAATACTGTTCTAGATCTCCACCAGAAGCAGAAAGCCATTCACCTTCAAGCCATTCATTCTTTTTCTTTTCGATATTGAAAGTGTAAGTATTTGATGGTTCCCCACCGGGTTCACAATTGACGGCCGCCCCCTGATCTACCAAAACTTCGTTTCCTTTTGTTCCCTTAACTGCAACCTTACCTTCCATAACAGAAAGCATGGATTTTCCTTTAGAGGTAACTGAAATATCAAAAACCGTTCCTCTGATTCCAGCGACTAAACTTGGAGTTTCAATAAGAAACTCGGTTCCGCGCTTGGTAAATTTATACCAGGTTTGCCCTTTGAATACTTTAAGTGTGCTATCCTGGACTTGAATTTTTGTAAGAGGTTTCATTCTCATATTCGTTCCATCAGCATAAGTGAGTTCAGCTTTGGATTCGCGCATTGTTTCGATAATATCCCCAGCGTATAAGGGAAAAGCTGAGGTAAAAACATCTGAAAGCGTTTTTCCCACACGTGTAAGCTTTACCTGTCCAGTTACAATGTTAATCTTTACATCGATGGGTTTGGGTGCATCTTGAGCAAAAGAAGCATTAAAAGAAAACAGCAAGATAAAACAGACAAATAGAGAAAACGCTCTTGAATTTATCATGACAACCTCCATGGTCAAATCTCATTACGGATGATTTTATTATAAGAAGCAATCAGAAAGGTGTCAAGGCGCCGTCAGATGTATTTCTCAAAAATGCTTTTCAACTCGACCACAGCTTTCTCTAAGTCATCATTTACGAGAATATGATGATATTTATTTTGTTGTTCGAGTTCCATCTTGGCATTTGAAAGTCTTACCAGTAGATCTTTTTCCGAATCCAGGTTTCTTCTTTTCAGACGTTCTTTTAATACTTCAAGAGAAGGAGGAAGAATAAAAATGGTAACAGCATCAAGGTATTCGGCAAAAATTTTTGCAGCGCCCTGCACATCAATATTCAAAAGAACATTGATTCCCTGCTCAATCTTTTCATTCAAAAAACTTTTGGGAGTACCATAATAATTTCCATGTACAAGAGCCCACTCAGCAAATTGGTTCTGTTTAATGGCACTCTCAAAATCTTCTTTGGAATAAAAAAAATAATCCCTTCCATGGATTTCGTTTTCACGAGGTTTCCTGGAGGTGGATGAAATGGAATAAACCAATTTAGTGCTGAAAAAGGGAATAATACGATTGCACAAAACCGTTTTTCCGACGCCGGAAGGTCCAGACAAAACAAAAAGTCTGGCAAGCTTTTTTTGGGAGGGGGAATTAGTTTGATCGTTCACTTTTTCCTCAACAAGGATTTTCCATCCATGATTTCCGGTTTGTTAATTTTCAAGAGTTCAAGAATAGTTGGTGCGATATCAGCAAGATTTCCGGAACCAGCAAGGGTATAATTTTCTCTGGTTAATAAACAAAAGGGTACTGGGTTTAGAGTATGCTCTGTGAATGGTTCACCTGTCATTTCATCAAGCATCTTTTCAACATTACCATGGTCTGAAGTAATGATACAGTCATATCCATGGTCGTAAGCAACCGGAATAATCTTCGACAAAACACAGTCAACAACATGCACAGCTTCAACAGCTGCTTTAAGGTTTCCAGTGTGACCAATCATATCGCAGTTTGCCAAATTCGTCATAACAACAGGAAATTTTTTTGAATTCAGTTTTTCCATAAGAGCATCACCAATCTCGAATGCTGACATCTCAGGCTTTAAATCATAAGTTTTTACTTTCGGAGATGGAATCAATAAACGCTCTTCAAATGGAAAAGACTCTTCACGACCACCATTCATGAAATAGGTAATATGTGCATATTTTTCCGTTTCAGTGCATCGAAATTGAGGAACCTTATTTTCTGAAAGGAGTTCCCCTAATACTTTCTCCAGGTTTACTGAAGGAAAAACAACTGGGAAATTAAATTCATGAGAATATTTTGTAAAAGAAATAACCTTTAAAGCCAAATCCTTTGTTCCGAAAGATGAAAAAGTGGAATCAGTAAAAGACTTCAAAATTTGCCGCATTCTGTCAGAACGAAAATTAATCGAAATGAGTGTGTCACCATTATCGATAACTCCGATTGGTTTTCCCTCATGTTCAATGACTAGTGGCACAATGAATTCATCCGTTACATTTGTTTTATATGAAGCTTCCATTGCTAAAATTGGGTCAGTTGAGCGATTCCCGACACCATGAACCATGGCAAGGTAGCTTTTTTCTATCCGTTCCCATCTTTGATCACGATCCATTCCGAAATAACGGCCGGAAATGGACGCAATTTTTCCAATGTTCAGAGATTTAAGCTTTTCACATAATCTACGCATAAAATGAACACCACTGGTGGTGGAAGTATCTCGCCCATCAGTGAAAACATGCAGGAAAACATTTTTGGCATCCAACTTCTTCAAAAGTTCCAAAAGAGCAAAAAGATGAGAAGTATGGCTGTGAACACCACCATCAGACAATAATCCAGTGATATGGATGGCTTTGCCGGCATCTCTGGAATTGCAAATTTCACGAATCAGGACTTGATTATTAAAAAAAGAGCCGTCCTCAATTGATTTGTTGATTCTGGCAATGTCCTGATAGACAATTCTTCCTGCCCCGATGTTCAAATGGCCAACTTCTGAATTTCCCATTTGACCTTTGGGGAGTCCAACACCTAAGCCTGAAGCAGCCAGTTTAGTGAATGGTCTTTCTGAAAACAATTTTCCAAGGAATTCAGGCTTGGCGATTTTGATCGCATTCCCTTCGGCCTTGTCTGAAAGACCAAAGCCATCCAAAACAACTAAAAAAACCAATTTGGGAATTATTTCCATAAGTTGAGAATTCGACCTAAAATGTTTGGAGATTATACGCTCAGCTGAAAAATATGTCAACCTGTACAATTTTTTCGAAAGGGAATTGAGCGATTTCCGTTGTTAGAAAGTAATCGCAATAAAAAATTTTGGCTTTCTATGAAACCATAAAATTCAAAAAAGCGAGCTGTTTCTAGTCAAAAAGGCTTTCCAAGTGCATTCATTACCCAACAGCAACTGAAAATTGAGCTTGCTAAAACCCAAATTGCCCAACAGTGTTGATTTTTTCAGCGCAAAACTACCAGCTTAAAAGGTTATACCGCTTTTTTATACCCAATTGTCATCGAAAATGTTCCGGAAGCGCGGATTACCCTCTTTTCCACGGTTACGAGGCACAAGTCAAAAAGCGGTATTACCTAGTTTAACATTTTCCAGAATTACTGAGCTGACGGCCCCAAACCCGTTTGATTAGCATTCGTGTTCACCGGCACTGAAGTACCAGTGGTGGTATCTGTTCCAGTTGAAGTTACACTGTTTTGTACAGCGGTGGCTCCATTTCCAGACATTGTGTTAAGGCCATTTTCATAGTTTTCAAGGTTGGTGAGAAAATTTTGTCCCCATTTCTCGACCGCAATTTCCTGAACTCTTGTATGTTCATCAAGATATTTTCGCCAGTTCTTGACTATATCTCTGGCTTTCGCATATTCTCCTGACCCAAGACATTTGTTGAAAGTAGCAGCCGAATCATTTAAGGCGATGTCCAAGCCTTGACCTATTACAGAATTTGAATCTTTTGGAAGGTCAATGCCAGTAGCTTTCTTAACTTGAGCTGCAAGATCCGGATTTTGAACAGCTGTTTTGCTCCACTTATCTGCTAATTCAAGCCCTCGAGCAAGGTTTGAATACCATTCATCACTACCTACTGGTGTTCCTGAGGCAACCATCGCCCGACATTTATAATATTCGTCCAGGTCCTTTTTGAATGATGCAACATTTTCCGTCGAAAGAGCCGGATCAACGGCATCCAATTCAGCTTTCTTTTTTGCAAGATCATCCTTTATCTGTTGAAGATTAAATCCAAGTTTAGTGGCTATCGAATCTCCAAGCTCGGAACCAAATTCAGTTTGCCATTTGTCGAGGAGTTTTTTGGCATCATCAATTTTTCCAGCAGCTATGAGATTTTCATATGCTGACTTGTCATAATTGAACATCGCCACATAAGTATCAACCTTAATATCAGTGAAAATTTTCTTGAAATCTTGTTTTTCGCCTTGCTTTACACCTTGGGAGGCATTGAAAACAAAATTCATTGAGTTTGCCATGCGAGGGTTTTTCTCAGCAAATTTTTCCCACTTATTGATTAAATCGAAAGCATTTGCAAAATCGCCACTTGCAACAGCAACATTATATTTTTTTACGTCTTCCTGCCAGGCACTTACGTCATTAACAAGCGACTCAACACTTACTCCCGTAAAATCCCTGAATTCCTGAGGAAGTGGATTGCCATGAGCGTCCATATCTGCGATAACAGTCTTCCACTGCTGGGCTAGCTTTTCGGCTTCGTCGTTTTTTCCAGCCTTGATTAAAGCGCTGTATTGCAAAGCCATTGATTGATAATTCTTTTCAAATCCTGTACGAATTGATTTAAAAAGGGTAATTTTCAGATCTAATGAACTAATTCCATTTGCAGAAGCGTATCCGCGAGCAACATCCGAATTTTCGGAAAAGAATTTCACGAGGTCCAGCCCCAATTGAGCTGCTTTCAACGGATCATTCTTAATAAGGGAATCATAGTCAGTGCTTAAAACTTGTGCAACTTCCCTATAAATATTGTCGAGGTTGCTTTGCAGAGCATTAATCGAGCCCATTTCACCCGCAATTCCATTAACTTTGGAAGGATCCTTTTGAGTATATTGAATCCATTTTCTATTGATGTTTATTGCACCCACATAATCTTTAGGGGTTGAGTTCAAATGCTGTTGGTACAAAGCCAAATCTATCTTCCATTGGTCAGAAGTACAATCGGCGAAAAGAGGAAAAATCGCAAAAAGAAAAAGAACAATAACCCCAAAAAACCATTTCATAAAATCCCCCAAAATTTTTCGAAAATTAATGCAAAAATTCAAGAAACAAAAAGATAATATTAAATAAATATTGCCAAAAAAGCAAAAGTGTAATTGCAAAAAAAAAGAAATAACTATCTTCTCAATAATTCGGAGAAATAAACAGTTTTTTCTATGGTTTTCATTAAAGTAAGGTGGCAACCCTCGAAGGTATTTTCATTCGATCGAACTGATCTTGTGTATCAACTCGCTTTCCACCAAATTTCCGAATCTAGATTCCGTGTAAGTTGTTGTTACTAATTAAAGTCATTTCGGGAAAATACTTCATCGAGAGCCGCAAATCGCACCCCGCAACGCCTAACACCTGATAATGAAAAGACTCCAAAACTTTTGTGGATTAATCGGTAACAACATGACAAAACAATTGTTTCGGACCAACAGATTAACTCTACTGTCCCATCTAAACTTCTCTGAAGCCGCTCAAAGCTTGATTTAATGGTGTGCGTCCTCACAAGGTGATTTTATTTGAACCGTTCTGCAATTAGTATCATGTGCAATTTTAAAGAAGTTAAGTGTAACAGTAAGTCCAAACTCAACTTTAACACCGATTTTCGCAGGGCGCTAAATCTTCGGATTTTTACCCCAAAATCACGCCGTCCATTTTATCTCCATTGGTACATTGTTTAACCATGGCACCAAAAATGGCTTTGACAATTTTTCGACCCCT